>FR882127.1:0-25809 GCA_000435635.1 Prevotella sp. CAG:1320 | reverse complement strand
CAACCTGAACCGCTGTGTGCAGTACGCCGTGAACCACAAAATGGATTACCTGGAGTTCCTGGCCGACATCATCGACACTTGCCACAAAGTGCAGCTGGCCTACAACGAGAACCTGAAGGAACTGCAAAAGCACGGCATGCTGCCCCTCTTCGACGCTGGCTACATCAACATCAGCCGCCAGTATCTCACCATCGGCATCAACGGACTGGTAGAAGCGGCCGAGTTCATGGGCTTGCAAATCACCGACAATCCCGACTATCTCCACTTCGTGCAAGGCATATTGGGCTTGATAGAGAAGTACAACAAGCAGTATCGCTCCAAGGACGTACTCTTCAACTGCGAGATGATACCCGCCGAGAACGTGGGCGTAAAGCACGCCAAGTGGGACAGGGAGGATGGTTACTTCGTGCCCCGCGACTGCTACAACAGCTATTTCTATGTGGTGGAAGACGAATCGCTCAACATCATCGACAAGTTCAAGCTCCATGGCGCCCCCTATATAGAGCACCTGACGGGCGGTTCGGCCCTGCACATGAACCTTTCCGAGCACCTTTCCAAGCAGCAATACCGACAGTTGCTGAAGGTGGCGGCCAAGGAAGGATGCAATTACTTCACGTTCAACATACCCAATACCATCTGCAACGACTGCGGACACATAGACAAGCGCTACCTGAAGGAGTGCCCCGTCTGCCACAGCAAGAACGTGGACTACATGACCCGCATCATCGGATACCTGAAACGGGTAAGCAACTTCTCGGCAGCCCGCCAGGAGGAAGCCCACCGACGTTTCTACGCGGGCGGAAATCGCTTGCAGCCAAAAGATTTGGAAAAGGAACTGGAAAACGTCAATCGATAATCCCCCTACCCCCATCATGTTGAAATATGTCAATACGGGTGTGGTGTTCCAGGAAATACCCGATGAAGTAACGCTGGCCGTCAACATATCCAATTGCCCCTGCCATTGCCCGGGCTGCCACAGCCATTTCCTCTGGGATGATATAGGTACGCCCCTCACCCCACCGGTATTGGATGATTTCGTGGGAGAATATGGCAAAGATATCACTTGTGTTTGCTTCATGGGAGGAGACGCGGAGCCGGAAAGCGTCAACCAGTTGGCTAAATACCTGCACGAAAAGCATCCCCAACTGAAAGTGGCGTGGTATAGCGGGCGTATCCGCATACCTTCCGTGGTCAACAAGTCCGACTTCGATTACATTAAGCTTGGGCCTTACATCGCCCACCTAGGCAGCCTGAAGCAGCCCACCACCAACCAGCGACTCTACAAGAGAGCCGCCAGTGACCAATTCAACGACATCACCTACCGCTTTTGGAAGCCGTAGACAATACGAGGCAAGATAAGGATGGAAAATGATACTAGTTTCAAGAAGCAACGAAACTAGTTTCAATGGCCAACGAAACTAGTATCATCAGCCTTCGTGACTAGAAGGGAAAACAAAACAAGTTATTTCGCTCATCAATTTAAGTTGTTTTCGCGGGCAAAACAAGTTGAATTGCCTTGCGAAACAAGTTATTTCCATGAGCGAAACAACTTGTTCCGCAAGCCCCTCCGCTACTTCCCCTGCACGATGCGCTTGATGTCGTTGAGCTTGTTGAGCGCCTCCACGGGCGTGAGGTTGTTGATATCCAAGCCCAATATCTCGTCCCTTATCTGGCAAAGGATGGGGTCGTCCAGCTGGAAGAAGGAGAGCTGCATGCCCTCCTCGGGTTGCTGTATACGGCGGGTATCAGGTCTTCCCACGGCCCCTACCCCCTCGTTGTCGGCCTCCAACTGCGCCAGGATGACCTTGGCACGCTTGACGATGCTTTGCGGCATGCCCGCTATCTCGGCCACGTGAATACCGAAGGAGTGCTCAGAGCCGCCCCGCTCCAGCTTGCGCAAGAAGATGACCTTGCCGTCCACTTCCTTCACGCTGACGTTATAGTTCTTGATACGGGGGAAATGCTTCTCCATCTCGTTCAACTCATGATAGTGGGTGGCGAAGAGCGTGCGTGCCTGTGAGCCGGGATGCTCATGCAAATACTCCACGATAGCCCACGCGATGGAAATGCCATCATAGGTGGAAGTACCGCGTCCCAACTCATCGAAGAGCACGAGGGAACGCTGCGTGGCATTGTTGAGTATGTTGGCGGCCTCCGTCATCTCCACCATGAAAGTGGATTCGCCCAGCGAAATGTTGTCGCTGGCACCCACACGGGTGAATATCTTGTCCACTAATCCGATGTTAGCTCTTTCCGCGGGCACGTAGCAGCCTACTTGTGCCAGGAGCACGATAAGGGCTGTCTGACGGAGCAAAGCGGACTTACCCGCCATGTTGGGACCGGTAATCATGATAATCTGCTGCTTTTCGCTGTCCAGGTAGACATCGTTGGGCACGTAACGCTCCCCTATCGGCAGCTGGGTCTCTATCACGGGATGCCTGCCCTGTATGATGTCGATGACCGTAGAGTCATCTACCGCCGGGCGCACATAGTGATGCTCCTTGGAAGTGTTGGCGAAAGAGAGCAGGCAGTCGAGGAACGCCACGCGGGTGGCGTTGATTTGTATCTGCGGGATATACTCCTGCATGGCCATCACCAGCTCGTTGAAAAGGCTCGCCTCCAGTGCCAGTATCTTCTCGTCGGCTCCCAAGATTTTTTCCTCGTATTCCTTTAGCTCGGGCGTGATGTATCGTTCCGCCTGCGCCAAGGTCTGCTTCCTGATCCAGTCGGGCGGCACAAGGTGCTTATAAGTGTTGCGCACCTCCAGGTAATAGCCGAACACGTTGTTGTAGCCTACTTTCAGGCTGGCGATGCCCGTCTGTTCCACTTCCCTCTCCTGTATTTTCAAGAGATAGTCCTTGCCATGGCGGCTGATGGCGCGCAGCTGGTCCAGCTCCTCGCTGTAACCCGTGGCAATCACGTCTCCCTTGTTGACCAATTGGGGCGGGTCTGCCACTATCTCGGCTTCTATCCTTTCCCGCAGGCTGTCACAAAGATTGAGTTGTTCCCCTACCCTCTTGAGCGCCTCGTTGTCCGCGCTTTGACAGGCCGACTTCACGGGGCGGATAGCGTTCAGGGCGTTCTTGAGCTGTACGACCTCCCTGGGGGAAACACGTCCTACCGCTACCTTGGAGATGATGCGCTCCAGGTCGCCAACACGATGTAATTGCTCCTCCACCAAGTCCTTGAACTCTGGTTGGCGGTAAAAATACTCCACCACGTCCAATCTCTCGTTGATAGGCTTCACGTCCTTTAGCGGAAAGACAAGCCATCGCCTTAGCATGCGGCCTCCCATGGGCGTGATGGTGCGGTCTACTACGTCCAGCAGCGAGGTGCCGTCTTCCTGCATAGTGTCTATCAACTCCAGGCTGCGGATGGTAAACTTGTCCATCCTCACGTAACGCTCTCCCTCTATGGTAATCTTGTCCATCCTCACGTAGCGCTCTTCCTCTATGCGGGAAATGGCGGTGATGTGACCGATGCGGGTATGTTGGGTAATCTCCAGGTATTGCATGATGGCCCCCGCCGCTATGATGCCGTTCTTCAAATGGTCTACTCCAAAACCTTTCAAGTTGCGGGTACGGAAGTGCTTCAATAGCTTTTGCTTGGCCGTCTGCTCGGTAAATACCCAGTCATCCAATTCGAAAACGCAATAACGCGTGCCGAAGTACTGCTCGAAGTCCCGCTTCCTGGAGCGGTCGTAAAGCACTTCCTTGGGCTGGAAATTGGCCAGGAGCTTCTCCACGTAGTCATAGCTGCCCTCGCCCGTGAGGAACTCTCCCGTGGAAATGTCAAGGAAACTCACGCCGCAGGCCGCCTTGCCGAAGTGGACGGCGGCCAGGAAGTTGTTCTCCTTGTAGTTCAACACGTTGTCGCCCATGGCCACTCCCGGGGTCACCAGCTCAGTGATGCCCCGCTTCACCATGCGGTCTTCCTCGGTCAGCCCTTTCTTTCCCTTCAGCTGCAGGCGTTTCTTCTTGGGGTCTTCCAGTTGGTCGCAGATGGCCACGCGCTTGCCCGCCCTGATAAGTTTGGGCAGATAGGTGTCAAGGGCATGGTGGGGAAAGCCGGCCATCTCAATGGCTTGCGCCTGTCCGGTATTGCTTCTGCGGGTAAGCGTAATGCCAAGTATGGCGGAAGCCTCGATAGCGTCTTGGCAATAGGTTTCATAAAAGTCGCCACAACGAAACAGCAACATCGCGTCGGGATGCTTGGATTTCATCTCGAAAAACTGTCTCATCATGGGGGTCTGTGTCTTGTCTTTCTCTGCCATGGAAGCACTTGTTTTGGACAGGCAAAGGTAATGAAATATCGCCAAATGGCAAAATACTCGCGGGAAAAACCGCCTCAATCGTCGCCCTCGCTGTAGGCTAGCCTCAAGATATGCGCCAGGGAAGTGGGGAATCATGTAAGACGATTCTGGGAATGGTCTTAGATGATTCCGGGAATAGAGTAAGATGATTCCAGGAATAGTCTAAGATGATTCCCCACCTCCTCCACGGCTACCCTGGACAAAAGCCTCGGCTTAAGGGCAAGTTTATGGGGTTTTGTTTTGCCATGTCCCCGTTTTCCGCTATCTTTGCAAGTTGAATTGGTGTACCCTTTCTCCAAAAGGGTAGGGGACTGACCACAATAGAGAAGAAAACAACAACAAGACGACAATGGAATACAATTTCAGGGAAATCGAAAAAAAATGGCAACGCAGATGGGTAGAAAGAAAAACCTATCGCGTGACCGAGGACAAGACGAAAGAGAAATACTACGTGCTCAACATGTTTCCTTACCCCTCTGGGGCAGGACTGCATGTGGGACACCCACTGGGCTACATCGCCAGTGATATCTATGCCCGCTATAAAAGACTGCAAGGTTTCAACGTGCTCAATCCCATGGGTTATGACGCTTACGGACTGCCCGCGGAGCAATATGCCATACAAACAGGGCAACATCCGGAGAAGACCACGACCGAGAACATCAACCACTACCGGGAGCAGCTGGACAAGATAGGTTTCTGTTTCGACTGGGAACGGGAAGTGCGCACTTGCGACCCTGTCTACTATAAGTGGACGCAATGGGCTTTCCAGAAGATGTTTGACAGCTTCTATTGCAATTCCTGCCAGAAAGCCCAGCCCATTTCCAAGCTCATAAAGCACTTCGAGGAGAAAGGCACTGAGGGACTTGACGTGGCGCAAAGCGAAGAATTGTGCTTCACCGCTGATGAATGGAAGCGCATGGGCGAAAAGGAGCAACAACAAACCTTGATGAATTACCGTATCGCCTATTTGGGCGAGACCATGGTAAACTGGTGCGCCGGACTGGGCACGGTGTTGGCCAACGACGAAGTGGTAGACGGAGTGAGCGTAAGAGGAGGTTTCCCCGTTGTGCAAAAGAAAATGCGCCAGTGGTGCTTGCGTGTGTCGGCCTACGCGCAACGCTTGCTCGACGGACTGGATACCATAGACTGGACGGACAGCCTGAAAGAAACCCAACGTAACTGGATAGGCCGCTCCGAGGGAACGGAGGTGGAATTCAGCGTCAAGGACAGTGACGTTCGCTTCACTATCTTCACTACCCGCGCCGATACCATGTTTGGCGTTACTTTCATGGTGCTGGCTCCCGAGAGCGAATATGTAAGCCAGGTGACCACGGCCGAGCAACAAACGGCGGTCGATGAGTATCTCTCCTACGTGAAGAAGCGCACCGAGCTGGACCGCATCTCCGACCGCAAGGTGACGGGCGTGTTCACAGGCTCTTACGCCATCAATCCCTTTACGGGCGAGGCTATTCCCATTTGGGTGAGCGAATATGTGCTGGCTGGTTACGGTACGGGAGCCATCATGGCCGGTGCCNNGTGCGCGGGCGGGTTGGGGTCGGGGAGCCATCTGGGCCGCCCCCCCCCCCGCCAGCCGTGACTATGCCTTCGCCAAGCACTTCAATTTGCCTATCATCCCCTTGATAGAGGGCGCGGACGTGAGCGAGGAGAGTTTTGACGCCAAGGAAGGTATCGTGACCAACAGTCCCCGCAAGGACGTAAAACCCTACATAGACTTCTCGCTCAATGGGCTTACCGTAAAGGAAGCCATCACCGCCACCAAGAAATACGTGGCTGAGCACCATCTGGGCAGGGTGAAGGTGAACTACCGGCTCAGGGATGCCATATTCTCCCGCCAGCGTTACTGGGGCGAGCCATTCCCCGTTTACTATAAGGACGGCATGCCTTACATGATACCCGCCGACAAATTACCCTTGGAATTGCCCGAGATAGACAAGTATGAGCCTACCAAGACAGGCGAGCCTCCCTTGGGAAGAGCCAAGAAATGGGCATGGGATACTGTCAATAACCAAGTGGTAGACAAGTCATTGATAGACCAAAAGACTGTCTTCCCGCTTGAATTGAACACCATGCCTGGTTTCGCGGGCAGTAGCGCTTACTACCTGCGCTATATGGATCCCAAGAACGACCAGGCCCTCGTGGCTCCCGAAATAGACCAATATTGGCAACAGGTAGACCTCTACGTGGGCGGTACCGAGCATGCCACGGGTCACTTGATTTATTCCCGCTTCTGGAACAAATTCCTTTTCGATTACGGCGTAAGTTGCAAGGAAGAGCCCTTCCAGAAGCTCATCAACCAGGGAATGATACAAGGACGCAGCAATTTCGTTTATCGCGTGAACAGCGATGACCACGACAAAGCGCCCGTATTCGTCAGCCTGGGACTGAAAGACCAATATGACACCACGCCTATCCATGTAGACGTGAACATCGTGCATGGTGACGTGCTCGACGTGGAAGCCTTCCGCGCTTGGAGACCCGAATACAATAACGCTGAGTTTATATTGGAAAACGACAAGTATATCTGTGGATGGGCCATCGAGAAAATGTCTAAATCCATGTACAACGTGGTAAATCCCGACATGATCGTAGAGAAATATGGTGCCGATACCTTACGTCTTTACGAGATGTTCCTGGGTCCCGTGGAGCAAAGCAAGCCCTGGGATACCAACGGCATAGATGGTTGTCATCGTTTCCTGAAGAAATTCTGGAACCTGTTCTATGACAACCGCGGTGACCAGTTCTTGCCATCAGTCACCGAAGAGGCTACTCCCGCGTCGTTGAAGTCACTCCACAAACTCATCAAGAAGGTGACCGAGGACATACAGAAGTTCTCCTATAACACGGCCATTTCCGCTTTCATGATAGCCGTCAACGAACTGGGCGGCCAGAA
This sequence comes from Prevotella sp. CAG:1320, assembly GCA_000435635.1. Taxonomy (GTDB): domain Bacteria; phylum Bacteroidota; class Bacteroidia; order Bacteroidales; family Bacteroidaceae; genus Prevotella; species Prevotella avicola. Next base: position 18,586 of record FR882127.1, on the reverse strand, counting down.
ATGCCATAACCAAGAAGTATTAAAGACATTGGTGGTACTCATCGCTCCCTTCGCTCCCCACATCGCGGAAGAGCTTTGGGAGGCGTTGGGGGAAAAGGGTAGCGTATGCGATGCCCATTGGCCTCAATGCGATGAGCGTTACCTGGTGGAGGACGAAGTGCAGATGACTGTTTCTTTCAATGGCAAGGCCCGTTTCCAAATGACCTTCCCCATGGATGCGCAACCCAAGGAAATAGAAGCCGCCGTATTGGCAGATGAGAAGAGCCAAAAATACATGCAAGGCATGCAGGTATTGAAAGTCATCGTGGTACCCAAGAAAATCATCAACGTGGTATTAAAGAAATAGCATGGCAAAGCTAGCGCTGACACAAAACTTTCGCGATGAGTTCAAGGATTATTTTTATATCACCCTTGGACTCATGCTCTATACCTTCGGATGGACAGTTTTCTTGCTGCCCTATGAGATGGTGACCGGTGGCGTGACAGGTGTGGCTGCCATCATCTTCTATGCCACGGGCATTCCCATCTTTATCTCTTACTTCGTCATCAACGCCGTTTTGCTGCTGTTGGCCTTGCGATTGTTGGGATTGAAGTTCATGGTGAAGACCATCTACGCCATTATCATGCTCTCTCTGCTCTTGGCCTTTGCCCAAAAACTAATGACCAAGGACAACGGAGAGCTGATTCAAGTACTGGGACCAGGGCAAGACTTCATGTCGCTTATCATTGGTTGCGTCATGACAGGCTCCTCCCTGGCCATTGTCTTCTTGCACAACGGCAGTACAGGCGGCACTGACATCATCGCCGCAGTGGTCAACAAGTTCCATAACATCTCCATCGGCCGCGCGCTCATCTTCGTTGACATCCTTATCATTTCCAGTTCTATCCCTGTCTTTATGGCGAAGCCGGATTATGAAGTGATAGACGTATGGCGCAAGGCGGTATTCGGTCTCTGTACCATGGTGATAGAAAATTTCGTCTTGGACTACGTGATGAACGCGCAGCGGGAAAGCGTGCAATTCATGATATTCAGCAATAAATATCAAGAGATAGCTAATGCCATCGCCATGCAAACAGGACGCGGTGTCACTATACTCGATGCCCATGGATGGTATACGGGTCATGAGCGAAAAGTGCTCTGCGTGCTGGCCAAGAAGCGGGAGAGCACCAATATCTTCCGCATCGTTAAGTTAATAGACCCCAACGCTTTTGTCAGCCAAAGCTCTGTCATCGGTGTCTATGGCGAGGGCTTCGATGAGATGAAGGTGAAACTCAAGCAAAAACAGAAAGAATGAAACGCATCGTATTCGCGACCAATAACCAACATAAGTTGCAAGAAATAAGGGAGATATTGTCCCCCGAATTCGAGATTGTCTCCTTGAAAGAGATAGGTTGCCACGAGGACATTCCCGAGACTGGCAATACATTAGAGGAGAATGCCTTACAGAAAGCCCGCTACATAAGCGAGCGTTACCATATCAGTTGCTTTGCCGATGATACGGGACTGGAAGTGGAAGCCTTGGGAGGCGCTCCTGGCGTGCATAGTGCCCGCTACGCAGAAGGAACCGATCACGACAGTGAGGCCAATATGGCCAAATTGCTCCGGGAATTGGAAGGAAAAGAAAACCGCCAGGCCAGATTTCGCACGGTGATAGCCCTTATCGAGCTGGGGGAGGACGAGACGGAGAACGTCCATCTATTTGAAGGCATCGTGGAAGGACATATCTCCACCGAAAGGCAAGGCACAGAAGGTTTCGGATATGACCCCATCTTCGTGCCCGAAGGCTATGAAAAGAGTTTCGCCGCCCTGGGAGAAACCATCAAGAACCATATCTCCCATCGCGCCAGAGCCGTGAAGAAACTGGCCGAATACCTCAAGCAAGCGTAACCGCCTATACCTTATTATATAATATATGTATATGAGGAAGAGACCGCTTGTCACGCTTCTGTCGCTGCTCATGGCCTGTGTCACCGCCATGGGACAAGCCATCGGGCAATGGAAAGCCTATTTGGCTTACCATGAGATACAAGACTTGGAAAAAGCGGGCAACGTGATTTACGTGCAGGCCTCTGATAATCTCTATGCCTATAATACCAACGACAACAGCGTACAGACATTCAGCAAGGCCGATTGCCTGAACGATTGCCAGATAGCCCATATAAAATACAACGCCACCGCCAAAAAATTAGTTATCGTCTATACCAATTATAATATAGACCTCCTGGCAGACAATGGGGAAGCGGTGATACTGACCGACTACCAAAACAGTACGCTCACGGCAGACAAGACCGTCAACGATATCTATATGAATGGTCATTTGGCTTATCTTAGCACTGGATTCGGCATCGTAAAACTGAATGTCAAGGACGCGGAAATCAGCGACACCTACAACCTAGGATTCCCCGTTGACTATACTTACATAGAGGGTAACTCCATCTACGCGGCCAGTAATTCGGCGGGACTCTACCAGGCTTCCTTGACCGCCAATCTCGTGGACAAGAGCCAATGGAGCAGGGTAGGGGACTATGTGCCCAAGCAAGCCGAAGACAAGCAAGACTTGCGAGAGGCCGTGAAGAACGCCAATCCGGGCGGACCGAAATACAACAATTTCTACTATATCAAATACGAGCAGGATAGACTGTATAGTTGTGGAGGAGCCTTTATCGCGAGTATAATCAATTTAAACCATCCCTCGGGAGTACAGATGATGCATGATGGGGAATGGAGTTTTACACAAGATAATGTTGGAGAGATAACAGGACTCACCTACGTGAATACTAACTGTATAGCTGTAGACCCCAACGACCCCTCGCACATCTTCACCGGAGATCAATCGGGAGTCTATGAATACCAAGACGGACTATTCGTAAGATGTTACAACATGGACAATAGTCCGCTCATGGGTGTTATCGATAGAGGGAACCAATTGGACAACAATTACATGCTCATCAATGGCCTGTGCTTTGATGAGGAGGGAACCCTCTGGATACTCAACGGGCAGACGGCCAATAATTCCCTGGTGGCTTATCATGACGGCACATTCACCACACACCATAAAGAAGTATTAATGGTGGATGATAATAGCACCAGTATGGCTGGACTATCGGGAATGATAAAAGACAGCGATGGACTATTGTGGTTTGTGAATTATCATAATAATGGCTCTTCGTTTTTCTGTTATGACCCTATACATGACCAAATCACCGCTTACAAGCAAAACCTGCAAAACCAAAACGGTGAGAGTGTAGTCGGATACGTTACCTGCATCGCTGAAGACCAAGACGGCAACATGTGGCTAGGCACTACGCTGGGTGTCTATTACCAATCCCACTCACAAAGGAACGAAACCTCGCCCGTGGTGCTCACGCAAGTCATCGTTCCCAGGAACGACGGCAGTAACTTGGGAGACTACCTGCTGAGTGGCGCTAACATTTCCTGCATCGCCATCGACGCAGCAAACAGGAAGTGGATAGGCACCAAAGGGACGGGACTTTACGTGATAGACAGTGACAACACGACAGAAATCCATCATTTCACGGAAGGTAATTCCCCATTGCTCTCCAACACCGTATTCTCGCTGGCCATCAACAATGCCACGGGAGAAGTGTTCATAGGCACCGACAAAGGTCTCTGCTCCTATATGAGCGAGGCCGTAACCCCCAACGAGGAAATGACAAAAGACAACGTCTATGCCTATCCTAACCCCGTAAGACCGGGTTACGCGGGGAAAATCACCATCACCGGACTTACCATGGATGCTGACGTAAAGATAACCTCCAGCAACGGCAGTCTGGTACATCAAGGTCGCAGCACCGCCGGCACTTACCAATGGGATGGCTGTGACAAGAATGGAAAACCGGTAGCGTCCGGCATATACATGGTGCAAACCGCCACCGCCAATGGCGAGAAGGGAACTGTATGCAAGATAGCCATCGTGAGGTAACCTATTTGGCGGTAGTCATCGGCGTGTTTACGCTGATGCAACTCATCGTGCTGCTTTTATTCGGGTATACCCCTTACCATGACAGCAATTGTTATATCGATATAGCCCAACAATGCATAGAGGCGGGAGAGCCTTATCCCACGACACGACAAATACAGGAGGTAGAATTCATCTGGAACATGGGTGCCATCCATTTGTCTTATCTCTCATTGCTTCTATTCAAGTCTATCACTCCATTATTGGTACTCTATGCTTTCATGAAAGGGATGACGGCATGGATGGTCTATCGCATAGCCCGCTATCTCTACGGCAAAAGAACAGCGTGGATTACACTTATACTATATGTCATTTATCCCGCCAATTATGGAGAATGCACGTCCACCTTGACCGAGTTACCCTTTATTTTTTTCAGTTTTCTGGGCATGATTTTCGCTTTAAGGGACAAGACCATTCTCTTGGGTGGTATATGCATGGCGATAGCCAATTGGGTCAGACCGATGGGCATCGTTTTCATCGTAACCATGTGCGCTTATTATCTGTTCCGAAGAAATGAAAGCAAAAAGCGAATGTCATACCTCTGTGGGGCTTATATAGCCACCATATTCTTGTTTGGTTCGCTTTATTATCTAAGGACAGGATACTTCATCTACCAGGCAAAAACAGGATGGATGGCATTGATGCAGTATTCATGGGATCATGACAAGGACAAGCAAACGGATTATCCTCTTTTCGAGCATGGAAATCCCATGTATTATGACGAGAATCAAACAAACGCCATAGACCGGGACCACATTTGGCAACAGAATTTTCTGGTTTGGTTGCCGCATAACCTGGGAGAATACCTATCACAAATGCCAGAAAAGTTATGGCGTACCTATATCTCTGACAACATGAACATGTGTACTTTCATTCCTCACAAACAGGAAAGAGAATACATGTATGAAGAAGTAAGTATGGAAAAACTATACGCGGACTTTCCTCATTATAGTCCCGTACAAGTGCTTACCATCATCAACCTGGCATACTATTACTGCCTATTGATAGCGTTTTGTGTTGTCATTTATATGGCTTACAGGAAAAAACAATTGGGAAAATATGTCATTCCCATCACCATCACTGCGTTTGGTACTATCTTGCTGCTACTGGTAGGTCACGGAGAGACTCGTTTCCATACCCCTTTCATACCGTTTTTCATGATGATGGCCGCATCGCGAATTCCATTGGCCAATCGGAAAAACAATATATGTGCCAATTGATGGTCAAGTTACACATCTCACTATAACATCTCACTAATGAAGGAGTTCCAACTATACAACGCCCACAACCGCAAGGAATGGGTCGATTTAGGTAAGGGGGTTAGCATCTTGTTGGTAGTGCTGTTCCATTGCGAGACTTACCTGCCAATCGTCAATACCGGCACTGCCATCGCGTTCTCTTTCTTCATTTTTCCTTTCCGGGTATGTCTTTGTAAGTGATTACCGCCAATTCTCATTACGCAGGAAACTCAAGCAAATACTAAGAGGCATCATATGGACATATTTGATATTCACTTGCCTTATCATAGTCCCGAAATCACTACTCAACGGAAAAAGCATCACGGAAGGCCTGTTAGACATCGTCCTGGGTTACGCCTCCTGGTTTGTGGTATCATTAGGTGTCGCTCAAGTAGCGTTCGCCATTCTGTTGGCCAAATGCAAACGATTGTGGGTATTCGCCATATTCATGCTGTCCTGTGCAACGATTGGCCTATTCATCCAATCAAATACACAGCAGACACTGCCTTTCCAAATCGAGAAAGCGCTCATCGTAGTGCTGTTTCTGGGATTGGGTATCTTCTATCGCATCTATGAACCACGCACGGAAAAGTATTTTCGCCCGCTTTATTTGTTGATTGAATTGATAAATAATACAGGAATTATCATTACATTGTGGAAAAATATATCTGAATACAGAATTTTTAAGTTATAAGAAAATGATGAAAGACGTTGTCAAATGCTGCATTCCCTTTCTTATAGGGGTCATGATTGGCGTGATGTTATACACATTAGTTGGTTGGTGGGGATTCTTGCTTATTTTTCCATGGATTGGATTCAGCATCACGTTTGGCTGTTTGTTAGTCATAAAACGAAAAGGTATAAAAAAAGACTTAGGACGCAGGATTTGCCTTTTAATGCTTTTACCTTTATTTTTATTGTTCCTTGGTATTTGTCAACGTGAAAATCTACAACTTGAAGAATTCGTGTTTTATTTCTTATTGTTTTTACAAACAGGAATAATCATACGTGTTTGCGTTCACTTTTTGATTGCGAAAATATTTGGACCTTTTATTTGGGGTAGAGGGTTTTGTGGTTGGGCATGTTGGACCGGTGCCATATTAGAGTGGTTGCCAATTAAGGAGAATAAAAAAATACCCGTAAACCTAACAAGGTATCGTTATATTTCATTAATCATCAGTTTAGGTATCCCCATAACCCTTATTTTGTTAGGTTATGATTGGATAAATATGCATATCAATGAACAAGGACATAATATGTTTTTAAACTATGGAAAGCCCGGTTCTTTAATATGGTTTATTGTCAGTAATATCATATATTATGTTCTTGCCATTTGGTTAGCCTTTAAGTTTAGGAAAAACGTGCGTTTTGCAAAATAGCTTGCCCCGTATCCCTGTTTATGAAGTGCCAAACAACAGTCGCCATGATACAACGTACTCCAACAGGAAATAAATGTATATCTTGTGGAACCTGCAATAAGCATTGCCCTATGGATGTAGATGTGATGTCTTATATTTCACAAGGTAAAAAAGTCAAATCAAGTGAATGTATCCAATGTGGTATTTGTACCAATGTATGCCCTCAAAAGGCAATAAATTAAGTCTTTAGCAAATCAGTCTCAAGGCTTTCAATGACCGATGACACTAGTATCGTGAGCCTTTGAGACTAATATCCATGGCGACACTTCAATCCTTTAAGCAGCCTAAAGGTATCACTTTCACTCCGTCAGGACGTGTATAAGCCATTTTCCCTCCTGTCAATATCATCAAGAGAGTAGGCTCACGCAAAGGTACCTGTCTTTCCGTCTTATTGTATTTCTTGATAAGCTGACTGATTTCAAGGAGATGTTTCGCTCCAAAATCTATCTCCATGCCGCCAAGCTTGCACTCTATCAAGGCATATTTCCCATCTTCTAAATGCAACACAAGGTCTGCTTCCAATCCATACCTGTCACGATAATAAGAAATGTGGCTGTTAAAATCCGCCGTATACGCTTTCAAGTCACGTATACACATCTGCTCGAAAATGAAACCAAATGTCTTCAACTGTGTTTCCAATGCTTCCATGCTTACGCCCATAGCGGCCACCGCGGTGGAAGGATCTATAAAACAACGTTTTGGAGCACTGCGTAATGCAGTCTTGCTCCTTATGGCGGGACACCAAGCGTCTATGTCTTGGATGACAAACAATTTCTCCAATGCCGCTATATAGTTGTCATAAGTGTCCATGGACAGAGTTATATCTCCCGACAAAGTAATATCCGCCATGATATTGGTTTTCTTCGCCAATGTACTGATATTCCTGGCATACGACTTTAGGATTTGCCTTGCTATCTTTGGGTTGCGTTGCTTCTTGTCGATAGCGGATATATCATTCTCACATACGCTATTCACATAGTCCCTGGCTATAAGCATGGCGGCTTTCTGGGGCAATTGCAACGTAGCCGGCTATCCGCCACCCTCTGTAAATATTCCATAAGCCTATATCTAAAGGAAATAAATCATGGCTACAAATATACACAATTTATTTCATCTCACAATCACATTCGGCATTTTTGCGGCATTTCAATCGGTATTTTTGTGGCACTTCATTCGGTATTTTTGCGGTAGCGACAGCGTTTACCTTCTATTCCCGGCGTTTTACGAGCCAAGTGATGGACGTTTCCCCATTTGGTATAGCTTTCATGCGGGAGATACTTCGTAATGAGCATAAGTGAATACGGTGATGCAGGAAAGTGAACACGTTAGCGCGGAAAAGTGAATACGCTAGCGCGGAGAAAGCAAGTAGCGGGAGCGTGGGGAAATGAGTAAGGGCGATTCACTTACCTGAATCACCCTCACTCACTTATGTCCATAAAAGCAGGCAGCTGTCAGCTCAGCTCGAGCATGCGCTCGATAGGCTTCACGGCATCTCGGGCGATGGCCGGGTCTATCTCCACGGCCGGCCACTCATACTTCAACGTATTGTATATCTTGGCCAGGGTGTTCATCTTCATGTACTCACACTCGTTGCACATGCAGCCCGCGCCGCCTTCACTCACGGCGGGAGGAACGGGATGGAACTTCGTGCCAGGACAGCACCTGCGCAACTCATGCAGGATGCCCGCCTCCGTGGCCACGATGTATTCCCGCTCGGGATGCTGACGGGCATGGCGCAGCATGTCCGCCGTGCTGCCTTTCACTTCCGCCAAGGCCAATACGGGAGCCTTACACTCCAGGTGAGCCATGACAACGGCCTCTGGGTGCTGGCGTTTCAACTCCACGATGGCTTCCACGGAGAACTTCTCGTGTACGTGGCAACCGCCATTCCAGAGCAACATCTGCCTGCCCGTCACGCTATTGATATAGTTGCCAAGATTGTAATCTGGCCCGAAAATAAGCTTGGCGTCCTGCGGGAAGGAGTCTATCACTTTCTTTGCGTTGCCGCTGGTCACTACCACGTCGGTCAAGGCTTTTACCGCCGCCGTGGTGTTCACATAGCTCACTACCTGATAACCAGGATGCTCGTCCCTGTATCGCTTCAAATCTTCCGCCTTGCAAGAGTCCGCCAGCGAGCATCCCGCATTGAGGTCGGGTGCCAACACCAGTTTGTCGGGACTCAAGAGCTTGCAGGTCTCCGCCATGAAGTGTACGCCACACATCACCATCACCTTTGCGTCGGTCTCGGCAGCCTTTCTCGCCAAAGCCAGGGAGTCACCCACGAAGTCGGCTATCTCTTGTATATCGCCCGTGGTATAATAGTGGGCCAGGATGATGGCCTCTTTCTCTTGGCACAGTTTCCTGATTTCGGCCTTCAGGTCGAGGGAACTATCGATGGGTTCCGTTACGTAGCCCTTCTCTATCCATTCTTTCTTCACCATGACATTTTATATTATTATATTCTTTTTTTTATAGATAAAACAAAGTATGTAAGATGATGATATGCCGTGGATACGTGCATAAGTATCGGGCGGAAAGTTTGGCTATTTCGTTATCAACGTCTCTTTCAGGGTTATCCGCAGGATGTGTTGATTTCTTCTGCCTGATATTTAATCATTTAGATACTTTGTCCACATTTTCATAATGTGATGCAAAGGTAATAAGTTTATATCTTTTTTCGCTTAAAATCCGTGGAAAAGTAGTGAAAATCGTGAGAATAACCCTGTGGATATCCCCATTGGAACGCTTGGCGGAGTAGGGGAGTGGATATCCCGCGAGTTTTCCACATAGTTTTCCCTATGGTTTTCCACAGCTTTTGATGGGTTTATCCACAGGGTCTTTACTTGGTTTTTTTGATAATGTAACGCGAGTTCGACGAAAAGTTGTAGAGACGCATTCTTGCGTTAACGTGAGTTCGACGAAAAGTTGTAGAGACGCATTCTTGCGTCTCGGCAAGCAAGATTGCCGAATAAAATCGCCAATCGCGAAGACTTGGCAGCTGGCTGAGACGCAAGAATGCGTCTCTACAGTTTGGTGATAACAGGGCTGCGCACATAAAGTGGAATTCGTCGAACTCGCGTTAATGTAGAATAAAATTAAGGTAAGTTCGGTTATCGCGTGAAAAGCCAGCGTGGTATGCGATTTCGCCATACGAGTGTTTTCCAAAAAGCCAGTATTACTGCTCTGTGATATCAGTATTACTGACTTTTATTTTCAGTAGTACTGGCTTTTTTGCGCATAATACAAGATGAGACGTGGCTTTACTCAGCAGAGCAAAGCCACGTAAGATAAACGCGATAAGGAGCGGTTACTCTTCCACGACGGAGAAGTCATCTTTTCCTACCCCGCAAAGAGGACAAACCCAATCATCGGGAATGTCTTCAAATGCCGTGCCGGGTGCTATGCCATTATCGGGGTCTCCTACAGCGGGGTCATAGATATACCCGCATACGTCACATACATACTTCTTCATAGTCTTTTGGGTTTTAAAGGGTGAATAAAAAAGGTATTATCTTTTCGCCCGCAGGATGAAGTTCACCCGGTAGGCGATGATGTCTGGCGAGAGGTTGTTAAGGCAAGCGTAGTCGCCACGCAGGCATTTCTTCTTGCCGTAGATGCTGCACGGACGGCAGTCCATGTCTAGCTGTATCACGTTTTCGGGGCTTTGGTTCCAGCCCAGGAAGCCTGCGTAGGGATGGGTAGCTCCCCATATGCTTACCACGGGAGTATTTACCAATGAGGCTAAGTGCATGTTGGCACTGTCCATGCTCACCATCACGTCGAGCAGACTCATCAGGATAAGCTCTTTTTCCATATCGCCCAACTTAGCCGAGGCGTTTACGCATTGCGCGAATTGTTTCTCCCATTGGTTCATGATATAGTGCTCATCGGCTCCACCGCCAAAGAGGAAGATACGGCAATTGGGATTTCGCTCAATGATTTTCTCTATCACTTTCACCATTTTTTCCAAAGGATAAATCTTGCCTTTATGGGCGGCAAAGGGCGCAATGCCTATCCAGGGAGTATCCTGGGTTTTCTCTGTCAACAGGCCAGCGGGCAACTTGCTGAGGTCTGGCCCATCGGGATAGATGGTCTCAAACTCCAGCTTCACGGGATAGCCCAATCGTTCCAATACCTCGGCGTAGTTCTCGAAGGAGGTAGGTTGTTGCGTCAGCCGCTTGTTGCAGTTGGAAGTGAGCAGTCGCTTGCCGTGACGGTGCTTGTTGATATGCTCCACGCGGTAACTGTCCAAGTTAAAGCGGATGCGCAGATAGTTGGAGCGGAGTATGTTGTGGAAGTCGGCGATGGCAGTGAACTGCTTGGCTATCAGCCTGCGATAGAGCGCGTTCAGTCCTTTTACGCCTTTGTATTCCCGTTTGATGTCCGCTTCCATGAAGCCAACGTTGGGTGCCAGGTGCTCAAAGAAAGGCTTGGCGAATGGCCTACTCAACACGGTGATGCGCAAATGTGGGTATTGCCTGGCCAGTGAGTAGACCACAGGAACGGTCATTGCCACGTCTCCTATGGCTGAGAAACGGATAATCAGTATGTGCTCAGTCTTCATGCCCCTTGGGGATGGCTTATGAATTACTATTTATTATATATATAATGTATATGGCTTACTTGTTTTGGTAGAGCACGGGGTTGGTGCTGGGATCATTATACATTTTCATCTGTCGATAGACCTTCATGTATTTCCTGCCCGCCTCGATGTCTTCCAGCAGTTGGTCAATGGCTTCGCTCAAGTCCACTTGTTGTTCCAAGAGGATGTCCAGTTTCGCCTGGCACTTGGCTTTGTGCTCAGCGGAAGCGTCTTCGCGCTCCACTTGCTCCTTCATGTGATATATCTTCAACGCCAATATGCTGAGCCTGTCCACGGCCCAAGCGGGACTCTCTGTATTGATGCGAGCGTCGGGCAACACTTTCACGTCCTTATATTTGTCCCTGAAGTAGGAGTCTATCTGTTCCACTAAGTCCGTGCGGTCTTGGTTGCTTTTGTCTATGCGGCGTTTCAGGGTCAATGCTTCCACGGGGTCAATGCCAGGATCCCTGATGATATCCTCGTAATGCCACTGCACCGTGTCTATCCAACATTTCAAGTAGAGTCGGTTCTCTATGCTCCCTTCCTCGTAAGGATTATTGATGGGAGTGTCCACGTTGTCAGTGACATGGTAGTCTATGATAGCCCGATTGAAAACAGGATTCGCTTGCGAAGTGAATGACATGTTTATATTAGTTTTAAAGTTCACGAAAAACGATTACAAATACAAAAGTAGAAATTAAAATTGAAACCGCCAAGAAATTCCAGGAAAAAGGCCAATAATATGCACAATCTTTAGGTGAATGTGCATAAATGGTGTATTTTTTCATTAAATAATTTGCGGGTATCAATAAAAATGTGTTCCTTTGCAACCGATTTATAACAAGAGTTTTATTTTATAAACAATTTAAAAGTTACAATTATGTCAGAAATCGAAAGCAAAGTAAAGGCTATTATCGTAGACAAACTCGGTGTTGATGAAGCAGAGGTTAAGCCAGAGGCAAGCTTCACTAACGATCTTGGCGCAGATTCTTTGGATACCGTTGAGTTGATCATGGAATTCGAGAAGGAGTTCTCTATTTCTATTCCTGACGACAAGGCAGAGAAGATTGCCACTGTAGGTGACGCTATCGCTTACATCGAGGAGAACGCGAAGTAATTAGCGATACTATCATTCATAAATGGAATTAAAAAGAGTCGTAGTAACAGGATTAGGTGCCGTTACCCCCATGGGCAATACTCCAGAGGAAACCTGGAACAACCTCGTGGCTGGTAAGAGTGGCGCCGCTCCTATTACTTTATTCGATTGCTCCAAATTCAAGACACAATTCGCTTGCGAGGTAAAAGGCCTTGATTTCAATGCTTATATTGATCGCAAGGAAGCTCGCAAGCTTGATCGCTATACCCAGTTGGCCATGATTTCCGCCATTCAGGGTATAAAGGATTCTGGTCTTGACTTGGAAAAGGAAGATAAAAACCGCATTGGTGTTGTATATGGCGTAGGTATCGGAGGTATCAAGACTTTTGAGGATGAGGTGGTTTATTATGGTCTCCATAAGGAGGATGGCCCTAAATTCAGCCCCTTCTTCATTCCCAAGATGATTGCCGATATCGCTTCTGGACATATCTCTATCCATTTCGGATTCCATGGTCCCAACTATACCACCACTTCCGCTTGCGCTTCATCCAGCAACGCTTTGGCCGACGCGTTCAATTTGATACGCTTGGGCAAGGCCAACGTGATGGTGAGCGGTGGTGCTGAGGCTGCGCTTTGCGCTTGTGGTGTAGGTGGTTTCAATGCCATGAAGGCTTTGTCTACCCGCAATGATGACCCCGAACATGCTTCCCGTCCCTTCAGCGCAAGCCGTGATGGTTTCGTGATGGGTGAGGGTGCTGGCTGCTTGATACTAGAGGAGCTGGAGCATGCCAAGGCTCGTGGCGCTAAGATATACGCTGAAATGATAGGCGAGGGAGAGAGTGCCGACGCTTATCACATCACGGCTTCCCATCCCGAGGGACTTGGCGCTAAGCTGGTGATGCTGAATGCCCTGGAAGACGCTGGCTTGAAGCCCGAGGATGTAGACTACATCAACGTGCATGGCACGTCTACTCACGTGGGTGACATCTCTGAGGCCAAGGCCATCAAGGAAGTATTCGGTGAGCATGCTTATAAGCTGAACATCAGTTCCACGAAATCAATGACGGGTCACCTGTTGGGTGCCGCCGGTGCCGTGGAGGCTATGGTGTGCGTATTGAGCGTGAAGAACGACATTGTTCCTCCTACCATCAACCACCAGGAAGATGACAAGGACGAAGAAATAGACTACAACATGAACTTTACGTTCAACGAGGCACAGAAACGCACGGTGCGTGTGGCCTTGAGCAACACGTTTGGCTTCGGTGGCCACAACTGTTGCGTGGTCTTCAAGAAATATGAGGCTTGACGCATTCAAGAAAATAAAGCTTTCTTTCCGTAAGGAGAGGAAGCTTTATTTTGCTTTATATGAAATATTGGGATTTTATCCTGGCAAGATAGCTTTATATAAGCGGGCTTTCTTGCACAAGAGTTTTCGGGAAAAAGACAATAGCGGGCATTCCATTAACAACGAGCGACTGGAATACCTAGGTGATGCCATTCTTGGCGCCGTGATGGGCGACATCCTTTTCCATCATTATCCTAACCAGCAGGAAGGTTTTCTTACCCAATTGCGCAGCAAACTGGTGAGCAGGCATTCTCTCAATCAGTTGGCCAACGAACTCCATTTGGACAAGTTTCTGCGTTACCATGGTGCGTTGGAAAGCACTTCCATCATGGGCAACGCCTTTGAGGCATTGGTGGGCGCTATCTATCTGGATCAAGGTTATGACACATGCAAGCGTTTCGTGGAACGGCGCATACTCAATGGCTATATAGATTTAGAGCAAGCCGCCAGCCATAACGAGAACTACAAGAGCCAGCTCTTGGAGTGGGCGCAAAGGTATGGCTATCATGTAGACTTCAAGCTATTATACCAAAAGCAGTGCTTTGACAACACATCTATTTTCAAGAGCCAGGTTATTGTAGAAAATCAAGCCTTAGGCATCGGAAAAGGTTCCAGCAAGAAAGAGAGCCAGCAGTCTGCTGCCAAGGCCACGTTGCAGCTATTGCGTGATAATCCTTCAATCGTCAAAGAGCAAAAGTCGGAATGCCATGACGAGGTAATTCGGCAATAATTTTCGCCAAAAATGAGTAAACCATATTGTATTATACTATATCCACTATGGGAAACGAGCTCTACCTATATTGGCGAAGGCAATCCAAGTTCGGTTATATTTATTCATAATCTAATTATTTCGCGAAATATTCCGTCTTTAACCAATAGGCATAAATCGGATCCTGAAAAGAGATTTCACCAGCCTTGTTATCCAAAATATCATTTTTGACAAGGTAATCGTGTTGATTAACGACGTGAAGTACTGGACCATATAAGTCGTTGCTACAAAAAGTGTATATACATTTTTTGTAGTATTAGCTAGTTAGTATTATTACAGAGAATTAAGGTAAAAGTTGAACATTCATAATGAATTATACTATCTTTGGGAGTTCCCCATTTGAAAATACTATCGGATGAGGCTTACAGGGATTTACTCGTTATAATGCGGAAATGCCATTTTGTGAGTTTGAAGCCTACTACAAGCATTTACAAATGATGAAAGAATTTGACGAATTGGTAACATACATAGACGCAGCACATATCCAACCTACTGACCGAAAAATAAAAGGACGATAAACTGTATCGCAATGAAACAACCTACATATCCCACTTGACTCTGTAAATGGCCTATTTGCGTATTATGTTTCCTGGCATCATTGGAAGGATGCTTATGCCGAACTCACGTTCATTATGTAATTCGCGGGCCAAGATACTGATATTTTGGGGCTCATCTGTCATGGAGTGGACAAAATACCGGCGGGATGTCATTTGAAGTATTTTAACTACCTGTTTTATGCCGGAGTGAAAAAAGACTTTCACTCCGGCGTAAATTTCAGCATTCTTTTTCTTTCTTGCGCGATATTCCAGTTATTCCGGTTGTCTTGGGTTTCCTGTATAGGGTTTCAAGTGTCAGAAAATTGAAAGATTGGCATGGCATCCGGATGTCTATAATCGGCAGGTTGTCTGTAAGCCTGAAGTGTTTATTTCAGATACTTATCAAGGAATTTCTCCATGGCACGGTAGAAGTCGAACTTGTTCTCTTCATTAGAGAATCCGTGTCCCTCATTTTCCTTTACCATGTATTCCACTTCCACACCTCGCTTCTTCAAGGCTTCTACCATCTGGTCAGATTCGGCTTTGTTGACGCGCGGGTCGTTTGCGCCCTGGGCGATGAACAGCGGAGCCTTTATCTGGTCTACATGGAATACAGGCGAGTATTTTTCCATCATTTCTTTGTCGGTTTCGGGGTCGCCTATCATTTCGTGCATCATGTCGAGCAACGGTTTCCAGTAGGGAGGAATCGTATTCATGAACGAGAGCAAGTTGGACACTCCTACGTAATCGACGGCGCAAGCATACAGGTCGGGAGTAAAGGTCACTCCTGCCAGGGTAGCGTAACCTCCATAGCTTGCTCCATAGATGGCCACTCGCTTCGGGTCGGCTATACCTTCCTTGATCAACCATTTTACTCCGTCGGTAATGTCATTCTGCATGGTCTGTCCCCATTGTTTGTAGCCTAGTTCGGTAAACTTGCGTCCGTATCCGGTAGAAGCGCGGAAGTTCATCTGCAGTACAGCATAGCCACGGCTGGCAAGGAACTGTACTTCTGGGTTGTATCCCCAGGAGTCGCGTATCCACGGTCCTCCATGCGGATTGACCACTACCGGCAGGTTCTTTGCATTTTCCATGGTATAACCTTTCGGCAGAGTCAGGTAACCTTCTATGGTCAGTCCGTCACGGCTGGTATAGGTAATTGGGTTCATGGCACACATTTCCTCTTCTTTGATCCATGGCGCTATGTCGGCCACCTTGGTGAGTTTGTTTTCCTTTACATTATATAGGTAGTAGGTTCCGTATGTACGGTCATTGCCGGCATAGATCATGCGGATATTCTCGTCTTTGCTCATGCTGGTGACACCAACGTTATAGCCTGGGAGCTGGGCTTCCAGTTTCTTACGTATCTCTTCTTCATCTTTGTCGAAATAGTGGCGAATCATATCCTTGTGCCCTTCACAGGCTACTACTGTCAGCCGGTTCTTTTTTTCGGAATAGTTAAGGTCCGAGATGTCGTACTTGTCGTTCATGTACAGAACCTCCTTCTCTTCGCAGGTCTTCGGATCCATCAGGACCAATGCGGTCTTGTCACGTCCAATGTTGGTCAGTGCGTAGACCATCTTGTTGTCGGGCGTAAAGACGGCGAAACTGACGGTTTCCTTGAAGTTGGTGGTCAATACCGGTTGGAACGGCTGGTCTTCAGTTTCACGGTATAGTATCTGGTTATTGACGCCGTCTACTATGGCGTTGGCTACACGCAGCTTGCCGTCGTGGTCGGTCATCCATCCTTGTATATTGCCCGGGTTCTCGGCCAGCAGGGTCAGTTCTCCTGTGTTCAGGTTCAGGCGATACGGGTCGAATACCTGAGGGTTACGCTTGTTCATACCTATGATGACCAGTGAATCAATCTTTCTCAGTGGGTCGATAATTGTGGTTCTGACGTTTGGGAAATTAGTGTACGATTTCAGATCAGAACCGTCGATGTTCACGCCATAGAGCTGGTAATTCTCGTCACCTCCCGTGTCCTTGATGAAAAGGATGCGGTTATTGCCGGCCCACATGCTTGCGGTGATGTCACGTTCCGTTTCAGAAGTGATACGGATGGTAGTGTCCGAGCCGATTTTCTGTACGAAAAGGTTCAGGCGGTTCTCGTAGGGAGCCATGAATGAGAAGTAGGTCCCGTCGGGCGATACCTGATAGTCTATCTTTTCCGGGTTCTTGAAAAAGTTTTCCAGCGGAATCTGTGTCTGTGCGCAGGCAGTAAAGTAAGTTCCGGCCATTAACAGACCGACTGCCAAAATGTTTCTCAGATTTTTCATTGCGTCTTATTTTTATTTATATTACATGAGTTCGGAATAAGAAAGTACTCATAAAAATTAGCAATCACTATATTATCTATATATAATTCTGACAAACCATTAGTTACAAAATTAGCAACAATAATTACAAAGTGCAAAGTTACGGAAATTTTCTGTATTACGGATGATTTCGATAAGAATTTTGTCTTGAATTGAAGAAAAACTTCTTCCGGTCACAGATGGAAAGTAACAAATGCGTCTATCAGGCGGTAAATAAAGCATCTGCAGAAAATGAGCTCCTCAAGCTGGATGAGAAATGGGGTGAACAGTATCCTATCGTTGTCAGGTCCTGGCAGGAGAACTGGGATAAACTGTCTGAATATACTCCGGCAATACGTAAGCTTATATATACCACAAATACAGTTGAAGGCTATCTCCGTCAAATCCGTAAGGTGACAAAGAACAAGGGCGTATTCCCATCGGATACAGCCCTTGAAAAACTGGTATATCTTGCATACCGAAATATACGGAAGAAGTGGACCATGCCACTGGCAAACTGGGCTATAATCTCACGACAATTAGCCATAAAGTTTGGAGACAGGTTCAAATTATTGTAATTTTGCACTCGTCTGGACAAGTGGGCAAGCCACACGGAATTGGCCTAGCCTGAATGATGGCTTTTCTACAGAGAAATAATGCGTAACACAGTTTATTTTACACTACCCCTCACGCACGACATCAACGTTACATATATCCTTTGTCCTGAGCCATGACAGCTGTGCCAGCTGCTGCGCATAGTATGGATGGTTATCTACGAGCTCTACAATCAAGTGGCTTGCTTCATTGTTGATGTTCTTGCCGGTATCAGCGAAACGGCTCTTGAAAAACTCCACGAGGCAAGGCGTCTCAATCTTATTGAGAAACATCAGGTTGCCGAACTTATAGAAGGGTTTGGATGAGTCGGTAAACACTTCCATCATCATGTGACGCTTGCTTCCATAGAGACAATAGGCTACATTCTGGTTGCTCCTCGCTACGCACATTGAAGAGGTCGATATGGCAGATCCGGAGATTACCATCCTGCGCCATCGCTAGCTTGGCGGCCCTATTTACAAGCGAACTTTTACCCCAGCGACGAGGAGAGATAATAATCGTGTTGATTAACGACGTAAAGTACTGGACCAAATAAGTCGTTGCTATCTCACGATCGCAAAATCTTTTCCGATAGCTATTTTTCCATAAATAAACGGAACTTCCATACTCGTTATGAATTTATTAATCCAACAACTTTTCGCAATAAGTTTTATTTACGACCCTATCTCTCATCAGTTTCATGTCGGTAAAATTTCTACTAATGTTTTGAA
>FR882126.1 GCA_000435635.1 Prevotella sp. CAG:1320 | reverse complement strand
ATAACAGGGCTGCGCACATAAAGTGGAATTCGTCGAACTCACGTTATAATAAGGTGTATTTCCCCTCTTGGCAAGGGGTACTTTAACACTTTTACAAATAATAATGGTTAAAAATTCGCGGTGAGGTATTGGTATGTGGGAAACAATGCGTAAATTCGCGAGGAAAAACTAGACCTTTGGCCTGAGTTTTGCCCGTCTTCCTCTCGTGCGTACAATACCCAAGCTAGGGTGTACTTGGACAAGGAAGAATTTGAATGGAAGTAGTTGAAACGACAATAATAAATATATTATAATAAGTAAGGTATGAAAATGAAGAGTGTTTTATTCGCATTGACAGTGGCCGCCACGCTAACCGCGTGTGGAGGCGGTGGTTCCATGAATACGGGAGATAATAAGTTTCCCGTGAGAGAGATAACCACTTCCGCGGCTACGCTGCAGGCTACTTATCCCGCGGCTATCAAGGGTATTCAGGACGTAGAGATTCGCCCGAAGGTCTCTGGCTTTATCACCAAGGTGTGTGTGCACGAAGGCCAGCAGGTAAGTGCAGGGCAATTGTTGTTCGTGCTGGACAACGAAACCTATCAGGCAGCCGTGCGCGAGGCCCAGGCAGCTGTAAACACCGCCCGTGCCCAGATGAACACGGCGCAGCTCACCTATAACAACAACAAGATGCTGTTCGAGAAGAAGATTATCGGTCAGTACGAGCTTTCCACCGCGGCCAATAATTATGCCACGTCACAAGCGCAGTTGGCGCAGGCCGAGGCCGCTCTGGCTTCCGCCAAGGAGAACCTGAGCTATTGCTACGTGAAGAGTCCCTCCGCGGGCGTGATAGGTTCTCTTCCTTATAAGGTAGGTGCCTTGGTAAGCGCTTCCATCACGCAGCCCCTCACCACGGTTTCCAACATCAGCACGGTGGAGGTTTACTTCGCCATGACCGAGAAGGACATCATGAACTTGACCAAGAAGGCAGGCGGCATCCACACCGCTATCGCTGATTATCCCGCCGTGAAGCTGCAGCTGGCTGATGGTACCATCTACGACCAGCCTGGCAAGGTGGTGAAGGTGAGTGGCGTGATAGATCCCTCCACGGGTTCTGCCAACATGATTGCCCAGTTCGCCAATCCCAAGATGTTGTTGAAGAGCGGCGGCTCTGGCCAGATTGTAGTGCCCACCAACGCCACCAACTCCATTGTGATACCCCAGGAGGCTACCTCTCAGGTGCAAGACAGGGTGTTCGTCTATGTGGTAGGCAAGGATAACAAGGTGAAGTATACCGCCATCACAGTCAATCCGCAGAATGACGGCAAGAACTTTATCGTGACCTCTGGTCTGAAAGTAGGCGATCGCATCGTGGTGAAAGGTATCACCACTCTGCAGGATGGCATGGAGATACAGCCCATTACAGAGGCTGAGTACAACCAGAACTTGAAAAACGCCGCCCAAATGGGCGCTGACCAAGATGACTTGGGCAAGTTGAAGGAGAACCTCTCCAAGTAAAGGGAGACCACCAAGAATTTAAGGTAAACATAATCCGGAAACAGAATGAGACTAGATAATTTTATCAATAGGCCTGTGCTCTCCACGGTGATCTCCATCCTGGTGGTCATCCTGGGTGTCATAGGCTTGACTTCTTTGCCTATAGAGCAATATCCTGACGTGGCGCCGCCCACGGTGAGCGTGAGGGCGAACTATACGGGTGCCAACGCCCAGACAGTGTTGAATTCCGTGATAGTGCCCTTGGAGGAGCAGATCAACGGTGTGGAAGGCATGACTTACATGACCTCTACCGCCTCCAACGAGGGTAGCGCCAGCATCCAGGTGTTCTTCAAGCAGGGCATGAATGCCGACATGTGTCAGGTGAACGTGCAAAATCGTGTGTCACAGGCTTCTGCCCTGTTGCCCGCTGAGGTGACGAAAGCTGGTGTGACGGTGCAGAAAAGGCAGACTTCCACCGTGTTGCTGATGTCACTGGTGGGTGATGAGCGTTATGACGAGAAGTTCTTGCAGAACTATGCGGATATCAACCTGATACCAGCTATCAAGCGTGTGAATGGTGTGGGAGACTGCGAGGCCATGGGTGCGAAGACGTACTCTATGCGTATCTGGCTCGACCCCGTGAAGATGAAAAACTATGGCTTGATGCCTTCCGACATTACCACTGTGTTGTCTCAGCAGAACATCGAGGCCGCTCCTGGTAAGTTTGGTGAGCAGAGTGACAACCAGTATGAGTACACCATCCGCTACAAGGGTCGCTTGAGCACGCCCGAGGAATTTGGCGACATGATTATCTCCAGCGATGCCAATGGTAACACCATCCGCGTGAAAGACGTTGCTCGCGTGGAGCTGGGAGGTCTTTACTATAGTGTGATGACCAAGGTGGACGGCCGTCCTGCCATCATGTTGATGGTGACACAGGTAGCTGGCTCCAACGCCACGGAAATCGTGAACAACATCAAGCAAGTGATGACCGAGCAGACGAAGATGTTCCCGCCGGGCATGGAACTTAAGTACATGCAAGACGTGACGGAGTTCATCAACGCCTCCATGTCCAACTTGATACACACGTTGTTTGAGGCCTTCGTTTTGGTGTTCATCGTGGTATACTTCTTCTTGCAAGATATTCGCTCCACGTTGATACCTCTTATCGCCGTGCCTGTGTCTTTGGTGGGTACGTTCTTCTTCCTCTATCTCTTCGGCTTCTCGCTCAACTTGTTGACGCTGTCGGCTCTTGTGTTGGCTATTGCCATCGTGGTCGATGATGCCATTGTGGTGGTTGAGGCCGTCCACGCCAAGTTGGACTTGGGTTACAAGTCGGCTCGTATGGCCTCCATAGATGCCATGAGGGAGATTGCTGGTGCCATCATCTCTATCACGTTGGTGATGTCTGCCGTGTTCATTCCCGTGTCATTCATCGGCGGAACATCAGGTACGTTCTATAAGGAGTTTGGTATCACTATGGCCATCTCTATTGTTATCTCCGCTTTGAATGCGTTGACCCTGTCTCCGGCGTTGTGTGCGGTATTGCTGAAACCAAAGAACGAGGACGGCACCAGCCGTAAAATGTCTTTGATAGACAGATTCCATACAGCCTTCAACACTTGCTATGGCGCTGTGCAAAACAAGTACACCAAGGGTGTGCGCAAGTTGGTGGAGCGCCCTGTCATTGCTATTATCGCCGTTGTGGTAGGTGTGGCCGCTATGGCCTTGACCGCCATGAATACCAAGACGGGTCTTGTGCCCGACGAGGATACCGGTACTATTTTCTGTACGGTGTCCACTCCCCCTGGAACCAGTTTGAGCCAAACCAACACGGTCATGGATCAGATAGACTCCATGTTGAAGACTAATCCCGCCATCCAGAGCCGTTTGCGTATTACGGGTTACAACTTTATCTCAGGACAGGGAACCAACCAGGGCACATTCGTCATCAAGTTGAAGTCGTTCGATGATCGTGACAAGGCCGAGGGTTTGGAGAAATTCATCAATGTTCACACCATGGGTTCGCAGATGGTCCTGGCCAATATCTATAAGCAGACCTCCAACATCAAGGGCGCGCAGATTTTGGCCTTCCAGCCTCCTATGGTGCAAGGTTTCTCCGCCACCAGCGGCTTGACGTTCTCTATGCTGGACAGGACGGGAGGAGACGTGAACGACTTCTACAACATCACGCAAAACTTCCTGAAGGAGCTGAACAAGCGTCCGG
This sequence comes from Prevotella sp. CAG:1320, assembly GCA_000435635.1. Taxonomy (GTDB): domain Bacteria; phylum Bacteroidota; class Bacteroidia; order Bacteroidales; family Bacteroidaceae; genus Prevotella; species Prevotella avicola. The sequence continues at coordinate 36,372 of FR882126.1, read as the reverse complement.
AAATCAGTAACGCCATGACCACTTACAACACTAAGTATCCACAATACATGATTGATGTGGATGTGGCGAAGTGTAAGCAGGCCGGCATTGACCCCAGCACCGTGCTGACGGCCATGCAGGGATATTATGGTGGTCTCTACGCTTCCAACTTTAACGCCTATGGAAAGCTCTACCGTGTTATGATACAGGCAGAGCCTACAGCCCGTGAGGATTTGGCCAGCATGAGCAATATTTATGTAAGGACCAACAGCGGCATGGCTCCTATCAACGAGTTCGTGAATATGAGTCGTGTCTATGGACCTCAGGAAATTGCCCGTTTCAACCTGTTTACCTCTATTGACGTGAACGCCTCCGCGGCCACTGGTTATTCTTCTGGTGATGCCATCAAGGCTATCGAGGAAGTGGCCAGCACCACGCTGCCCACGGGTTATGGTTACGAGTTCTCTGGTCTGACCCGTTCAGAGCAGGAGTCGAGCAACTCCACGATTATCATCTTCGGTCTTTGCTTGGCCTTCGTGTACTTGATATTGAGTGCCCAGTATGAGAGCTATCTCGTGCCTCTGTCGGTTATCCTCTCCATACCATTTGGTATCGCTGGTGCCTTCCTGTTCACCAACTTGTTTGGCAAGAACAACGATATCTATATGCAGATCGCATTGATTATGTTGATAGGTCTGTTGGCCAAGAACGCCATCTTGATTGTGCAGTTCGCCCTGGAGAGAAGGCGTACCGGTATGGCTCTGTCATGGGCATCCGTGCTGGGAGCCAGTGCCCGTCTGCGTCCTATCTTGATGACTTCACTGGCCATGATTATCGGTTTGGCTCCGCTGTTAAGGCCTATGGGCGTAGGTTACAATGGTAACATGACGCTGGGTGCCGCAGCTATCGGAGGTATGTTGATAGGTATGCTTTGCCAAATCATGGTAGTGCCCGCCCTCTTCTACGTCTTCCAGGCTCTGCAAGAGAAGATTAGTCCTCTGGTATTTGAGGATGAGAACAACGAGGAGGCCAACGCCGAGTTGAGCCAATACGCCCATGGTTCCCAAGCATTAGAAGACAAATAAGTTGAAACAGAAGATATGAAGACAAATATCACAAATATTATCATAGTAGGTCTTGCAACGCTGGTGCTCACCAGCTGCAAGAGCCTCTATGGCAAGTATGAGCGCCCAGAGGTCAACACCACGGGATTGGTGCGTGACGCTATCAGCGATACAGACACGCTAGCTGTTACCGACACCACGACCCTTGCCAATCTGCCTTGGCGTGAACTGTTTACAGATCCTAAACTCCAGGCACTCATAGAAACTGGTTTGGAGAATAATCCTGACCTGTTGAATGCCGCTCTCAACGTGCAAATGGCTGAGGCACAGCTGAAAGCCTCAAAGTTGGCTTTCTTGCCATCCGTGAGTTTCTCTCCGCAAGGAACGTTGAGCTCTTGGGATGGGAGCAAGGCCTCAAAGACCTATAGCCTGCCGATAAACGCTAGCTGGAACTTAGACATTTTTGGCAACCTGTTGTCCCAAAAACGTTCCACGCAGATGTTCTTGGTGCAGATGAAAGACGTGCAGGTATCTGTGCAGAGCTCTCTTATCGCCAATATCGCCAATATGTATTACACCCTCTTGATGCTTGACGAGCAGATGCGCATCATCAATGAGATGGAGCAGCTCACCAAGGAGACTTGGGAAATCATGAAGGTGCAGAAAGAGGCGATTACTGGCGTGCGCCCCACGGCGGTGCAGGCCGCCGAGGCCAGCTACTATTCCGTGTTGGCCCAGAAGGAAGACATGCGCAGGCAAATCAGGGAGACCGAGAACTCTCTCTCGCTCTTGCTGGGCAGGCAAGCAGGTCTCATAGAGCGTGGCACGCTGGCTGAGCAGTCCTTGCCCACTGAGTTCTCCACGGGCGTAGGCATACAGCTCTTGGCCAACCGGGCAGATGTGCACGCCAACGAAATGGCTTTGGCTCAGTGCTTCCATGACGTGCAGACCGCTCGTAGCCGTTTTTATCCTTCTTTGAATATCAGCGGCAGTGGCGCTTTCACCAATAGTAGTGGCGCAGGCATCGTAAATCCTGGTGCTTGGTTGCTCTCTGCTGTAGGTTCGTTGGTACAGCCCATCTTCCAGAATGGCCAGTTGATAGCCAACCTCAAGGTGGCCAAGGCACAGTATGAGCAAGCTTACAACACTTGGCAAAACAGCGTGCTCCAGGCAGGCGCAGAGGTGAGCAACGCATTGGTGCTCTACAACGCCTCCGACGCGAAGAGCAAGATAGAGGCCAAGCAGGTGGCTGTATTGAAACAGAACGTAGAGGATACCCGTATGTTGATGGCTACCGCGGGCAGCACTTACCTGGAGGTCATCGAGGCGCAAAGCTCACTGCTCAACGCCGAGCTGTCCAAGGTGCAGGATGACTTCTACAAGATGCAGGCCGTGGTCAATCTCTACTATGCCCTCGGTGGCGGCGCCAAATAATGTTTAACTCTTATAAAACCGAAAGAATATGGCAAGCGATATAAGTCCCAAAGCAGAGGTCTCTCCCAAGGCGAGGATAGGCAACAACTGCAAGATATATCCCTTCGCTTACATCGAGGACGATGTGGTGATAGGCGACAATTGTGTCATCTTCCCCTTCGTCAGCATCCTCAATGGAACGCGCATGGGTAACAATAACAAGGTGCATCAAGGCACGGTATTGTCCGCTATACCGCAAGACTTCAATTTCAAGGGAGATGATACGGAGTTGGTGATAGGCGATAACAATACCTTCAGGGAGAACGTGGTTATCAATCGCGCCACCTACAAGGGCGGCAAGACCGTAATAGGCAACGATAACTTCCTGATGGAAGGTTCCCACGTGTCGCATGACACGAAGATGGGAAATCATTGCGTAGTGGGATATGGCACTAAAATCGCCGGAGACTGCGAGATAGGCAATGGCGTGATTTTTTCTTCTTCCGTGATAGAGAACGCCAAGACCCGTGTGGGCCATGGTGCCATGATACAGGCGGGCTGCACCTTCTCCAAGGATGTGCCTCCCTATATTATCGCGGGTGGCAAGCCTATTGGCTATAATGGACCCAATAAAGTGATGATGACCGCTTATGGAATTGACGAAAAGGTGCAGAAGCACATCGCCAACGCTTATCGTCTGGTGTTCCATGGCCAGACCAGCGTGTTTGATGCCATGAACCAGATTATCGAGCAGATACCTGGCGGCCATGAGATTTCCATCATCGTGGAGTTCTTGCGTACCGCGGAGAACGGTATCATCACGAAGATTTGATTTGACTCCATTTTGTATTTGACACTTATATGTGGGGGACTTGCCGTGAGACAAGTCCCCTTTTTATATGTCTTTGCCTTTGTTCTTTCCTCGTTTCTGTAGAGGCGGTGCTTCCGATTCAGTAGAATCCATGGTCTTGTTTCTATAGAAATAGACAAAGCCTTCAGCGCAATTTTAGCCCACTTTTCAAAACAACTTGTTTTGTCGATGAATTTAACTTGTTTTCGTTAGCGAAATAAGTTAAATTGCCTGGCAAAACAAGTTAAATTCATGAGCAAATCAAGTTGATTTGCGAAGGGCAATAGGTGCTCGCAAAATGCCTGCTTGGCATATTTCTTTCACGGCCATGCCGATATGTGCGAAAATATTCGTACCTTCGCGGATGGTTTCAACTATCGTTAAGTTTATTTCCACAAATGAAGAATTACTGCAAGCATATCGGTTTCTTGCTGCTCACCTTCTTGGTGACGCTGGCAAGTTATGGACAGATGTACGACCCCGTTACTTTCTCGGCCAAATTGGTGACCAATGGCACCGCTGAGGCAGAGATAGTCTTCACGGGCAAGATAGAGCCGGGATGGCATGTTTACTCCACGGGCTTGGGCGGCGGAGGCCCTATCTCCGCCACGTTCAATGCGGGTAAGTTGGAGGGAGTCATGTTGGTTGGCAAATTGAAGGCCGTTGGCAATGAGATAAAACAGCATGACCCCTTGTTCAACATGCCTGTGCGCTTCTTCGAGGGAAGCGTCACGTTCGTGCAGAAGATACTTTTCACCAAGCCCAATTATAGCATTGACGGCTATTTGGAGTATGGTGCTTGCAACGACCAGAACTGCTTGCCTCCCACCGCGGTGGACTTCAAGCAGAGCGGAAAGTCGCCCGCCGTGGGCGGCAAGAATCCCAAGGAGGCCGCCAAGGAGGAAGTTCCCGCGGAACAGAAGGAATTACCAGCTTCCGCGCAGACCGTTGCCGCGGCAGACACGGTGCCTGCCCAGCGACCCGTCTATAACCTGGACACGCTTCGGACCCAGCACAAGGTGGAGGCAGGTGACTTATGGAAGCCCGTAGTGGAGCAGCTCCAGGCGCAAGACGGGAGTGCCCCTGCGTCCCAAAGAGCTTGGATCTATATATTCTTGATGGGTTTCGCCGGTGGATTGCTGGCGCTATTCACGCCTTGCGTATGGCCTATCATCCCCATGACAGTAAGTTTCTTCTTGAAACGGGCAGGCAAGGATAAGGGAAAGGGTATTCGCGACGCGATTACTTATGGTGTTTCCATCGTGGCCATCTATATGACGCTCGGCCTGGTGGTGACCGCCATCTTCGGTGCCAGTGCGCTTAACGCCTTGGCCACCAATGCCGTGTTCAACATCCTGTTCTGCCTTTTGTTGGTGATATTCGCGCTCAGCTTCTTCGGATGGTTTGAGATACGCCTGCCCGACAAGTGGGGCAACGCCGTGGACAGCAAGGCTTCCGCCACCACGGGACTGCTCTCCATCTTCCTGATGGCCTTCACGCTCGCCCTGGTCAGCTTCTCTTGCACGGGTCCCATCGTGGGCTTCCTGCTGGTGGACTTCGCCACTTCGGGCAATCTCATGGGGCCTGCGGTGGGCATGTTGGGCTTTTCCTTGGCCCTGGCCTTGCCGTTTACGCTTTTCGCCATGTTCCCCTCGTGGCTCAAGTCAGCTCCTCGTTCCGGTTCGTGGATGAATACCATCAAGGTCACCTTGGGCTTCATCGAGTTGGCTTTTGCCTTGAAGTTCTTCTCCGTGGCAGATCTGGCTTACGGCTGGCATCTCATGGACCGTGAGGTTTTCCTGTCGTTGTGGATAGTCATCTTTGCGGCTTTGGGTCTTTACCTGATGGGCTTGCTTAAGTTCCGTGGCGATGTGATAGAGGGCGAGCCGACGCGTCCCATGCCTGTGCCATGTATCATGCTGGGGATTTGTTCCCTTGCTTTCGCTGTCTATATGTTGCCTGGTCTTTGGGGCGCGCCTTGCAAGGCGGTGAGTGCCTTCGCGCCTCCCATGAACACGCAGGATTTCAACCTCAACAATAAAGAAGTGCACGCTCCTTACTCCAATTACGAGGAAGGCATGGCGGCGGCCAAAGCCCAGGGGAAACCAGTCTTGCTGGACTTCACGGGATTTGGTTGCGTGAACTGCCGCAAGATGGAAGCGGCCGTTTGGACAGACCCGCAGGTGGCGGATATCTTACAGAAGGATTATGTGCTTATTTCGCTTTTCGTAGACGACAAGACTCCCTTGCCAGAGCCCGTCACCATTACGGAGAATGGGAAGCAGCGCACTTTGCGCACCGTGGGAGACAAGTGGAGTTACCTGCAAAGGCATAAGTTTGGCGCCAATGCCCAGCCTTTCTATGTCCCTGTGGACAATCAGGGCAACCCGCTCAACGGCTCTTACTCTTACAAGGAGGACGTAGGCGAGTATCTTGACTTCCTGCGTGGAGGATTGGAGAACTACGGCAAGCGATAGGATATACATTATTATATATAGGGAAGATAATGAAGATAGGCGTGATAGTGGCCATGGAGAAAGAGTTTGTCCAGCTGCGACAGCTCTTGGAGTCCGCCTCCCAAGAGGAGATTCATGGCCTTCAGCTGGTGGAAGGGCGTATGGGAAACCATGAGATAGTGCTCATGCGTTGCGGTATTGGCAAGGTGAACAGTGCCATAGGGGCGGTGGAACTTATCTGCCATTGCCTTCCCGACCTCGTGGTGTCCACGGGCGTGGCTGGCGGAGCCGATGTCTCGCTGCGGGTTATGGATGTGGTGGTGTCTACGGAGTGCGTCTATCATGATGTCTATTGCGGCAGCGAGTGCGCCATGGGTCAAGTGATGGGCTTGCCCGCCACTTATAAGCCTCCCTCCGAGTTGGTCGCCAAGGCTTTGCGGCTCAATGAGGAGTTGGGTGGAGAGCCCACTGTCAGGGCAGGGCAGATTGTCACGGGTGATTGGTTTGTGGACAGTCGGGAGAAGATGAGTGCCATTCTTGCCCAATTTCCCCAGGCCATGGCGGTAGACATGGAGAGCTGCTCCATAGCCCAAGCTTGCCATCTGCGGGGCGTGCCGTTTGTCTCTTTCCGCGTTATCAGCGATATTCCCTTGCAAGACCATAAGGCCGCCCAATACTTTGATTTCTGGGAGCGGGTGGCCAGGGACAGTTTCGCCGTGACGCGCAGTTTCTTGCGTGCCATCTGAGGCCGCTCCAAAACCGTAAACAAATATACATTAATATAATGGAAAAGATACCTAGCTTTACCATCGACCATGAGCGACTGCTGCGTGGCATATACGTAAGCCGCCGCGACCAGGTAGGCAACGGAGAGGTGACCACCTTTGACATCCGCATGAAGGAGCCCAACCGCGAGCCTGCCCTCCATATTGGCGCGTTGCACACCATAGAACATTTGGCGGCCACCTATTTGCGTAGTGACGCGGAGTGGAAAGACCGTGTCGTCTATTGGGGACCTATGGGTTGCCTCACGGGCAATTACCTCTTGCTCAGCGGCCATTACGAAAGCCGGGACATCGTAGACTTGATGCGCCGCACTTTCAGGTTTATCTCCGAGTTTGAGGGAGAAGTGCCTGGCGCCGCGGCAAAGGACTGCGGCAATTACCTCTTGCATGACCTCCCCATGGCCAAATATGAAGCCCGCAAGTTCTTGGAGGAAGTTCTTGTTCCCATCAAGCCCGAGAACTTGACTTATCCGGAATAGGGCAATGGCTTTGCGATTGCTGTCGCGAAGACGGGAAACAATCATGGGGGCGCATAAAACATGCGCCCCCATGATTGTTTTTGTTGTTTGCGGTTCCCGATTGCTTAGTGGACCTGCGAATGCCGCCGGGATACATTCCTCACAAGTAAATAAAGTGGAATTTTGCGTACAGATAGCGGAAAAGGACATCGTAATGACAAGTTCATATTAGTTGCCGACCAATAAATAGGGTTAAAATAGTTACCCAATGGCTTTATCCCGATAAAAATCGCTATCTTCGCGTCGCAAACTCGTTAACACCAAAATAGTTATGATGAAAAAATTGAGAGGATACCTGCCTGACGTGCTGGTCATAGTCCTTTTCGCCGTGATAGCGTTCGCTTACTTTATGCCCGCGGATATTGACGGGCGCATACTCTACCGCCATGACTCCTCGGCTGGCAGGGGTGCCACCATGGAGCTGTCACGCTATCATGAGGAGACTGGCGAAGTGACTCGCTGGACCAACTCCGTATTTGGCGGCATGCCCACTTACCAAATGGCACCTTCGTATAGCAGTGACAATTTGTTGCAAAAGGCCATCGCCGCTTACCACCTTTGGTTGCCCGACAACGTGTGGTATGTGTTCGCCTATTTGCTGGGTTTCTATATCCTGATGAGAGCGTTCGATTTCCGCAGGTCATTGGCCGTACTGGGCTCTATTATTTGGGCTTTCTCCAGTTATTTTTTCATCATCATCGCCGCCGGTCACTTGTGGAAGGTGATGGCTTTGGCTTATCTGCCGCCCATGATAGCGGGTGTGGTGTTGGCCTATAGGGGCAAATACTGGGCGGGACTGGTAGTGACTGCCATTTTCGCCGCCTTTGAGGTGAAGGCCAACCACGTGCAGATGACCTACTACTACCTGTTTGTCATCCTGCTGATGGCGATAGCCTTCATGATAGACGCTATCCGCAAGAAGCAGTGGGCACACCTGGGCAAGGCCACTGCCGTTTGTGTGGCGGGAGCCGCCATAGGTATTTGCCTCAACTTGAGCAATCTCTACCACACATGGCAGTATAGCCAGGAGTCCATGCGCGGCAAGAGTGAGCTGGTGAAGAAAAATTCCGCCAACCAGACTAACAGTGGACTGGACAGGGACTATATAACGCAATGGAGTTACGGAACGGGCGAGACTTGGACGCTCTTGGTGCCCAACGCCAAGGGTGGAGCCTCCGTGCCGCTGAGCCAAAACGAGACTGCCATGAGCAAGGCTAATCCTGAATTCCTTACCATTTATCAACAATTGGGACAGTATTGGGGTGAGCAGCCAGGCACTTCCGGTCCCGTCTATGTAGGGGCTTTCGTGGTGGCTCTTTTCGTGTTTAGCCTGTTTGTGGTAAAAGGACCGCTGAAATGGGCGCTGCTCGCAGCCACCATATTGTCTATTCTCCTCTCGTGGGGCAAGAACTTCATGCCTTTCACGGATTTCTTCATAGACCATGTTCCCATGTATGCCAAGTTCCGCACGGTGGCTTCCATTCTCGTGATAGCGGAGTTCACCATTCCTCTCTTGGCTATGTTGGGGCTGAAGCGCATCGTGGAGGAGCCTAACCTGCTAAAGACCCGCAAGTTTTACATCAGCATGGGAGTGACGGCCGGCATCTGCTTGTTGTTCGCTTTGGTGCCTACGCTTTTCTTCCCCGATTTCGTTTCCCAGGCGGAACGGGAGGCTCTCTCACAATTGCCGCAAGAGTATATCGCTCCTATCTTGAGCAACTTGACGGAGATGCGCAAGGCTGTCTTTACGGCGGATTGCTGGCGCTCGTTTTGGATTATCGCCGTGGGCGTGGCTGTTCTTTTGCTCTACAGGGCTAAGAAACTTACCGTGCCATACATGGTGGGAGCGTTGGCCGTGCTTTGTCTGGCAGACATGTGGCAGGTGAACAAGCGCTATCTTCACGACGACATGTTCGTGGAGAAGAGCGTAAGGGACACTCCCCAGGAAAAGACCACCACAGATGAGCTTATTTTGCAAGACAAGGCTTTGGACTACAGGGTGCTTAACTTGGCCTCAAATACTTTCAACGAGAACGAGACTTCTTATTACCACAAGAGCATAGGTGGATATCACGCCGCTAAACTGCGCCGCTACCAGGAGATGATAGACGCTTATATCGCCCCAGAGATGCAAGGTGCGATGAAAGCCATAGCGGAGGCTAACGGGGATATGTCGCAAGTGAAAGGCGACAGTATCTATCCCGTGCTCAATATGCTCAATACCCGCTATTTCATCATGCCTTTGCAAGGCGGACAGACTGTGCCCTTGAGGAATACTTATTGCTATGGCAACGCCTGGTTGGTGGACAAGGTGGCCTATGTGGACAATGCCAACCAGGAGATAGAAAGAGTAGGGAAGCTGGATTTGCGCCATGAGGCAGTGGCGGACAAGAAGTTCCAGTCTGTATTGGGCGAAAGCGTAGCCCAGGCCAACACCTCCCTGGTGACACTGAGAGAATATCAACCGAATAGGCTTATTTATGACGTGCATAGCGACAAGGGAGGCGTGGTGGTATTCTCGGAGATATACTATCCGGGCTGGACGGCTACCATAGACGGTGAACCAGCCGAGTTGGGCAGGGTAAACTATATCCTGCGAGCCTTGAACGTGAAGCCTGGCAGTCATGAGGTGGTGCTCGATTTCCATCCCACTTCTGTGAAGGTGACTGAGGCAGTGGCTTATGTTGGCTACGTGGCGCTTTTGCTCATCATCTTGGCGGGCATCGGCATGGCATGGCGTAAGCGCAAACAGCGGCGATAAGGTTGATGCCTTATATATATAATAGGTATACCACGGCAAGGAGGACGGGAAATGGAGCTTCAGACTATCGTTAAGATACCCAAAGGGGCGTTTCAGTTGCGGCCTGAGGACAACATGCTTTTCGTGGGCAGTTGTTTCGCCGACAACTTGGGGCGAAGGTTTTGGGACGATCAGTTCCGTGTATCGGTCAATCCCTATGGCGTGATGTACAATCCCGTCAGTGTCCTCCATACGGTCAAACGCTGGTTGGCGGGTGTTGCCCCTAAGCAAGGGAGCAAGTGCCAACCCTTTGGGGAGATGCCACAAGTGGCCATCTTTACGTTGGGCACCAATCATGTTTATGTGTTGAGAGAGAACGAGGAGGTGGTGGACAACTGCGAGAAACGGCCCGCGAAATTGTTTCGTGAGGAGGTGCTGGGCGTAGAGGAATGCGAGAAAGCCTTGAGAGAGGCCGTAGAGCTCTTGCACCAGGCCAATCCGGCAGTAAAGGTTATCCTCACGGTAAGTCCTATCCGCTATGCCAAGTATGGTTATCCCGAGAGCGCGCGCTCCAAGGCCACGCTACTCTTGGCGGCTCACCAGGTGGCGGAGCGTTATCCTGGGGCGGTGGCATACTTCCCCGCCTATGAGATTATGAACGATGAGTTGCGCGACTATCGTTTCTATCGTCCCGACATGTTGCATCCCAGTGAACAAGCCGTGGACTATATCCACGAGCGTTTCTCGGACGCTTACTTCTCGGAGCGTGCCGCCACTTATGTCAAGGAGTGGAGACGCTTGCGTGCGGCTCTTCGCCATCGTCCCTTTAATCCTGACTCGGATGCCTACCAGGCGTTTAAGCGGCAAACCCAAGAGCAGGTGAAGGCTTTTGCCCAACGTTATCCCACTTTTCCCGATAACCCTATGGAAGAAGCTGTATGATGAAGTGGATGAAACGATTGCGTTCCCTATGGCGCAAGAAGAAACCTGGCAAGCGGGTGGCGCTCGTGCTCTCGGGTGGCGGGGCCAGGGGTATTGCGCACATCGGCGCGATAGAAGAACTGCAGGCTCGAGGTTATGAGATTACCTCGGTGGCAGGCACTTCCATGGGTGCTATGGTGGGCGGGGCGTTGGCCGCGGGTAAGCTGGAGGAACTGAAGCGGGAAGCTCTCTCTATGAAGCGCATGCGAGTGCTAGGGTTGATAGACTTGTCTTTAGGATTGGACCACGTGGTTGGTGGCAAGAAAGTGATGCAACTCTTGAAGCGGTTGTTGGGAGACATGCGCATAGAGGATACGAAGATACCCTTCTGCTGTTGCGCCACAGACTTGACCACGGGACAGGAGCGGGTGTTCCGCTCGGGTTCATTGTGTTCCGCCATTAGGGCTTCCATCTCCATTCCCGGGTTGTTCAAGCCAGAAAATCTTGATGGACACTCATTGGTGGATGGAAGCGTCCATAACACGTTGCCCTTAGACCGCGTGGAGCGAAACGAGGGAGATATACTCGTGGCGGTGAACGTGAGCGCCGCCAATGATTACAGTTCGCTTTCCGGAAAGGGAAAATCGGCTTGGTCGGAGAACTATATTAATTTGGCGGCCTATATCATGGATTTGATGGTGACGGTAAACACCCAGATGTCCTTGCGGCTTACTCCGCCCGACGTGTTGGTAAACGTGCCCACCAACTATTGCGGCCTTTTCGAATTTGATAAAGCTAAACAAATCATAGCGTATGGCCGGCAGGAGATGCGCAAGCAGCTGGACGCCTACGAGGCTTCGCTGGGCAAGAGCTAGCGACAGGCTTTTCCCCCGCGCTACCCAACGGTCTTTTGCGCGCTACACGCTAGTGTAGGCCATGATGGCTTTGTTTCCTTCCTTGTGCCTGGGAAGCCTTGTTGGCATCACATTCCGTAATAATGATAGCTTCATCCGTAATTCGTCTATCTCCCGTGTGGGGAAATAGGCTTATCTTCGCGTATACATTATAAATAAAAAGAGGAGAAACAAGATGAGACCATACATTATTTGCCACATGGTGGCATCCATTGACGGCAGGATAGACTGCGCCATGGTAGACCAAATCTGTGGAGATGAATATTATACGACATTGGCCGAGCTGGATTGCCCATCGGCCTTGGAAGGCAGGGTGACCAGAGAGCATTACAGCGCTGACCCGACCCCGTTGGCGATAAAAGACCATACACCTATCGGCGAGCTTTCTGTTCATGTGGCAAGGGAGTCAGGAGGCTATGCCATTGTCGCGGACACGAAAGGAAAGTTGAATTGGGAGACTGGAATGCTTGACCACAAGTCATTGTTGTGCATTCTCAGCGAGCAAGCTCCTCGGGAATATTTGGAGATGTTGCGTAAGAAGGATATTTCCTGGATAGCCGTGGGTAAGGAGGCGATTGACTTGCCTAAGGCCATGGATATTTTGGGAGATAGTTTCGGGGTAGAACGTTTGGTGCTCTTGGGTGGCGGTCACATCAATGGCGGTTTCCTCCGTGCGGGTTTGATAGACGAGGTGAGCTTGCTTTTGGCGCCTGGCATTGACGGTCGCGAGGGACAGACAGCCCTTTTCGATGGCATTGTGGATAAGGAGCGGCAACCTGTGGCGTTAGCTTTGCGGAGCGTGGAACGAATGGATAACGATGTATTGTGGTTGCGTTATCTGATGAAACTTCCAGAAGAGGAATGAACGTTCAAGGTTTGACAAGCGATGTCATTAAGATTTGCCGCTGGCGTATATATTTTACGTCGGCGGTACTTGTTTTCGTGAAAGCAACAATTAATAAGGAAAAACACCGAAATGATAACGAATGTGCGAAAATGTGGTGATGGATTGTTCCTAATTGAAAATAATTTCGTATATTTGCACGTCATTAATAAATAATAGGAGAGAAAACATGATACTGGACGTCGACATGTTGAGAGGCTTTTATGCCTCATACGCTAGCAAGGTGGAAAGAGCTCGGGTGACAATCGGCAGACCTTTGACCTACGCCGAGAAAGTGCTTTATGCCCATCTCTATAATCCTGGTGATTTACTTCCCTATAAGCGTGGAGAGTCTTACGTGGACTTCCGCCCTGACAGGGTGGCTCTGCAGGACGCTACTGCGCAGATGGCCTTGTTGCAGTTCATGAACGCGGGAAAAGACCAGGCCGCCGTGCCTGCCAGCGTGCATTGCGACCATCTGATACGCGCTGACGAGGGAGTGGAGAAAGACCTTCCGGTAGCGTTGGAGGCCAACAAGGAAGTGTATGACTTCTTGAAGTCGGTGTCCCGTAAGTATCATATAGGCTTTTGGGGACCAGGAGCGGGTATCATCCACCAGGTGGTGCTAGAGAATTACGCTTTTCCAGGCGGCATGATGGTAGGCACGGATTCCCACACTCCCAATGCGGGAGGACTGGGCATGGTGGCTGTTGGCGTAGGAGGTGCCGATGCGGTAGACGTGCTTACGGGGCAGCCTTGGGAGTTGAAGATGCCCCGCCTCATAGGTGTCAAGCTCACGGGCAGGCTCTCTGGTTGGGCATCGCCAAAGGATGTCATTTTACAGATATTGGGAATTCTTACCGTCAAGGGCGGTACCAATGCCATATTGGAATATTTTGGTGATGGCCTGGAGACGCTTACCGCCACAGGCAAGGCCACTATCTGCAACATGGGCGCTGAATTGGGAGCCACCTGTTCTATCTTCCCCTTCGACGAGAATGCCGCCGAGTATCTGCGCAAGACAGGCAGGGAGGAAATCGCCTCGTTGGCAAGGCAAAACGCCAAGGAGTTAAGGGCGGACGATGAGGTGTATGAGAAACCGGAGCTGTTCTATGACAAGATTATCGAGATAGACCTCAGCCAGGTAGAACCGCATCTCAACGGGCCGTTTACTCCCGATGCCGCTACGCCCATCAGCCAAATGAAAGCGAAAGCCCAGGCAAATGATTTCCCCACGGTGGTAGAGGTGGCGCTTATTGGCAGTTGCACCAATTCCAGCTATCAAGACCTTGCCCGTGCGGCAAGTGTTGCCCGTCAAGCGGCGGAGAAGCACTTGAAGGTGAAGGCGCAGTTGATTATCAATCCCGGTTCGGAACAAATACGTTATACCGCCGAGCGGGATGGCATATTGGATGATTTCAAGCGCATTGGCGCTTTGATTATGACCAATGCCTGCGGACCTTGTATAGGACAATGGAAGCGGCACACCGATGACAATACCCGGAAGAATACCATTGTGACGACTTTCAACCGCAATTTCCGCAGCCGTGCCGACCAAAACCCCAACACATACGCTTTCATCGGTGGACCGGAGCTGACTACGGCTTTGGCCATAGCGGGTAGGTTGGATTTTAATCCCGCCACCGATAGCTTGCAAGACGAGGCTGGAAAAGCGGTGATGCTGGATGAGCCTAGCGGCTATGATTTCCCGCCCAAAGGTTTTGCCGTGAAAGATAAAGGGTTTATCGCTCCTTCCAACGGGCAGGAAGACGTGGAGGTGGTCATCGCTCCCGATAGTAACCGACTGCAGAAGTTGGCTCCCTTTGCCCCCTGGGATGGCGAGGAGCTTATCGACATGCCGTTGCTCATCAAGACGCAGGGAAAGTGTACGACTGACCATATTTCCATGGCAGGCCCTTGGTTGAAGTTCCGCGGCCATCTGGCCAATATTTCCGACAACCTGTTGATGGGCGCTACCAATGCCTTCAATGGAGAGACCAATAAAGTGAAATGCCAGCTCACGGGAGAATACATGGCGGTCTCCGCGGCGGCAAAGGCCTACAAGGCGCAAGGCATATCGTCTATAGTGGTGGCGGAAGATAATTATGGAGAGGGTTCCAGTCGTGAGCATGCCGCCATGGAGCCTCGTTTCCTCAACGTGAAAGTAATCCTGGCCAAGAGTTTCGCCCGTATCCATGAGACCAACCTCAAGAAACAAGGAATGCTGGCACTGACCTTTGTCAACAAAGATGATTATGACAAGGTGAGGGAAGACGACCGCGTCAGCGTGACGGGACTTCGGGAACTTGCTCCAGGCAGTAAGCTGGCCGTGACTTTGAGGCATGCGGACGGAACCCAGGAGACCATAAAGGCCGAACATACATATAATGAAACCCAGATAGCTTGGTTTAAGGCTGGCAGCGCGTTAAACTACGCAAAAGAGAAACAAGCATCATAAAGAAAGGAGATTAGCCAATGAAGAAGGAATATTTGATTTACAAACTAAGTGACGCTGTCAAGAGCACTTGCAAGATAGACAAGGAAAATTTCAGCAAGTATGGCGTGAAGCGGGGATTGCGCAACGAGGATGGCTCGGGCGTGCTCGTGGGTTTGACCAATATAGGTAATGTGGTGGGTTATGAACGTGACGCAGAGGGAAAGCTGCGTCCCACCCAAGGCAAACTTTATTATCGTGGCTATGAGTTGGATGACTTGGTTTCTCCTTTGTTGGCCGAGAAACGTTTCGGTTTTGAGGAGGTCGCTTATTTGTTGCTGTCGGGTGAGTTGCCAGACAAAGAGGAATTGGCCGCTTTCAGCGAATTGCTCAACGATAACATGCCGCTCGACCATCGCACTACGGTGCACATCATAGACCTGGAAGGCTCCAACATCATGAACATCTTGGCTCGTTGCGTACTGGAGATGTATACTTTTGACCCTAATCCCGATGACGTGAGCCGGGACAACTTGATGCGCCAAAGCATTGAGTTGATAGCCAAGATACCTACTATTGTCGCCTACGCCTACAATATTTACCGTCATTCCGTAAGGGGCAGGAGCTTGCATATCCGCAGGCCGTTGGAAGGGAAGAGTATCGCCGAGAACTTCCTCTATATGCTGAAACACAACAACTATACCGAGTTGGACGCTCGCATGCTTGACCTTTTGCTGATTATCCAGGCAGAGCATGGTGGTGGTAACAACTCTACTTTCACCGTGCGCGTAACTTCTTCTACCCGTACAGATACCTATTCCAGCATCGCGGCAGGCATTGGATCGCTGAAAGGTCCCTTGCATGGCGGCGCTAACATCAAGGTGATTAACATGTTCCATCACTTGAAAGAGCAAATCAAGGACTGGAAAAACGTGGATGAATTGGACACCTATCTCAAGCGAATGCTCAACAAGGAGGCTTATGACAAATCAGGTCTCATCTACGGACTAGGCCATGCCGTCTACACGCTTAGTGACCCAAGGGCCGTGGAGTTGAAAAGGCTGGCGGGCGAACTGGCCAAGGAGAAAGGCAGGGTAGAGGAGTACGAGTTCCTGAGGTTGATAGAGGAGAGGGGCATCAAGTGCTTGGAGGAGCGCCGCAAGGGAGGAAAGCCCGTTTGCGCCAACCTGGATTTCTATAGCGGCTTTATCTATGAGATGATAGGATTGCCTCCTGAGATTTACACGCCTATTTTCGCCATGGCGAGAATTGTGGGCTGGACGGCTCATCGCATAGAAGAATTGAACTTCGATGGCCGCAGAATCATCCGTCCCGCTTACAGGA
Source organism: Prevotella sp. CAG:1320 (assembly GCA_000435635.1). Classification (GTDB taxonomy): domain Bacteria; phylum Bacteroidota; class Bacteroidia; order Bacteroidales; family Bacteroidaceae; genus Prevotella; species Prevotella avicola. The sequence continues at coordinate 20,071 of FR882126.1, read as the reverse complement.
ACGTACAGGAAGAGAAAGAGTATACGCCGTTGGCGGAGAGATAAATGGCATTGGAAGAGCAATTCTCACGCACTGCCATGTTAATGGGCCACGCCGCCTTGGATGTCTTGAGGGCTTCCAAGGTGGCGGTTTTTGGCGTAGGCGGTGTGGGAGGCTATGCCGTGGAGGCATTGGCAAGGAGTGGAGTGGGAACGCTTCATCTTTATGACAATGACCTCGTGAGCGAGTCGAATATCAACAGGCAGATTATCGCCACCCATTCCACGGTGGGACGGCTGAAGGTGGAGGTGGCTCGGGAGCGGGTGGAGGACATCTCCCCAGCCTGTCAAGTGGAAGCGTTCCCTATGTTTTACCTGCCAGAGAACGCCAACGAGGTGGATTTGTCGGCTTATGATTATGTGCTGGATTGCGTAGATACCGTAAAGGCGAAATTGGAGTTGATACGCCGCTGCCATAAGCTGGGCGTGCCTCTCATCAGCTGTATGGGGGCGGCCAATAAGATAAGAGCCAACGTTTTCAAGGTGGCTGATTTGTCAAAGACCAGCGTAGACCCTCTCGCGAAGGTCTTGCGCAAGCAGTTGCGCAAAGAGGGAATTGAGCACGTGAAGGTGGTTTTCAGCGAAGAGGAACCTTTGTCTCCCCTATGCCCCACAGAGGTGGAGGGGCGTCCCATACCAGCCAGCAATGCCTTTGTGCCGGCTTCGGCAGGATTGTTGATGGGCGGTGAGGTGGTGATGGATTTAATTGCCAAGGCCAACGCTTGGCGCAAAACGTAAGTATATGGAAGAAAAGAAACGCAAAAATACATGGGTTGACGCTGTGGCCATCGTGTTGGCCGTGGTTTTGGGGCAGACTGTGAGCGAGGCCGTGCCCGTGGAGAGTGAAATGCTGAAGTTTCTCGTCGCGGCGTTGATGGCGGGCATTCTGCTGGTGCTGTTTTATCTTGTCCGTTTTTGGCTGTTCCATCGCAAATGACTTGATGTAAGTCAAGAAATCGTGGCGGGGAAGTCTTTTCTTCCCGCCATATTTGCGAGAATGGAGATTTTCGATTAACTTCGCGTCGTGTTTTTCATGGTATTAGATTATTAAGGTTAGGAAGATTGGTTATCGTGACGATAACCAATTTTTTTTGTCTCATTTAAAACCAATAGATATGAAATACCTTTTCGTTTCCGACATCCATGGATGCCTGCCCGCTTTGCGCAAGGCTTTAGACTTCTTTCATTCCCAGCGAGCCGATATGCTCTGCTTGTTGGGGGACATATTGAATTATGGCCCCCGCAACCAGGTGCCTGAAGGATTGGATGCCAAGGGCATTGTGGAAGAACTCAATAAGTTGGCAGACCAAGTGGTGGCCGTGAGGGGAAACTGTGACGCGGAAGTAGACCAGATGCTTCTGCGCTTTCCACTTATGCAAGACTATATGCTTTTGGTGGATGAAGGCGTGAGGCTTTTGCTTACCCATGGACATGTATATAACAAGGAACGGTTGCCTTTGGGCAAAGTAGATGCCGTGGTATATGGCCATACGCATCTTTGGGAGCTGGAACGGGATGGGGGAATAGTGGTTTGCAACACGGGCTCCATCACTTTTCCTAAACAAGGCAACCCGCCAACGTTGGCGGTCTACGAGGCTGGGAAGTTCCTCGTTTACACCCTCGATGGCGAGTTGCTCGGCGAATTGACCTTATAAGTACTATTTGAAGACGGTGGCCACGGCTGCCGCGTCAGCTCCTTCCAGGAACTTCACCTCACTGACGGGAAGGTAATTGAAGTTGGTGAACTTCACTATTTGTAAGGCGGCGAACTGGTGGTCACGCGAAAGAGCGGCCTCCAGGCGCACGTTACCCATGTCTACTTCCTTGATGCCTGCCACGTTTTTGGCCGCCTCGGCCAGTTTTTCGCCCGTATTGTCCAGCATTTTTCCCAGGCTGCTCTCCGCGTCGGGAGCGTATTCCTTGCGATAGCAGTCCACGGGGCTGCCTGTGGGGGTATAAATCACTTGTGTTTTCAGTCCGAAAAACGTTTTCTTGATTTCTATGTTTTTGTTGGCGGCCACCGCGGCTGCCATCTCCATGTTGCTTAAACTTGCCATGATTGTATTTTCTTCTTTATTGATTGTTAAATAGGTGAATGACGTGGGGCAAGCCCACGAGATAATGCGTGCCGAGGCTTTCTCTTGTTTTGCCAAGGCAGTCTGAAATCGCGGAAAAATACAATTTGGGCTAACGGATGATATGCCCCAAAGCGAAGATATAGTTTCGCGAGGAGGCATCAAACTGGAAACCGCAGGCCTTGGGCCCGTGCTTCCAAAGATAAGGGATAAGTGAGTAATGGGGGGCAGGCACATTGGCGCCCGGGTCGCACCCCTTGCCTGTCGTGGGGGGAGGAGAGAAGGAATGCGTCAACCTTTGCGGCCTGGAGTTGCATAAACGATAGAGGTATTGCCCATCGGAGAGCATCGCTCCTTGCTGCCGTTCATGCACAGGCTCAATGGCCACCAACTTGTCTTCATGTCGCTGGCCATCCGCTTTCGCTTCCATCTGCCATCCCAGCAGCAGTGCCAATATTATCACCAGTTGGCGCGAAAGTCTTGTCATGTAGTGGCTGTTCATTCTCACCGCTCGCGAATATACTACATTTTCTCGACATGCCCGCCCTTTTCCGCGATTATTTTCCTTTTCCCTGTTGTTCTAGCCTGACTTTCCCGAGACTCTTCGGGTATTTTCGATTCCGCCCCTGTTGTATAGCGGAATTCTTTTTGTACGCTAAACAAATCTCTTCCACATACTATTTAAACCGCGGGAAGTTAGCTTCAAAGTCTGTTCCACGACGTGAAATAGCTATTCCACGTCGTGAAACAGCCATTCCACGTCGTGGAATAGTTATTTCACGTCGTGGAATGCGGTTTCCAGCTAGTTAAAACGATTTTATATGCTATGTGATATCGGTTTATATCCAGTTGATTCCAGTTTTATGTCCATGGTGTTTCCATGCGGTAAAACCATGGGGCGAGGCAATCAAGCGCATTTTATTTGGTGGATTCAATGGAAATGATTAAATTTGCAGCGAAATATGAAGATTGACATGGCAGATAAACCGCTCACTACCGAAGAGCAATTCAGGGCCGTTATGGAAGAGTGCCGCGCGCTGTTCCATGACAAGTTGCATGACTATGGAGCTTCTTGGCGCTTGTTGCGTCCCACGTCGCTGACCGACCAGCTCTATATCAAGGCCAAGCGCATCCGCTCCCTGGAGGTCAAGAAGGAGTCGTTGGTGGGTGAAGGCATCAGGCCGGAATTCATTGCCATCATCAATTATGGCATCATCGGGTTGATACAGCTGCGCAAGGGCTATGTAGACCAGGTGGATCTCACGCCGGAAGAAGCCATGTCGCTATACGACCAATACCGGGAAGAATGCCTGGAACTGATGCTGCGCAAGAACCATGACTACGACGAGGCATGGCGTTCCATGCGCGTCACCAGCTATACGGATTTCATCCTCACCAAGCTGCAGAGGGTGAAGGAGCTGGAGGACATTCAAGGCAAGGCGCTTGTCTCCGAGGGGATAGACGCCAACTACATGGATATCGTCAATTACGCCACTTTTGGCGCCATTAAACTGAGATACGAATAGTGAAAACCAAGAACCGCGTCAAGTTCATCGCTGTCAACTGTTGCAGGTTGATAGTCTCCTTGGCATTCATCTTTTCCGGATTTGTCAAGGCGGTGGACCCGTTGGGCACGCAATATAAGATAGTGGACTATCTCATCGCGCTCAACATAGAGGGCTACGTGCCCGATTGGCTCACCCTTTCCGTCTCAGTGCTGCTTTCCGCCCTGGAATTCTGTCTTGGCGTATTCCTGTTACTGGCTATGCACAGGCGCTTTTGCGCGAAGTTGGCCACGTGGTTTATGGGCGTAATGCTATTGGTAACCCTGTGGCTGGTGGTGGCCAACCCCATACAAGACTGCGGTTGCTTTGGCGATGCCGTGAAACTCAGCAATACGCAGACCTTCGTGAAAAACCTCATCTTGATGGCGGCCACGTTGGTCGTATGCCGTTGGCCTTACGTGATGCCTCGTTTCATCTCTATTGGCAACCAGTGGATAGCCATCAACTATACCATCGTATACATCTTGGCCACCAGCGTGGTCAGCCTTTACTTCCTGCCCAGCTTTGATTTCCGCCCTTATCACGTGGGAGCGAATATCCGCGAGGGCATGCAGATACCCGAGGGAGCGCCGCAGCCGCAATTCGAGACCACTTTCCTGATGGAGAAAGACGGCGTGAGGAAGACTTTCTCGCTGGAGAACTATCCCGATACCACTTGGACCTTGATAGACAGCGAGACCAAGCAAATCAGCGAGGGCTATGTGCCGCCCATCCACGATTTCTTTATAGAGGACAAACGCACGGGTGATGACCTCACGGAGGACATATTGGCGGACAAAGGGTATACGTTCTTGTTGGTGGCACCCCATCTGGAGACCGCCAGCGAGAGTAATTTCGGTGATATAGACTATATCTATGAATACGCGCAAGAGCATCATTACGCTTTCTATTGTTTGACGGCCAGCGATATGCCCGCCGTGGAGAGATGGAAAGACTTGACGGGGGCAGAGTATCCTTTCTGCACCACCGACGAGATTACGCTGAAGACTATTATCCGCAGCAATCCTGGTCTGCTCTTGATAAAAGACGGGACGGTGTTGCGTAAGTGGAGCCATAACGATTTGCCGCAAGCTGAGCAGCTAACCGAGCCATTGGAGAAGAGCGAACTGGGGCAGATGGACACCACCACTACGGGCGCACGATTGTTGAAGGTGTTCCTTTGGTTTGCCCTGCCTCTGATACTGCTGGGGCTTACCGACAGGCTGTGGGCGTGGACAGGCTGGATTAGGCGAAACAAAGAGTCATACAAGATAAATCAACTTTTAAACAAGAAGAAATCATGAGAAAGAAAATCGTGGCAGGTAACTGGAAGATGAACATGAACCTGCAAGACGGAGTGGCATTGGCCAAGGAAATCAACGAGGCTTTGGCCGCGGACAAACCCAATTGTGATGTCGTGATTTGTACGCCTTTTATCCACTTGGCATCAGTGGCTCAGGTTATAGATCCCGCCGTAGTGGGTTTGGGCGCTGAGAACTGCGCGGATAAGGCCAAGGGAGCTTACACTGGCGAGGTGTCTGCCGAGATGGTGAAGAGCACAGGAGCCCAATACGTGGTTCTGGGTCACTCAGAGCGTCGCGAATATTATGGCGAGACTCCTGAGACCTTGAAAGAAAAGGTGCTTTTGGCGTTGGCTAACGGCTTGAAGGTTATCTTCTGTATCGGCGAGACCTTGGAGGAGCGCGAGGCAAACAAGCAGAACGAGGTGGTGAAGGCAGAACTGGAAGGCTCTGTATACAATCTTTCCGCGGAGGAGTGGAAGAACATCATTTTGGCTTATGAGCCTATCTGGGCAATCGGTACGGGCAAGACCGCTACCGCGGAGCAGGCTGAGGAGATGTTGGCCTATATCCGTTCTACCGTTGCCGAGAAGTATGGCAAGGAGGTGGCAGAGGAGACTTCTATTCTCTATGGAGGCAGCTGCAAGGCCAGCAACGCTCCCGAGCTCTTCGCCAAGCCTGACATAGATGGTGGCTTGATTGGTGGCGCTTCCCTGAAAGCCGCTGACTTCAAGGGTATCATCGACGCTTGGAAGAAATAATCAATATTCATTCGCCCGTTCTTTGCCGCCAAGAGTGGCGGGAACGGGCTTTCATTAAATTTTACCTACCCCTATGAGACCCATCGTCATAATTTCACTCATGGTGTTGTGCCTGCCCGTGCGGATGAAGGCGCAGAACTATATGGAGCACTTGCGAGAGCATGCGGCTGGTCAAGGTACCGTCACTGTCATCCAAAGCAAGGAGATAGACGAGTTGGTGAACGGAAAAATTCCAGAGGTGGCACCTCGTCCAGTTGAGAAAGTGCCTGAAAGCAAGGAGGAGACCGCCCCGAAGACCGTGATCGGTTATAAGACCCATGATGGCAAAGGGCAAACAATTGACGCGGATGAGGAACTTGACTCACGCAAGAAGGTGATGGTAGGCTCCGTAAAGGTGACGGGGTATAGGGTGCAGGTATTTGCCGGAGGCAACTCCAGGGCAGACAGGCAGAAGGCGCAACGCATAGGCAATGAGATAAAAAGGCATTTTCCCGAGTATCCTGTTTACGTCCATTTCTATTCTCCCAGGTGGATATGCAGGATGGGAAATTTCCGCTCATTGGATGAGGCTAACGCCATATTGAAGGAAATACGTGAATTGGGTTACCGGGCAGCTTGTGTCGTTAAGGGAACCATCACAGTGCAACGATAGACTTATGAATCCAGAAACAGAATACCGCGAGGGACTCGATGAACTCGCGGGACATTATAAAGAGATTATACGCTTGCTCGGTGAGGACACTGAGCGTGAGGGATTGCTGAAAACGCCTATGCGCGTAGCCAAGGCCATGCAGATATTGACACGCGGTTACCTGCAAGATCCTCACAAAGTGTTGACCGACGCTCTCTTCGCGGAGAAATACAACCAGATGGTCATCGTCAAGGACATTGATTTCTTCTCCCTCTGCGAGCACCATATGATACCTTTCTATGGGAAGGTGCACGTGGCTTACATCCCCAATGGATACATTACGGGACTGAGCAAGATTGCCCGGGTGGTGGATATCTTTAGCCATAGGTTGCAAGTGCAAGAGCGTATGACGCAACAGATAAAGGATTGCATCAATGAGACGCTCAAGCCGCAAGGCGTGATGGTGGTGGTGGAGGCCAAGCATATGTGTATGCAGATGAGGGGCGTGGAGAAACAAAACGCCATTACTACCACGAGCGACTTCAGTGGTGCCTTCAACCAGGCCAAGACCCGTGAGGAGTTTATGAACCTGCTACGAGGAGAATCTAAGCGCATCTAGAATACACCTTAATATTATATCTCTTTCCAATGAGCAAGAAATTCGTGTCGTGGAACGTTAATGGTTTGCGTGCTTGCGTGACAAAAGGTTTCGAGGAAACGTTTAAGCGATTGGACGCAGACTTCTTCTGCCTGCAGGAGACTAAGATGCAGGCAGGACAGCTGGACTTGACTTTTGAAGGGTATCGTTCTTTTTGGAATTACGCGGAGAAGAAAGGTTATTCCGGCACGGCTATTTATACTAAGCATGAGCCGCTCAACGTGCTTTATGGCATAGGGATAGAGCAACACGACCATGAAGGAAGGACGATTACGTTGGAGTATGAAGATTTCTTCTTGGTCAATGCCTATGTGCCCAACTCGCAAGATGGTTTGCGTCGTTTGGATTATCGTATGGAATGGGAGGACGATTTCCGTCAATATCTCATGGTTCTTGACCAGAAGAAACCTGTTATTCTATGCGGTGACTTGAATGTAGCCCATGAGGAAATAGACCTGAAGAACCCAAAGACCAATCATAAGAACGCTGGTTTCACGGATGAGGAAAGGGAGAAGATGACCGTTTTGTTGTCTAGTGGCTTCACTGATACTTTCCGTTTCAAATATCCGGAGAAGGAAACCTATTCATGGTGGTCTTACCGTTTTCGTGCCAGAGAGAAGAATACGGGGTGGCGTATTGATTACTTCATAGTTTCCGACAGGCTAAGGGCGAACATACAGGACGCTCTTATCCATACCGATATCTATGGCAGTGACCATTGCCCCGTGGAACTCCTCCTGGAGTGAACGCACGCTATAGCTCGAGTCCCGAGAATCCTTTAGAATGGGAAGAGCAATGGCAAGACGAACACCATGACTATGCCTATGATGATCTGAAGCGGCAGGCCTACTTTGACGTAATCCATGAATGTATAACGGCCCGCTTGCATCACCAGGGCATTAGGCGGTGTAGAGAAAGGCGAGGCGAAGCACATGCTTGCTCCCAGCGATACGGCAAAAAGAAACGCGGTTGGGTCTAAGTGCAGGCCTAAGGCGGAAGACAAGGCAATAGGAGCCATCAATACCGCAGTAGCCGTATTACTGATAAACATGGTGAGCAATGAAGTCGTGAAATAGATGCCCGCCAAGAGAGCGTAGGGGCCGTAGGCTCCCAATCCGCTTACAAGCGACTGGGATATCATGGCGGATGCTCCTGTTTTTTCCAATGCCACGGACATGGGCATCATGGCGGCTATCAGTACGATGGTCTCCCAGTTGATGGTTTTATAGGCGGCCTCCACATTGCGGAAGCAACCCGTAAGTACCATGAGCACGCCCGCGATCATCACGGCGGTGACCGGTTCAATGGGGATAAAGTCAAATACCATCATGGCAATCATGGCTAACATGATGATGGCGGCTAATGGCGCTTTGTAGTCGAGTGTAACTTTCTCCGCTTCAGCCAGGGGCTGTCCTAATACCACCCAATGCTCGTCTTCGTGAGTCAGTCGGCTGATATTGGCCCATGTGCCTTGTACAAGGAGTACGTCACCTGCGTGGAGACTTACCTCGGCTAGGTTGTTGAGAATGTAGTTTCCGTTGCGTCTCACCGCCACGATGTTGATATTGTATTTGGAACGAAAGCCCGACTCCTTGATTTTATGGTTTTGCAAGGTGGTATTGGGCATAATGACCAATTCCGCAATACCGATATCGTAGAAGTCCATCTTGTTTTGCGCATTTCCCTTTTGTTTCGTTACGGGCTGTTTTAACTTGTAGTCGGTGGCAAACCGTTCCATTTGCCCTGGTTCTCCAGAGAGATAGATGATGTCTCCCTCCATGAAGCGCGTCTTTGGCCCCGCCATCTTTTGGCTTACGTCACGTATCCATCCGTTTCTGCCGCGCTTTTCTCTTCTTATCTCCATCACGCTTAGGTTGTATCGGTTCTGTATGTCCAATTCCATGAGGGTTTTGTCATTCAGTTCAGAACCTTTAGGGATGACATATCTTGTGAGTTGGTCGGCCAAGTGGTATTCATCCACCAATTCTTGCAGCGACTTGGTGCGCTTCTTTTTCTTGCTACCATCTTTGTCCTTGTTTGACAATAGCCATTTACTTAGGGGCATTAAAACAATAATACCTATGGCTATGGCGATGATGCCCACTGGGGTGAAAGAGAAGAAGCCCAGTGTGCCATAACCAGCGTTGGCCAACGCCTCTTGTATTACAAGGTTGGGAGGTGTACCGATGAGCGTGAGCATGCCGCCCAGGCTGCTGGCAAAAGCCAAAGGCATGAGCAACCTGCTGGCGGAAATGTTGCCTTTGGCCGCCATGCTGACCACGATAGGCAACATCAAAGCTACAGTTCCCGTGTTGCTGACAAAGGCCCCTATAGCCGTAGTGGTAAGCATGACAAGCAGGAAAAGTCGAGTTTCATTGTCTCCTGCCAGGTGCATAATCTTGCCGCTAATCATCTTGGCCAGTCCAGTCTGGAATACTGCTCCGCCTACCACGAAAAGCCCCACCATCATAATGACCACCGAGTTGGAAAAGCCCGAGAGTGCTTCTGTTGGGGTGAGTATACCAAATGCCATAAGTAGGATAAGCGAACAAAGTGCCACAATATCGGAGCGAATTTTTCCTATGACGAAGAATACGGCAGTGAGAGAAGAGCGGAGAAATTTTTACCAAGGAAAAAAAAGACGGCCGCCCCAGCCAATATAATGAGCGTGGTAATCATATGCGGGGATTTTCGGGTAGTTTAAATTAATGCAAAGATAGGGAAAATATTTGGGCTGATGGAGATAAATCCTGGAAGTTAAGGAATATTAACGCATAAAGAAGAACAGAGAAACGGAATAATTCGTAAATTTGACAAAAATATGCAAAACGCGTAAGATGATGAATAAAGATAATTGGATTGCTAAGGTGGGACGTTTCTATCTGGAAGGTTTCCGGGGCATGACGCTCGGGAAGACTCTTTGGATGGTCATCTTGGTGAAAGTCTTTATTATCTTTTTCATCTTGAGAGTGTTTTTCTTCCCTAATTTCATTGGCCAGCACGCTGATGACGGCAAGGAAGCTGACTTCGTTTCTGAACAAATAATAAACAGGGCTTATGATTAACTTGCTCGACATTACCGCTTCCACGATAGACTGGTCGAGGGCGCAATTCGCTTTGACAGCTATCTATCATTGGCTTTTTGTCCCTCTGACGTTGGGACTTGCGGTTATCATGGGTGTAGCTGAGACGTGCTTCTATCGCACGCGGAAGCGTTTTTGGAAAGATGTTGCCCGTTTTTGGCAAAAGCTGTTCGGCGTGAATTTCGCCATGGGCGTTGCCACTGGCATTATCTTGGAATTTGAGTTTGGCACGAACTGGAGTAATTATTCATGGTTTGTGGGTGACATCTTTGGTGCTCCTTTGGCTATAGAGGGCATCGTGGCTTTTTTCATGGAGAGCACGTTCGTTGCCGTAATGTTCTTTGGTTGGGACAAGGTGTCAAGGGGTTTTCATTTAGCGTCTACCTGGCTTACGGGCTTGGGAGCCACGATATCCGCTTGGTGGATATTGGTGGCCAATGCCTGGATGCAGTATCCTGTAGGTCAGACGTTTAATCCTGATACCATGCGTTTCGAGATGACTTCTTTCGTCGACGTGGCCTTGTCGCCCTACGCGGTGATGAAGTTTTGCCATACGGTGACTTCGGCTTGGATTATTGGCGCGCTTTTCGTTGTGGCGGTCAGTGGATGGTATCTGTTGCGAAGAAGAGAACGAAAGCTTTCCGTGGAAAGCATAAAGATAGCTTCTGTCGTGGGACTGCTAGCTTCGTTGTTGGCGGCTTTCACGGGCGACCATTCCGCTTACCAGGTAGCCAAAGCGCAGCCTATGAAGTTGGCGGCTATGGAGGCACTTTATGATGGTGGTCAAGCGCAAGGCCTTACGGCGGTGGCATGGGTGGCTCCCTGGAGGCAGCCCGATTACGCGGCTAGCGAACCGCATCCTTTAAAGATAGAGATACCTTATGCCCTTTCTTTTCTTGCTACGAGGGACATGAATGGATACGTGGCTGGCGTAAATGATATCATTAAAGGCTATCCGAGGCAAGATGGCGGGCGAGAGCCGTCTTTGTCCGAGAAGATAAAAATGGGACAAAAGGCCATCGTTGCCCTAAAGGCATACAGGAATGGGCAAAAAGATGAGGCCACGAAAGCGGCTGTCATGGATAATATCAAGTATTTCGGCTATGGATACGTGAAGAACGCCGACCAAGTAGTACCTTTTATTCCTGTTAATTTTTGGTGTTTCCGTATCATGGTAGGCATGGGATGCTTGTTTATCCTTTTCTTCGCCGTGGTTGGCCATTTGGTATTTCGCAAGGATTTGTCGAAATATCGTTGGCTTCTGAAGGTAGGCATAGTGTTGTTGCCTTTGGGCTATATCGCGAGTGAGTCGGGGTGGATAGTGGCCGAGATGGGTAGGCAACCCTGGACCATACAAGACATGTTGCCCACATGGGTAGCGGCAAGTGCCTTGGAACCTGGCAGCGTAATGCTGACTTTCTTCCTTTTCTTGCTGCTTTTTACGGTGATGTTGGCTGTGGAAATCAGCATCATGCTCAAGCAGATACGAAAGGGACCTGAGCACAGTGTGGCTGAGGTTGATACGCAACAAGAGAAAATCCAAGAAAATTAAGCCTTATGACATATCTGTTTTTACAACACTACTGGTGGTTCCTGGTGTCGTTGCTGGGAGCGTTGTTGGTTTTCCTGCTTTTCGTGCAAGGAGCCAATTCCATGATATTCCATTTGGGTGACACTCCTGAGGAGCGGAGACTGTTGGTCAACTGCACTGGCCGAAAGTGGGAACTGACTTTCACGACGTTGGTTACTTTTGGCGGTGCTTTCTTCGCCTCTTTCCCCTTGTTCTACAGCACCAGTTTTGGCGGTGCTTATTGGTTGTGGATGGTGATATTGTTCACGTTTGTCTTGCAGGCGGTGAGCTATGAGTTCCAACACAAACTGGGCAACTTCTTGGGACCGAAAACGTTTCAGGTTTGTTTGGTCATTAATGGTCTGCTGGGACCATTCCTCTTGGGATGCGCAGTGGCGACTTTCTTTAACGGAAGCAATTTCATCGTAGACAAGATGAACATTACCGACAGTCTGCAACCTGTTATCAGTCACTGGGCGAATGGCAGCCATGGATTAGACGCTTTGCTCGACCTTTGGAACTTGGTGTTGGGTTTGGCGGTATTGTTTTTGGCCCGTATACTTGGCCTGCTCTATATTATTAATAATGTGTCTGATGAGAAAATCCATCTTGACGCACACAGGCTTTTGCCAGGCCATGCTATAGCTTTCCTGGTGTGTTTCTTGGCGTTTCTGGCCCATGTGCTGATGAAAGACGGCTGTGTGGAGATACCGGAGACGGGAGAGATTGTGGTGAGAGAGATGCAATATTTCATAAACTTTACCGAGACGCCAGCCCTGGCGACCATTTTCCTGGTTGGGGTAGTGTTGGTGCTTGTTGGCATAGGTGCCACAATATTCAAGCCTTTCTATACGAAGGGCATTTGGTGGACAGGGACGGGTACCGTACTTGCTGTGCTGGCGTTATTGATGGTGGCTGGCTGGAATCACACCGCTTACTATCCATCCAACGCGGATTTGCAGAGTTCACTTACTTTGGCCAATAGCTGCAGCAGCGAGTTTACCCTGCGCACAATGGCGATAGTCTCGTTGTTGATACCTTTTGTGCTTGCCTATATAGTTTACGCATGGCGATCCATTGACCGCAAGAAACTTACCAAAGAGGAAATAAAGAAGGACGGGGCTTATTGAGCGAGCGGCAAGATAAATTATATCGGAGAGCCATCGTTGGCAAGGAAAAATGTATTATCTTTGCAGCCCGATGGCTCTCCGTTTGTCGTTGCCGGTTTAGATGCTAATGGCAATGTCGATAAAATGTCACGAGACACGTGGAGGCATCGCGCCACATCAGAACAAAGTAGAGACAATGATAGTTTGCATAGCGGAAAAACCCAGCGTGGCCAAGGATATCGCCCGCATCATAGGCGCTACCAAGAGCCATGATGGCTACATGGAGGGGAATGGCTACCAGGTAACTTGGACTTTTGGCCATTTATGTGAGCTGAAGACTCCCGATGACTATACAGACCAGTGGAAACGATGGTCGCTGGCGGCATTGCCCATGATACCCCAGCGTTTTGGCATCCGCCTCATCAATGATGAAGGCATCAAGAAACAGTTTGCCGTTATCCAGCGGTTAATGCAGGCGGCGGATGGTATCATCAATTGCGGTGACGCGGGGCAGGAAGGAGAGCTGATACAGCGGTGGGTGATGCAGAAGGCGGGAGCCAAGTGCCCCGTAAAGCGTCTTTGGATATCTTCCATGACAGACGAAGCTATCCGCGAGGGTTTCCAGTCACTCAAGGATCAGTCTTGTTACCAGTCGCTCTATATGGCGGGTCTTTCCCGTGCCATCGGAGACTGGATTTTGGGCATGAACGCTACCCGGCTATACACCTTAAAGTATGGGCAGAACCGCCAGGTGCTAAGCATCGGGCGGGTACAGACACCCACCCTCGCCCTCATTGTCAACCGACAGAAAGAGATAGATAACTTCAAGCCCGAACCCTACTGGGTGTTGGCTACAATCTATCGCGATACGCAGTTTACCGCTACCAAGGGAAAGTTCACCACCAAGGAGGAAGGCGAGCAGGCTTTTCAGACCATAGAGGGAAAGCCCTTTACCGTTACCGCTGTCACCAAGAAGCAAGGAACCGAGGCTCCGCCAAGGCTTTATGACCTCACGTCTCTGCAAGTGGACTGCAACAGCAAGTTCAGCTATTCTGCCGAGATGACGTTACGTCTTATCCAAGGTCTCTATGAGAAAAAGCTCACCACTTATCCCCGTGTGGACACGCAATACCTTTCCGATGACATCTATCCCAAGTGCCCCCAGATACTCAATGGCGTGAGCCAGGCCCGCATAGGTGCCCAGCAGGCTTATCTGCCCTTGGTGCAGGCGTTGGCAGGCGGGGGTGAGAAGTTGCCCAAGAGCAAGAAGGTGTTTGATACCTCTAAGGTGACAGACCACCACGCTATCATTCCCACGGGCGTGGTTCCTCGAGGGCTTACCGATATGGAAGCGAATGTGTACGATTTGATAGCGCGCCGTTTCATCAGCGTGTTCTATCCCGATTGCAAGTTCTCCACCACCACCGTGACGGGAAAGGTGGAGGAAGTGGAATTCAAGGTTACGGGGAAGGAGATAATAAATCCCGGTTGGCGGGCGGTCTATGCCAAAGAGGAGCGCGGGCTGGAACCTCACGACAGGAAAACGGAGGAGGAGCGCACGCTGCCCACATTCCAGAAGGGGGAGAGCGGACCCCATAAGCCCACTTTGACAGAGAAGTGGACCCAGCCTCCCAAGTATTATACCGAGGCCACGTTGCTGCGCGCGATGGAAACGGCGGGAAAGTTCGTGGAAGACGAAGAGTTGCGGGCCGCTCTCAAGGAGAATGGCATAGGGCGCCCCTCCAGCCGCGCTTCCATTATAGAGACGCTCTTCAAGCGGCATTACATCCGGCGGGAGCGCAAGAACCTGGTGGCCACGCCTACAGGCATAGAACTTATCGACATCATCAAGGAAGACCTCTTGAAGAGTTGCGAGCTTACGGGCATTTGGGAGAAGAAACTGAGAGATATAGAGCGGGAAAAATACGAGGCCTCCCAGTTCATCGACGGCCTGAAGGAGCAGGTCACGCAGATAGTGCATGATGTCATGGCGGACAATAGCAACCGCCACGTGACGGTATTGACCGATGAACAGTTGAAATCGCTCAAGAGCGCCTCTTCCCGCAAGTCCTCTTCCCGCAACGGTACGCCCGCGAAGAAGTCCGCCCGCAAGGCGGGTGCCCAGGCAGGCAATGGCTCCATGGCCAGTGGCGGTGCCAAGGGGGCGATGGCAGCCAAGGGCGACGCGCCCGTGGGAAGCGTGGAGGAAGCGGACGTCGTTTCACGATTGGTGCCGGACGATAGCCTGGTGGGTAAATCCTGCCCTCTTTGCGGGCAGGGGATTATCGTTAAAGGGAAGGCGGCCTATGGGTGTTCCCGTTGGCGGGAAGGGTGCACGTTCCGGCTGCCCTTTGCCCACGACAAGGCGTAAGGCCGTGCCCCAAGGGCGATGCGAGGACTTATGGGATGGCTGGCTCCTAATCGGTCGTGCCTGTTCAAGGCCTGGCGCGGTTGGGGTTAATCAAGTTGTTTTGGGCAAAAGATTCTGTTCGCTTTGGAAAACAAGTTGTTTTCAATGGCAAAACAAGTTAAATCGCAGAGCAAAATAACTTGTTTTGCCCGGCAAGATAAGTTGTTTTGATGAACAAAATAAGTTGTTTCTCGGTGCCTTGGCTTTGTGCCTTTCGGGATTCCGCGGGTTAATGGAACCGCAAAAACGAAAAAAGCATCCTCAAATGGAGGATGCCTTGTTGGGATACTCGGACTCGAACCAAGAATGACAGGACCAGAATCTGTAGTGTTACCATTACACCATATCCCAATGTGTCGCTCGCATGATTTATCATGTTTGCGTCTGCAAAGATACGGCTATTTTTCCAATCTCCAAAATTTTTCCCGTTTTTTTTCTAAAAAACATCAAATAAAATGGGTTTTTCAAGGTTTTACCATCTATTTATCGTATCTTTGCCACACTAAAATCACCAAAAATAGATGATGGACACAACGAAAGGATTAGTAGAAACGATTACGAAAGGAATACAGGAAAAGAAAGGCGAGCGCATCGTCATAGCGGACTTGAGCGAGATAGAAGGTTCCATAGCTCGCTATTTCGTGATATGCCAGGGCAATTCTCCCAACCACGTGGAAGCCATCGCCGAGTCGGTGGGCGATTTCTGCAGGGAGAAGGCCGGCGAGAAGCCCGTGAACGTGGCGGGACTGGGCAACAACCAATGGGTGGCGATGGACTACGTGGACGTGTTGGTGCACATCTTCCAGCCAGAGGCAAGGCATTTCTACAATTTGGAGAACTTGTGGGAGGACGCCGCGCTTACCGAGGTTCCGAATATCTTATAACGAACAATCATGATGGAGCAGAACAACAATCCCAATAATAACAAGAACAACGAGAACCAGCCCAAGATGCCCCGGTTCAACATGAACTGGATCTACATCTTGTGCCTGGTGGGCTTGGTGGCGCTCTTCCTTTCAGGAGGTGGCGACATGCTGGGAGGCAACGCCGCCAAGGAGACGGGCTACACCGAGTTCAAGGAGTATGTGGAGAAAGGATACGTCTTGAGCGTGGTGGTCAACACCACGGAGAGCAAGATGAAGCTCTACATCAACCCGAAAAACATCCGCGACGTATACAAGACCAGCGCCAAGCAGGCGGGGGCCAACCCCTACGTGATGGTGGAGTACGGCTCCACCGACGAGCTGCAGAAATACCTCGACCAGGCGCAGAAGACGGGCAAGATAAAGGCCTACAGCTACGAGAACAAGTCTAACGGCAGCTTCTTCAACATCCTGCTCAACCTGGCTCCGCTGATATTCTTCTTCTTCTTCATATGGTGGATGTCTCGCCGCATGAGCGGCGGGGCGGGCGGCAGCAGCGGCGTGTTCAACGTGGGCAAGTCGAAAGCCCGCATGTACGAGAAGGGCAACGACATGGGCATCACCTTCAAGGACGTGGCCGGGCAGGAGGGCGCCAAGCAGGAGGTGCAGGAGATAGTGGACTTCCTGAAGAGCCCCCGCAAGTATACCGACCTGGGCGGCAAGATACCCAAGGGCGCGTTGCTGGTGGGTCCCCCGGGAACGGGCAAGACACTGCTGGCCAAGGCCGTGGCGGGCGAGGCCGGCGTGCCCTTCTTCTCCATGAGCGGATCGGACTTCGTGGAGATGTTCGTGGGCGTGGGGGCGAGCCGTGTGCGCGACCTCTTCCGCCAGGCCAAGGAGAAGTCTCCCTGCATCATCTTCATAGACGAGATAGACGCCGTGGGCCGCGCCCGCAGCAAGAACCCCTCCATGGGCGGCAACGACGAGCGGGAGAACACGCTCAACGCCCTCCTGACGGAGATGGACGGCTTCGGCACCAACAGCGGCGTCATCATCCTGGCGGCCACCAACCGCGTGGACATGCTCGACTCCGCGCTGCTCAGGGCCGGCCGCTTCGACAGGCAGATACATGTGGACCTGCCCGACCTGACGGAGCGCAAGGAGATATTCCAGGTGCACCTCAGGCCCGTGAAGGTGGACGACACGGTGGACATAGACCTGCTGGCCAGGCAGACCCCGGGCTTCTCGGGGGCCGACATCGCCAACGTGTGCAACGAGGCCGCGCTGATAGCCGCCCGCCACAACCGCAAGGCCGTGGGCAAGCAGGACTTCCTGGACGCCGTGGACCGCATCATAGGCGGACTGGAGAAGAAAACCAAGGTGATGACCGCCGAGGAGAAGCGCACCATCGCCCTCCACGAGGCCGGCCACGCCACCATCTCCTGGTTCTGCCAGCACGCCAACCCCCTGGTGAAGGTGAGCATCGTGCCCCGCGGACAGGCCCTGGGAGCCGCCTGGTACCTGCCCGAGGAGCGGCAGATCACCACCAAGGAGCAGATGCTCGACGAGATGTGCTCCCTGCTGGGAGGACGCGCCGCCGAGGAACTCTTCACCGGCCACATCTCCACGGGAGCCATGAACGACCTGGAGCGCGCCACGAAGAGCGCCTACGGCATGATAGCCTACGCCGGCATGAGCGACCGGCTGCCCAACATCTGCTACTACAACAACCAGGAATACCAGTTCCAGCGGCCCTACTCTGACAGCACCGCCCAGCTCATAGACCAGGAGGTGCTCAAGATGATAAACGAGCAGTATGACCGCGCCAAGCAAATACTCACCGAGCACAAGGAGGGACACAACGAGCTGGCCGACCTGCTGATAGCCCGCGAGGTGATATTCGCCGAGGACGTGGAGAAGATATTCGGCAAGCGCCCCTGGATAAGCCGCTCGCAGGAGATCATGAACGACGAGCAGCCCAAGCTGGACGAGGCCGTGAAGGAGCTGCCCGAGGTGCAGGCCGCCATCGAGGCCCACGAGCAAAGCAAGGCCCAGGGCCAGGACGGCGACAGCCAGCCCCGGGAGGCCAGCGCCGACAGCGCCGCCAAGCCCGCCGGGCAAGAAGAGGAAAGGAGCCGGACATGACAGAGAAACAGACCAACCTCATCGTGAGAACCATCACCGGCGTGCTCTTCGTGGCCGTGATGGTGGCCGGCATGGCCTTCAGGCCAGAGGCCCTCATCCTGCTCTTCGCCCTCATCACTGGGCTTACCACGTGGGAGTACTGCGGCATCGTCAACCAGCGGGAGGACATCTCCGTCAACCGCTTCATCACCACCGCCGCCGCCGTCTACCTCAACCTCGCCTTCGCGGGCTTCTGCGGCGGCATCACCCCCTCCGCCGTCTTCATCCCCTACCTGCTCACCATCGTCTACCTGCTGGTGGCCGAGCTTTACCTCAAGCAGCCCAACCCCGTGAACAACTGGGCCTACACCATGCTCAGCCAGCTCTACATAGCCCTGCCCCTCTCCACGATCTATGCGCTGGCCTTCATCGCCTCCCCCGACGGGGCGGTGCGCTTCGAGAGCCTCATCCCGCTCAGCGTGTTCGTATTCCTCTGGGTGAACGACACGGGAGCCTACTGCGCCGGCTCGCTGCTGGGCAGGCACAAGCTCTTCCCCCGCGTCAGCCCCGGCAAGACCTGGGAGGGCAGCGTGGGCGGAGGACTGTTCGTGCTCATCGCCGCCGCCCTCGTAGGCCACTTCGCCAACCAAGGCGACACGCCCCACATGCTGGGCATCCCCCAGTGGATGGGCCTCGGCCTCGTGGTCACCGTCTTCGGCACCTGGGGCGACCTGGTGGAGAGCCTGCTGAAGCGCACCTGGGGCATCAAGGACAGCGGCAAGCTGCTGCCCGGACACGGCGGCATGCTCGACCGCTTCGACTCTTCGCTCCTCGCCATTCCCGCCGCGGTCATCTACCTCTACACTTTAAGCTTTTTCCTGTAACGAACGGGGATACCCCGCCGGGCAGACGTGAGACTCGCGGTGAAGACAGAAAGGTGGTGCTAAATGGCAGTGAGGCATATTCCGGAGAGAGAACGCAAGACGGCACATACGTCTTGCATGGAACCTTCTTGGGAACTTCGGTTCTCTAAAGCGCAGGTAATGGCTTTGGCCGGCCGGCTTCACCACGATGAAGATGGCATCAAGGCATTGGTCACCCGGATGACAGCAACGTGCGACCTGCGCGTTGCTTACAACGCGGCATGGGTGCTGTCTCATCTTTCCAAGGAGGACAAACGGATGTACCTCCTTCCCCACTATGAGGAGTTGGTGGACTTCTCGACATCCGAAAGCCTTTGTCTTCGTCGCGGACTGGCATTGTCTATTCTCGCGAACCTCCCCGCGAACGAGCCAAGCGGTAAGTTGTTGAACTTTTGCCTCACGCGCTTGGCTGACCCCAAGGAAAGAGACAGCTCGCGTGCCATGATGATCAAGCTCGCCGCGAACATGTGCAAGCCCTATCCGGAACTGCGCAAGGAATTGGCGTTACATCTGTCCATGATACCACAAGAATCATCCCCAAGCATAACAGCCGCGAAAAGAAAGGCCTTGCAAATCATCCAACAATAAATAAAGCGTCTTTGGCAAGACAAGTTTTTCTTGAACAGACCGCTTATCTCCCATCCGGGGCATAAGCACAAAGATGTTCTTTATTCATAAATCGAAAGGTAAATACCTGTAGCCTGTATTTCCTTCCATCCAATTAGCCTTTCTGATAAAAAAGCAAATATAAAACGCACGCTTTCTCATCCCTACAGAAAGGAATTACCGTTAAACACACAAAAACATTATCTTCGTATATCAATATTTGTTAACTTTGCATCCATGAAACCAAACTGGCTCTTTTATTGTCTTTTTGTCGCAATGTACATGTTTTCCCTGTGCTGTTGCGATAACAGGCCTTCTTACAAGGGTCAGTAGCTTTTTAGTGGGGATATGCATATAAGTTCGCAATGCGGAATA
>FR882125.1:63064-126211 GCA_000435635.1 Prevotella sp. CAG:1320 | reverse complement strand
TTCATCGAACTTACGTTACATCATATCATGGCGAGAAGAAACCCTCGAAGAAGCCCAGCCTGTCTTCAAGCGATAGCAAGGGTGGATATAGTTGTAGAGATAACAAAAAAACATCGGCAAAAGAATAAAAACTTTGTGAAACGAGGAAGTTTTGACCATTTTTTCGTAACTTCGCGACTGTAAACATTTGAAGACTATCCACATGGCGGAGTTGAATGACTACAGGCAAGAGCTGAAAGAAAGAATCCTGGAACTAGCGATGCAGGAGTTTAGCCTGCGGGGGCTCAGGGACATCAAGATGGACGACATGGCCCACAAGTTGCGTATCTCCAAGCGCACGCTCTACGAGATTTACGCCGACAAGGAGAGCTTGTTGCTAGAGGGACTGCAACGGCACAGGCAAAAAATGGAACAGGAGATGGAACGTTTCGCCCAAAACGAAGGGAGAAACGTGGTAGACATCGTGGTGAAGTTCTTTGAGTTGCAGATGGAAGTGGAAAGCAACGTCAACCCGCAGTTCTACGCCGACATACGGAAATGCCCGCGCATCATGGAGTTTCTGGAAAACAGCAAACGGGAACACGACAACAAGGCAAGCGCCTTTATAGGCAGGGGCATCAAGGAGGGTTTGTTTCGCGGGGACGTGGACTACAAGATGCTGACCGAGATATCCCACTACTTGCTGGATTCCGTATTGACCCACAAGCTCTATGAGAAATACGCGATGAAGGACATCATGAGAAACTTTCCCATGATACTGGTAAGGGGAATATGCACCGACAAGGGCATCACCCTTTTGGACAAGGCCTTGGAAAGGCACGCGTAGGCTTCATTCCCTGTGGAGCCAGCGCAACAAGGAATTGACCCAGGAAATAGAGAAACGAAACCAGCGATAGGTGGAAACGGGCTTACCGCCGAAGCTGAGAATGAAGTCACGGAAGGGATTGCGCCGCCAAGGCAAGCCCACGTCCATGAAAAACATGTGCTCATAATGATGCTCATGAGCGTAGTTTAACGCTTTCCACACCGTAAACCTGGCCAGGTGGAGATGGGGATAACGCCGCTTGGCCGCCAAAAACCACAAGTAGGCGTTGCCTTGGCTGTAAACGCAAGCACAGCCTCCTACCGCCTTCCCCTTATAGCGCGTGACGAAAAGCCGCACTGAACGGGTCTCGCGCATGGCCTCGAACTGCTCCTTTGGCGGCAGGTATCGCCTTATCTTGAGCCTATAGTAGCGGCGCATGACGTGGTAAAAGTCATGCAAGTCCTCTGGAGTCTCCACCTCGCGCGTCGTGATTCCCCTGCGCTCCAGCCGCTCCAGCCGCTTGAGCATAGGACGAGAGAGCCGCTGGCATGGCGGCATGCTGTGGAGGGAATTGTGTATCTCCTGCCACAGCATGGGATAATATCCCTCGCGGCGGAAGTAGCGATAGCCAAACATCTTGTGGGAAAGGTCAGAGAACTCGATATAGAGGCACAAGCGTCGCCGCAAGACAAGCGTCACCTTGTCGAGCAAAAGGCCGAATACCTGCTCCGCGTTCACCCCCGGCGCGTATTCCCCCTCGCCATAAGCATGGGCATGGGTATAGAGATAGGGAGGAATCCATGACCCCCTGCGCCTTGTCACCACCAACAGCTGGCCTACCACACGCCCTCCCCTATCGGAAGCTATCGCCATATAGGGCGTATTGCCCGGGCTGCGCTCCACCAAGCGGAAGAGCTCCGGGCTATGGAAGAAATTGCCTTCGGACAACGGGGGCAATTCCTCGCCACGGGTGACAATGGTGACGGCATAATCATTCATAGTGGCAAAAATAATAAATAATATCTAAAAAAGCAAACTATCACGGGGATAGTTGTTTCCTTGTAGTTTCTTTTTCGTACTTTTGCCATATCTAACGATAACGACACAACACAATGAAGATAGTCTTGATAGGCGCTGGTAATTTAGCGACACATCTGGGAAAGGCCCTGCTCGAGGCGGGGCACGACATCATGCAAGTATACAGTCGCACCATGGAGTCGGCCTCCAGGCTGGCCACGAGAGCGGGCGGGGCACCCGTCACCGACCTGCGAGCCGTAAGAAGAGACGCCGAGGTGTATATCATGGCCGTAAAAGACAGCGTGCTGCCCGAGCTGATACCGCAGCTTTGCAAAGGCATGCCGGAAAGCGTGTTTATCCATACCGCCGGCAGCGTGCCCATGGACGTTTTCAAGGGCATGGCACTGCACTATGGAGTGCTCTACCCCATGCAAACGTTCTCGAAAGAGCGCGAGGTGGATTTCAGGGGCATTCCCTGCTTCGTGGAAGGCAATGACAAGATGGCCAAGGGAGTCATCAACGACCTGGCCCGCTCCGTGAGCGAGAAGGTCTACGCCATGAGCTCGGAGAAAAGAAGGCGGCTGCATTTGGCCGCCGTGTTCGCCTGCAACTTCACCAACCACTGTTACGACATAGCCCACGAAATACTCGCCAAGCAGGGAATACCTTTCGAAGTGATGCTGCCCCTGATAGACGAGACGGCCGCCAAGGTGCACGACCTGTCTCCCAGGGAAGCGCAAACGGGTCCCGCCTTGCGCTTCGACGAGAACATCATCCGTGAACAATCGATGTTGCTCAAAGACAACCCGCTGATGAGAGACCTCTATGAGCGGCTCAGCCTCAGCATCAACCAATTCAGCAAGAAAAAAACACGGACATGATAAACTACGACCTGACGAAAATACGCGTCGTGATATTCGACGTGGATGGCGTGCTCTCAAAGGAAACCATTACCATGGACAGCACGGGCGAGCCCTTGCGCACGGTAAACATCAAGGATGGTTACGCCATACAGCTGGCCCAGAAGATGGGACTGCGTATCGCCATCCTTACAGGTGGCAACACCGAGGCGGTCAGGATGCGCTACGAACGGTTAGGAGTGGAGGACATCTATATGGGCTGCGCCGTGAAAGTGACTTCCTACCAAGAATTGCTCTCCCGGCACGGACTGACGGACGAGGAAGTGCTCTACATGGGCGATGATATCCCCGACTATGAGGTGATGAGGCGTTGCGGATGCCCCTGCTGTCCCGCTGACGCTTGCCCCGAAATCAAAAGCGTGAGCCTTTACGTGAGCCAAAGAAAAGGCGGCGAAGGATGCGCGCGCGACGTGATAGAGCAAGTGATGAGGGCGCAAGGCAAATGGCTAAGCGACGAAAAAGCCTTTGGATGGTAGCACTTGAAAGCGAAGAAGATGGAAAAGAGACCAAGACAATTGCTGATATTGGCCAGCAACTCTCCCCGGCGCAAAGAGCTGCTGGCGGGACTTGACATAAATTATGAGGTGAGGGTGATACCTGGCATAGACGAGAGTTTCCCCGAAGACCTTCCCGCCACCGAAGTGCCACAATACGTAGCCCACAAGAAAAGCCTGCCCTACCTGGAACACTTGGCGGACAACGAAGTGCTGCTCACAGCCGATACCGTGGTCATAGCAGGAAACACCATACTGGGCAAGCCCGCCAACGAGGCAGACGCATGCCGCATGCTTAGGCTACTCAGCGGCAAGACACATCACGTGGTGACAGGGGTTTGCATTCGCGACCATTGGCAAGAAAAGGCATTCTCCGTGACCACGGAGGTGGATTTCAAGCCCTTGTCCGAAGAAGAAATCACCCACTACGTATCCCGCTACCGTCCGCTGGACAAGGCGGGAGCCTATGGCATACAGGAATGGATAGGCTACATCGGTTGCCGAGGGCTGCGGGGCAGCTACTACAACGTAATGGGACTGCCCGTGCAGCGGGTGTACCAGGAATTGAGGGACAATCCCGAATGGGCTTCCTTGCTGAAATAAAGCAGCTACACCCAACCGCCGGGCAAGTCAATGTGAGTGACTATAGTCCCTTCACGAATTTGTTGATGCACTTGCGATCCCAGTTCACGCCACGCTTCACTATCTTGGCGGGAATACCGGCGATGATGGCGTTCGGCTCGTCAAACCGCTTGGTGACAATGCTGCCCCACCCTACGATGCTATTGTCCGCGATACGCGTGTTCTTGCCTATCTTGACATCCTTTCCTATCCATACGTGTCGCCCTATCTCTATGCTCTCCGCGTAATTGACGGGGTTGCCCTCCAGGTCGGTAATGGTATGCGCGTCCGTGCACCACACGTCCACACCCCAACTCAACTGGCTGTCATCACCGATACTGACCCATGAGTTGTCTTCTTGCAAATAGAGCGTTACCCCATTGATGACCACCCGGTCGCCTATGGTGACTTTGCATCCATTGGCCGTCCTGGACACTCCCGCTCCCAATCCGGGCAATTCCCGATGATAAGCTTCAGTCCCGTCATGCCCAATATGGTGGAATATCGCACGATGACGTTTCCCATCTCCACGCTGTTCCCGTCTCCCTTGACGATGAGCAGGAAACCGCCTCCTGTCAACAACTCCTCCGCGCTTGTTTCCGAATCGAAACGCAGTCGCACACTATTGTTGTTGCCTATGACGGATATGTCCGCCCGCTCCAGCATACGCCCAATCTTGGCATCTGTCGTTTCCTTGCAGCTCACTTCCCTGTCTGGAAACACAAAGGTCACTTGGTTGCCTTTTCCTTGAATGTTCATGATTGTAATATGATTGACAATACCAGTCCGCGTTATTATCATGAGCCGCACGGCACGCAACAAGGAGAAAATGAACACGAACGGGGCTGCATGACAACTCTCATTAAAACGTCGCCACGTGGAAAAAATTGTACGGGATGGCAATTTTTCGGTCTTATTGGCACAAGGTACGCGGAAACTGGTATCATGAATCCCTGACTTGATACATCAACTTATACCATTCATGAAAATTGTGTATATCCTCGCGGATGGAAACACGGGGACTAAAACCGAAGTCACGCCGCAAGCGAGAGATGTCCGCAAAAGCGCAACAGACATCCCCTGGCCGCAAACTGTCCAAAGCCCACCGATAGAGAGTAAATTCTCTCTTGAAATGTCAGTTTTTCGGGCAAACATTTCGCCGTATGCCAAATAATTCGTAATTTTGGGCGTTTTATGTAACAAAAAAGAAATGGTAACCGAGACCAAAGACGAAGTAAAGGCTAAAGCGCGAGAAATACTCGACAACTTCCTGGAGGCCAAGAACCACAGGAAAACACCCGAACGGCACGCCATATTGGACACCATCTACGACTTGCGACATCACTTCACCCTAGAAGAACTGGGCGAAGAGATGGAGCGACGTAATTTCAGGGTGAGCCGAGCCACGCTCTACAACACCATGCGCCTCTTCCTGGCACTGCGACTGGTGACTAGGCACCGCTTCACCAAAGGCACCTACTATGAAGCTTGTTATGACAAAGACAATCATTGCCACCAGATATGCACTATCTGTGGCAAGGTAACGGAAATTGCCATGCCCTTGGTGATGGAAGCGATAGAGAACACCCCTACCAGAAGATTCAGGAAAGACGGTTTCACGTTGTATATATATGGTGCTTGCAGCGCCTGCCAGGCTAAACAAATGCGGAGCATCAGCGCAAAGAAGAAAAGAAATCAAAAAACAACCATAAAGAAATGAACACAGGTAAAGTTGACGTCTTGCTGGGATTGCAGTGGGGCGACGAAGGTAAAGGAAAAGTGGTGGACGTGTTGACACCACGCTATGAAGTGATAGCAAGATTTCAGGGAGGCCCCAACGCAGGCCACACCCTGGAGTTTGAAGGACAGAAATACGTGTTACGCTCCATTCCCTCTGGCATATTCCAAGGCGACAAGGTGAATATCATAGGCAATGGTGTCGTATTGGCGCCAGACCTTTTCATGGCGGAAGCCAAGGAACTGGAGAAGAGCGGCCATTCCTTGAAAAACAGGTTGCTTATCTCAAAGAAAGCCCACCTTATCATGCCTACCCACCGAGTACTGGACGCGGCCATCGAGGCCTCCAAGGGAAAAAGCAAAGTGGGCACCACGGGAAAAGGCATCGGCCCTACATACACTGACAAGGTGAGCCGAACGGGACTGAGAGTCGGTGATATCCTGGAAGATTTCCCCCAGAAATACGCCGCTCACAAGGCACAGCACGAAAAGACGCTCCGCTCCCTCAACTATACCGACTATGACATCACCGAGGTGGAAAAGACCTGGATGGAGGGAATAGAATATTTGAAACAATTTACCATCGTGGACAGCGAGCACGAGGTAAACAGGGTGTTGACGAGCGGCAAGAACATATTGGCAGAAGGCGCGCAAGGCACGATGCTGGACGTAGACTTCGGCTCCTATCCCTTCGTCACCTCCAGCAACACCATTTGCGCCGGCGCGTGTACAGGGCTGGGCATAGGCCCCAACAAGATAGGCGAAGTTTTCGGCATCATGAAAGCCTACTGCACCCGCGTAGGAGCAGGCCCATTCCCCACCGAGCTATTTGACGAGACGGGGAAAACCATCCGCGACTTGGGACACGAGTATGGCGCGGTGACAGGCAGGGAACGCCGCTGCGGATGGATAGACCTCGTGCAATTGCGTTATTCTGTCATGATAAACGGCGTGACCAAACTCATCATGATGAAGAGCGACGTATTGGACGGCTTCTCCACTATCAAGGCTTGTGTGGCCTATGAGATGCCCGACGGCTCCACCACCACGGAACTTCCCTATGACATCTCACAGGTGAAACCCATCTATAAAGAGCTGCCAGGATGGAAAACTGACATGACAGGTTTCACGGACGAAAGCCAATTCCCGCAGGCGTTCAGGGATTACGTGGCTTTCCTGGAAGATTTCCTGGGTACGCCCATCGCCATCATATCCATTGGCCCAGACCGCGCCCAAACCATCATCAGACAATAACATTCGTTAGCGGATATGGCAAACAAACCAAGTATACCCAAGGGGACGAGAGATTTCGGCCCCGAGGAAATGGCCAAGCGCAACTATATCTTTGACACGATAAGGGAGGTGTACGCCCTTTACGGTTTCCGCCAAATAGAGACACCCGCCATGGAGACCCTGCAAACACTGCTGGGCAAGTATGGGGAAGAAGGCGACAAGCTCCTTTTCAGGATACTGAACTCTGGCGACTACCTTTCCAAGGTCTCTGACGAGGAACTGGCGGGAAAGGATTCCCTTCACTTGGCTTCAAAACTCTGTGAGAAAGGGCTGCGCTATGACCTCACCGTGCCCTTCGCCCGTTACGTGGTGATGCACAGGGATGAGTTGCAGCTGCCTTTCAAGCGTTACCAGATACAACCGGTATGGCGGGCAGACCGTCCCCAAAAGGGCAGATACCGCGAGTTCTATCAGTGCGACGCTGACGTAGTAGGCTCAGACTCCCTGCTCAACGAAGTGGAGCTGATGCAAATAGTAGACACCGTATTTACCCGCCTCGGGGTTCGTGTACAGATAAAAATCAACAATCGCAAGCTGCTCACGGGCATCGCGGAAGTGATAGGCGAAGCCGACAAGATAGTGGACATCACCGTGGCCATCGACAAACTGGACAAGATTGGACTTGACAGCGTGAACCAAGAGTTGCGAGACCACGGCATCAGCGAAGAAGCCATCGGCAAATTGCAGCCCATTATCGCCATGCAGGGTGACAACAACCAGAAATTGGACACGATAGCCAACGTGCTGGCCGCGAGCGAGATTGGGCTCAAAGGCGTTGAAGAGCTGCGTTTCATCCTGGACACCTTGCGCAAAGTGGGACTGCACAACGAAATACAGCTAGATCTCACGTTGGCCCGCGGACTCAACTATTACACGGGAGCCATTTTCGAAGTGAAAGCGCTCGACACCCCCATGGGAAGCATCACGGGAGGCGGCAGGTATGACAACCTGACGGGCATCTTCGGCATGCCAGGACTCAGCGGCGTAGGCATCTCGTTTGGCGCAGACCGCATCTACGACGTGCTCAACGCCCTTGACCTCTATCCCAAAGAGGCGGTAAACGGCACTCAACTGCTTTTCATCAACTTTGGAGAAAAAGAGACAGAATACTGCCTGCCTATTTTGGCGCAAGCGCGCCAACAAGGCATCCGGGCAGAAATCTATCCCGACAAAGCCAAGATGAAAAAACAGATGAGCTACGCCAACGCCAAGTGCATTCCCTTTGTGGCACTGGCGGGAGAGAACGAGATCGCCGCAGGCAAACTCACTCTCAAGAACATGCTTACGGGAGAACAAAACTTGGTTTCTCCCGATGATCTCATGGCCACTTTGCAGGCTTAAAAACATATGCGTGTGGCCTGGCCTCAAATTGGGGCCAGGACACATATTTCCCTCTTGACAAACCTTAAAGACGCTCGCTATGAACAAAATCAAATCATTTCTATGGGCTTGTTGCGCCCTGTTGGCACTCACTTCCTCCACCAACCACAAACCTACCATCTACATTATAGGTGACAGCACCGCGGCCGACAAGCCCAAATACGCCACCAGCCCTGAGCGCGGATGGGGCATGATGCTGAGAGGGTGCTTCAGCGAGGACGTGGAAATCAGCAACCATGCCGTGAACGGGCGTTCCTCAAAGAGCTTCATAGACGAGGGACGCTGGCGAAAAGTGCTTGAACAACTTCGCCCTGGAGACTATGTGCTGATACAATTCGGGCACAACGACGAAAAGCCCCAGCCCGAACGGCACACGGAACCAGGGAGCACCTTCGACGCCAACCTGCGCCGTTTCGTCACTGAAACAAAGGCCAAGGGAGCCCATCCCGTGTTGCTCAACGCCGTGGTGCGGCGCAACTTCCATAAAGCCAGCAAGCAGAATGATGATGACGAGAAACTGAGAGACGCTAAATTCACGGGTGAAGACATCGTGAACAGCGACACTTTGATAGATACCCACGGAGCCTATCTTGTCTCTCCACGCAAGGTGGCGAAGGAAGAAGGCGTGCCTTTTATCGACGCCAACACCATCACCAAACAGATAGAAGAAAAACTTGGCCCCGAAGGTAGCCGCGAATTGCACATGTGGTATAAACCCGGAGAGATGCCCACCATGCCCGAAGGCAGGCAAGACAATACACATTATAATATATATGGCGCGCGGGTAGTGGCCAACGCCATGGCTGACGCTATAGGAAAAGCAGTCCCCGCCCTCCAGCCATACGTGCGCCACTACGACTACGTAGTCTCGACGGAGGGCAGGGGCGATTTCATGACCCTGCAAGAAGCGATTGACGCGGCTCCATCAGGCAAACCGGTCACCATACTAGTCTTGGGAGGCACATGGTCCAGGCCTACCATCCCACAAGGAAAGCAAGTGGAATTGGTGAGATACTTCAACGCCAAGATAGGGTGAACAAATTGGAATTTGTATAAATTACAACCCATTCTTGTAATTTTTCCAATATTTTCTTGGGACATATCAGTATATTGCCTATATTCGCGGTATAAAACCAACAGCTCAACAAATGATGACAGAAAAAGAAGCACTACATCGCCTAGCTCGTGGCGGCATAAGACCCTCCCTGCAAAGGCTTGCCATCATGGAGTATCTGCTCACGCACCGAACACATCCCACGGTGGATGACGTCTACAGCGGACTATGCGGCAGGATCTCTACGCTGAGCAAGACTACGGTATACAACACGCTGCGCATGTTCGCGGAGCGTCAAGTGGCAACCATGATTACCATTGACGACCACCATGTGTGCTATGACGGGGACATACATCCCCATGTGCACTTCTTCTGCCGCAACTGCGGAAAGGTCTACGACCTGATGGAAGAGGAGGCTCCCCGGCATGAGTCCCCGCTCAAAGTGGAAGGCCACCTGGTGGAAGAGCAACAACTCTATTACAAGGGGATTTGCAAAAACTGTTTGGAGGAACGGGGAATGACACACTGACCAAAGGTGGAAACCCCGCAAGACACCAACTATATTCATTCACTTAATACAAAAACATTATGAAGAAGAAATTCATTTGCACTGTTTGTGGATATATCCACGAAGGTACCGAGGCTCCCGAGAAGTGCCCCATCTGCAAGGCTGGCAAAGACAAGTTCAAGGAAATGGAAGACGCCGCTGGCGACTTGACTTTCGCTACCGTTCACGTTCCCGGACAAGCTTACAAGGATAACGTGACCGAGGAAGTAATCCAGGGTTTGAAAGACCATTTCAACGGAGAGTGCGGCGAGGTTGGCATGTACCTGGCCATGGCTCGCCAGGCAGACCGCGAGGGCTATCCCGAAATCGCCGAGGCCTACAAGCGCTACGCTTACGAGGAGGCTGACCACGCTTCCCGCTTCGCGGAGCTGCTGGGCGAGGTGTTCGGTGACACCAAGAGCAATCTCGAGGCTCGCATCGCCGCCGAGAAAGACGCTTGCGCGGACAAGTTCCGCATCGCCAAGTTGGCAAAGGAGCAAGGCTCTGACGCCATCCACGACACCGTTCACGAAATGGCCAAGGACGAGGCTCGCCATTGCGCTGGCTTCGCGGGTCTCTACAAGCGCTTCTTCCAGAAGTAACGGTATCTTATCTAAGACAAAAAACATACGGGGCTGGCGCATAACGCCAGCCCCGTTGCTGTATACAAGCCTCCCCAAATAACTTGAGTTCGACGAAAAATTGTAGAGGTGCCGTGATACATATAGCACCATGTGTTGGAAATATTATGTCTTCCCACTTGTAGAGACGTGGCGTGCCGCGTCTCCTGACAAGCAGATATGGTAATTCCATCATTCTCGCCAGGGGGGACGCGGCACGCCACGTCTCTGCATTGGGGTTAGATTAGCAGGAAAAACAAGTTGTTTTCCTTGCCAATTCAAGTTATTTTGCCTGACAAAACAATTTATTTTCATGAGCGAAACAATTTGTTTTCATGAGCGAAACAACTTATTTCGCGAATGGTGGAGAATGGCGTTCCCCGCCCTCGTGGCGCATCCACACGAGTAGCGAACTAGATGAGAACGGCAAGGAGGAGGACTAGGAGAGCACGGGAAAGCAGCCCTCCATGGAGGCTAGGGCTTCACGTCTCCGCTGGCCACTCTTTGGTAAATGCGCAGGCCGAACTCACGGGCCACCACCAAGGCGTAATCGAGCACCTGGCTCTGGAACCGCTCGAAAGGCTTCCACTCGGTGTAACGGCAGAAGCAATAAAGCTCCATGGGCAGTCCTTCCGGCGTAGGCTGCAGCATGCGCACCATGGAAAGATAATCACCATTGGCATCGGGGTGACGGTTCATGTAGCGCAACATATGGTCACGGAAGGCCTCGGTGTTGGCCACGGGCTCCGCGGAATGTGCCCGTTCGTCGTCTATGTATCCCCTCTCGGCATACCCCGCCAGCTCCTCTGGGGAGCAGAAACGTAGGGAGTTGGCGTCGAGATGTATGGAAACCTTCATGCGCCTGCCTCCAGAGTTCCACATGGCACGCATGTTGCGGAAGGACTCGCTCACCAGCAAGTAGGGCGGTATGGTCGTGATGGTATTGTCGAAGTTCTGCACTTTCACCGTGGTCAGCGTCACTTCCTTCACGAAACCGTTAGCCCCGTGCCGCTCCATCGTTATCCAGTCGCCAGGACGGAGCATGTCGTTGGCGGTGAGCTGCACCCCCGCCACCAGGCCGAGGATAGTGTCCCTGAAGACGAGAGCCATGACAGCGGCCGAAGCGCCCAGTCCCGCCACGATGGTGGTGAGATTGGTGTCCATGATAATGCTCACCACGATGATGATACCGACCAGGATTGTGATGAGCGTGGCCATTTGGTAGACTCCCTTCAGGGGGCGGTCTCGCAGCGTGCGGTGCTCATTGGAGATGTCGTAGAGGGAGCGGATGAAGGCGGTGACAAGCAGGATGGAGACAACTACCAAATAGACGGCGCTCACCTTGAGCAGAAAGGCAAGGAGACTGGAGCCCCGGGCAAACACCAGCGGGAAGAGCGAATAGCAGACCAACGGGGGGATGAGGCGACGAACGGCCCGCAGCACGCGGGGATTGAGCAGGTAGTCGTCCCACTTGGCGGCGGTCTTCTCCACCACCTTGAGCACAAGTGGCTGCACCACGTAGCGGAAGGCCGCGGCACAGAAGTAAGCCAGCAGGCAGATGGCGCACACGCCCAGCAGGGGATAGAGCCAGCTGAGGGTGGAGTCGGCCACGCCCGCCTCTATGGCCCAGCCCTGCAGATCTTGGCGTATCTTGTCGGCGGGGGCTAGCGAAGTGGCGGCGATGAGCGCAGGGAGGATTTTCATCATGTCGGGGTTTAATGAGATTGTCTACCGCAAATATACGTGAAATTCTCGACATCCATGCCATTTCGCCTGGAAATCTTCATCCGCCAGGGCACATTTACCTCCTTCGAAGTCCGTTTACCCGATATTCGCGTGCGCCAAGGAAGCGAATCCTGTCCCCAAAAAATCACAGAGCGGCATCGTTGTGTTTTGCACGACTCCACAAGGCGAGGTTGCCGCCGCCCAAGGCACGGGGCTTCAGTAGCCCCATTCCACTTCCAGTTCCTCCTCGTCCAGGGGCTGCCGCCTGGCTGGGGGCAACTGCTTCAGCTTCCCCTCCTCGTCGAAAAGGCCATAAGTGGTGCGCAAAACCCTAAACTCCGTGCGCCTGTTCAACTGGTTGCATATCTCCCGCCTCTCGGGCGACAGGGTCTGTATGTATTCCTCGGTGAGCGACTGCCCCTCCTTCAGCCACGGATACCGCTCGGTGAGCTTCCCGCGAACCTGGCGGGGCTTCTCCTTTCCATATCCCACGGCCGTCAGTC
Organism: Prevotella sp. CAG:1320; assembly: GCA_000435635.1. GTDB lineage: Bacteria > Bacteroidota > Bacteroidia > Bacteroidales > Bacteroidaceae > Prevotella > Prevotella avicola. The sequence goes on along the minus strand of FR882125.1, from coordinate 113,495 downwards.
GGTCGGCAGCAATGCCATGTGCCATGAGATAATCCACCACCGCCTGCGCCCTGCGCTGTGAGAGCCGCCTGTTGTATTCGGCCGAGCCCTTGTAGTCGCAATGTGCGCTCAACTCTATCGTCACGTTGGGGTTCTCGTTCAGCAGGGTCACCAACTCGTCCAGCGCCCTTGCGCTCTCTGGGCGGAGGGTGGCTTTGTCGAAATCGTAGAAAATGTTATCTATCAGCACTGGAGCCGTTATGGAGGCGAGGGGGAACTGCAGGGTGTACTCCGTGGTCTCCTCCACAGTTCCTGGGGTCAGTTCCTCCTTATGGTTGAGGAAACCGGGGCATGTCGCCATGACGAGATAGTCGACTCCAGGCTTCACAGGCTCGGTGAAACTCCCATCGGCCCTGACGCTGACTTTCTTGTTCGTCCCGTCATTGCCCACGATATAGACCTGTGCCTCCTTCAGTTCGTATCCGTCCCGCTCATAGACCCATCCCCGCATGGTCTGTGAGACCTCGGGATGGTAAAAGGAATAGAGGTGGTCGCGCCCCCGTGCGTCCCCGCGGTTGCTGCTGAAAAAGCCGCTATTGCGCCTTCCCTCAAAGGTCATGCCAAAGTCATCGCCCTCTGAGTTCAGCGGGTAACCAGGGTGGCTGAGCGTGTAGCGGCCCGTCTCCGGGTCCACCGTGGCCACGTATATGTCCAGCCCGCCCATACCTTCATGGCCATCGCTGGAGAAGTAGAGGTCGCCATTGGGACGGAAAGTGGGAAACATCTCGTCCCCTGGGGTATTGATGGGCTCCCCAAGGTTCTCCGCGCCACCCAGCCCCGAGGAAGTGAGCCTTGCCCTCCACAGGTCGAGCCCTCCCTTCCCGCCAGGCATGTCGGAGACGAAATACAGCCACTCGCCATCGGGCGAGACGGCGGGGTGGGCGTAACTGGAGAGCGTGTCGACGCTAATCTCCAGCGGGGAGGCCTCGCCCCAAGCGGCGTCCGAGCGGGGCGACACCACAATCTGCGCGTATCGGGGATAGGAGGGGTCGGTCACGCACCGAGTCAGATACATCTCCCGCCCGTCTGGTGAAAAACAACAGGCTCCCTCGTCGTACTCCGTGTTCAGCCCCGAGACTATCGCCTCGGGCTTACTCCACCTGCCCTGGTCATCCTTTTCGCTGAGAAAAATGTCACCTGGCTTAGTGCCCGTGATGCCGCTCAGTTCATCACCCTCGGCCTCGTTTCGGGTGGAAGTGAAGTAAAGCCGCTCTCCCTCCTCACCCTGCAGCATAGGCGAATAGTCTGCGCCGCGGGAATTGAGAGCGTCCATGCGTCTCACCGAGTATCGGCTTCCCTCTTTCTTCCAACGGGGAGCGAGACGCGACGAGCGCAACCCCTTCTGTGCCAGTTGGTCATCGGGCAGCGAGTCGAGCACGGCAAGGAACTCCCTCTCCGCCTCCCTATACTGTCCCAACTTCATAAGCTGGCGTGCCAGGAGAAGCCGGTCTTCAGTCCTCGCCTGCCCGTAACGCAAGGCGTTGCGATAGGCGCCCACGGCTCTTGCCGAGTGATTCGCCTTGGCATAACAGAAACCCATCTCGCGGGCTATCTCCCCCCGTTTCGGCCGTTCCTTCGGCGAGGTCTTCTGGTAGGCTTTCCTGTACTCCGTGGCCGCATCGTAATACTCTCCCAAGGCCAAATACTTTTCGGCTCGCTTCAGGTTCCTGTCCGCTCCACAGCCCGTCAGCAACAGGGCGTAACCCCACGCGAGAGCAACGATGGCCAAATGCTTGAAATCGTGACTCATAGTTCTTTCCTCATCTGTGTACATAACGTTACCCGCCTTGTTTTATTGCCGCTCCAGCTTTGGTAAATACCCCGCATCAGCCCCCGCCATCTACCCCTACAGCTTGAGCCCTAATCGGCCAATAGACTTTGGGGGAATGTGGTCTTATGCGGTCCAATCACCTATTTGGGTTAAATAGCGAGACAAAGATTTTGTCCTTACGAGGAATTCGCGTATCTTCGCGCTAGATACATATATATATAATATAGCATGAGAAAAGCAACGGCACTGCTCCTGGCTCTCCTTGCGCTGGCCTTGGCCTCCTGCGGCGGGGGAAAACAGGGCGAAGAGCGGCAGGCAGTGGACACGATTCCCCTGATGGTCACGAAGGTAAGGCAATGCAGCCGGCTTTATACGGCTGAGTACCAAGTGCGCAAGATCGTCACCCTCGATGACCGCAAGCGACTGGAGGGCACTTTCATGAGCCAAGACTTCAGCCTAGAGCTGCCAGCGGGAAGGCGCAAGGTGGCCATCCCCATTGAAGCCACGCTAAAGGCATATATCAACTTCGCCACTTTCGGGGAGGACAACGTAAGGCGGCGAGGAAACAAGCTGGAAATAATACTGCCCGATCCGAAGGTGGTACTCACGTCGAGCAAGGTAGACCATGAGGGGATTCGCCAATACGTGGCCCTCACCCGCTCCCGCTTCACCGATGAGGAGCTGGCTTCGCTGGAACGCCAAGGGCGGGAGTCGATACTGCAGAGCGTAACCCAGATGGGCATACTGGAGACGGCGCGGGAGAGCGCCGCGCGCACGCTCGCCCCCCTGCTGGCCGAACTGGGCTTCCAGGAGCGAGACATCAAGATAACCTTCCGCAAGGAATTCACCCAGGCCGACCTGGGTACCCTGCTGGACAAGACCTCAATGGAGCATGCGAATGAATACGATTACTAAATGGCAAGTGACGCTATCACTCCTGGCCCTGGCCGCGGCCGTGGTGGCGGCCTACTTGCTGGCACGCCCCCTGCTGGGGACGAGAGCCGAAGTGAAGCGGGAAGCCAAGGTGGCCATGTCGCCCACCATGGTGGAACGAGTGTCCGCCATAGGCCAATGGGAGTTCCTTTCCATCAGCGACGAGGAGCTGGTGGACACTGCCAGGCACGGCTTTCTGGGCGATGACGAACTAGTGCGCATCTACTACGGCACCCTGCGCTTAGGCATAGACATGGGAAAACTCGGAGCTGGCTGGGCCAAGGCCGAGGGCGACTCTCTCGTCTGCGTACTCCCCCCTGTGGGATTGCTCGACGAACGGTTTCTCGACGAGGCTCGCACCGTGGCCTTCCACGAGAGCGGAAAATGGGCTGAAAAGGACAAAGCCGCCCTCACTGAACGGGCTGCGAGGCGAATGAAAGCGCGCTGCCTTACAAAGGAGAACCTGCGGCGCGCCGAGGACAACGCAAAGGCGCAGTTCAAGAACTTGATGAACGCCTTGGGCTATGAGCGGGTGAGTGTAAGATTCGAGAAAAAGAAGTAGCCATGCAGACAGTCAATGACCTCTTCGCCAACCTGAGCGCCCTCCTTTGGGGGTGGCCCATGATCATCCTCCTACTCGGTACCCACCTCTTCCTCACCATAAGGCTGCGCTTCCCCCAACGCCAGCTGCTCACGGCCATCCGCCTCTCTGTCAAGCGAGACAAACATTCAACGGGCGACGTGTCGCAATTTGGCGCGCTGGCCACAGCCCTTGCCGCCACTATCGGCACGGGAAACATAGTGGGCGTGGCCACGGCGGTAGCCCTGGGAGGTCCCGGCGCCGTGCTATGGTGCTGGCTCACGGGCGTATTCGGTATCGCCACCAAATATGGAGAAGCGCTCCTGGCCATCAAATACAGAGTGAAGACTCCTGGCGGCAAGATGCTCGGCGGTCCCATGTACGCGTTGGAGCGCGGGCTGGGCTGGCGGTGGGCAGGCGCGCTCTTCGCCATCTTCACCGCTATCGCGGCATTCGGCATCGGCAACACCGTCCAGGCCAACGCCATCTCCACGCTCGTCCACCAGTCCTTTGGCCTGTCTCCCGTCGCCACGGGCGTGATACTCTGCCTGTTGACAGCGGCGGTGGTGCTCGGCGGCGTAAGGAGCATTGCCCGCGTGTGCACCATGTTCGTCCCCCTGATGGCAATCCTCTACGTAGCTGGCTGCCTTTACATCCTCTGCGTCAACCACGCCTATGTCTGGCCGGCACTGCAGCTGATATGCGAATCCGCCTTCCACCCTCAAGCCGCTGGCGCGGGCTTCGCTGGGGGTACGGTCATGCTGGCCGCCCGCTATGGCATCGCCCGCGGACTCTTCTCGAATGAGAGCGGCCTGGGAAGCGCGCCCATCGTGGCAGCGGCGGCGCAGACCCGCAATCCCGTGAGACAAGCGCTCGTCTCCAGTTCGGGCACCTTCTGGGATACCGTAGTTATCTGCGCCCTCACAGGCCTCGTCATCGTCAGCAGCGTACTGGCTTTCCCCGACATTGACTACCAAGACGGCGCGGAACTCACCCACGCCGCCTTCACCAAGATACCCGTGATAGGCGCTCCCCTGCTCACTTTCGGGCTCATCACCTTTGCCTTCAGCACCATACTGGGTTGGTGCTACTACGGAGAGCGGGCCATGGAGTATCTCAAGGGGCGGAAATGGATGCTGGCCTACCGAGTGCTCTACATCCTGGCCGTCTTCGCCGGCAGCGTGGCCAACCTGGCCATCGTATGGAACGTGGCCGACTGCATGAACGCTCTCATGGCCATCCCCAACCTGGTGAGCCTCCTGCTCCTCAGCGGAGTGATTGTCCGCGAGACACGTGAATTTCTCTGGAGCGGCAGATTGGACGAGGAAGCTCCCGCAAAGGTGTCGCCACCCGAAGAAAAGCGAGACTGAAGCGAAATGCCCCACACTATGGGCGACACCATGAAAAGCCCGCCCGCCACGGCAGAAAAACGGAAAATAATTTTGGCAATTCAGCTATTTCCGCTATCTTTGCACGGATTGCCGAAACGGAGACTCCCAAAGACGGAGCCCTCCCCTAACGGAATGGCAAGATAATGCCCCAAACGGACTTAACTATTTAATCATCATAACAAAACGGAAAAAATGAGAACGGTTTACGAATTTTCTGTCAAAGACAGGAAAGGCAAAGAGATGTCACTGCGGGAATATGCCAACGAAGTGCTCCTCATAGTGAACACCGCCACGAAATGCGGCTTCACCCCGCAGTATGAGGAACTGGAGAAACTCTACGAGAAATACCACTCCCAGGGCTTTGAGGTGCTTGACTTCCCTTGCAACCAGTTTGGCCAGCAGGCTCCAGGGACGGACGAGAGCATCCACCAGTTCTGCAAACTGACCTATGGCACTGAGTTCTCACGTTTCAAGAAGATAAAGGTCAATGGGGATGACGCAGACCCCCTGTTCAAGTTCCTGAAAGAAATGAAAGGCTTCCAAGGATGGAACGAAGAACACGAACTTACCCCCGTGCTCGACAAGATGCTGTCCGAAGCCGACCCCAACTACAAGCAAAGCCCCGACATCAAGTGGAACTTCACCAAGTTCCTTATCAACAAGAAAGGGCAGGTAGTGGCCCGCTATGAGCCTACCGAGAAGTTCGAGCGCATAGAGCATGACATCGAGGAACTCTTAAAGCTGTAACCATGGCCAAGGAATATCACAGATGCGTCATCATAGGCAGCGGACCCGCCGGATACACCGCGGCCATCTACGCCAGCAGGGCCAACCTGCGCCCCGTGGAGTATTGCGGCTTGCAACCTGGCGGCCAGTTGACGCAAACCACCATGGTGGACAACTTCCCCGGCTACCCATTGGGCGTGGACGGCAACCAGATGATGATGGACCTGAGGGAACAGGCCACCCGCTTCGGCGTAGACCTGCGCGACGGAGAGATTACCAAGGTGGACTTCTCCAAGCCTCCCTACCTCCTGACCACAGACAGAGGGGAAGAGATAGAGGCAGAGACCGTCATCATCGCCACGGGAGCCACGGCCAAGTATCTCGGACTCGACGACGAGCGCAAATACATGGGCCAGGGCGTGAGCGCCTGCGCCACCTGTGACGGATTCTTCTACCGCAAGAAAGTGGTGGCCGTAGTGGGCGGAGGCGACACGGCCTGCGAAGAGGCCACCTACCTGGCCAGTCTCTGCTCCAAGGTATACATGATAGTGAGGAAATCCTTCCTGCGCGCCAGTGACGCCATGCAACGCCGAGTAGCCGAAAACGCCAAGATAGAGATACTTTTCGAGCACAACGCCGTAGGGCTTTATGGCGAAAACGGCGTGGAGGGAGTACACCTGGTGAAGCGCATGGGCGAGACGGACGAGGAAAGATACGACCTGCCCATAGACGGCTTCTTCCTCGCAATAGGCCACCAGCCCAACTCCAAGGTATTCCAAGACTATATTGACACCGACGAGCAAGGCTACATCCGTGTCGACGGACTCACGCAGGCCACCAAGGTGCCAGGCGTGTTCGCCGCCGGTGACGTGTGCGACCCCCGCTATCGGCAAGCCATCATAGCGGCAGGCAGCGGCGCGAAGGCCGCTTTGGACGCAGAGAAATACCTCACGGAGATAGGCAAATAACCGGGAAAACACAGTGAGTCCCGCATATGATAAATGTACGCATGTGCATGCGTACATTTATCATGCTATATGACGCCGATAGGGATTTCTCCATCAACGGATAGGGAATTATCCCCCCAACCGCAGGGTAATGCCCTTGGACATATGGACAAAAGATCGTATCTTCGCGACATAACAACATGAAACCAACAAACAGACACACCATGAAACCAAAGATGACAAGACTATTGGCGATGTTCGCGATAGCGATTTCCGCCATGGCGTTCACAGGATGCGATGACGACGCAGAAGTAGCGTATCTATTGGAAGGCGCGTGGAAGGGAAACATGCACGTATACTCTTCCTACAACGGCCATGAGTACGCAGCCACCTATAGCGAGATAGAGTTTTACAGCGGTTACGACTCGGGCACGGGCATATGGGTAGACTACTATAGCAACGCCCCATGGGACTACGTAGCCAACCATATCACCTGGCGCGTGAGAAACGAGAACATCTATATCCATTTCGTCGAGGACGGCGTTGACGCGGTGATATATGACTATAGCCTGGACGACGGCTACTTCACGGGCTACGTGGAGGTTGCGGGAGGTGATTACGCCTACTTCCGCCTGACAAAGATCTACTCTCCCAACTGGGATGACGATTACTACTGGGGATACGATGGCTGGTGGAACAAGGCCGGCAATGACAGCCTGCCCATCACTCGAGGCACAGCGGCCCCTGACGAAATGCCTAAGCGCATATTCAAGAAATGACAAGCAAGGTAGCATATACCCCTGCGGCAAGCACACTCCTCCCAGGCCTCCTGCCTGGGAGGAGTTTTGTTTTACGACTGGATGGATGGAATCCCGCGAACATCCATTCGCCCTGCCAAGCCCCAAACGCCCCGCAACTGAAACGCGAGGTGCCATATCCCAGCGGGCGGAGCCGTCATCTCAAGCGAAGAAACGAGGCCACAGGGCGTCATGAAAAGGGCACGCGGAAGGTCTCTCCGCATATTTGACATCCGGGAAGACAACTTGTTTTCGCTGGCAAAACAAGTTAAATTGCCAAGCGAAACAATTTGTTTTCATTACCAAAACAATTTGTTTTATCAAACGAAATAACTTGTTTTGGCAACCACATCCCGCGAAGCAGAACGCCAAAGCGGATTGAAGCAGACGGATCCCCCCAATCCCCTCGCCCTATCCAATGGAAACAAAAGTGGGGTTTTGTTTTGTATTGTCTTCTTTTTCCATTATCTTCGCGAAAGCTAAGAGACGAATACCTTATTTTTGAAAGCATACCAAATGAGAAAGTACCATTATCACTGGCTTGGCGCCGCGGCATTGCTGGCTGTCACGCTTTCCTGTGGCGAAAAGAAGAAAGGGCCTGATGTCATCATCGCCAAGAAAGCCGAGAACAAGGCTTCCAAGGCCATACAGGCCATGAGCGAATATACCGACTCCAGGCAAACAGAATGGGTAGGGTCGGTCTACACTGTGGAGGTGAAACGGCAAAAGGACACCTCCTTGCCCGTGGTGACACTGGACGACAAGACAAGATACTACGACAACACCATCGCGGTAAAAGTCATCAGGAAAGACGGCAGCGTGTTCTTCAGCAAGAATTTCACCAAGGAGGATTTCGCGAGCTACCTGGACCCGCATACCCGTGAGCGTGGCGCCTTGCTGGGTGTGGTGTTCGTAAGAGCCGAAGGAGACTATCTGCTCTTCGCAGGCAGCGTAGGATCGCCCGACATGGCAAGCGATGAGTATGTGCCACTGGTGGTAAAACTCTCCCGCATGGGAAACATCTCCATCGCCCAAGACACGATATTGGATACGGAAAACAACTAAATAACGCGAGTCTGGCGAAGAGTTGTAGAGCCGCGGCGTGCCGCGTCTCTCATCAAGCAGATAGGGCAATTCCACAATTCTCGCCAAAGGAGACGCGGCACGCCACGTCTCTACATTTGGGATATGCGTAAAATGCAATTCATTGAACCCACGTTAAATAAAAAAAGCCCCGCCCCTAAAAAAGGACGAGACCTTTAGTCACAGGAAATTATAAATTGAAATGTTCTGTCAGAATTTCGCCATCTTGATGGCATCCACGGCGCACTCATCACCCTTGTTGCCCAATTTGCCGCCGCTCCTGTCCTTGGCTTGCTGCAAGTCGTTTGTGGTCAAGAGGCCATAGATGATGGGGATTTCCTGGGTGGCGTTGAGCCTGGCAATGCCATAAGTAACACCTTGGCAGATGTAATCAAAGTGGGGCGTCTCTCCGCGTATCACGCTTCCCAACACGATGATAGCGTCATAACCGCCATTGAGGGACATTTGGTGAGCGCCATACACCAACTCAAAACTCCCCGGCACGGTCTTTATATGGATGTTCTCCGTCAGGGCACCATGCCTTTCCAACGTCTTTACCGCTCCGTCAAGCAACGCTCCCGTTATCTCGGGATTCCACTCCGCCACCACAATGCCAAAGCACATATTGCTGGCGTCGGGCACCTTGCTCTCGTCGTAATCGGAAAGAGGATGAAGTGAGGTAGCCATTATTTACCTGCCCTTTCTATATACTTGTCTATCTCGCCACTCTGCACGAGCATGGAGTTGACGTACTTCTTCTTGATGTCTTGGTAGATGGTCAAAGCCTCGGCGGCCTTTCCCTCACTCTCCAAGATGACACCCGCCTTAATCAAGAAACTGGGAGAGAGGCTGTTGTTAGCGCCCTCGGCGGCCTCTTTGTCCGCCATGCTGGCAGCCTTCTTGAAAGACTCCACGGCCTTGGCGTTTTGCTTCACGTTGGCGTAAGCGTCGCCTAGCGCGGCAATGGCGGCGGGACTTATCATCTGGTCATCCGAGGGAGAATAAGCCTCCAGGTACTTCACGGCCTCGTTCCACTTGTCTTGCTTGGCATAGCACAGACCCGCGTAGAGATTGGCCAGGTTAGCGGCATCGGTACCGCTATAGTCACTGGCTATCTTCACGAAACCAGCGTAACCGGCACCGTCTCCCTTGAGCGCCTTGTCATACTGCTCGGCATTGAAATACTCTTGGCCCTTTCCCAACGCCGTGGAAGCCTTGTCCTCACGCGGACCTGCCACCTGCGAAAAATAGAGGAACACGCCTCCCACCACTACGATGATGGCGATGATGGCAAGGCTTACCACTTTCTTGTACTTGGTGAAGATGGCCTCAGAGCTCTTCAGAGACTCATTTACATTGAGTGCCTGTTCGTTTTTCTTTGTCATTATCTTGTTTTTTGTTGTTACGGTTTTATTAAGCGTGGCAAAATTACATATTTTCCCGCATATGGTGAAATTTATTTTCATCTTTTTTCGTGTTTTCCCCGAAATCCAGTAACTTTGCATGCGCATATACCCGCTTACGTTATGATTTTACGAGACATTTCCATTCTGCACTACCGCAACATCGAGACGGCCAATCTCAGCCTCTCGCCACGGATGAATTGCCTCGTGGGCCACAACGGGGCTGGCAAGACAAACCTTCTTGACGCCGTATACTATCTTTCTTTCTGCCGCAGCGCTTTCAATCCCGTAGACTCGCAAGTGATGGAGCATGGAGCCGACTTCTTCATGCTGGAAGGCCACTACGAAGACGAGCAAGGGAATCCCGAGCAAGTGCACTGCAGCATGAAGCGGGGAAGCAAGAAACACGTGAAGCGCAACCAGAAGGAATACAAGCGGCTGTCGGCGCATATAGGCCTGATACCCCTGGTGTTCGTCTCACCCTCGGACGCTCTTTTCATAGAGGGCGGCAGCGAGGAGCGGCGCAAGCTGATGGACATCGTCATAGCCCAGTATGACCCTACCTATATAGACGCTCTCTCTCGATGCAACAAGGCGTTACAGCAGCGCAACGCCCTGTTGAAGCAGGAAGGAGAGCCCGACCTGGCCTTGCTGGAGCTTTGGGAAGAGGAAATGGCCGCGCAAGGCACGTTGGTTTACCAAAAGCGAGAGGCCTTCGTAAAAGAGCTGATACCCGTATTCCAAGACATCCACCAACAGATATCCGGCGGCAATGAGCAAGTCTCCTTGCGCTACATGTCACACGGGCAGCGAGGAGACCTGTTAAAAGTAATCCAGCAAGACCGCTTCAAAGACCTGGCCGTGGGCTATAGCCTCCATGGCGTGCACCGCGACGAACTGGAAATGCTCATAGGCGGCTATCCCATAAAGCGGGAGGGCAGCCAAGGACAAAGCAAGTCATTTGTCCTGGCGTTGAAGTTGGCGCAATTCAACTTCCTGTGTCGCACAAGCAGCAACACAACGCCCATATTGTTGCTCGACGACATATTCGACAAGCTGGACGCCCGGCGCGTAGAAGCCATCGTGAAACTGGTTTCGGGCGATGGCTACGGGCAAATATTCATCACGGACACCAACCGCGACCACCTGGACAGCATCCTGAGAGAGAATGCCATGGACTATAAGATATTCGAGGTGGAAGGCGGAGCCATCAACTTGAAGGAGGAGAAAGAATGTTCCGCAGAAAAATAAAACCCATTTCGGAACTTGTATCGCAGTCGCTGCGGGACAACGGACTGGAAAAGCCCTTGCTGCAGAAACGCCTGATGGACAATTGGGCGCAAGTGGTGGGTCCCACGATAAATCAATATTCCTCGTATAAGTACATCAACAACAAGACTCTCTACGTGAAAATCACCAACCCCTCGCTGAGGGCAGACTTGTCGATGATGAAATCGGAATTGGTAAAGCTGCTCAACAAAAGCGTGGAAAGCATGGTCATCACCGACATCCGCCTATTCTGAGAAAACGACTTCATCCATCGGCTGGTCAAAGTCACCTGTTGGCACCCGCTCCACCAACTGGAAGCCATAACAGACACCTATCTTATAAGATTGGCTTACCTTGGGCAAGAAGCGGTCGTAATATCCCTTTCCCCTACCCAACCGATTGCCCGCAGAGTCAAAGGCCATACCAGGTATTATCGCCACGTCTATCGCGTCATAACGGGTAAAATCTTCTCCAGTGGGTTCAATGATATGGAACGCACCCTCCCGCGTATAATCCTCTCCCTCATACGTCCGCAACACCATCTCGCCCGGGCCTGTCACCACGGGCAAGAGGACACGCTTCCCCTCGCCTTGAAGGGAGCGTATCAAGCGAGCCGTGTCTACCTCGTCGGGCAAGGAAGCATAGAGCATCAGGCAACGGGCATCCCTCACCCGGGGATGCCGCAAGAGACGTTGTGTCACGTCGCCCGATTGCCTCTTCAAGTCCTCGGGTATGGCCTCCCGCTTGCGTCGCCTTATCTCCCGGCGCAGGATTTCCTTCTCGTCCACGCTTACTTCTTGGCGTTCTTGGCTGGCTTCTTCACCGCCTTGGGCTGGGGCTTTTGGGGGAAAGAAGCATGGCGAGCGAATACGTCGAGCGCTTCTTTCACCACGGGATCATCTTGGTTGAGATACATATTGAGTGCCTCTTCGTCCAGGATGTTATAGATAACGCGGCTTTTCAAGTATTCCTCCAAGAGATGGCGGGACTTCTTGATAAGCAGGTTTCTGCGGCGCAAGCCGTTTTTCTCGGCATAGCTGACAAATTTATCCACCAGGTTTTGCTTGTCGAGATAAGCCGAGAGCGACTCCATGTCGTCATACTCGCTCAACTGAGGACGGTTCTCGTCTGTATAGTTAAAAGCGAACTGCAGTATCAGGCCGCTCATTACCGCCTCCTTATAATAAGAGGTGTAATTGGTCGTGTCTTCCGGAATGAAGATATCTGGGGTGATGCCTCCACCGCCATACACCTCCCTGCCCAGGGAAGTGTGATAGATAGGGCCTGTATGCTTAATGCTGTCTTGCGAGAAGAACTCTCCATGCTGGTAACGACTGATGAGGTCTTGCTCATATTCCGCGCTGCCGCCCATCGTATAAGGCTTCTGTATGCAACGCCCAGACGGCGTATAGTAACGGGCTATGGTCAGCCTTATCAGGCTATGGTCAGGGAACTCAATCTGTTGCTGCACCAATCCCTTTCCGAAAGAGCGTCTTCCGATAATCATGGCCCTGTCATTGTCCTGCAACGCTCCAGCCAGGATTTCGGAGGCAGAGGCCGACCCTTCGTTGATGAGCACCACCAAGGGCAACTTGGTATACTGTCCCGTGCCATCGGTATTATAGTTAGTGCGGGGCGATTTGCGTCCTTGGGTATAGACGATAAGCTTCTTCTCGCCCAGGAACTCATTGGCGATGGACACGGCGGAATTGAGATATCCACCCGTATTGTCCCTGAGGTCAATCACCAAGTTGCTGAATCCCTCCTGGGAGAGCTTGGCCAAAGCCACGAGCAATTCGGGATAGGTAGACTCACCGAAGTTCTTGATGCGAATATATCCCGTATGCCCATCCAGCATATAGGCGGCCGTTATGCTCTTCTGCGGTATCTCGCCACGGGTCACCGTATAGGTCAATATCTTCTTGCTCTTGTAACGTTGCACACCTATCTTCACCTTAGTGTCCTTGGGTCCTTTCAGCCTGTGCTTCGCCTCATATTCGGTCACCACTTTTCCCACGAATGGCTTGCCGTCTATGGCTACTATCTTGTCTCCCGCCAAAATGCCCGCACGCTCGGCAGGGCCGTTCTTGATAACGTTCTGCACGCGTATGGTATCCTGCCTGATGACAAACTCAATGCCCACGCCAGAGAAAGAGCCTTTCAATTCATCGCTGGCCGCCTGCACCTCCTTGGCGGTCATATACACTGAATGGGGGTCTAGCTCTGACAATATCTTGGGAATGGCCAAGTCCACCAACGAGTCGATGTTCACCTCGTCTACGTACTGGTCGTCGATAATATGCAGCAGGTTGCTCAAGCGGTTACTTCCCGAATTGATAATGCTCAGTCGATTCCCGCCAAAATGACTGGCGAAAAACGTCCCGATAAATATACCCGCCACTACACAGGCCGCCAATATCAGTGGCATGAACCTGCTTTTATTTCGTCTGGGTTGTTGCGTCTGGTTCATTGTCCTCAGGGTTTAAATATATCACTTCTATGCCAGCCCTTTTCAACAGGTTGACACCATCTTCCAATCTGTATTTCTCCGCGTATACCACTCGCTTGATTCCTGCCTGTATAATGAGCTTTGAGCACTCCAGGCAGGGAGCCGCGGTAACGTAGAGCGTGCTGTCCTCACTATTGTTGGAGCTGCGGGCCAACTTGGTGATGGCATTGGCCTCGGCGTGCAGCACGTAAGGCTTGGTCACGTTGTCCTCATCTTCACAGACATTCTCGAATCCGCTCGGAGTTCCATTGTAACCGTCACTGATAATCATCTTGTCTTTCACCACCAGCGCGCCCACCTTTCGGCGTTGGCAATAGCTGTTTTCCGCCCATATGCGAGCCATGCGCAGGTAGCGCAAGTCCAGTTCATGTTGTTTGTCTCTTGATGCCATTTCTTTCCAACAAAGCGTCTATGGTGGGTTCACCACCCTTGAATCTCTTGTATAATGTCATGGGATGCTCGGTGCCTCCCTTTGAGAGTATATTGTCACGGAAGCTCTTGGCGGTAGCCTTATCGAAGATGCCATGCCGCTTGAACACGCTAAAGGCGTCCGCATCGAGCACTTCCGCCCACTTGTAACTATAGTAACCCGCGGCGTATCCTCCCGCCATGATATGGGAAAACTGGGTGGTCATGCAGGTGGTGGGCAGCTGCGGGGCGATGATGGCTTTCTTCCAAGCTTCTTTCTCAAAAGGAATAATGTCTTGTTCAAAAGGCGCTTGTTGTGTATAGTATGCCATGTCGAGCAACCCTAGACTTACTTGTCGCAGGCAGGCCACGGCCGCCATGTGGTTGCGGCTCTTCTTGATACGCTCAATCAACTCGTCTGGCAAAGGCTCCCCCGTCTGGTAATGGAAGGCGAAAGTACGCAGGAAATCCTTCTCCACGGCGTAATTCTCCATGAATTGAGAAGGCAATTCCACGAAGTCCCACCACACGTTAGTACCCGAAAGGGACTCGAAACGAGTATTGGCGAACATGCCGTGCAGACTGTGTCCAAACTCATGAAGGAAAGTTTCCACCTCGCTCAACGTCAGGAGAGAGGGCTTTTCCTTGGTGGGCTTGGTGAAGTTCATCACCACGCTCACATGGGGTCTCACGTTCTCGCCTTTATCCGTAATCCATTGACCTTGGAAATCTGTCATCCACGCGCCATCGTGCTTTCCCTTGCGAGGATGGAAGTCGGCATAGAAAACTGCCAGGTAACTGCCATCCTCGTCAAAGACTTCATAAGCTTTCACGTCGGGATGATAGACGGGTATCTGCTTGTTCTCACGGAAAGTGATGCCATAGAGGCGGTTGGCCAATCCAAACACGCCCTCTATCACCTTTTCCAACTGGAAGTAAGGCCGCAGCATCTCGGCATCGATGTCATAGCGTTCCATCTGCAGCTTGTGGGAATAATAGCTGAAGTCCCATGGCTGCAATTCAAAATCGTCTCCTTCCATCTTTCTCGCCATCCGCGCCACGTCTTCCCTTTCCTCTAAAGCAGTGGGCTTATAGGCTTCTATCAGTTGGTCGAACAATTGATATACGTTGGCGGGAGAACCGGCCATGCGGTGCTTCATCACATAGTCGGCATAAGTATCATAACCTAACAGCTGGGCCATTTCCCGCCGTAGGTTAATCAATCGCTTGCAAATCTCCAGGTTATTGGCATCATTGTCACGGGCTCCCTGTGTGGCGTGTGCCATATAGAGACGTTCCCTCAGCTCCCTTTGGTCAGAATAGGTCATGAAAGGACCATAGCTAGGATAGTCCAAAGTAAACACCCATCCTTCCATTCCCCTGTCATGCGCTTCTTTCTCCGCGGCTTCCCTGGCTGTGTCTGGCAGTCCCGAGAGCTGCGCCTCATCGGTGATATGCAAGGTGAAGTCCTTGTTCTCCTTGAGCAGATTCCTGGAGAAGCGCAATCCCATGAGACCCGCTTCCTCGGTCAGCTCGCGCAACTTCCCTTTTCCTTCCTCGGAAAGCAGCGCACCGCTCCTCACGAAGCCGTCATAGGTTTTCTCCAGCAGCGTTTCCTCCTCGGGCGTGAGTTGCCCGTGGTGCTCATATACGTACTTCACCCGTTGGAAAAGCTTGGGGTTGAGCATGATGTCGTTAGCGTGCTTCGTGAGCAGCGGGCTTAACTTCTGCGCCAAGTTCTCCATATCATCGTTGGTCTCCGCGCTCATCATACACGAGAACACGTTCCCCACCCTCTCCAAGAGGTCATAATAATGCTCTCCCTTGTCCTTGAAAGTACGGGAAATGGTATTCTCAAACGTGGGTTCCTCGGGGTCATCGATAATGCGTTGGGTAGCCTCATCGTCTCTTCGCATGCCCTCCATGAAGGCTTCCTCGTAATCCTCAAACCGAATGCGGTCAAAAGGCACTGTCCCATGGGGGGTATCGTAAGGCTCAAAAAAAGGGTTTCTCCTGCTTATGTTATCAGTCATACTAACGAAATCGATAATTTGCGCGAAGTTAACGAAATTATTTTGTCCTCACCCCATCAGGCGATAGATTTAACATCCTTTACACCAGCAACCGTTCCATGGCGGGTATTTCCATGCGGCCACGATAAAGCCGCAAGAGGCCTTGCGCTTCCATCTGGTGAAGGGCGGCTGATAAGTCTCGCCTGCTCAAGTGGAGTTCCTCACCTAGCCTTCTTACCTTAACGAAGACCGTCTTCCTGCCTGAAGGGAGAAAACTGTGACGTTCCAAGAACAAAGCTATTGTTTCTCGCGGGGAGCGAGGCGACTGGCGGCACAATAAGTCTTGCGCTCGCTGCGCCCTGGTGGCGATAATGTTCACCAGGTTAAGCCTGGCCAATTCAAACTCCCTGCACAGGCGAGCCACTTCGCGCTTGTGGAGCCCCATGGTGTTGCAAGTGGTTTGGGCGAAAAATGTCTTGGTAAGACGCTGGTTGAGCCCGTAAAGTCGCTCTGGTTGCAGCAATTGGGGCGCGGAAACCATTTCTTCCAGTCGAAATCCTTTATCCTCCGATTCGCTCACCACTTTCATCTCGCCCCGCGACAAGAAGCGCAACTGGTCACAGGACATCCCTTTAGCCGCGATGATTTCCCCCGGCTCATACTTTCGGAAGTCAAAACGAGTCTGTCCCGCCACTAAAGAAAGGTCGCTTTGGCTAAAACCCATGAAAAGCGGCAGGGTCATCAACTTCTCGTAAGACCCGATGTCATTCATGGATTGACTATCTTTTCCTTCAATTTCGGGGAATACCACACGGCGTTCTTGCCCTGCGGGTCACTATATATCAGGTAGACCATCAGTTCCGGATGCTCCTTCAACACTTTCATAGTGCCTTCCATGCCAAGCACCATGAAAGCTGTAGCGTACGCGTCGGCTTGGGCACAGCTTTTAGACAATACCGTGGCGGAAAGAATATTGTGCTGCACAGGATATCCTGTCTTGGGGTCTATGGTATGGGCATACTTCTTGCCCCCCTTGTAATAAAAGTTACGATAGTTTCCGCTTGTGGCCATCGCTATGTCGGTCACGTTGATGACGGTCTGCAGTTCCTGCGCGGTTCCCAAGGAGTCCTCAGTGGGCTTGGTCACCCCTATGCGCCAAGGCAAACGTTTCTCGTTGATGCCGCGAGCCACGATTTCCCCGCCTATCTCTACCATATAGTTGTTGATGCCCCTCGCCTTGAGCATCCTCGCCACCCGGTCACATCCATATCCCTTGGCGATGGCGCTGAAATCCAGGGACACTTCGGGGTATTTCTTCTCTATGCGCTTGGCCTTGGTAAGCCTTATCTTGTCCATTCCCACGTATCTTCGCAAGCTATCCACCTTGGCGGTGTCCGGCATTTGCCTGGCTTTATAGCCAAATCCCCACGCGTTTACCAATGGCGCCACGGTCACATCGAAAGCACCGCCTGTATTGTCGCTCACCTGGCGAGCCAAGTCATACACCTCCAGGAAACTATCGCTCAGCTCGGCTTTCTCCCCGCGGTTGATTTTGCTCACGATGGATTGCTTGTTAAACATGGAGAAATCCGCATCCACTTTCCTCAATTCAGCCTCTATCTCCTGCCGCAAGTCCTCCTCGCCTTGATAGGTGATGTTGTAAACCGTGCCGAAAACAAAACCGGAAATCTTTTGATAGGGCATGCTACGCTGTTGGCTGATGATAATGACAGTGCCTACCACCAGCAGCGTGAGCAACGGCAATTGCCAAATGAGTTTCTTGCGATTCATTGCCTTATAATTCAAACGTGAGATTAAACGTGCCGCCTATGCGGCTATTGCTGTTGCGGCCGAAGCCTGGCACATACCAGGGGTCTCCCGCCTCGCCCTCGCTGTGAAGGAGCCTGCGCCTGTAGCGTATGCTCCACCCCATACGGAATGGGCCTGCCACTTTCACGTCTACGCCGAAACAGGCTTCCAGCCAATGGCAGCTGCCCGAGTTGTCCAGCGAGACAAACTCCGAGCTTCCGCCCCACACAGGGTCTTCGAGCGGGCTTTCCCGTTCGATGTCATACTTGAAAGTGGTGAAAGCGTAGCGGAATCCGCCATAGAGACGGTAGATGTCATGCTTGTTCTTGAGCAGGTTCCAGTCACACCCCACCCTGAAGTAAGGCGCGCTGGTCTTGTATTTCAAGAGCGTGGTCTCGTCGGAAGCGTCCGCCACTCCCAATCCCAGCTCCACCACGGGATACCATCGGTCTTTCAGGTTGACCCTGAGTGCCGCCTCATACTGGCCGTAATCACTGAAGAGCATCTGCCCCACTCCCAGGGCATCCACGGAGACGGCTACGTTCCTGAAGAAAGGAATGCTGTCTGCCCGCGCCTCCCCTTCTTCTTGCGCCCTGGCCTGGCCAGGAGCCAGGAGCAGCAGACTAGTCAGCAGGACGGAAATAGATGAGGAAATGAGGTTGTGTCGTGTCATAAGTCACTTCAGGGTTGTTGATCACTATGGAGTCTATGCGTTCCGTGGTCCAGGATACGTCTGTGATGGTGTGGAAATAAGACGGATTGCAGTCCACCGACTCGAAATGGGGATGGTTCTCCTTGGTCACGGTCACCTGGTCTACGGTCACGTTGCCGAAAGTATCACGCAACTCCACGAAAAAAACGTCTTGGGGCTGCGTATAGCTCATGGGCAAGATAAAGCTGTCAACATCTACGTCGCGATTGATGAGCACACTGTCTTCACCCGTGGTCTTGGTGGTGGAGATGGTAAGCGTGTCCACCAACGTGGTCACCAGTCCCGCCAGCTTGTAATTGGCATGGGTGGTGTTGTTGAGGGGGCAGTCTATACTGCTGCATCCAGCCATCAGCATGAGCCACGCCACCAATATGATGAAACTAGTTCTCATGCTTTATCCTTATCTCCTTCTCTATTTGGTAATCGTTTCTGCCGCTGCTGCTCCTGCTCACCAAGTCTCCCAGGAATCCCGCCAGGAAGAGTTGCGTTCCTATCAGCATGCAGGTGAGGCAGATATAGAAGTAAGGCGAGTCTGTCACCAACCGCTGGGGAATGCCATGCGCCAAGGCCCACAGTTTGTCGCAGCCGATGATGGCCAGGGCGACGAAACTGATGAAGAAAAGGATGGAGCCAAGGAAGCCGAAGACGTGCATGGGCTTCTTGCCGAAATCGCTCAAGAACCAAAGCGAGATAAGGTCCAGGTAACCATTGAAAAAGCGGTTGAGCCCGAACTTGGAACGGCCATATTTACGGGCCTGGTGGTGCACCACCTTCTCCCCTATGCGGTCAAAGCCAGCGTTCTTGGCCAGGTAAGGGATGTATCGGTGCATCTCTCCATAGACTTCTATGTTTTTCACCACCTCCCGGCGATAGGCTTTCAAGCCGCAATTGAAGTCGTGCAGGTTGTGAATGCCGCTGATTTTGCGGGCGGTAGCATTGAAAAGCTTGGTCGGGATGGTTTTGGAGAGCGGGTCGTAACGCTTCTTCTTATACCCGGAAACCAAGTCATACTTCTCTTTCATAATCATGTCATAGAGGCCGGGTATCTCGTCGGGAGAGTCTTGCAGGTCCGCGTCCATGGTGATGACCACGTCGCCGCTGGCTTCCTTGAAGCCGCAATAGAGCGCGGGGCTCTTTCCGTAGTTGCGGCGAAACTTGATGCCTTTCACCTCTTGCCACTTCTGGGCAAGCTCCTCTATCACGTCCCAAGAGCGATCGGTGGAGCCATCGTTGACGAAAATCACCTCATAGGTATAGTCGTGCTCCTTCATCACTCGCTGTATCCAGCTGAAAAGCTCGGGCAGTGACTCTTCCTCGTTATACAAAGGAATCACCACCGATATGTCAGGACAGTTGGGCTCGGGTTTCTCGTAATCGTGTAATCTATCCATAGTCATCTCATTGTTTACGGGTTGGGGTGGGATTTGCCTTGGAGCGCCAATGCCCTATCCAGGCTATCAAGGGCGAGAGAACCGCACCCACCAGCAGATCTCCTATCATGAAGGCGGAGACCCATGCCAATGGGGTAATGCCATTGAGGGCTTCCGTCATCCGCGCGGCCTGCTCCGGGTCTATTCCCTGCGCGGTCTCCAACACTTGCCGGTAAGTCTCCACCACGTATTGCAGGTAAGAAGCGTCCAAATAGCGCAAATACAGGAATTGCACCACCGTGAGCAACAACGTGGCGCACCCAAAGACATGGGCGCAATAGAGCAGCGCGCGTCCAAAGGAAATGTAGCCACCAAGCGCCAGGTCACGGAACTTCCCCAGGCGGAAAGCCACCAGGAATGGAGTGGCCAGGGCCAGCACGTTGGACAACATCGCCAGGGCAACGGATTCCAGGGAGAGCATGGCGCAAACAAAGCTCACTATCCATGCGGCCCCGAGTATGGCTCCATCTTGCCGCGCGAAGGCGCGTAACTGCTTCAAGTCTTGCGGTGTCATCGTCGCTAGTTTATGTTGGTCTGAATCAAGCGCGAAATTACATATTTTTTTTCACACCGCTCTCGTTGCCCCGCTTTTTTTATGTTTTATTATCTGCGAGGCAACGGGAGAGGCAAGGGATTTTTCACCTGGTTGACGGGAAAGGCAGACAGCGGCTTGTTCCCGCGGCCTTTGCGCAAAGTTCCAAACAGGCAGGTCACAAACCGCTTCCATATAGGAAATAAAACCGGAAAAGCTAATCAAAAACCGCATTCCACGTCGTGGAACAGACTTTATCATTAGCTTCGCGCGGTTTATATACTATGTAAAAGCGGTTCATCACCATACTCCTTGCCCCAACAAGAGTGAATTTACAAAAAAATCTTAAGGACATTTGTTTTTCTCGAAATTTTTCATTATATTTACCGCAAAGAAAGAAAATAACCCTTAAACCTGACAAATATGACAACTGCTTACATCATCATCGCCATTGGTGTGGTGGGCGTGCTGACCATCGTGGTGAGCGTCTATCTGCACAAGAAACACATCCATTACCATGAGGATGACCTGAAACAAGCCATCAATGAGTATTTTGACAAATTGGGGGAAGACACCGTCAGCGAGCGGGCCATTTGGCAGATGATACAAAAAAGGTATAACTGCTCCCGCAAAGACACGCTCTACCTGGTGGGGCTTGCCCGCAAACGAGGCTTTATCACACAAGTGGACGGGAAAGTGAAGCGCGGCTGAGAAGTTCTCGCCATTGGGGACATATCTCCGACAAGGGCTTTGTCACGAAGTCCCGCTCCGCCATGAGCGGATGGGGAATGACAAGTTGGGGTGTCTCCAGACGCAACTGGTCATAAAGCAGGATGTCAATGTCTATCACCCTGTCTTGGTATTGCCCGTCCACGGTCTTGTGGGTACGCCCCATCTCCCGCTCTATGGCCTGCGTGGCCAAAAGCAACGGCAGGGGCTCCAAGTCGGTCTCCACCCGCAGGCAGGCGTTGATATAGTCGTGGGGCGAGCGATAGCCCCAGGGCTTGGTTTGATACAAAGAGGAGCGAGCGGACACCATGCCCACTCGCCCCTCTATTTTTTTCGTGGCCTCCGCCAGGTTGGCTTCCCTATCGCCAAGGTTGGAGCCCAACGCCAAGTAAACAATCGCCATCAGTCGTTAAGTATCAACAGGGAATCACCATAGCAGCCAAACTTGTAACCGTTGTTGACGGCCAGCTCGTAAGCCTCCATCACCTTGTCATAGCCTCCGAAAGCGGCCTGCATCATCAGGAGCGTGGATTCCGGGTGGTAGAAATTGGCCACCATGCAGTCCGCCAACCCAAAGTCATAGGGCGGGAATATGAACTTGTTGGTCCAGCCGTCGTACTCTTTCAGGTAACCATCCGTGCCCACGGCTGTCTCCGTCGCCTTCACCACGCTGGTGCCCACGGCGCAAACGTGGCGGCCTGCCTGCTTGGTTTCATTCACCAACCGGCACGCCTCCGCGCCTATCAGCATCTGCTCGGAGTCCATTTTGTGTTTGGTGAGGTCTTCCACCTCTATGGGATGGAAATTGCCCAAGCCGCAATTCAGGGTGATATAGGCGAAATTGAGTCCCTGTATCTCCATGCGCTTCAGCAGCTCTCGGCTGAAGTGGAGTCCCGTGGCTGGCGCGGTGACGGCTCCCTCATTACGGGCGAAAACGCATTGGAACTCTTCCTCGTCCTCGGGCGTGGCGTGATGGTCTGGCCTTCCGTCCAGCACATAACGTGGCAAAGGAGGCTCTCCCAGCGAGAAGAGGCTCTCCTTGAACTCCTCATGGCTTCCGTCAAAGAGAAAGCGCAACGTGCGCCCACGGCTCGTGGTGTTGTCTATCACCTCCGCCACGATAGTTCCCGTATCGTCGAAGAACAGTTTGTTGCCGATGCGTATCTTGCGGGCAGGCTCCACCAACACGTCCCAAAGGCGCATCTCCTGGTTAAGCTCCCTCAAGAGAAAGACCTCTATCTTGGCGTCGGTCTTTTCCTTAGTGCCGTAAAGGCGGGCGGGAAACACCTTGGTGTCATTGAAGATAAAGGTATCTCCCTCGCCAAAATAGTTCAAGATATCCCTGAAATCGAGAAAGTTGCCTTCCATGGGATTTCCGGACTCGTCTTTCTTGTACATTTCTATGACACCCGTCTTCTTGTGAAGCACCATCAGCTTGCACTCGTCACGGCGAGTAACCTGGAAGGTGCGGGTCTCTCCGCCGCGGGTGGTGAAAACGCGCTCTGTGGTGTGGGGATATAATGCCACCTGCTCAGCGGGCAGGGTAAACTTAAACTGCGATAACTTCATGCTAGGGAATCTCCTTTCTGGTTTGTTTCTTTATTGTAGGTCGTATTCTATGTCTTGCCGGTCTAGCCAGTCCTGAAAGCCTTCGTAGCTCACGCAATCGGCCACGGTGATATCTCCGGAACGGGTGCGCCGGAGCGACGTAAGGTAAGCGCCGCTTCCCAAAGCCCTGCCTATGTCCCGGGCCAAAGCCCTTATATAAGTCCCCTTGCCGCACCTGACGCGGATATCCATTTGCATGGTCACCGGATCGAAACGGGTAAGCGATATCTCGTCTATCCTTATGCGCTTAGGGCTCAGTTCCACGCTCTCGCCCGCCCTTCTCAGCGCGTAAGCGCGGTCGCCATTCACCTTCACCGCGCTGAAAGTGGGGGGAACCTGGTCTATCTCTCCCTCGAAACCCCTCAAAGCCTGCTCTATGGCTTCGCGGGTGATATGCTCCGTGGGATAGGTGGCGTTCACCTCGTGCTCACGGTCATAGCTGGCCGTTGTGGCGCCTAGCTGCAACGTCGCCTCATACTCCTTTCCATGGGTTTGCAGCGTCTCTATCCGCTTGGTGGCCCTGCCCGTGCAAAGCACCAACACGCCCGTGGCCAGGGGATCCAAAGTGCCCGCATGGCCTATCTTCACTTTCCTGCCCAGCTTTTTGGTGAGCAGATAGCGAACATGGGCCAAGGCCTTGAAGCTGGTGATGCCATAGGGCTTGTCTATGGCAAATATCTCTCCCTGGAAAAAATTCATCAATCTACCATCTGCAATGAATGCCCCGTGGCCAAAAGGATGATGAGCACCAGTCCCACGACAATGCGATACCATCCAAACAGCTTAAAGCCATACTTGGCAAGGAAATTCACGAACCACTTCATGGCTAGCAAAGCCACCACGAAAGCCACGGCGCAGCCCACGAGCAACATCGTGATGTTATGGGCGTTGACCCATGTGGCATCGCCGCTCATCATCTCCAGCACGTCTAGCAGGGTGGCACCCGCCATGGTGGGCACGGCCAGGAAGAAAGAGAACTCTGCGGCACGCCTGCGGGTAAGTCCTTGTTGCATGCCTCCCACAATAGTGGCCATGGAGCGGGAAACTCCCGGAATGACGGAAATGCACTGGAAAAGACCCACGATAAAGGCCCTGCGCTCGGTCATGCGATTCTCCTCGGTGCCCTTGTTGAATATCTTGTCGCAAAAAAGCATGAACACGCCGCCCACCACGAGCATGACGGCTACCACCTCCACGCTATCCAGCAACCAGCCAAGCAAGCCTGACTTCTTGGCCAACAGGCCGATGACCACGGCGGGCAGCACGCCCACCACGAGCAGCCAATAGAAATAGAATTTATGTTTCAGCCTGCCCCAAGTGCCTGCGCCTTCAGGAGCGGGGGAGTGGTCTAGGCGGAAGAAGCGCTTCCAGTAAAGGCACACCACAGAGAGGATGGCTCCAAACTGTATGATAAAGGTGAAAGCGTGGACGAAGGGGTCGCCCTTTCCCACGCCCAAGAGGTTTTGGGCGATAATCATGTGACCTGTGGAGGAGACGGGCAAGAACTCCGTGAGTCCTTCCACGATGGCAATGATAATAGTCTGAAATAAATCCATCAGTCTTGCTTTTCGTTTTTAGGTTTGTGAACTATCGCATAAATGATACCCAGAAAACCCACCAGGGTAATGACGGGAGCCACCTTGACGCGCATTGTGCTGAATACAGCGGGGTCGAAAGTGGTTTCAGAAGAACCGCCGCCGCTCATCAGGATGAATCCTATGATAACTATCGCCATGCCTATAGCCAACAAGATGAAGTTGGCCTTGGTGAAAGCCAGATTGTTTTTGTCCATTATCGTAACAGTTTGATTGCTTGTTATATCTTATATAGTTCGCTCGCCTTCATGCGCAAGAACTTGTTTACGGACACCAAGGCGCAGATGGCGGTGATGACAATGCCGAAAAGGAATACGGAAGCGCCCGTAATCGCGAGGTCTTCCCAAGAGACGACAGACAAGATGCCTGGTTCGTTCAGGTAAAGCAAGTAGACACACCCCGCTAGGAAAGCGTCTGCCAACACGGCGGCTATAACGCCAACCAGCACGGTGGAAGAGACAAAGGGCTTACGGATAAAGCCCCACGAGGCACCCACCAACTTCATGGTGTGGATGGAGAAGCGACGGGCGTAAATGCCCAACCTGACAGTATTGTTGATAAGCGAAAAGGAGATGAACGTGAGCAAGGCCGCCAATACCAACAAGACCATGCTGATCTTGGCCAAGCTGGCGTTGACCTGCTCTATCAAATCCTTTTGGTAACTGACCTCTCCCACTTTGGGCAGTGCTTTCAACTCCTTGGATATCCAGGCAAGGGAATCATTGTTGGCGTAATCTGCCTTTAACGTGATATCCACAGAGGAAAGGAAAGGATTGACACCAGCGAACTCCGTGGGATCGGTACCCAGCTCCTTGATGCCCTCACGCAAGGCTTGCTCCTTGCTGACATATTGCAAATTGTTCACATAGGGTCGCGCCTGCAGTCGCTTACATATCAGCTTGGCCTCCGGCTCGGTCATGTCTTGTTCCAACATCATGGTGACCACCAGGTTCTGCTTCATGTAAGAAGAAAGATTGCGCCCCAGCAGGACAGAGAAAATCACCATCCCCAACAATATCAGCACCATCGAAGTGCTGACACACAAGGTGAAAACTTGTAATCCGCGATGGTTTCCGCTCTTGATTTTTTTCTTTCTCATTCCCAAATAAGGATATAATACGCCAAATTCGCTGCAAAGTAACAAAAAAAACAGCGATTAAACGCACGTTTAACGACCATTAACAATAAATTCGCCGAAAAGCATACGCCTTTGTCACTATTTTCGTATCTTCGCGTAAACATCAATATCTAATGGAAAAACGCTCATGAGTACTGTTTTGTATGACTCTCCCGTATTCGGCCCAGTGCACAGCCGCAGGCTGGGCATATCGTTGGGAGTCAACTTAATGCCCGCCGATGGCAAGGTGTGCGACTTTGATTGCGTATACTGCGAGTGCGGCTTCAACAAAGACCACGTCACCCACTCTCCTCGCCCCACCCGACTGCAAGTGGCCGAGGCTTTGGAGAAACGGCTCATGGAAATGAAAGAAGCTGACCAGCTGCCCGACGTGATCACATTCTCCGGCAACGGCGAGCCTACCGGGCATCCCGATTTTCCCGATATCATTGAAGACACCTTACTGCTGAGGGACAAATATTGTCCGCAAACCAAGGTGAGCGTGCTGAGCAACGCCACCATGCTGGACAAGCCTGGCGTGCATGCCGCGCTGATGAGGGTGGACAACAACATACAGAAGCTGGACACGGTGAACGCCGCCTACATACAAAAAGTAGACCGTCCTACGCAATCCACGTATCGGGTAGCCCGGGTGATAGAGAACCTGAAGAGTTTCCATGGGCGGGTCATCGTGCAGACCATGTTCCTGAAAGGCACCGTCAATGGCGAAGACGTGGACAACACGGGAGACGAATACGTAAAGCCATGGCTCAGAGCCTTGGTGGACATACAGCCGCGGCAGGTGATGGTATACACCATAGACAGGGAGACTCCCGACAAAGACCTGCGCAAAGCCACGCCCGAAGAGCTGGACGCTATCAGCGACAAGGTAAGGGAACTGGGCATCATGTGCGAGACCTCGTACTAGAACGAGAAATCAGGGGACAGTCCGGCAAGACCAAGAGACAACCGCCTACGCGCGCATATATATAAATAGGTATAAACGGAAAACAGAAGAGCGTTAACTTAGTTTAACCCCTCTTTTCCTTCCGCCTGCTATAATATTCCGGCGAGGGCGAGCGTTATGATAATATCAATAACGTGTGATTCCCGTTGCCTATGAAAAAAACTTTTACCCCTGACGAGCCAAAACCCTCGGAGTACACCATCCGGCTCATAAAACTTATAGCCCACAGTTACCGCACCATGGAAATAAATGGCACGAATGTGCTCTATTGCGTCAACTGACACTTTAGCGATACAGAAACCCAAAGAAAACACCCACAAAAGAAGAAATGAGTACTATAGTATCCCCCTCTCTGCTGGCCGCGGATTTCCTGCACCTGGAGAGAGAAATGGACATGATAAACCGCAGCGAAGCCGAGTGGCTTCACCTGGACGTGATGGATGGCGTGTTCGTGCCTAACATCTCTTTCGGCTTCCCCGTGCTGGAGGCCGTAAGCAAGGCTTGCGAAAAACAACTGGACGTGCACTTCATGATTGTGCATCCCGAGCAATACATCCATCAAACCGCCAAACTAGGCGCCATGATGATGAACGTGCACTACGAGGCATGCGTTCACTTGCATCGCACCATCCACCAAATACACGAGGAAGGCATGAAAGCCGGCGTTACCCTCAATCCCAGCACGCCCGTATCCGTGTTGGAGGACATCATACAAGACGTGGACATGGTATTGCTGATGAGCGTCAACCCTGGCTTCGGGGGACAGACTTTCATAGAGCATACATTGGAGAAAACCCGTAAATTGCGCCAGCTGATAGAGCGGACGGGCAGCAAGGCATTGATAGAAGTGGATGGTGGCGTGCAGGCGGACACCGCTCCGCGCTTGGTGGAAGCAGGCGTAGACGTGCTGGTGAGCGGCAGTTACGTGTTCAAGAACGCCGACCCCCTGGCCGCCATCAAGTCTTTGCACGACTTAAGCAGGTAAACGCCTCCCAACCGTCAGAGCCACGCCTTCAGCTCCATGTGGTGCTCCCTGGCCATGCGCCTCAGGTTAAGCAAGGCGTAACGCATCCTGCCCAGGCTGGTATTGATGCTCACGTTGGTAAGCTCGGCTATCTCCTTGAACGAAAGCTGCTGGTAAAACCTCATGTATACCACTTCCCGCTGCGGACAAGGCAGCTGGGCAACCATCTTGCGCAGGTCGTCCATCACTTGCGCGTAAACGTAATCATCCTCTATGTTCCTTTCCATCAACTCACCCGAGCTGAAGTTGGAAAGGTCATTGTCGCCAGGCACCTCCACGACACGCCGCACTTTCTGGTTGCGGAAGCCGTCCACCAGCAGGTTATGGGCTATGCGTATGCACCACGCCGAGAACTTGCCACTAGGCACGTACCTGTTCTCTTGCAGTTTGGTAATGACCTTTACGAAAGTCTCTTGGAATATGTCATCGGCCAAGTCCTTATCTCTCACCATGAAGAAGATGTACGCGTACACGGGTTGCCCATTCCTTTCGAGCAAGATGTCAAAAGCGTCATTGTCGCCATTGATATAACGCACCGCCAACTCCTCATCGGTGAAGTCTGTGAGTTGCTTCATTTGTTAAGCCAAGATTGATGAATGAAGTAATAATGTTGCGATAGGCCTTGGGATTTAGTTTGTCTGTTTGCGATATTGGGGACAAATATAATGATTTTCCCCCGTTTCACCAAATCTTTCCCGAGAAAAGTGACATTCGGTCATTCCAAAAGCTCGTATTCCCCAGTTATATTCTCCTCGTTCATGCCCACAGTCCCCAGGTAAGAACCTTGTTTGCCTCTTACCCTGAGCGCTTTGCCCTGGTTCTCGGGATGGTCTTCCAAGTTGAGGGCACTCCTCATCGCGCCGGTTTTCAAATGGATGGCTACCACCTTCTCCCGCTCGTCCCTGCGATCTGCCAGCAACAAGGCGGTATGCCCCTCAAAGGGGGCCTCGAAGTCGGCGTTCTTGATGCTCCGCTGGCATGAGCCTACGATATAGCCCCTCACGTATACCTCAACGTCTATCGTCTGATGAAGGAATTGGTCTACCCCGACCTCGCTGCCCTCCACCGGCTCCACGTCGGAATACAGCGTGTCTATTCCCGAAGACGGAGGGTCTGCGGGAATGCTTCCAGACGCGTTTCCGTCTTCCCCGCCTTCATTGCCTAGCGTAACCTTCTCGCATCCTGGCAACAGCGAAAGCGAGAGGCAAAGAAAAAGGAACTGCAAGGATTTTCTCATACAAGACGTTTTTTAAGTTAACGCCCGCAAAGGTATACATTTTCCCCGACTCCACCAAGCAGATGGCCCCCGCAGATTTCCCGCTGAACTTTTTTTTAACACCGTGAGGCTTGCCGTTACGGAAATAATTCGTATATTCGCGGAATAAAGCTACTTAAAACCTTTACTTTACAAATTAAACAAACTAAATCTATCACCTACAAAATGAGAAAACTGAAGACACTGCTGCTCGCCATGCTGTTGCCCGTATGCGCCTTGGCATCGGGATGGGACGACAACGAGTACAAGCAAATCGAGGCCAGCGTACAACAACCACAAATCGACACCAAGCGGTATCCCGTCACGGACTATGGCGCCAAGACCACTGCCACCGCCGCGCAAAACCAGAAAGCCATCAACAAGGCCATCAGCGCCGCCTCCAGCAAGGGCGGGGGACAAGTGATCATTCCCGCGGGCACATGGAAAACGGGAGCCATCACGCTGCGAAGCAAGGTAAACCTGGTGGTGGAAGAAGGGGCCACGCTGCAATTCGTGTTCGACACCGACCTCTATCCGCTGGTGAAGACCTCCTGGGAGGGCATCGGCTGCTGGAACTACCAGCCCTGCATCTATGCCAATGGGGCCACCGACATCGCCATCACGGGCAAGGGAACCATCAATGGCGGAGGCAGCAACGACACCTGGTGGAAAATGTGCGGCAAGGATCGCTTCGGCTACGTGGAAGGCGAGACCAAGGAAGCCCAAAACCTGGGCAGCCGGGCACGCCTCCTGCGCTACGCCGAGGACGGCGTGGAATGGGACGAGCGCAAGTTTGGCAAGGGACAAGGCCTGCGCCCCCAGCTCATCAACTTTCTCTATTGCGACCGCATACTCATCAAGGACGTGAAACTCTATGACTCCCCCTTCTGGGTCATCCATCCCCTGCTCTCGAAAAACATCACCGTGGACGGCGTGTACATCTGGAACGAGGGACCCAACGGCGACGGATGCGACCCCGAGGGATGCGAGAACGTGCTGATACAGAACTGCGTGTTCCACACGGGTGACGACTGCATCGCCATCAAGAGCGGACGCAACAACGACGGCCGCCTTTGGAACCAGCCCAGCCGCAACATCATCATCCGCAACTGCAAGATGGAGGATGGCCATGGAGGCGTGGTGATAGGCAGCGAGATTTCGGGCGGATGCGAGAACGTCTACGCCGAGGACTGCCACATGGACTCCCCCGAGCTGGAGCGAGTATTGCGCATCAAGACCAACAACTGCCGAGGCGGGCTGATACAGAACATCAACATGCGCAACGTGACCGTAGGCCAGTGCAAGGAAGCCGTATTGAAAATCAACCTGGACTATGAGCCCAAAGAGGAATGCTACCGAGGCTTCGAGCCCACGGTGAGAAACGTGAGCATGGAGAACGTCACCTGCCAGAAGAGCGAATACGGCGTGCTGGTGATAGGCAGGAACAACGTGGAGAACGTATATGACATCAACGTGAAAGACTGCGAGTTCAACGGCGTACACAAGAAGCCCGTACAAATCACCGGCAAGACCCGCGACATCAAGTTCGACAACCTACACATCAACGGCTCCCTGGTGCTCAATGAGGGCGAAGCCCCTTTTGAGCGTTACTCCGAGTGGCTCGCCTACTCGGAGATGAAGCGCACCCCGCTCTCCTACCTGCTCGACTTCGCCAAGAAACCCCGCTGGAGCTACGTGATGGGCATAGAGCTGGAAGGCATGCTGGATACCTACGAGGCCTATGGAGGCGACTCCATCATGCGATATCTCGAGGCCTACCCCGCCAAGATGATAGACGAGAAGGGGAATATCACGGGTTACAAATACGAAGACTTCAACCTGGACAACGTGCGCACCGCCAAATTCATCCTCCGCATGCACAACCTGGAGCCCGCCAAGAACACCGAAAAGGCGCTGAAGACCCTCTTCAAGCAACTGGAAAAACAACCCCGCACCAAGGAAGGCGTATATTGGCACAAGGCCATCTACGCCAACCAAGTGTGGCTGGACGGCATCTTCATGGGGTTGCCCTTCTACACGGCCTACGCCACGCAGACCATGAAGCCCAAGAAGGCCGTGAAATACCTGGACGATGCCGTAGACCAAATCATCAAGACCGACCAGCGCACCTACGACAAGAAGACCCGCCTGTGGAAACACGCCTGGGACGAAACCCGCGAACAGTTCTGGGCAGACAAGACCACGGGACAAAGCCAGCACACCTGGGCCAGGGCGCTGGGATGGTATACCATGGCCATGATAGAATGCCTGGAAGCCATGCCGCAAGACTACGCCCGCCGGGGCGAGGTAGTGGCCCTGCTGCGCAAGGCCATGAAGTCGGTGGTGGACTATCAAGACCCAGAGACGGGCGTGTGGTATGACGTGATGGACGTGAAAGACCCCCGCAACTACCTGGAGAGCACCGCCTCGTGCATGTTCGCCTACGTGTTGCTGAAGGGATACCGGTTGGGCTACCTGGACGAGAGCTACAGGGACGCTGGCGTGAAGGCATACCAGGGCATCATCAACGAGTTCATCAAGGTGAACGACGACAAGACCATCAGCCTCACCCAGTGCTGCGCGGTAAGCGGACTTGGGCCAGGGCCAGGCCCTTACGTCAAGAAGCCGAACTTCAAGAGGGACGGCAGCTTCGATTACTACATGAGCGAGCCCATCCGCGACAATGACGCCAAAGGCATAGGCCCCTTCCTCTGGGCCAGCCTGGAAATGGAGCGGCAAGGATTGCCTACGTCATAACTTTTTCATATACATAATCCCGAAGGGGCGAGCCGTCATTTTGACTCGTCCCTTTCTTTTTTAACCCAAATCGCATAGGACTTTGCGAAAAAGGTTGTGGGCGAGATATACTATCAAATAAAGATAAGGTCGTGAGTTCGACGAATTCGGAATAAACCCAATTGCTGATTACGCACACAAAAAGCCAGTACTACTGAAAATGAAAGTCAGTACTACCGCTCTGGGATTTCAGTACTACTGATATCGCCAAGCAGTAGTACTGACTTTTTCAGGCCTTTATCGTGAATGGGAGGAAAAGCTTGCGCTTTCTTTCGTTTGAATGCGTTTAATTGCATTTTATCGCGTTTTATTTTAGCGTCTCAAGTGCTCTATAGAACACTTGTCATGGTTTCTATAGAGCACTTCATGTCATTTCTATAGAGCAGTTGACCCCATTTCTATAGAGCACTTGGAAGGTGTTCAGCAGGGCAATTTTGGGGGCATTTGAAAACAAGTTATTTCGCTCAGGAAAATAAATTGTTTTGCCAAGGGAAACAAGTTATTTTGAGGAGCAAATCAACTTGTTTTCCTTGGCGAAATAACTTGTTTTGTAAAATGACCTCTAAGTTTGGGGTAAAAGACAAGAAAAAAAGGTCGTACCAGGACTCCCAAAAGGAGTTTGATACGACCCTTCTCAATATAGATATCAATGTGTGGGTATCGTCGCTACATCTTGCGTTCAAAGGCGTTGATAGGCCTGCAGGTGCACGCCGCTGACGGCACGGCCACTGGGGTCATTCAAGTTGGCGAACGCCTTGTCCCAAGCTAAGGCCTCGGCGGTGCTGCACGCTACGCTGGGCACGCTGGGCACAGTCCGTGCGGCACTGTCACTGGGGAAGTGGGCGGCGAACAAAGAGCGATAGAAATACTCCTCTTTGTTGCGCGGAGGATTGATGGGGAAGCGTTCCGCCGCGTGGGCCAGCTCCTCGTCGCTCACGCTGCTCGCGGTAATCTGCTTCAGCGTGTCTATCCACGAATAGCCTACCCCGTCGGAGAACTGCTCTTTCTGCCTCCACGCCACCTCTTGGGGCAACAAGCTGGAGAAAGCCTCGCGCAGGATTTTCTTTTCCATCACCGAGCCGGGGCACATCTTGGCTACGGGGTTTATCCGCATGGCCACGTCGAGGAACTCGGTGTCAAGGAACGGCACACGCCCCTCAACGCCCCACGCGGCCAGGCTCTTGTTGGCGCGGAGGCAGTCATACAAGTACAACTTGGAGAGCTTACGCACTGTTTCCTCATGAAAGGCACGTGCGGAGGGGGCCTTGTGGAAATACAGGTAGCCACCGAAAATCTCGTCGGCTCCCTCACCTGAAAGCACCATCTTGATGCCCATGCTCTTGATGACACGAGCCAAAAGGTACATGGGGGTAGATGCCCGAATGGTGGTCACGTCGTATGTCTCCGTGAAATAGACCACGTCGCTCAGCGCGTCGAGCCCCTCCTGTATGGTATAGTTTATCTCGTGGTGCACCGTGCCGATATGCTCCGCCACGAGACGGGCTTTCAACAAGTCGGGCGCGCCACGCAAGCCAACCGCGAAGGAGTGGAGCCTGGGCCACCACGCAGCCTCCTTGCCGCCTGTTTCGACGCGGTTTCCGGCGTACTTCTGGGCCACGGCACTGATAATGGAAGAGTCCAGCCCGCCACTCAGCAGCACGCCATAGGGCACGTCGCTCATCATCTGACGGCGCACGGAGGCTTCCAAAGCCTCGCGGAGTTCGTCTACACTGGCGGGATTGTCCTTCACGCTGTCATAGCTGAACCAGTCTCTCTCGTAATAGCGGCGAGGCTTGGTGTCGCGCTTCGTCAACACGTGCCCCGGGGGGAATACTGAATAGCTGTCGCACTGGCCTTCCAGGGCTTTCAACTCACTGGCGACATAAAGCCTGCCCTCCTTGTCGTAACCATAATATAATGGTATCACCCCTATCGGGTCTCGGGCTATCAAGTACTCATCCCGTTCAACATCATAGAGAGCAAACGCGAAAATGCCATCAAGTTCATCTAGGAAACCGTCTCCCCGCTCACGATACAAGGCCAAGATAACCTCGCAATCGCTGCCCGTCTGGAACTGGAACCTATCCTGGTAACGCCGGCGTATGGACTGGTGATTGTATATCTCGCCATTGACCGCCAACACTTGCTTCTTGTCCGGGCTGAAGAGGGGCTGCCTGCCCGACTCCGGGTCAACAATGGCCAGGCGCTCATGGGCTAATATGGCAGAGCCGCCACAATAGACACCACTCCAATCGGGTCCGCGGTGGCGTATCTTGCCACTCATCCGCAAGGCCTTTTGCCTCAACTCGGGGGTTTGCTCCTTGATATTGAAAATAGAAACTATACCACACATCTTATATATCCAGAGTTAAATGTTTAATATTAATTAGTTATAAGCGCTTTCTCCATGCTCATATATGTCAAGTCCTTCTTCCTCCACGCGCTTGTCTACCCTTATGCCGACAAGACTGTCCACAATCTTGTAGAGCACAAACGTGACGACCGCGCTGAAAACCACGGACACAAGCGTGGCCACAATCTGTATCCACAACTGATGCCAGTCGCCATAGAGAGCGCCTTCGACACCATTTTCACCCGTGATAAAGCGAGTGGCGAATACACCCGTGAGGATAGAGCCCACGATACCGCCAATGCCATGCACGCCAAAAGCGTCCAAAGCGTCATCGTACTTGAATCTCGGCTTTACCACGGCCACCATGAAGAAGCAGATGATAGGAGTAATCAAACCAATGCAGAAAGCTCCGAGCAAATCGGTTGAGCCCGCGGCAGGAGTTATAGCCACCAGTCCGGCTACCGCTCCAGTGCACGCGCCTACCGTCGTGGGCTTCTTGTTGCAAATCCAGTCTATGGCCATCCAGACAACAGCGGCGGTAGCGGTGGCGATGTGTGTCACCAGCAGAGCGTTGGCGGCGATGCCGTCCGCGGCCAATCCACTGCCCGCATTGAAGCCGAACCAGCCCAGCCAGAGGAAAGAGGTGCCAAGGAAAACAAAAGCGACATTGTGGGGCAAGATGGGATGACCAACCCTGTAATCCTCTCTTTTGCCAATCATCAAGGCCATAACGAACGCGGAGATTCCCGCGTTGATATGCACTACCGTACCTCCGGCGAAGTCTATGGCGCCCATCTCCTGCAGGAAACCGCCGCCCCATACCCAATGGGCCATAGGGAAATATGCCAATATCGTCCACAGGATGATGAATATCATATAGCCCTTGAACTTAATCCTCTCCGCGAACGCACCCAATATCAACGCCGGCGTGATAAGCGCGAACATACACTGGAACATGACAAACACCAACTCGGGAATGCCTGTAGGCATAACGGTAGAAGTGGTAATGCCATTCAAAAAGGCCTTGTCAAGACCACCAACTACGAAGAACAGCGGACTGCCCGACTCCTTAAAG
Organism: Prevotella sp. CAG:1320; assembly: GCA_000435635.1. Lineage (GTDB taxonomy): Bacteria > Bacteroidota > Bacteroidia > Bacteroidales > Bacteroidaceae > Prevotella > Prevotella avicola. Next base: position 78,625 of record FR882125.1, on the reverse strand, counting down.
CCCGTGCCGAACGCCCACGTGTAACCGATGGCCACCCACAATATGCTGATAACGCCAACGATAAGCATCGTTTGCATGATGATGCTCAACACGTTTTTCTGTCTTACCAAACCGCCATAGAACAAGGCGATGCCAGGAATAGACATAAGCAACACCAACGCCGTGGCCACAATCATCCACGCCGTGTTACCACTATCAAGCACAGGCTGGGCGGCACATACCACGTTTCCCGCCAACGCACTCTTCGCGAACAATCCCACCAGGGCAGCCGTCGCGGCCAGCCTCTTACCTATTATATATATATGTTCATGTGTACTCATTGCTTTATCCTCCAAATATTTGTCACTTTTTACCACTTAAATGTCCATCTTTTACCATTATTCCTCCTGTTCCGCGTTATATAAAGCGATATCGCCTCTCTCACCCGTGCGAATGCGTATGGCATCGTCTACAGGCATGATGAAGATGCGCCCATCTCCAATCTCACCCGTCTGAGCCGCCTTGAGAATCGCCTGCACCGACTTCTCTACGTTCTTGTCACGAACAACAAGCGAGACCAGCGTTCGCTCTATGGAACTCGTGTCATACACGATGCCACGGTAGATGCGCCCTTGACGCGCCTTGCCATTACCCCGGACATCATAATAGGAGAACCACTCAATGTCCGCCTCAAGCAAAGCCTTCTTCACGTCCTCAAACCTGGACTTCCTGATAATTGCTTCAATTTTCTTCATGATTTTTCTTCTTTTACCATTAAACAATCAATAGAGATGCATCAAATTGAAATATTTTTGTGCAAATTTACATCCATTTATCGTTACTTTTGATATAAAAGCATCATTTTATTATTATTTACATGACAAATATAACATACTGTTTAATATCTTGCGCAATTATATTCAATTTGCAATTATTTTCATCCTATATCCGACAAATTATAAGTCAACATGCGCAAGAAGTAAAACAATAGATATTTTTAATTCCACTAGACACGGAAATTACTAATCGCTATAATACAACCTGTGTCTGATTACATTTTGTAATTATATGGCGCATTTTAGTGTACAATTGTAAGAGATGAGAAATTTATGAACAATTATTTATTAAAAATGCTTGTTTTAATTTCGAAATGTCGTATTTTTGCAACGTTTTAATACACTTTGAAATAAAATAGGAAGATAATAGGCAAAACGTCAATCACAACATTCTATAATAATATTAATAGGTATGGTTATGAAAGATTTGAAAAGGATGGTGGTTCTCACCACGGCATTTTGTGGGGCGACAATGCCAACAATTGCACAAGACAAGTTGGACGCTACGGTACAAGCGGACATCGTGAGCCAATACATTTGGCGAGGACAAGACCTGGGAGACGTAAGCCTTCAGCCCACACTCGGCCTTTCTTATAAAGGTCTGTCGCTTACGGCATGGGGAAGCGTCGGCCTTACGGATCCGGACGACACGAAAGAGTTCGACCTCACCCTCTCCTATAAAATTGGAGGATTGAATATCGGTATCACCGACTATTGGTTCAACACGCCCAGCGACCGTTATTTCCTCTATGCGGCACACGAGACATCCCATGTATTCGAAGGCAATATCGGTTATGACTTTGGCCCCGTGGCCTTGCAATGGTACACCAACTTCGCAGGCAATGACGGCGTGAACAAAGACGGGAAGCGTGCTTATTCTTCCTATTTTGAAGTCAGCGCGCCATTCAACCTGGCCGGTTGTCAATGGCAGGCAGCGGTGGGCATGGTGCCTTACGCCACAAGCTTCTACTCCGAGACGAATGGATTTGCGGTTACCAACGTTTCCGTCAGGGCCACAAAAGACATCCACATCACCAAGACATTCGACTTACCGCTGTTCGCGGGGATTTCCGCCAATCCCAGCACAGAGAAAGCCTATCTGGTATTCGGGTTCTCCCTGCGCCCTTAAAAGGAAAGCACCGAGAAATACGAATATATTAAAATAATTGGCAAGCATGCGAAAAACCATCAAGTTCACGAAGATGCAGGGAGCGGGCAACGACTACATATATGTAGACACATCCCTCTACGACCTACCCCATCCAGGGGAAGTAGCCCGCCTGTGGAGCGATCGCCATACAGGCATTGGCGGTGACGGCCTTGTTTTGATAGGCCGCTCTCCAATACCTGAAGCGGATTTCACTATGCGCATATTCAACGCGGATGGCTCTGAGGCCATGATGTGCGGAAACGCATCACGCTGCATCGGCAAATACGTGTTTGAGAAAAGGCTGACGAGCAAGACCTCCATCAAGTTGTTGACACTTTCGGGCATAAAGACGCTAAAGCTAAATGTCAGTGAAGACAAGCACGTGGAAAGTGTCACGGTGGACATGCTAGAACCTCGTTTCACCGACAAGGGCATGATTGCGACACCCAGTGGCGGCATGACAGAAGAGGCCATCAACGTATGCGGACAAGAGCTACGCGGCACTTTCATCTCGATGGGCAATCCCCATTTTGTCATATTCGTGGATGACATATCCACCATAGATGTCGCCCGATTGGGAGAGGCGCTAGAGAAGGCTCCTTTATTCCCACAAGGATGCAACATAGAGTTTGCCTCTCCTATAGACGACGAGCACATAAGAACAAGAGTATGGGAACGCGGAAGTGGCATCACCATGGCTTGTGGCACGGGAGCTTGCGCCACAGCCGTGGCAGCCGCCCTCACTGGTAAAGCCAACAGAAAGAGCACAATCGTGATGGACGGAGGTGCCTTGGAGATAGAATGGAGCGAGGAGAACAACCACGTATACATGTCTGGCCCCGCTAAATTCGTATTCGAAGGTGAAATTGAAATGCCATAAATCCACAACCATAATCATTAACATAAAACAAAAGCGATATGGCTTTAGTAAATGAACATTTCCTGAAACTGCCAAACAACTACCTATTCGCCGACGTGGCAAAAAAGGTAAACGTATTTAAGGTATCACACCCAACGGCAAAAGTCATTAGCCTTGGCATCGGCGACGTGACCCAACCACTTTGCCCCGCGGTGATCAAGGCAATGCACAAAGCCGTGGGCGAAATGGGAACAGCAGACGGCTTTAAAGGCTACGGTCCCGAACAAGGATACGCATTCCTGCGCAAGGCCATCGTCAAAAACGACTTCCTGCCTCGAGGCATACACTTCGACACTTCCGAGATTTTCATCAATGACGGAGCGAAAAGCGATACCGGCAACATACAAGAACTGGTGCGCTGGGACAACAGCATCGGGGTGACCGATCCCATTTATCCTGTTTACATTGACTCAAATGTGATGATAGGTCGCGCGGGAGAAATGAAAGACGGTAGATGGAGCAACGTCATATACATGCCATGCACAGCGGAGAACAATTTCATTCCGCAAATACCCGACCGCAGGGTAGACATCATCTATCTTTGTTACCCGAACAACCCAACAGGAACCGTCATCTCGAAAGAAGAGTTGCGCAAGTGGGTCAATTACGCCTTGAAGAATGACACGCTCATCTTCTACGACGCGGCATATGAGGCCTATATCCAAGACCCAGACATTCCTCATTCCATATACGAGATAAAAGGGGCGAAGAAAGTGGCCATAGAATTCCACAGCTATTCCAAGACCGCGGGATTCACAGGTATAAGGTGTGGCTACACGGTAGTACCGAAGGAGGTCACTGCGTCTACCTTAAATGGTGAGCGGATATCACTTAACGAGTTGTGGAATCGCCGTCAGTGCACTAAGTTCAACGGTACGAGCTACATCAGCCAACGCGCCGCCGAGGCCATCTATACGCCTGAAGGCAAAGGGCAAGTGAAAGAGACCATCTCCTACTACATGGAAAACGCGCGAACCATGCGCGAAACGCTCGATAGCCTTGGATTGGAGACGTTTGGCGGAGAAAACGCACCATACATCTGGCTAAAAGTGCCAGACAAAGAAGACAGCTGGCGGTTCTTTGACCGTATGCTATACAACGCCCATATAGTCTGCACGCCAGGTGTCGGCTTTGGTCCAAGCGGTGAAGGATACGTGCGTTTTACCGCGTTCGGCAATCATGAGGACTGCGCCGAGGCCATGGAAAGACTGAAAAGGTGGATATAACTTGTCACGAAGAACGAGAACAAGTACGATAGCCAGCCATAAGGAAAAAATATAATAAACAACTAAATATTCACATCAATGACAAACTTAAGATTTCAAGTAGTAGAAAGCGGTTTCAACAAGAAGCCCTTGATAACAGAAACACCCAAAGAGCGTCCATCGGAATATTTCGGGAAAAACGTGTTCAACCGCGCCAAAATGTATAAATACCTGCCAACATCCGTATACGAGAGCCTGATAGATGTTATTGACAATGGCGCCTGCCTAGACCGCTCTATAGCTGACGCTGTGGCCAAAGGCATGAAACAATGGGCTGAGGAAAATGGCGTAACCCACTACACACACTGGTTCCAGCCACTAACAGAGGGAACGGCTGAGAAGCACGACGCTTTTATCGAGCATGACGGCAAGGGAGGAATGATCGAGGAGTTCTCCGGCAAGTTGTTGGTACAGCAAGAGCCTGACGCCAGTTCATTCCCTAACGGCGGCATACGCAACACTTTTGAGGCGCGCGGATATTCCGCATGGGACCCCACCTCTCCCGTTTTCATCTTGGACGATACGCTCTGCATTCCTACAATATTCATTTCTTATACGGGAGAAGCACTTGACTATAAAGCCCCCCTGCTCCGCGCACTTCACGCGGTAAACGTCGCGGCGACAGAGGTTTGCCATTATTTTGACTCCTCGGTGAAGAAAGTCGTATCCAATCTGGGGTGGGAACAGGAATATTTCCTTGTGGATGAGGGACTCTACAACGCCCGGCCCGACTTGGTTTTGACGGGTCGCACGCTAATGGGCCATGACTCCGCCAAGAATCAACAAATGGAGGATCATTACTTCGGCATTATTCCTGACCGTGTACAGGCTTTTATGAAAGACCTGGAGATACAGGCGTTGGAGTTGGCCATACCATGCAAGACCCGCCATAACGAGGTAGCGCCCAACCAATTTGAAATCGCTCCCATTTTCGAGGAGACCAATATCGCCAATGACCATAACATGCTATTGATGTCGCTAATGAAAAAAGTCGCTCGCAAACACGGCTTCAGGGTGTTGCTGCACGAGAAGCCTTTCGCGGGTATCAATGGCTCTGGCAAGCACAACAACTGGAGTCTTTCCACGGATACAGGCACTCTGCTCCATGCTCCCGGGAAGACCCCAGAAGAGAATCTGCGTTTCGTCACTTTCGTAGTGGAGACACTGATGGGAGTCTATCGGCACAATGGACTGCTGAAAGCCAGTATCATGAGTGCCACAAACGCCCATCGACTGGGTGCCAACGAAGCGCCTCCTGCCATCATTTCCTCTTTCCTCGGCAAGCAATTGAGTGAATTACTGGACCATATCGAGAAGAGTGACAAAGACGATCTGTTCAACATGGCAGGAAAACTAGGCATGAAGTTAGACATCCCTGAGATACCTGAGCTGCTCATCGACAACACAGACCGCAACCGCACGTCGCCTTTCGCCTTCACAGGCAACCGCTTCGAGTTCCGGGCTGTAGGTAGCGAGGCTAACTGTGCGTCGGGCATGATCGCTCTCAACACTGCCGTAGCTGAAGCCTTGGTAAACTTCAAGCGCAGAGTAGATACGCTTATCGAAAAGGGAGAAGACAAGACCACAGCCATCATCGACGTGCTGCGGGAAGACATCAAAACTTGCAAGCCAATACGCTTCGACGGCAATGGTTACTCAGAAGAATGGGTAGCGGAGGCAAAAAGGCGGGGTCTAGACTGTGAGACCAGCTGCCCCGTCATCTTTGACAGCTATCTTACAGAAGATTCCGTCCAGATGTTTGAGACAATGAATGTGATGACCCGCAAAGAACTGGAAGCGCGAAACGAGGTGAAATGGGACACCTATACCAAACGAATCCAAATAGAAGCCCGTGTCATGGGAGATATTACCATGAACCATATCGTGCCCGTTGCCACCCACTATCAAAGCCAACTGGCCAAGAATGTGCAGAACATGCGCCAGATATTCCCAACCGAGAAGGCGGACAAACTTTGCGCTCGCAACATCAAGCTCATTGAGGAAATCGCGGAAAGAACCCAAGCCATCGAAACAGGAGTGGAGGAACTCGTCAATGCCCGCAAGGTGGCTAACAAAATAGAAAACGAGCGCGAAAAAGCCATCGCCTATCACGACACAGTAGAACCGAAAATGGGGAAAATCCGCTATCAAATAGACAAGTTGGAGCTAATCGTCTCCGATGAGTTATGGACGTTACCCAAATATCGAGAACTATTGTTTATCAGATGACACGTAGCGTCTTGTTAGATAAATAAGAGCATATATGCACAAGCTAGCTTTATAAATAATACTTTTACTGCAAAATTCGGGCGCAGAGGACTGTGAAGTCGGGCTGTGCCCTTTTATCACATATTATAATAGTTAAAACAGAAATAGGAAAATGAGAAACGGATTATATGAAAGAGCTTACGAGCATGATGCCTGTGGTGTTGGAATGGTAGTCAACATCCACGGGAACAAAAGTCACGAATTGGTGGACAACGCCTTGAAAGTATTGGAAAACATGCGGCATCGCGGAGCCGAAGGCGCAGATAACAAGACCGGTGATGGCGCAGGCATATTGCTGCAGATACCGCATGAGTTTATATTGCTGCAGGGCATACCCGTACCAGAAAAGGGAAAGTATGGAACAGGTATTGTTTTCCTACCCAAAAACAAGAAACGCCAACAGGACATCCTAAGCGTGATAATAGAAGAGATAGAGCGTGAAGGATTGTCACTGACGCACCTGCGCAATGTACCGACAAATCCAACCTGCCTGGGCGAGACGGCATTGAGCAGTGAGCCAGACATCAAGCAATTGTTCGTGACTGGTGTCAGTGATGAGCGTGTGTCTACGTTCGAACGCACCCTTTACCTTATCCGCAAACGTATTGAGCGACGGATAAATGACGAGGATTTCTATATTTGTTCACTCTCCTCTCACACCATAATATATAAAGGAATGTTGTCGAGTCTGCAACTCCGACAGTATTTTCCCGATTTAACCAATAAATATTTCACCAGTGGACTCGCGGTGGTGCATTCCCGTTTCTCCACCAACACTTTTCCCACCTGGAGCCTGGCACAACCGTTTCGCCTATTGGCCCACAACGGAGAAATCAACACCATCAGGGGAAACAGGGGATGGATGCAAGCCAGGGAGAGCGTGCTGAGTTCCGAAGCCATCGGTGATATCAAGGACATCTCACCTATTATACAACCAAACATGAGCGACTCGGCGAGCCTGGACAACGTGTTTGAGTTCTTCGTGATGTCAGGACTGTCCCTGCCCCATGCCATGGCTTTGATGATACCCGAAAGTTTCAATGACAAAAATCCCATATCAGAAGACCTGAAAGCCTTTTATGAATACCATTCCATCCTGATGGAACCTTGGGATGGCCCCGCCGCGCTGCTCTTCAGCGATGGACGTTACGCCGGAGGCATGCTAGACCGTAACGGCCTGCGCCCCGCACGCTATACCATCACAAAGAACGATACGATGGTAGTAGCCTCGGAAGTAGGCGTAATGGACTTTGAACCTTCTGAAATCGCGGAAAAAGGACGCCTGCAACCTGGCAAGATCTTGCTTATTGACACACAAGAAGGGAAGATTTACTATGATGGAGAGATAAAAGAGCGGCTCGCCACCGAGCATCCTTATCGCCAATGGCTGTCAACGAATCGCATACAGCTGGAAAAACTGAAAAGCGGACGAAAGATAGACAATTCCGTCAACGACCTGCTTCGAAAGGAATTGGCCTTCGGCTTCGGAGCGGAAGACATAGACAACATCATCGTGCCCATGTGCGTCAACGGCCAAGAAGCTACAGCGGCTATGGGAAACGACACGCCTTTGGCTGTGCTAAGTGAACGTCCTCAACCGCTATTCAACTATTTCCGCCAACAATTCGCCCAAGTGACGAATCCCGCCATAGACTCTATCAGAGAGAATCTCGTCATGTCGCTCACGGAATACATCGGCCGTGTTGGCTCTGGAATACTTCGCCCTGACGCTTCCAACTGCAAGATGGTGCGACTGCCTCATCCCATATTGAACAACACGCAGCTCGATATCCTGTGCAACATCCGTTACAAAGGATTCAACACGGTAAAACTTCCAATGCTCTTCGAACGCGAAAAAGGCGAAGACGGATTACGGCTCGCCATCGACCACCTATGCAAGGAGGCCGCCCGCAGCGTAGACGAGGGTTACAACTATATCATCCTTTCCGATCGTGACATCGACCAAACACATGCAGCCATCCCGTCATTGTTGGCCGTAAGCGCCGTACATCATTACCTCATCTCGGCGGGGAAACGGGTGCAGACCGCCTTAATCGTAGAGAGTGGCGAAATACGCGAGCCTATGCATGCCGCCCTCTTATTGGGATATGGCGCTTCCGCCATATGTCCTTACATGGTATTTGCCGTTTTGGACGACCTCGTGAGACGCAAGAAAGTGCAAGAAAACTACGAGACAGCGGAAGCCAACTATATCAACGCCATGAAAAAGGCCCTGCTGAAAATCATGGCCAAGATGGGTATCTCCACAATTCGCTCTTATCGCGGGGCCAAGATATTCGAGGCCATTGGCTTGTCGGAAAGTTTGCTCAAGGCATACTTCGGCACAAAAACGTCTACCATCGGCGGTATCGGCCTGGAGACAATTGCCCGTGACGCTATCGCCATGCATGACGCGGGCTTTACCGAAGACTCCGCTCCCGATTTCCTCCCCAACCTCGGTCAGTTCCACTTCCGGAAAGACGGAATAAGGCATGCATGGAATCCCGAAACTATCGCAACGCTTCAAATTGCCACAAGAACCGGCAATTATCAGAAATACAAAGAGTTCACCAAACTGGCGGACGAGAAAACGGACGCCATCTTTATCCGTGACTTCTTCGATTTCAAGCGCACCGCCAATCCTGTCGAGATTGACAAGGTGGAACCTGTAAGCGCCATCGTGAAACACTTCGTGGCAGGTGCCATGAGTTTCGGCGCGCTCTCCAAGGAAGCCCATGAAGCCATTTGCCTGGCCATGAACAAACTGGGCACTCGCTCGAACACGGGAGAAGGCGGCGAGGACAACAAGCGGTTCCACGCTGAGGTAAACGGCATCTCGCTTTCCAGCAAAACAAAACAAGTGGCGTCTGGGCGCTTTGGCGTGACAACGGAATACTTGGTAAACGCCGAGGAGATACAAATCAAGGTGGCGCAAGGCGCGAAGCCTGGCGAAGGAGGACAATTACCGGGGTTCAAGGTTGACGAGGTGATTGCCAAGACGCGCCACTCCATACCTGGCATCTCGCTCATCTCACCACCACCCCATCACGACATTTATTCCATCGAAGACCTGGCGCAACTCATCTTCGATCTAAAGAACGTAAATCCCAAAGCTGCGATCAGCGTAAAGCTGGTGGCCGAGAGCGGCGTGGGCACCATCGCGGCAGGAGTGGCCAAGGCAAAAGCCGACCTTATTGTCATTTCGGGCGCTGAAGGCGGAACAGGCGCCAGCCCTGTGTCCAGCATGCGCTTCGCGGGCATATCACCCGAGATAGGATTAAGCGAGGCACAACAGACCTTGGTGAAAAACGGATTGCGAGGAAATGTGCGATTGCAAGTGGACGGACAACTGAAGACGGGGCGGGACATCGTGCTCATGGCATTGCTGGGCGCGGAAGAATTTGGCTTCGGCACGTTGCTGCTCATCGTGCTTGGATGTGTGATGATACGCAAATGCAACCAAAATACCTGCCCATTAGGGGTTACTACGCAAAACCCTGAGCTTCGCCAACATTTCATGGGCAAGTACCAATACCTTGTCAACTATTTCACGTTCCTGGCCGAAGAAGTGCGGGGCTACCTGGCCGAGATGGGGTTCACCAAACTTGACGACATCGTAGGCCATACCGAGCTGATCGTGCCGAAAGCCACCGCGAAAGGAAGCAAAGCCGCGACGCTGGACTTCACCCGATTGCTTTTCAAGGAAAGCGGGAAGCAATCGCTATGCCACACCGCGGAACAGGCGCACGACTTAACCGGCGCGCTCGACCATTCCATTATACTTTCGGCGCAGCGGGCAGTGACAAAAGGGGAAGAAGTAAACCTGGACTATGCCATCAAGAACACCGACCGCGCCACGGGTGCGATGCTCAGCGGGCTGATAGCCTCAACGTATGGTGAAGAAGGACTGCCCGATTCCACCATCAACGTCAAATTCAAGGGAAGCGCAGGCCAAAGCTTCGGCGCATTCCTCGTGAAAGGCGTGAATTTCAAGCTTGAGGGCGAGGCCAATGACTACTTCGCCAAAGGACTAAGCGGGGGACGCATCGCCATTTTGCCGCCCGTGCGCAGCAATTTCAATGCGGAAGACAACACCATCGCCGGCAATACAGGACTGTATGGAGCTACCTCTGGCGAGCTATACGTCAACGGAAAGGTGGGTGAACGTTTCGCCGTGCGCAACTCAGGAGCCATCGCCGTCGTGGAAGGCGCGGGAGACCACTGCTGTGAATATATGACAGGAGGCCGTGTCGTGGTATTGGGACAAACGGGAAGGAACTTCGCCGCAGGCATGAGCGGTGGCGTGGCCTATGTTTGGGACAAACAGCACGACTTCGACTACTTCTGCAATATGGACATGGTGGAAATCAACTTGGTGGAAGAAAACTCCTACCGCAAGGAACTGCACGAACTTATCCGGCAGCATTACCTGTACACCGGCTCCAAGCTAGCCCGCCAAATGCTTGACGACTGGCCTCGCTACGTAGAGGACTTCATCCAGGTAGTGCCTATAGAATATAAGCGCGTACTGCAGGAAGAACAGGTGAAAAAACTGCAACAGAAAATAGCCGACATGCAACGAGACTATTGACAAAAGCGAAAACGACCTGTAACCACGGGAATGAGACAACACGTCAATATCATTAAATTAAACTATTATCATCATGGGAGACCCCAAAGCATTCTTGACCATACATCGCAAAGAGGCGGGATACCGCCCCGTACATGACCGAATACACGATTTCGGCGAGGTAGAACAAACCCTCAACTCCAGTGACCGCCGCCTTCAGGCCGCACGCTGCATGGATTGCGGCGTGCCTTTCTGCCACTGGGCATGCCCGCTGGGCAATCGCCCGCCAGAATGGAACGATGCCCTCTATCGGGGAAACTGGGAACTTGCCTATCGGCTGCTTAACGCCACAAACGATTTCCCTGAGTTTACGGGACGTGTCTGCCCCGCGCTCTGCGAAAAAGCGTGCGTGCTAAACCTCGCGGAACATGAACCCACCACCAACCGGGAAAACGAGGCGGCCATCACGGAACACGCTTTCACAGAGAACTACATCCATATCCACCACCCTAAACGCAACGGAAGACGTGTCGCCGTAATAGGGGCAGGCCCTGCCGGGCTTGTAGCCGCCAACAGACTCAACCTTATGGGCTATGCCGTAACCCTGTTCGACAAGAACGAAGACGCTGGTGGCCTGCTGCGCTATGGCATTCCCAACTTCAAGCTCAACAAGGCCATCATCAACCGCCGCATGGATATCCTGCGCGCTGAGGGAATTGAGTTCAAATTCAACGCCTCCATCGACCTGGAGCATCTGCCCGCCCAATTCGACGCTTATGTCATAGCCACGGGAACGCCCGAAGCCCGAGACCTCGCGGTTCCTGGCAGGGACTTAAAAGGAATCCACTTCGCCCTCGACATGCTATCCCAACAAAACCGGATACTGGCTGGCGCGGAAGTCCCGATCGAGAAACTGGTCAACGCCAAAGGGAAAGACGTGCTTGTCATCGGTGGAGGAGACACTGGCAGCGACTGTATTGGCACCGCCCACCGTCAGGGTTGTCGCAGCGTAACGCAAATCGAGATTATGCCAAAGCCCGTCGAAGGCCCCGACGACCCGCAACATCCATGGCCCGAATGGCCACGCACGCTCAAGACCACCTCTAGCCACGAGGAGGGATGCGTACGCCGATGGAACCTCAACACGTTGCGATTCGCGGGCAAAGACGGAAAGGTAACGGGCGCGGAAGTGCAGGAAATCGCCTGGAAAGCCAACCCGAAAGGAGGTCGCCCCATCATGGAGGCCGTGGGCAAGCCTGAAATGATAAAAGCCGACATCGTGTTATTGGCCATGGGCTTCCTGAAACCACAACTTCCGCCATTCGCCCCAAACGTGTTCGTGGCAGGAGACGCGGCCAACGGAGCGTCGCTCGTGGTTCGCGCCATGGCTAGCGGACGTGATGCCGCACTTCGGGTAGACAAATATCTATCCTCGGAATAAGAGGTATTTACGATAACCGCTGGTTTTCCGCCTCACGTTTTCGGGTTTCGCTTTTTATGCTTATCTTTGACGTGTTATTCAAATCTTAAGACATATGAAAGCGACAAGATTAGTGGCAGCCGCCGTGGCAACGTTCATGGCCTGCTCGTGCGGTAACGCCAAGACTTCTTCAGGACAAGAGCCTGCGACAGAAGCGGAAGGCGTAACCACCATGGAGATTGGCTCAATAAGGCTCATCACCATCCGTGACGATGATGGCGAGAAACGGATGCCCAACAAACTGTTTTATGGGAAAACGGATTCCGCCAAGGTGGAAAGGCTTTCGCCGGAAGGCGCAGTGCCCTCCTCCGTCAGTTGCTTCATCGTGGAGGCGGAAGGAAAGAAAGCGCTGTTCGACACGGGCAACGGAGCGGGACGTGGCGGAATGCTGCTGAAACGCCTGAAAGACATCGGCGTGAAGCCTGGAGACATTGACTACCTGGTGATAACCCACTTCCACGGCGACCACATCGGCGGCATGACCGACAACGGCAAGCCCGTATTCACGAAAGCGGAAGTATATGTGCCCGACGCAGAGTATACCGCCTGGCAGAGCATGGACAACGCCGGCGGCAAGGCGGCCATGGAGACCATGGCGGCGTATGGCGACAAGCTGCGACGCTATCAATATGCCGATGCCTTGCCTCTTGGCATAAAGCCCATGCCTGCGCCAGGCCACACGCCAGGCCACACGGTATACCAAATGGGGAAACTCTTCATAGCGGGAGACCTTTTCCACGGTCTTGACTTGCAGCTAAAAGACCTCAACATCTGCCCCAGCTTCGACATGGAGCCCACGCAAGCCATCGAGTCACGCAAGAAATACGTGGAATACGTGAGAGAAAACAAGCTCGTCACGGCGGGCATGCACTTCCCGGAGAACGGGGTGAAAGACAGCCTGTAAGTCCTTCACGCTCTTGGCGCATATCACGTCATGCGTAACTCAGTCATTGCCAAAGCGTAGAGGGGCGTTCTCGCGTCTCAGCGAGCAAGATTGCCGAATAGAATCGACACTGGCGGAGGCTTGGCGGCTTGCTGAGACGTATTCTTGCGTCTCGGCAATTTTTCATCGCCCCTATCAACCTGAAACTCGCATTGGATTAAAACAAGTTATTTCGCCCAGGAAAATAACTTGTTTTGCCAAGGGAAACAAGTTATTTTGAGGAGCAAATCAACTTGTTTTCCTGGGCGAAATAACTTGTTTTCAGATGCCCCCAAAGTTGCCCTGCTGAACACCTCCCAAGTGATCTATAGAAATGGGGTCAACTGCTCTATAGAAATGACATGAAGTGAACTATAGAAACCATGACAACTGTTCTATAGAGCACTTGAGACGCCAAAATAAAACGCGATAAAATGTAATTAAACGCATTCAAACGAAAGAAAGCGCAAACTTTTCCTCCCATTCACGATAAAGGCCTGAAAAAGTCAGTAGTACTGGCTTTTTGTGCGCGTAATCAGCAATTGGGTTTATTCCGAAACTCATCGTGGCGTGGCGTGCTGCGTCTCCTGGGGAATTACAGTGTATTCGCGCGAATCTCGGTTCGCCGAAGTCACGGCAATATATCAGAGAGCTATCCCTCTCGGAAGAAATCCAACGCCTCCTTTATTTCCTCCGAGCTGGCGGTTTGATTAACACGCAGCTCTCCCACGTCTGCCAGGAGAGTGAAATTGATGACACCCGCCTTGTTTTTCTTGTCATGAGTCATTAATTCCAGAAGTTCAGCGTAATCATCGCACGTAATGGGCAGCGGGACGTAATGCTCCCGGATGAAATTCACGGTTTGCCTCATGCGCTCCGTGGGGAAACCACACTTGGTGACACTAAGGTATAGCTCCGCGATGATGCCCAGCGCGACAGCGTCGCCATGGGGAATGGGCTGCCTGCGCAACGCCCAACTCTCAAAAGCGTGGCCTACGGTATGGCCCACGTTGAGAGCCTTGCGAATGCCATTCTCGTGAGGGTCTTCCTTGACTATGCGCTCCTTCACCGCCACGGAGTCTCCCACCATCTGTCGCAATTGCCTCAAGGCCTCAGCGTCATGCCCCATCGCCTTGGCCAGGGGGAAGTTCAGCAGCGCGGCCCACATAGAGACATCAGAGATAAGCCCGTGTTTCAGCATCTCGGCATAGCCCGAACGAATCTCCTCGGGGCTCAGCGTATGCAGGAACGCGGTGTCCAATATCACGAAGCGGGAGTCGTTGAACACGCCTATCTCGTTTTTCAGTCCCCTGAAGTTGACACCGGTCTTTCCTCCCACCGAAGCGTCTACCATGGCCAGCAGGGTGGTGGGAATATTGATGAAGTTGATGCCTCGCTTGAAGGTTGAGGCCGCGAAGCCCCCCAAGTCTGTCACCATACCCCCGCCCAAGTTGATAAGGCAAGAGTGGCGGGAAGCTCCGCCCTCCCCTAGTTGAGTCCACACCTGGGCCAGGCTGTCCAAAGTCTTGTGCTGGTCATTGGCTCCTATGGTGATAACGTTCGCTTTTCTTAAGCAAAAGAAACTGGCGACACGAGGCAAACAATGCCTGCGGGTGTTCTCGTCGGTGAGTATGAAAAGCTTGTCGTGTTCGCAATCAGCGAGAGCCATGGCCAATTCGCTCTCCAGATGCTGGGATATGATGATACGTTGTTGCATGCGCTATAACTTGGTAATTGATGCAAAGTTAATGAAAAAACCTGAAAATTCATGTCGGAAAGGCAAAGAAATGAAAAAAATGGGGGCATGGCGTTAAACTTGGCGGAAGCCATAGCGTCTAAACGGCAGACAAATACCAATAGAGCAGAAAATGAAACGACACGTATTGCTATTGTTTCTAATGGCATGGAGCTGCCTGGCAATAGCGCAAGAGAGAATGATCAGCGGCACACTAACTGACCGAGACACCAACGAACCCGCAGAGATGCTGACCGTGCAATTGCTACGTACAGACAGTACTTTCGTTACTGGTACGATAAGTAACGAGAAAGGCGCGTTCAAAGTGGCTGCCCCCGCAAATGGCAAATATATTTTGCGCATTACGGGAGTGGGCTACAATCCGCTATTGAAAAACGTAACCATAAGCAACGGGAAGAGCGTGGCCCTGGGAAAAC
>FR882125.1:17011-63056 GCA_000435635.1 Prevotella sp. CAG:1320 | reverse complement strand
ATAAGCAGCGGGAAGAGCGTGGCACTGGGAAAACTGGTGATAGGCGCCGACGCCATCATGTTGCAGGGAGCCGTAGTCACGGCGCAGGCCCAAAAGGTGACCCTGAAAGAAGACACCTTTGTCTATAATTCCGCGGCCTACCGCACCCCGGAAGGCTCGGTGGTGGAGGAACTGGTGAGACGCATACCAGGCGCGGAAATCAGCGATGACGGTACTATCACCATCAACGGCAAGGAAGTGAAGAAAATCATGGTAGACGGCAAGGAGTTCATGACGGGTGATACCCAAACAGCTTTGAAAAACCTGCCTACCAACGTGATAGAGAAAATAAAGGTATACGACGAGCAAAGCGACCTGGCTAGGGTGACTGGCATCGACGACGGAGAGGAAGAGACCGTGCTGGACTTCGGATTGAAAAAAGGCATGAATAGAGGTACCTTCTCTAACATCGACCTGGCCTATGGTACGCACAGTAGATATGCGGCCAGACTGATGGGCACTTACTTCACGGACAATCACCGCTTCATGCTGATGGGCTCAGCCAACAACACCAATGACATGGGCTTCGGCAGTGGAGGAAGAGGCCGCTTTGGAGGAGGAAGACAAGGACTGAACACTTCCAAGATGATAGGCGGAAACTATAACTACGAGAAAAAAGACAAGTTGAAGATAGATGCCAGCCTGCGTTGGAACCACAGAAATGGTGACACCTACACCAACACCAGCAGCGAGAACTTCGTGAGCACCGTGGGTTCATTCTCCAACTCAAGGCGGCAAAACTATTCCCGCAGCGACAGCTGGAACGCGAGAATGAGGCTGGAATGGCAACCTGACACGATGACCAACATCATGTTCCGCCCCAATTTCTCATGGTCTACCAGTGACGGACTCACCAACTCCCTTTCAGGAAGTTACGCGGAAGACCCCTACCTGCACGTGGAAGACCCCTTGGACCAAGAGGCCATCAAGACCTTGGCGGACGCTGGCGTGATGGTAAACACCAGCAACAGCAACTCCATCTCTTACAGTTCCTCGAAGCAAATCAGCGGAATGTTGCAATTCAACCGCAAGATAGGCAGCAAAGGACGTAACTTCACCCTGAGGGCAGATGGTAGCTACAACAAGCAAGACAGCAAAAGCCTGAGCACCAACGCCGTGCACCTTTATATGGTGCAAAACGCCATGGGACTGGACTCCACTTACCAAACCAACCGCTACAACCTGTCTCCCACCGACAACTACAGCTATAGCCTGCAGGCCACCTACAGCGAGCCGCTGTGGAAAGGTGCCTTCTTGCAACTGAGATATAAGTTCACCTATAATTATAGCAAGAGCGACCGCGACACCTACGATTTCAGCAACTTGGGCGAGGAGTTCTTCGCTGGCGTAACCCCTGCTTACAGGGCATGGAACAGCTATCTTAATTTGCTGCCCAATCCTTGGGAAAGCTATCTGGACAGCGACCTGAGCCGATTCTCCGAATACAAGAACTACATACACGAGGTGCAGTTGATGTTGCGAATGATAAGGGAAAAATACAACCTGAACGTGGGCGTGATGTTCCAGCCCCAAACCTCGAAATACGTGCAAGACTACCAGGGCGTGTACGTAGACACCACCCGCCACGTGAGCAACTTCTCCCCCACACTCGATTTCCGCTACCGCTTCAGCAAGGTAAGCAACTTGCGCGTCAATTATAGGGGAAGCAGCTCACAACCCAGCATGACCGACCTGTTGGATATCGTAGATGACAGCGACCCTCTGAACATCACCATGGGTAACCCTGGACTGAAACCATCCTTCACCCACAGACTGCGCGTTTTCTACAATACTTATATCGAGAAACATCAAAGGTCGTTGATGACTTACTTGAATTTCTCGACCACGAACAACAGCATAAGCTCCAAAGTCAGCTACGACCCCAACACGGGCGGACGAACCACGAGACCAGAGAACATCAACGGCAACTGGAGCGCAAATGGAGCGTTTATGTTCAACACCGCCATTGACTCCGTAGGCTACTGGAACGTGAATACTTTCACCAACGTAAACTATAACAACTACGTAAGTTACCTGAGCCTGGACAACATGAGTGATTCGCAGAAGAATACCACTCGCACACTGTCCTTGATGGAAAGGCTGGCTGGTAGTTATCGCAACGAGTGGCTGGAAATAGAATTGGACGGCTCACTGAATTACACCCATGCCCGCAACAAGCTTCAACCTTCCAGCGATTTGGATACATGGCAGTTCTCGTATGGCGCCAACTTGAACATCAACGCGCCTTGGGGCATGAGCATCTCCACCGACATCCACCAGAACAGCAGAAGGGGATATAACGATAGTTCAATGAACACCGATGAATTGGTATGGAACGCCCAAGTGGCACAGAGCTTCTTGCCAGGCAATCCGCTCACGGTGACCCTGCAGTTCTACGACCTGCTGCACAACCAGAGCAACTTCAGCCGGGTCATTAACTCCATGTCACGTACCGATACGCAATATAACAGCATCAACAGTTACGCGATGCTGCACGTGATATACAGATTAAATATATTTGGAGGAAAGGATGCCCGCAGGCAAATGCACCAAGGCCCAGACGGTAGAAGACCTGACTTCGGCAGACCAGAGTTCAGGGGCGGACGGCCACCCATGGGAGGACCTGGCGGCGGCAGAAGGTCTATGGGTTTTGGAGGACCTGCTTGATGACCAAGGGATAATATCTCATCTCCAAGAGATTCTCTTTCGCGGCGATATCCTCGGGCGTATCCTCGGGTGATATCGCCGTTTTGTATTGGGCTATTATCTCTCCGCCGTCGCACTCCCCTGTCACGTAATGCACGGTCATACCTGTCTCCGTCTCGCCAGCGGCCTTTACGGCCTCGTGCACACGGTGACCATACATTCCCTTGCCGCCAAACTTGGGCAGCAAGGAAGGATGCAAATTGATGATGCGGCGGGGGTAGGCGGCTATCAGGTAGTCTGGTATCATGAGCAGGAAACCCGCCAAGACAATGAAGTGGATATCACGCTCCCGCAACAAGGGCAACATGAAAGAACTGTCAGACAATTGCGACTTGGACACCACCTCTGTGGGCACTCCCAAACGCCTGGCTTTCTCCAAGGCGGGAGCGTCCGACTTGTTGGACACCACCAAAGCTATATTTACCACTTCGCTGCCAGCGAAGTAACGTATGATATTCTCGCAATTGGTGCCAGTTCCTGATACGAAAATGGCCACTCGCTTCTGCGCTTCACTCATCATCCTCTTCGTCTAAATCATCATCAAAGTCGTCAAACCCAAAGAGGGCATAATCCCTGAAGGCTTCCAAGGCTCGTTGGTCTTTCTTGGTAGGCCTTCCCGTCCCTCTCGCCCTATCCACGAATCCACTGATACGGGTCATTTCCAATAGCTCATATTGCTTGGGATCAGTGACATTCTCGTAAATTGTCGGCAAAAGCTTGGCCCCCACACGTTGCTCTATGCAGGAGAGAACACGAAAAGAATAAGTGACAGGCGGCTTCTTCACGTTGATTACCACGCCCGCCTTGATAACATGAGAAGGCTTCACGTTCACTCCGCCTATGGTTACCCTGCCGTTCTTGCAGGCGTTGGCTGCCAGGCTACGCGTCTTATATACCCGCGCCGCCCAAAGCCACTTGTCTATCCTTGCCGTTTCCGCCATATGCAAACGCTATTGTTTCTTGCCCAGTTTATTATATTGGTTCATGGTGATATCAATACCCGCCAGCACGAAGCTCTTGATAATATCCACCGCGGTATCCAGGCTGGGCTTCAGCACTTTGAGTTCTTCCTCATCATACTTGCCAAGCACCCATTCCACCTGCGCTCCGCGAGGATAATCATTGCCTATGCCCATCCTGAGGCGAGCATAGTTCTGGCCTATCAACTGCTGAATATGGCCTAGCCCGTTGTGACCACCATTACTGCCCGACGCCTTCAGCCTGAAAGCCCCCAGCGGCAAAGCCACGTCATCGCTGACGACCAACAGCCGTTGCTGGTCTATTTTCTCCTGGTTAAGCCAATAGCGCACGGCATTGCCGCTCAGGTTCATATAGGTAGTAGGTTTCAGCAAGAACACTTTCCGCCCCTTGAGCGAAGTTTCCGCCACAAACCCATATCGCTTGTCCTCAAAATGAATGTTGGATGCCTCGGCAAAGGCATCCAACACCATATATCCAGTATTGTGGCGGGTACCCGCATACTCCGTGCCAGGATTACCCAAGCCACAAATCAAATACTTATCCATTATTCCTCAGTTGCGGCGGCAGCGGCAGCGGCCTGCTGTGCCTGACGTGTCATCTTGATAGAGCAAACCACTACGTCCTTGCTGGTAGCCATCTCCAGGCCCTCGTAATTCAACTGGCCAACCTTGATGCTCTTGCCGATGGTAAGAGAGGTAACGTCAACGTCAAGGTGCTCGGGGATGATTTGATAAGGAGCGGTAACATTGATCTTGCGGATAGAAAGATTCATGCGGCCACCATCACGCACACCTTGTGCCAGACCAACCAGCTTCACGGGGATGCCTACGGTGATTGGCTTCTCGTCGTTCACCTCGTAGAAGTCAACATGCAAGGGAGCGTCGGTTACGGGATGGAATTGTATTTCCCTCATCACGGCAGTATGGATCTCGCCATCGATAACCAGCTTGATGACATACACGTGAGGAGTATAGATGATTTTACGGAGCTCGGTGAAAGGAGAAGCGAAAGCCAATGCCACGGGCTTGCCTTCAGCGTCCTTCAACTCACCATAAAGGTTACATGGAACCATACCCTCCTTGCGGAGAGCCTTAGAAGCTTTTTTTCCAAGGGCAGTGCGCTTCTTACCTGTTACTTCAATTTCTTTCATGACGATTAAGTTGTGTTACTCTAAATTAATGTTGTTAATTCGCCATCACACACTCAGATGCGAAAAGCGGTGCAAAGTTAAGGCGTTTTTCCGAAATACGCAATGTTTTACCCTAAAAAAAAGGAAATTATTCCAAAATCACTTGCAACTTCCGAGTAAAATGTATAATTTTGCATTTTAGAACAAATGATTATTGGAGAATGATTAATCGCGAGCTAATACGTATCAAGATAGTCCAGTTAACCTACGCATACTATCAAAACGGAAACAAAAACATGGAAAACGCCGAGAAGGAGTTGCTGTTCAGTCTCTCAAAGGCGTATGACCTTTATAATTTCCTGCTGTCACTGATAGTGGCGGTAACCCGTGAGGCGCGCAAGTACATAGACGTGGCCACGGCCAAGGCGCAACGCGAGGGTGGAGAAATGCCCTCCCAGAAATTCTCGCTTAACAGGTTTGCCCTGCAATTGGAGGAGAACAAAATGCTCAACGACTTCATTGAGACCAAAGGCTTAAAATGGGATGAACAGGAAAAGCTGGTGCAAGACCTTTACCTGCGCATCACGGAAAGCGAGACCTACCAAGACTACATGAAGAGCGAGGAGGATTCTTACGAGGCCGACCGCGAATTGTGGCGCAAGCTCTACAAGAAATATATCATGAACAATGAGGCCATCGAGGATGCCCTCGAGGAAATGAGCCTCTACTGGAACGACGACAAAGAGGTGGTGGACACGTTTGTGCTGAAAACCATCAAGCGGTTTGACGCCTCCAATAAGGCGAACCAAGAATTGCTGCCCGAATACAAGGACGCGGAAGACCGCGAGTTCGCCCGCAAGCTCTTTAGGGCCACCATCCTCAACGCCGACCAATACCAGCGTTACATGAGTGACGCCAGCAGAAACTGGGATTTCTCCCGCTTGGCTTACATGGACGTAGTGCTGATGCAAATAGCCATCGCCGAGATGATGACTTTCCCCGCCATTCCCGTTTCTGTGACCATCAACGAATACGTGGAATTGGCCAAGGTATACAGCACGCCTCGTAGTGGCGGCTACATCAATGGCATGTTGGATGCCATTGCCCGTTACCTGAACGACACGGGCAAGATATTCAAGCCCATGACGACAAAAGAGAAAAGCGACAAGGGCGCCAACGCTCCCAAGGAGGAGACCCCGCAGGAATAATTCTCACGAAATCATTAACCCTTATATACATTATTAATAATAGGTATGACAACATCTTTAGTATTACAAGCGCAATCTGGCGGCGGAAGCATCGGCTTCCTGGTGATGATGGTAGCCATCTTCGTGATAATGTGGCTCTTCATGATACGTCCGCAGCAAAAGAAACAAAAAGAGATACGCAATTTCCAAAACTCACTGCAACCTGGAGCCAAAGTGGTGACAGGCGGAGGCATCTATGGCACCGTAACCAAGGTGAACCTGGAAAACAACACCGTGGAATTGGAAATAGCACGTGGCGTGGTGATCACCGTGGCCAGGGGATATGTCTTCGCGGACGCTTCCCAGCAGCAAGGCAATGCGTAATGACTCACTGACAAAATCCATTATCAGGAACTTCCTTCTCTGTAACATGAACAAGGAGTTTCTGATTTTTTTGTTCTTTCTCGCCTTAAGCAGTAGTTTCTGGCTTCTCATGAGCCTCAACGAGACTTACGAGAAAGAATATTGCATTCCTGTGACCCTAACAGGCGTGCCCAACAACACCGTAATGACGGGCGAGCTCTCTGACACAGCGCATATTGTCGTGCGCGACAAGGGGTTCACGCTGCTCACCTACAGCTATGGCAAGAAGTTCCGCCCGCTGTCATTTCGCTTCGCCACCTACGCCAACACCCAAAAGGGGAAAGGCTATGTGCCCACGGCAGACATACAGCGGCAAGTGCTCGCCCAACTTTACGGCTCCAGCAAACTGGTGTCTATGAAGGTAGAGCACCAGGACTTCTTCTTCAATTTCGGACAATCAAAGCGCGTGGCGGTAAAAATGACGGGAAAGATTTCCACAAGCCAAACCTACTACCTGGCCAACACTTCCATATCGCCCAACACAGTAACCATCTACGCCCATAAGTCTTTGCTGGACAGCATATCTGCCATCTATACGCTTCCCGTAAACCTGGCAAACCTGCGGGACACCATTCATCAACAGGTGGAATTACAGCAAATAAGGGGTGTAAAGGTAGTGCCATCCACCGTAAAGATAAGTCTGTATCCCGACATCCTTACGGAAGAGAGCGTGGAGGTGCCCATCACGGCGGTCAACATGCCCGAGGGAAAGACCTTGAGAACTTTTCCCGCCAAGGTGAACGTCAGGTTTACCGTAGGCGCCAGAGTGTTCCGCACCATCAAGCCAGAGATGTTCCGGGTGGTGGCAGACTACAAAGACATCGAGAAACAAGCCGACGAGAAGTGCCCATTGCAGTTGGTGAAATGGCCGCGGAATGTATCCAGGGCACGACTAGAGATAAGCCAGGTGGACTATTTGATAGAGCAATGACAGATACGGCACACCTATTTGGCGCGATCACGGGTGGCATTGGCGCAGGAAAAAGTTATATATGCCAACAGCTTCGAGACATGGGCGTTGAGGTCTACGACTGTGACGCTGCCGCCAAGCGGCTCATGCGTTCCGACAAGATATTGCGGGAACGTCTGACCGAACTGGTGGGAAAAGAAGTATACGAGGGTGACGCTCCCCGGAAAAGCGTGTTGTCCGCCTTCCTTTTGGCAAGCGAGGAAAACAAGCAAGCCGTGAACGCCATCGTGCATCCAGCGGTTGCCCAAGACTTCATGGCAAGTGGTTGCGAGTGGCTGGAGAGCGCCATCCTCTTCGAAAGCGGTTTCCACCAGAGAGTGCCCCTCGCATGCGTAACGTGCGTAGTGGCACCTTTAGAGACAAGGCTGCGAAGAGTAATGGAGCGGGACGGCATTAGCATGGAGCAAGCATCCCGCTGGATAACCACACAGATGCCGCAAGAGGAGATAGCCAGTCGCAGTGACTATATCGTCCACAACGACGGCATCACTCCCCTGCTTCCGCAATTGCGGGGCATGCTGCGAGCCATCGCCCAACGCAAGCATACATTATAATATATATTCTAACAATCAATCAGGAACATTCAAACATTAAAGACTGGATTATTTTATGGAGACAATTCTTTCTATCGCAGGCAAACCAGGCCTGTATAAACTGGTAAGCAGAAGTAAAGGCACGTTCATCGTAGAGATGCTTGACGAAAGCCACAAGCGCATGCCCGTATTCGCTACAGACAGGGTAACGAGCCTGGCCGACGTGGCCATGTATACCGACGCGGACGAAGTGCCTTTGTGGCAAGTGCTGGAAAGCGTGGGCGTAAAAGAGGAGAAGAAAGTCAGCTCAATAGACTACCGCAAAGCCAGCTCTGCCGATTTGCGTTCCTATTTCGCGGAAGTGCTGCCCGACTTTGACCGTGACCGCGTACACGACAGCGATATCAAGAAGTTATTGCAATGGTATAACATTCTCGTCAAGGCGGGCATCACCGAGTTCCAGGACGCGTTGGCACCCACCAACGGCGATAACGTGGACGACCGCGCATAGCCTTCAGCTTCCCCTCTTGAAGAGGAAACCTCCACGATGCGCCATATTGTCACTTCTCCTGACAATATGGCGCATTTTTCGGGTTTGGAACATTCCTTGCAGATGGGTAAGTGTAAACGTTAAACCATTAACAAACAACTAGGAGGTAAAAACTATGACACCCATCTACAGAAACAATTGGTTACCCGAGGTCTTCAACGACTTCTTCGATAACATCGCCCTTCCAAGAACCAACGCTACGGCACCTGCCATCAACGTGAAGGAAACCGAAAACGAATACGTGGTAGAAGTAGGCGCTCCCGGCTTGACAAAGGAAGACTTCAACGTTCATATCAACGATGAAGGAAACCTCACCATCAAGGTGGAGAAGCACAATGAGGAGAAGGAGGACAAGGCTCACTACCTGCGCAGGGAGTTCTATTACTCCAAGTACGAGCAGACGTTGATCTTGCCGGACGACGTGGACAAGGAACACATCGCGGCTAAAGTGGCCGACGGCGTTCTTTCCGTCCAACTGCCCAAACTGAAGAAGGAGGAGCAGAAGGTCAGCAGGCAGATTACCATTGGCTAATCTTTCAATAGGTAACCAAATACATCCCACATCAGCCCCCGCTAGAAGTTATCTTCTATGCGGGGGCTTTTCATTGTTATGGACATATTAGAGAATGGTAAAGAATGGTAAAATACGCGCTTTTCCGTAAAAAAAGTTGCGTATTTGAATTAAACTCATTAACTTCGCGCCCGATAAGTATAAGGATAATGTCTTCTTTTTGTAGTTGAAGCACTATCCGTTAAGGTATCTAACGGAACTGAGATTGCGCTCGCCTCGCGCCTTTATGCCCCAGGCCGCAATCGCGAAAATACCTGATGTTGTAGTTCAGCTTTTCAGGTTCCATAAAGAATATGTTATGAATAAGATTGTAAAAAGATTTGTAGTAGTAGTATTAGCGTTAATGATGACGGAGGCTGCGATAGCCTCGAGAAATGGCGGAGCCAAGCATGATTGGGAACCTGTGATAAAGGCCATCATCATGGTAGAGAGTGGCGGTGACGCCCGCGCCAAAAGTGGAAATTCTGTTGGGGCCATGCAAATTACCCCGATACTCGTAAAGGAGTGCAACAACATACTCCGCAAACGCAAGAGCAAGAAACGTTACACCTTGGCCGACAGGTACAGCGTGAAAAAATCCAAGGAGATGTTCCTGTTGATGCAATCGGAATTCAACAAGGAGAACAACGTGGAAAAAGCCATCAGGGCATGGAACGGTGGCAACAAGTATAGCAAGAAAGCTACACAGCGTTATTACGAGAAAGTGATGAAACACTTGAAATGAAAGCGATAAAGAGGCCTGGAACTTTGATGTTCCAGGCCTCTTCACGTTTCAACCCAGCAAAGAGGATGTTGGAATCTTGAAGTCGCAAAATGCGACCTCATGTTGGGATGGTGATAGAAGATTGCCCTACGCTTTCACGGAGCAAGGTATCGCCATGCTTAGCTCTGTCTTGAAATCACAAACTGCCATAGATGTGAATATCCGTATCATGCCTAAAGGCAACGATTTGGGTTAAAAAACTGTCAGGGATATAACCTCGGGGCGCAAAAAAACAGACTGGCCGAGGAGACGAAGCCAGTATCCTTTTCAGTACCACCTAGCTGGTACTGGAGTTTCAACTAGCTGGTACTGCAGTACCACTAAGGTAAAACCGCAGTACCAGCTAAGTGGTATCGATTACGGTACCCAACGAGTTTCCTCTACATATTGGTCAAAGTCCATGGAGGAGTTTGCTCCTACCTGTTCGAGCACGTACTTGATGATGTCTTGCTCCTCTGGAGAAAGCAATATATCTCCTCTTCTGCACTTGAAATATTGGTTACGACCGAAATGCTGTATGAGCGTGGTCATGAATCGCCCATACTGCTCGGGGTACATTTTCTTCTGGAAACCCGTGAAACCCTTGGCAAATCTCACGGGCTTGTCATCAGCGTAATGGGGACAGCCTGGCTGCTTTGTACACTTAGAAGGATTGAGCAAGCTTAAGTAAGTTCCCATTTCCTCTTGCCGGCGGAAAGCCAGTTGGTGGAGGCATTTCTCCGCCAACGGGCAGTCCCCATGCATGCATACGGGATAATTTTTGGGGATGGTATTGGCAGACTTCATAGCGTCAAAGGTTCATAAGGCAAGCCAAACACGTCGGCCACGGCCTTGTATACCACTTTGCCCTCCACGATGTTCAGTCCCTCGGCCAAGGCGGGGTCATCTTGGCACGCTTTCTTCCAGCCCTTGTCGGCCAAGGCCACAGCATAGCTTAAAGTAGCGTTAGCCAACGCTGAGGTGGAGGTATGGGGGATGGCGCCAGGGATATTGGCCACACAATAATGCAGGATGCCGTCTACCTCATAGACAGGGTCACTATGGGTGGTGGGACGGGAAGTCTCAAAACAACCTCCTTGGTCTATGGCCACGTCTACCATTACCGTACCAGGACGCATCTTGGCCAGCATGTCTCGGGTAACCAACTTGGGAGCCTTGTCGCCAGGCACGAGCACCGCGCCTATCACCACGTCGGCATCAGCGAGTTCCGACTCCACATGGTGGGGCGATGAATAGACCGTACGGACGTTGGCGGGCATCGTAATGGACAGCTCACGCAACTTTGGCAACGAGATATCCAGTATCACTACGTCGGCGCCCAAGCCTGCCGCCGTGCGAGCCGCGGCTTGTCCCACGATGCCTCCACCCAGTACAACCACCTTGGCGGGCCTTACTCCTGG
Source organism: Prevotella sp. CAG:1320 (assembly GCA_000435635.1). Taxonomy (GTDB): domain Bacteria; phylum Bacteroidota; class Bacteroidia; order Bacteroidales; family Bacteroidaceae; genus Prevotella; species Prevotella avicola. Next base: position 51,804 of record FR882125.1, on the reverse strand, counting down.
CACGCCGCCTATCAACTTGCCCTTGCCTCCTTTTGTCTTTTGCAAGTAATACGCGCCATTGATGGCAGCCATGCGGCCTGCCACCTCGCTCATGGGAGTCAACAGCGGCAACGCTCCATCCGCTGTACGTACGGTCTCGTAGGCCACGCACACACCACCCGAAGCTATCATCGCGTCGGTGAGGGCCTTGTCGCAGGCGAAATGGAAGTACGTGAAAACAATTTGCCCAAATTTAATCAAAGGATATTCCTGGGGCACAGGCTCCTTGACTTTCACTATCATATCGGCCACTCCGTATACCTCCTCAATGGTAGGCAACATGGTGGCGCCCACGGCCACATAGTCTTCATCCGCGAAGCCACTGCCAATACCCGCCGTGGCTTGCACGTAAACCTGATGGCCACGAGCCACCAACTGGGCAACGCCCGCGGGGGTCATACCCACCCGGTTCTCGTTGTTCTTAAGTTCTTTAGGAATTCCAATCTTCATCATACGCGTCAGGATTTAAGGTTTTACCTAACGCGAATATAGCGAAAATACCTCTAAGTTCCAAATTTTCAAGGCTTGATTTTATCCCTAGACTCACCTTTTTCCTTGTCCATTTCCACTCGCTTCACCTTGCGGAAGAGATCGGAGGCGAACACCAGGTCGTTGAGCTTCTCGTTGGTGGAGTTCATCACCTCGTCCTTGGTGCCCTGCCACTCCTTGTGCCCTTGGTAGATAAAACAGATATTCTCTCCTATACCCATCACGGAGTTCATGTCGTGGGTATTGATGATAGTGGTGATGTCATACTCCTTGGTGATTCCTGAAAGCAACTCATCTATCACTAGCGAGGTCTTTGGGTCAAGTCCTGAGTTTGGCTCGTCACAAAACAAGTACTTGGGATTCATGACAATAGCCCTCGCGATGGCCACTCGCTTCTGCATGCCACCCGACAACTCTCCAGGGTATTTCAACTGCGCGTCTATCAAGTTGACCCTTCCCAGGCACTCCTGCGCCCTCTTTACACGTTCACGATAATTCATGGACGAGAACATGTCCAAAGGAAACATCACGTTCTCCAACACGCTCATGGAGTCGAAAAGGGCCGCTCCCTGGAATATCATGCCCATCTCGCGGCGCATGGCCACCTTCTCCTTCTTGGACATGGAAGCGAAGTCACGACCGTCGTAGAGCACCTCGCCCGAAGTTGGGGTCAGAAGTCCCACCATATTCTTGATAAGCACGGTCTTTCCCGATCCGCTCTGCCCGATGACGAGATTGGTCTTCCCTTTCTCAAAGACCATATTGATGTCAGACAACACGACCTTGTCGCCAAAGACTTTAGTAAGATGCTTCACTTCTATCATGGTCAGGAAAGGATTTGGGTGAGAAACACGTCAGAACACAATATCAGCACACTAGAGTTAACCACCGCCGCGGTAGAAGCCTCGCCCACCTCCACGGAGCCTCCCTCCACGGTATAACCGAAATAGGAGGAGACACTGGCGATGATGAAAGCGAAGAAGAGGCTCTTGATGATGCTCATCCACACAAACCAGGAGTTGAACGCGTGCTGCAAGCCCAATGTCAGGTCAGAAGGCGACAAGATGTGCCCCACATAAGCCGTCCCGTATGCGCCAATGATTCCCATGGCGGAACTGAAGATAACCAGGAAAGGCATAATGGTGATGAGTCCCATGATTTTGGGCAATATCAAATAACAAGCGGAATTCACGCCCATGATATCCAAGGCGTCTATCTGCTGGGTGACTCGCATGGTGCCCAATTCGGAAGCGATATTGGAACCCACCTTACCCGCTAAAATCAAGCACATGATACTGGAAGAGAACTCCAGCAACATAATCTCGCGGGTGGTATAGCCCGACACCCAGCGGGGCATCCAAGGACTCTGGATATTCAACTTCATCTGGATGCAAATCACCGCCCCGATGAAAAAAGAGATGAGCAGCACAATGCCGATGGAATCCACTCCCAACTGGGACATCTCCTTCACGTACCGCTTCAAAAACATCCTCAGTCGCTCTGGGCGGGAGAAAGCCCGACCCATCAACATCAAGTAACTGCCAAAGGTAGTCAACCACTTATATATCAACATGCGATAAACTTAATGCCACTTATATATATTACACGACGCGAAAGTAACTAAAATCCTCTAAAAACCGAAATATTATAAAGAGTTTTTAGGAATTATCAGCGGTATTCGGGTGAATTTTACTAATTTTGCAGCCAAATCATAAAGAGAAATGGAAGAGACCAACAATTCCACAAGCCAGACAGGGCAAGGCATGGTGCTGCGCACGGAAGGACTGGTGAAGCGTTACGGCAAAAGAACCGTGGCCAACGGAGTGACCATCAACGTAAGGCAGGGAGAAATCGTGGGGCTACTGGGCCCGAACGGAGCGGGTAAAACCACCTCTTTTTACATGACCACGGGGTTGGTGATACCCAACGCGGGGCACGTTTACCTGAACGACGAAGACATCACCGACTACCCTGTATATAAACGCGCGAGAGCGGGAATAGGCTATTTGCCACAGGAAGCCAGCGTTTTCCGCAAGCTGAGCGTAGAAGACAACATCTTGGCCGTACTGGAGATGACCGGGCTGAGCCGCCAAGAGCAGCTAGACAAGTTGGAAAGCCTCATCAGGGAGTTTAGGCTAGAGAAGGTGCGCAAGAACAAGGGCGACCAACTTTCCGGTGGAGAGCGTCGCCGAACGGAGATTGCCCGATGCCTGGCCATAGACCCCAAATTCATCATGCTTGACGAGCCTTTCGCGGGAGTCGACCCCATCGCCGTGGAAGACATCCAATATATCGTATGGCAGCTGAAATACCGTAACATCGGCATCCTCATCACCGACCACAACGTGCAGGAGACCTTGACCATCACCGACCGCGCCTACCTGCTCTTCGAGGGGAAAATACTCTTCCAAGGCCTGCCAGAGGAACTGGCGGCCAACAAAATCGTAAGGGAAAAGTATCTCAGCAACAGTTTCGTGCTCAGGAAAAAGGACTTCCAGCTCATAGATGAACAGAAGAGAGCCAAGGAAGCGGAGAAAGACGGTTAAGCCCAAATCGTCATTAGGCCGCATAAGACCCACTTTTCCTCTAAAGAGAAACTCTTTCGCATCTTGCCCGCTTCTGCCAGCCTTTTGCCTCGATGTAGCCCGCTACGCCTTCAGCAATCCGGAAAGCAAGCCTCAAGCCATAAAAGGGCAATCAGTCCAAAGCCTAATGGCCTATTTGCGTTAAAAAACACAATTTTTGCACACTCCATTAGGTAAATACGCAAAAAATATGTAATTTTGCACGCCCATCGCAAGAAACTCACAAGTTAGTATAAACATAACAAAACATAAAACACAAGAAGATGAACATTTCATTTGACATCCAAGACAAGGTGAATGGCCTGCTGACCATCACCGTGGAGGAAGAAGATTACAAGGCAGATGTCGAGAAGACATTGAAAGATTATCGCAAGCGGGCCAGCGTACCAGGCTTCCGCCCTGGCCAGGCTCCCATCGGCATGATAAAGCGTCAATACGGAACTGCCGTGAAGATGGATGCCATCAACAATCTGGTAGGCAGAAAAATCTATGATTACCTGACAGAAAACAACATACAATTCCTGGGTGAGCCCATGACCGCCAACGGCCAGGAGCCTATCGACGTGGAGAAGCCTGCGCCATATACCATGAAATTTGATATCGCCGTGGCTCCCGAGGTAAACGTTACCCTCAGCGACAAGGACACTTTGGACTATTACGACATCCAAGTAGATGACAAGATCATCGATGGGCAGGTAGACATGTACGCCTCTCGAATGGGTGAACACAAGACCGTGGAAGAATATCAAGACAACGACATATTGCGTGGCGACCTGCGCGAGCTGGATGCCGATGGCAACGTGAAGGAAGGCGGTATCACTACCGAGGGTGCCGTGATGATGCCCATGTACATCAAGGTTGAAGACCAAAAGAAGTTGTTTGACGGCGTGAAGATGGGTGACCTCATCACTTTCAATCCCCGTAAAGCTTATCCCGAAAACGACGGCGAGATAGCTTCCCTTTTGAAGATTGACCGCGAGGCGGCAAAAGATATCAACGCGGATTTCAGCTTCCACGTAACGGAAATCAGCCGTTTCTTCCCCCACGCTGTAGACCAGCAACTCTTTGACCAAGTATTTGGCGAAGGCAACGTGAAAGACGAGGCAGGTTTCCGCGCCAAGATTGCCGAGAACGTAAAGGAGCAACTGGCTACCCAGAGTGATTTCCGCTTCCTGCTCGACATGCGCAAGCATTATGAGGACGAGGTTGGCACGTTGACCTATCCCGATGAGTTGCTCAAGCGCATAATGAAAGCCAAGAACAAGGACAAGGGCGATGATTTTGTAGAGAAAAACTACAATGACAGCGTCAAGGAGCTCACTTGGCATCTCATCAAGGAGAAGTTGGTGAAGGACAATGACATCAAGATCAACGACGAGGACTTGAAAGAGACCGCCCGCGAGGCCGCACGTGCACAATTCGCGCAATACGGCATGTCAAATGTACCCGCTGAGTATATCGACAACTACGCACAGGAAATGCTCAAGAAAGGCGAGCAGAAAGACGCGATTATCGAGAGAAGCATAGACCGCAAGTTGGTGGAAGTGGCCAAAAACGTAGCCAAGATCAACAAGAAAGAAATCTCTCTCGATGACTTCAACAAACTAGCGTAAAGAATAATTTTTGTAAAAAATATACGTATTTATTTGGGGTTATCGACTTTTTTATTATCTTTGTTTCTAGAAACAAGATGAAAAGGGTCGATAACCCCATTTTCGTACCCTAAAAAATACCACAAAAGACATGAATGATTTTAGAAAATATGCCACAAAGCATTTAGGAATTAATGGCTTGACATTTGACGAGGTAATAAGCTCACAAGCCCAATACCTGAATCCTTACATCTTGGAAGAGCGGCAGCTGAACGTCACTCAAATGGACGTGTTCTCTCGCTTGATGATGGATCGCATCATCTTCTTGGGCACACAAATAGACGATTACACCGCCAACACACTGCAAGCCCAATTGCTCTACCTTGACTCAGTAGACAACGGCAAAGACATCTCCATATATATAAATAGTCCTGGCGGTAGCGTCACGGCGGGTCTCGGCATCTACGACACCATGCAATTCATAACCAGTGACGTGGCCACTATCTGCACAGGCATGGCAGCCTCGATGGCAGCCGTATTGCTCGTATCTGGCAAGGAAGGGAAGCGTTCTGCCCTACCCCATAGCAGGGTGATGATACACCAGCCGCTGGGCGGCGTGCAGGGACAAGCTTCCGACATCGAGATAGAAGCCCAGGAAATCATGAAATTCAAGAAAGAACTCTATACCATCATCTCCGATCACTCTCATACACCCTACGAAAAAGTGTGGAAAGACAGTGACCGCAACTTCTGGATGACCGCTCAAGAAGCCAAGGAGTATGGCATGATAGACACTGTACTGGAAAGGAAGCGTTAAGGAAAGATGGCAAGAAAGAAATGCAGCTTTTGCGGGCGCGACGAAAAGGAAGTGCGCTTGCTGATAACGGGCATTGATGGCTTTATATGCGAAGAATGCGCCAATCAGGCATATAACATCGCCAAGATGGCGGGAATGTACGCTCCCGCCAAGGCGGAGCAAGCGCAGGCAAATCCAGAGAGATTGAAACAGATACCCAAGCCCAAAGAGATAAAAGCGCACCTGGACGAATATGTCATTGGCCAAGACGAGGCCAAACGCACCCTGGCGGTGGCTGTCTACAACCACTACAAGCGACTGATGCAACCCGAAGCGCAAGACGGCGTGGAAATAGAGAAGAGCAATATCATCATGGTGGGAAGCACGGGCACTGGCAAGACTTTGCTGGCCCGTACTATCGCCAAGTTGCTCGACGTGCCTTTCACTATTGTCGACGCCACAGTGTTCACCGAGGCGGGATATGTGGGAGAAGACGTGGAGAGCATACTGAGCCGACTGCTGCAAGTGGCTGACTATGACGTGGAGGCCGCCCAAAGGGGCATCGTTTTCATAGACGAGATAGACAAGATAGCCCGCAAAAGCGACAACCCCTCTATTACCCGTGACGTAAGCGGAGAAGGCGTGCAACAGGGCTTGCTGAAACTGCTGGAAGGCACCATGGTCAACGTGCCGCCCCAGGGAGGCAGGAAGCATCCCGACCAAGAGTATATCCACGTGGATACGCGTAACATACTTTTCATCTGCGGCGGCGCGTTCGACGGCATAGAGCGCAAGATAGCGCAACGCTTGAACACCCATGTGGTAGGTTACAACTCCGTGCAAAACGTAAATAAGATTGACAAGGCTGACCTGATGAAATATGTCTTGCCACAAGACCTGAAATCATTTGGCCTTATACCAGAGATTATCGGCAGGTTGCCGGTGCTCACTTACCTAAAGCCACTTGACAAGGAAGCCTTGCGCATGATACTGGTGGAGCCTAAAAACTCTATCATCAAGCAATACATCAAGCTCTTCGAGATGGACAAGATAAAACTGACCTTCGAGCAAGACGCCCTTGACTACATCGTGGACAAGGCCGTGGAATACAAGCTAGGGGCAAGAGGCTTACGCTCCATCGTCGAGGCGGTGATGAGGGAGGCCATGTTTAATATGCCTTCCACCAAGGCTCGCACCTTCAAGGTGACTCGCGAATACGCGATGAGCCAGCTCGACAAAGCGCATTTCCACATAAAGGAATCGGCCTGACACCGAAGAGCCGGGCGGCGCTAGAGGCTTTGACCAAGGACAACAGCATCATAACGATATGGCGGAAAAGGTAAATCTAACCAAGCAATTAAAGCACTACTTCGGCTTTGACACGTTCAAGGGCGACCAGGAGTCTATCATCCGCAACCTGCTGGAAGGTAAAAACACGTTTGTGTTGATGCCTACGGGTGGCGGCAAGAGTCTCTGCTATCAGTTGCCCTCGTTAATCATGGAAGGCACGGCCATCGTCATCTCACCGCTCATAGCCTTGATGAAAAATCAAGTGGATGTCATCAACGGATTGAGCGAAAGTGATGGCGTGGCGCATTACCTGAACTCATCGCTCAACAAGTCAGCCATTGAGCAAGTAAAATCCGACATTCTCTCAGGTAAGACAAAGTTGCTCTACGTCGCCCCGGAATCGCTCACCAAGGAGGAGAACACAGACTTCCTCAAGACGGTGAAGATTTCCTTCTACGCCGTAGACGAGGCACATTGCATATCTGAATGGGGGCACGATTTCCGCCCGGAATATCGCCGCATCCGCCCCATCATCAATGAAATAGGGCAAGCGCCTGTTATCGCCCTCACGGCTACCGCCACCGACAAGGTGCGTACAGACATCAAGAAAAGCTTGGGTATCAACGACGCCGTTGAATTCAAGAGCTCTTTCAATCGTCCTAACCTCTACTACGAGGTGCGGCAGAAGACAAAGGACATTGACAAGCAAATCATCATGTTCATACGCCAGAATCCTGGCAAGAGCGGCATCATATACTGCCTGTCGCGCAAAAAGGTAGAGGAACTGGCTGAAGTGTTAAAGGCCAACGATATCAAAGCCGCCCCTTATCATGCGGGACTTGACTCCGTGACCCGTTCACAGACACAAGACGATTTCCTGATGGAAAAGCTTGACGTGATTGTCGCTACTATCGCCTTTGGCATGGGCATTGACAAACCTGACGTGCGCTTTGTCATTCACTACGACATCCCCAAAAGCCTGGAAGGATATTATCAAGAGACTGGCAGAGCCGGGCGAGATGGCGGCGAGGGCAAATGCATCACGTTCTATGCCAAGAACGACCTACGCAAGCTGGAGAAGTTCATGGAGGGCAAACCTGTATCCGAACAAGACATAGGAAAGCAACTATTGCAAGAAACCGCGGCCTACGCGGAGTCTTCCGTGTGCCGCAGGAAAATGCTGCTCCACTATTTCGGAGAAGAATATACCGAGGATAACTGCCATAATTGCGACAACTGCCTGCACCCCAAGACCAAGGTGGAAGCCCAAAACGCCCTGACCATGGTGCTGCAAGCCGTAGCCGCCGTGAAAGAGAACTTCCGGCAAGAATACATTATTGATTTCGTGAAAGGCAGGGCTACGGACGACATCGTCTCACACAAGCACCAAGAGCTAGAGGAGTTTGGAGCTGGCGAAGACGAGAATCCGAAACTATGGAATCCCGTGATAAGGCAAGCGCTGTTGGCAGGCTACTTGAAGAAAGACGTAGAGAACTATGGCCTCTTGAAACTTACGCCAGCTGGCAAGCGTTACTTAAAGGAGCCACACTCGTTCATGATTGTGGAAGACAATGAGTTCAACGAGAGTTGTGAAGAGGAGAACCACGAGGGAGGTGCCGCCTTGGACCCCACCTTGTTCAACATGTTGAAAGACCTGCGCAAAAGAATCGCCCAAAAGGCGAAATTGCCCAGCTACGTCATCTTCCAGGACATCTCCCTGGAACAGATGGCCACCATGTACCCCATTGATTTACAGGAACTGCAAAACATACAAGGTGTAGGCGCGGGAAAGGCCAAGCGTTACGGCAAGGAGTTTTGCGAGCTCATCAAGAAGTACTGCGAGGAGAACGAGATAGAGCGACCCGAGGAATTGCGGGTGAGAACCGTGGCCAAGAAGTCTGCCCTCAAGGTGAACATCATCCACAGCATAGACCGCCAAATAGCTTTGGATGACATCGCTGAGGCTAAAGGACTGGAGTTCGATGCCTTGCTCGACGAGATAGAGGCCATCGTCTATAGCGGCACCAAGCTGAACATAGACTATTTCCTGGACGAGGTGATGGACGAAGAACGCATAGATGAGGTATACGACTACTTCATGGAGAGCGAGACAGACGACCTGGATGCCGCCATCGAAGAGCTGGGAGACATCTGCACCGAAGACGAGATAAGATTGGTGCGCATCAAGTTCCTTTCCGAGCAGGCCAACTGATTCCGCAGACACAAGCCGTACCAGCACTACCTGGCGCGGCTTCCTGGTTGTCTGTTCCCCATGTGGGGCTTTTTAGGAAAACCCTTTACATTATCAAGCTAGGACGGGAATGCGTCTAGACCCAGACGAAAACGCAACTAGTTGCGATTCCCTGCGCAACTAGTTGCGTTGGCCTTTGAAACTAGTTTCGTTTTCGCGGCCTGTATATGGAGGCCGCGAGGTGCTTGCCTTTAAAAGGAAGGAGGGTGCGATTTCTTATATGTTGTTGTATATACTTCCACGTAGCTGAGACACGTAATTTTCCACTCCCTTTTAAAGCCAAGAACGCGGCCTTCAGCAACATGTCCGTCTTATTGAATGGGTAGAATTATACGCAAGCGCCATCATCCTATACATATCTACAGGAACTCTTTGTCACATCTTGCGGATTTCCGTCATATATTTATCGGTAATTGGCCCGGCCATACCATGATCATTGGAATCATCAAATTGTGTAAATCATGATTTGGGTTAAATTGCATTAATATCCCATGAAATTCGGGAAAAAGCACGGAAGTCTGAAAAATTATCGCTAAATTTGCACGCAATAAATTTTTAAGATATATCATTATGTCATCATTTGTTGCAGATAAAATTGTCATGGACGGCCTTACTTACGATGACGTCCTGCTGGTTCCAGCGTATTCTGAGGTGTTGCCAAAGACGGTACAGTTGAAAACGAAATTCTCACGCAACATCGAGTTGAACATTCCTTTTGTCACGGCAGCCATGGACACTGTTACCGAGGCGGCTATGGCCATCGCCATCGCGCGAGAGGGAGGTATCGGTGTCATCCACAAGAATATGTCTATCGAGGAACAAGCCAGGCAAGTGGCCATCGTGAAGCGTGCCGAGAACGGCATGATTTACGACCCCGTGACCATTTGCAAGGGGCGCACTGTCAAAGACGCATTGGACATGATGGCGGAATATCATATTGGAGGCATCCCTGTAGTTGACGAAGAGAACCACTTGGTAGGTATTGTCACCAATCGTGACTTGCGCTTCGAACGCCGACTTGACAAGAAGATAGACGAAGTGATGACCTCGGAGAACCTGGTCACCACACATATACAAACCGACTTGGTGGCCGCCGCGCAGATACTGCAAGAGAACAAGATAGAAAAGTTGCCTGTTGTTGACAACGACAACCACTTGGTAGGCTTGATTACTTACAAGGACATCACCAAGGCCAAAGACAAACCCATGGCATGCAAGGACGAAAAGGGTCGTTTGCGCGTGGCCGCTGGCGTGGGCGTGACGGTAGACACCTTGGAGCGTGCGCAAGCCTTGATAGAGGCTGGTGCCGATGCCATCGTGATAGACACCGCGCATGGCCATTCCAAGGGCGTTATAGACAAGCTGAAAGAAGTGAAGTCCGCTTTCCCAGGCATAGACATCGTGGTGGGCAACGTTGCCACGGGCGCGGCAGCCAAGATGCTCGTGGACAATGGAGCGGACAGCGTCAAGGTAGGTATAGGCCCAGGCTCTATTTGCACTACCCGCGTGGTTGCTGGCGTGGGCGTTCCCCAATTGAGCGCGATATATGATGTTTACTCCGCTTTGCGCGACACCGATGTTCCTCTTATCGCAGATGGTGGCTTGCGCTATTCAGGCGACGTGGTGAAGGCATTGGCCGCTGGCGGTAGCTGTGTGATGATAGGCTCCCTTGTGGCTGGCACCGAGGAAAGCCCAGGCGAAACCATCATCTTCAATGGCCGCAAATTTAAGAGCTATCGGGGTATGGGCTCATTGGAGGCCATGGAACATGGCTCTAAAGACCGTTACTTCCAAAGCGACACCAAGGATGTGAAAAAACTGGTGCCAGAGGGTATCGCTGGCCGTGTGCCCTATAAGGGAACTGTACAGGAGGTGATTTATCAGCTCGTGGGAGGCTTACGCTCTGGTATGGGTTATTGTGGCGCACCCACCATTCGCGAGTTGCATAACGCGAAGTTCACCCGCATCACCAACGCAGGCGTATTGGAGAGTCACCCACATGACATCGCCATTACGAGCGAGGCTCCAAATTACAGTCGCCCCGAGTAGTGTTTGCCCGATAGCACAACTATGAGACATACCCTGCTCCTGCTCTTTATTTTATTCACTTCGCTCATGACCAAGGCTCAAAACGACCCCGTGGTCATGAGAATAGGTGATAATGAGATAAGATTACGGGAGTTCATGTATGCCTACCATAAAAATTACCCTGAATCCGAGCGAGACAGAAAAAGCCTGGAAGCGTTCGCGGACAGTTACCTGGACTACCAGCTCAAGGTAAAAGCCGCGCTTGACGCAGGTTTAGACACAATTCAAGGCGTAAGGGAATCGGAAGCGTCTGGCGAGAGCCTTCCCGCCAGAACCTCTTTTGGTGTTGACCCTCAAGTGGAGAATGAGGCACATTTACTCTATAAGTCTGCCCGCGCGAAAGTAGAGGCAAGCGGAGGAATGGTGAAACCAGCCCACATCTTATTGGCACTACCACAGAACGCTAATGAGCGACAACGTCGCAAAGCGCAGCGAAGAGCGGATTCGCTTTACCAAGCCATCAAGGCGGGGGCTGACTTTAACGAGTTGGCGAGCAAATATTCTGACGACAAGTCCACGGCCGCAAAGGGCGGAGAACTGCCTTGGCTATCCAAAGGACAGATTGTGGAACTGTTCGAACGGGTGGCGTACTCCCTGGAAGTTGGCGAAGTAAGTCGCCCTTTCCTTTCTGAGTTTGGTTATCATATCATCAAGCTGAAAGACAAACAGCCTTTCTACCCCTATGAAGCACAGCGGGACGAGCTGTACCGACATGTGGAGTTAAACCTGATGAGAAAAGGTGTCGCCCAAGACACCACAAGGTACTTTTCCAAGAATCGCTCCACAAAAGCGAAAGCCATAACTTTTGAAAGCACAAAAAGAAAAGCGGGCGCGGACAGAACAGAAAACATTTCGCTTCAAGACAAAGAGTATCGTGACGCGGCTTTGGTGTATGAGATTACAGATAAAGTTGTTTGGCAAAAGGCACATGACGAAAAGGCTTTGGCCAGCTATTTCAAACGGCACAAGAAAAGCTTTCGATGGAAACAGCCACGTTTCAGTGGCGTTGCATTCTATGTAAGGACTTACGAAGACGTGAAAAAGGCTCGCCAATTGTTAAAAGACCAGCCCGCCACGCAGTGGAAAGACATCTTGGAGAATACCTTCAACCGAGACTCGGTAATAGGAATAAGAGTGGAAACGGGTCTTTTCTTGCCTGGTGACCATCCGCTGGTAGACAGGGACATTTACAAAAGAGCGGTACAACCTTCTCCTTACATCGGCTTGCACATAGGTACCACATATGGAAAATTGCTACGCAAAGGACCAAGTGAATATACGGAAGTGCGTGAACTGGTGTTAGCGGACTACCAAGAACATCTGGAGAACGAATGGGTGGCCAACCTACGCAAGCACTATCGCCCCACGGTCTATTGGGAAGAATTGATAAAAGCATTATAATAATTAAAGTATTATATATATAATAAGGTATATGAGAAAAAAAACTCAGATATTAGCAAGCTTTTTGGCCATGCTGCTATTGGCTGGATTGAGCGCACATGCACACAAATCATTGTCCACGCCAGCAAACAATGACTCCGCGGTCAACGAGAATGACAGCGCCATAACCCAAATACCTCGCCCCGTATCAGGAAGTATTGTAGATGAGGTGATATGGGTAGTGGGTGATGAACCTATATTGAAATCAGACGTGGAGATGACACGCTTGCAAGCCGAGGCCGAGGGCGTGAAGTTCCGCGGCGACCCTGACTGCTCCATTCCCGAGCAGATTGCCGTACAGAAACTTTTCTTGCATCAAGCCGCTATAGACAGTATAGAAGTAACGGAATCGGAAGTGTTGAACAGTATAGACGAACAAATCAACTACTGGATACAGCTGATAGGTTCCAAGGAGAAACTGGAAGAGTATCGCAAGCAGACTGTAACGCAGATGCGCCAGCAGATGCACGACGATTTCAAGAACCGCCAGTTGATACAAAGAATGAAAGAGAAACTGGTGGAAGACATCAAGGTGTCTCCCGCCCAGGTAAGAGAGTACTTTCATGATCTTCCCGCTGACAGTATTCCCTTTGTACCTACGGAAGTGGAGGTGGAAATCATCACCATGCAACCCAGGATAAGCCAAGAGGAAATCAACCGCATAAAGGACGAACTACGTGAGTACACCGATCGCGTGAACAAGGGAGAGACAACTTTTGGAACCTTGGCTCGCCTTTACTCTGAAGACCCAGGCTCAGCCCGTTTGGGTGGAGAGCTGGACTACACGGGCCGCGGCATGTTGGATCCCGCGTTCGCCAATGTGGCCTTCAACCTCACAGATCCCAAGAAGATATCCAAAATAGTAGAATCAGAGTTTGGTTTCCATATCATACAGCTGATTGACAAGCGTGGAGACAAGATAAAGGTACGCCATATCTTGCGCAAGCCGCATGTAGACCCTGAAGCTATTGACATCTCCATGAACCGACTCGACTCACTCGCCAATTTCATCCGTGAAGGCAAAGTGACTTTCGAGGAAGCCGCTTCTCACGTATCCGATGATAAGGACACGAAAAACAACCGAGGACTAATGGCCAACACCTCCCAAACGGGCATGCGTACCTCAAAGTTCCAAATGAAAGATCTTCCTACCGAGGTAGCCCGTGTGGTAGACACCTTGAAAGTAAACCAGGTGTCCGCTCCTTTCCAAATGATTAACTCCAAAGGAAAAACCACTTGCGCCATAGTAAAACTTGTAAGCAGGGTGGAAGGCCACCGCGCCACTATCACCGAGGACTTCCAGGTGATGAAAGACATCGTAACCGACAAAGAACGGGAAAAAGTGCTTCACGACTGGGTGGTGGACAAGATAAAAAACACCTATGTACGGATGAATGACAACTACAAGGATTGCGAATTCGAATACCAAGGTTGGATAAAATGACGATAAAACGTTGGTCGGGGAAACATCTCAACGGGCACAGGATCATGCTAATAGTGTTCTTGTGCCTGTTTGGGCTATGCCTATCACAGGCTATGCGCCCCTCGAAAAAGCATCAGGAAACCCGTGAGAAGGGTGACCGCGTTTACCTGCTGCACGCCGATGAATTGTATTACGACCAATGGGGCGACAACCCTGAAGCACAGATACTCAAAGGCAAGGTGAAGTTCAGCCACCAAGGAGGCATATTGGATTGCGATAGCGCTTACTTCTTTCAAGCCTCCAACTCTTTCCAGGCTTTCGGCCACGTGCACTATTACCAAGGGGACACTCTCTCCTTGAACTGCGACCGTGCGGAATACGACGGCATGGTGCAGATGATGCGCGCGCGGCATCACGTTGTTTTGCGCCATCGCACGCAAACCCTGCGTACAGACAGCCTAGACTATGACCGCCTCTATAACTATGCTTACTTTTTCGAGGGTGGCACTCTGGTAGATGGCAAAGACAGACTAGTGGCCGATTGGGGAGAATATTACCTGGACACGAGACTGGCCAACTTCTATTACAACGTGAAATTAAGAAGCGGTGAGGATCTCATCACCACCGACACACTGTTTTACGACCTATCCAAATCGCTCGCCCATGTGACGGGGCCTTCCCGTATCGTTTCCAAGAACAGCGTTATCAATACCGACAATGGTTTTTATGATTCCGACAACAAGACCGCGCAACTATATCAACGCTCTACGGTCAACGACAATGGGAAGAACATCACGGCAGACACTCTCTTTTACGTGAAGAATGGCGAAAGTGAAGGCTTCGGCAACGTAGTCTATGAAGACACGATTAACAAGAACGGACTCACTTGCGAATATTTTCGCTACAATGACAGCACAGGGATAGGGTTCGCTACCAATAATCCCGTGATGATGGATTACTCTCAAGGTGACACGCTGTGGATGCACGCCGATACCCTAAGGCTGGAGACTTTCTTCATCAATACAGATTCCGCCTATCGCAAAGTGCACGCCTATCATAAGGTAAGGGCTTTCCGTTCAGATATACAAGCGGTATGCGACTCCCTGGTAGCCAACTCGCAGGACTCATGCGCCACCATGTACAAAGACCCCATCTTATGGAATGGCCCTAGCAGGCAATTGCTAGGCGAGGTCATCAAGGTATACTCCAATGACAGCACGATACGTTTCGCCCAGGTAATTGGGCAAGCCTTGGGACTGGAGCAACTGCCAGACAGCACTCACTTCAACCAACTAGCCGCAAGGGAAATGCGGGCTTACTTCATAGACGGTAACCCCAGAATGGGTGAAGCCATTGGAAATGTCCAGTCCATATATTACCCCATCGATGAGAAAGACAGCGTGTTGATAGGCCACAACTATCTAGAAACGGACACCATGCGCATGTATATGTCGCCTGAAAGGAAACTGCAGAAGATATGGGCTTCTAAATCGGTGGCTACCATGTATCCAGTGACACAGATTCCAGCGCAACGGTTTAAGCTGCCTAGCTTTGCTTGGTTTCCGCAAATACGCCCCATAGATAAAAACGACATCTTCGTATGGCGTGGGAAAGGTAGCCAGTATGAGCTGAAAGCCATCAAGCGCAACGCGCCTCCATTGCAGAAGTTACGCCACAAGACCACTCCAAGAACCATGACGGCAGACTCTACGCAAGCAGCTCCAATAGCCGCCTCTCAAGAAAGCACTATACCCCAAGAGGCCATCCCCGCGGCTAGCGAAGGACAAACAAGGAATATGGACAGTAGCGCTACCGCTATCCCGAAGGCAACCATCTCCACAGAGGAGAAGAAGCCCAAGAAGAATCCGTAGGGTCATGAAACTTTTCGCCAACCAACGACCCAAAGGTTTTCGCCACCGAGACTTACCTCATGCGGAAAAACGCTTTGACTTCCACCGTGACCATCCCAGGGGAAGAAGTATGGGCAACGTGACAACCCTGATTGTCCTGCTGGCATTACTCTTGGCATTATGGAAAATCTTCAATTAAACCCATCATGAGCGACATCATACAATTATTACCGGATAGCGTAGCCAACCAGATAGCGGCGGGCGAGGTGATACAACGTCCTGCCTCCGTAGTGAAAGAATTGGTGGAAAACGCCGTAGACGCTGGCGCCAAGTGCATCCACGTACTTATAGAAGACGCTGGGCGCACCTCCATACAAGTCATAGATGATGGCAAGGGAATGTCGGAGACCGACGCTCGCTTGTCGTTCGAACGCCATTCCACCTCCAAGATACGCAAGGCAGAAGACCTCTTCGCGCTCCACACCATGGGATTCCGTGGAGAAGCGCTCGCCTCCATCGCCGCCGTGGCTCAAATAGAACTTCTTACGAGGCAAGCCAACGAGGAAGTCGGAACCCGCCTCAACATTGCCGGTTCAGTGTTCCAAGGCCAAGAGCCGTGCTCATGCCCTGTGGGGAGTAACTTCCGGGTAAGCAATCTATTCTATAATGTACCCGCCAGACGCAAGTTCCTGAAGTCGAACACCACGGAGATGAACAACATCCTCTGCGCTTTCGAGCGAGTGGCATTGGTCTATCCCGACATCATGTTTACCCTCCACTGCAACGGCACTGAGCTGCTACACCTTCCCGCGGACAATCTCATGAAACGCATCGTAGGCATATTTGGCAAGAAACTCAGCCAAGACCTGTTGCCCGTAAACGTGGAGACCGCCATGTGTAAACTCACCGGCTTTGTCGGCAAACCTGAAGCGGCGCGCAAGAAATGCCCGCATCAATACTTCTTCGTCAACGGCCGCTTCATGAAACATCCCTACTTCCACAAGGCCGTAATGAGCGCTTTTGACCGGCTTGTGCCCCTTGGAGAACAGGTGCCCTACTTCCTCTACTTTGAAGTGCCCGCACAAGACGTGGATGTCAACATCCATCCCACCAAGACCGAAATCAAGTTTGAGAACGAACAGGCTATCTGGCAAATACTGTTGGCTGCCGTAAAAGAGGCGGTAGGACTTTTCAATGACGTGCCCACTATAGATTTCGACACCGAAGGCAAGCCCGAGATTCCTTTATTTGACAATGCCCGTGGCGATATACACGCACCCCATATCGAGATAGACCCCAGCTATAATCCTTTCAAGACCGCTGGCAAAAGCGCGGGAAAGCCGTCCGCCCCCCTGCGCTCGTCCAAGATAAACATGGATTGGGAACAACTCTATGAGGGTATGAGGAACGAGGAGGAGGAAAAGCCAAATGAGGCCGCGAACCTTTTCGATGATTCGGTCGTGGTATCCAATTCCCACGAGATGCTCACGGAAAAGAGTCCCACCCATTACCAATATAAAGGCCGCTACTTGATGACCGCCGTGAAATCGGGACTGATGATTATCGACCAGCATCGGGCCCATGTCCGTATTCTCTTCGAACAATACTTGAGACAGACACAAGAGAAAACTTGGCATTCCCAACGTGTACTCTTCCCCGAGGTAATACAATTCAGCCCTTCCGAAAGAGTGGTTTTGGAAAAGATAATGCCCGAGTTGCGCACAGCGGGGTTTGACTTGAGCGACTTGGGAAGTGGCAGCTATGCCGTGAATGCCATTCCCGCGGGGTTGGAAGGAGTCGACATCACCCATCTGGCCTGCGACATCGTGGCCACAGCCATAGAGAAAGGCGTTTCCGCCACCGAGGAAGTCAACAGGATGTTAGCTCTTAGCCTAGCTCGCAACGCCGCCATCCCCTATGGCCAAGTACTGAGCAACGAAGAGATGGAAGGCATTGTCAACAACCTTTTCCAATGTGCGACCGTCAATTACACCCCCGACGGAAAAAGTATCTTATGCATCCTAAAACAAGACGAAATAGAGCATCTTTTAGGCTAAAAGACGAAAAAACGCACCATAATAAAGGGGATAACGTCATTTTTTGTGCTAAAAACTTGTATCGTATTTAAAAAAACATTACCTTTGCCCAATAAAAGAGATTCGATATTCGAAATTTTTAACATTCAAGGTTATGAAAAAGTTATTGTTCTTAATGGTATTCGCTGGTGTTTCTTTCACCAGCTTTGCCCAGAATGCTGTTCCCACGGAGCAGTACAGTGTGGCAACTAATTCCTTCTGGAGCAACTGGTTCATCCAGTTGGGCGTGGATTGGAATGCATTCTACAACGATGCAGAGCATGGCAACGACTACCAACGTGGTCCCTGGAGGTCTTTCCGCTCCAACCCCGGTCTGTCCGTAGCTGTTGGTAAGTGGTTCACTCCCGGCATTGGTCTGCGTACAAAGGTGCAGGGCATCTGGGGCAAGTCCGTGGGCGTGGACGACAACAACCGCAACAGCAACAAGTACTGGTTGGTAAACGAGCAGGTAATGTTCAACCTCAGCAACATGTTGTGCGGTTATAGCGAGACCCGCGTATGGAACGTAATTCCCTTCGCTGGTGTCGGTGTTGGTCGTAACATGACTTACAACCGTTACGCAATGGGCTTGAGCCTGGGCGTACAGTCTTCCTGGATGCTCTCCAAGAAGTGGAGAATCTACGCTGAGGGTGGCTGGAACGCTATGCAAGGCGAATTTGACGGCTTCGGCGCAGCCCGTCACCGCGGCTGGGACAACGCCGATAACAACCTCTACGCAGAGGTGGGTATCACCTACAACCTGGGGTCCGCAACCTGGAAGGCTTCTCCCGATGTTGACGCCATCATGGCACAGCACCAGGCTGAGCTTGACGCACTCAACGCTAAGTTGAATGACGCCAACTCTGAGAACGCTCGCCTGAAGGAGTTGCTGGCTAACCAGAAGGCCGTACAAGAAGGTCCAGACGTAGCCGCTGAGTTGGCTAAGATTCCTGTATCTGTATTCTTCAACATCAACAAGAGCGAAATCGCTGACGAGAAAGACCTCGTTAACGTACAGGTTTTGGCTGACTACGCTAAGGCAAACGACCTGAATATGGTTGTTACCGGTTACGCAGACAGCGAGACTGGTTCCGCAGAGTTCAACCAGAAGTTGTCTGAGGAGCGTGCTAACACCGTTGCTAACGAGTTGCAGAACATGGGCGTAAGCGCTTCCAAGATTACCGCAAAGGGTAATGGTGGCGTTGCAGACCTGACTCCTATCGCTAACAACCGTCGCGCTATCGTACAGATTTCCAAGTAAGTTTTTATTCAAACATTATCAAAAGGGTGCTCCTTCGAAAGAAGGGGCACTTTTTTTATGGTACAATTCCATCATGTCCGTTGTCTGATGGAATCTCTTAAGCCAAATCGGTCATTAGATTTGGGGTTAAGCCTGGCAAACCATCTGCCTAAATAGCGTAAGTTCGACGAAAAGTTATAGAGATGCCGTGACATATATAGCTTCATGTTACCGGAAGTATAGTATCCTTTCCAGTACCAGCCTACAGAAACTCCAGTACCAGCTTACTGGTACTGGAGTTTCTGTAGGCTGGTACTAAGCTTGCAATAGTACTGACTTTCAAAAGGAGTAGTATTGAATACTACCGCGAGGCGGCAACACTAAGCCCCCAGCCGTAGAGACGTGGCGTGGCCGAGTATATTGATTTTTTGACCATGAAGGTCAGCGGCTGTCTCTTCTGATTTCACGCGGACTAATGCCCAATTTGGATTTAAGTTGTTTTCCCTATGAAATCAAGTTATTTCCGTAAGCGATTTAAGTTGTTTTCCCAAGAGATATTCTTCCACAAACAACGCGGAGAACTACCTTGCGCAAATCAAAGAATCACAGTGTATTTACGCAAATCGAGTCTCAGCTTGTGCACATAATCAGCCATCTTGCTTGTAGAGACGCGAAAACGCGTCTCTACAACTTCTCGTCGAATTCACGTTACTCAGAGATCATTACACTTTGACTAGATTGCCCGCCTGGATTTACGCGAGACATGTAAGGAAAACGTAACTGTTTTCCCAAGATGTTGTCATACCCCTATCACCCCATTGTAACAAGAAGAGCGTACTTTTGCAGCGAGAAAATCAAGATGAAAAGAAAAGATGAGAAAAACGAGACAAACCAACAGGCATTGGCATCTTAGCGCATTGCTGTTCTTATTGAACGTCCTGTGTTTGCCCGCATTGGCCCAAACAGGTACTATCACGGGCAAAGTCACGGACACAAGGCTCAATGAGCCATTGATAGGGGCTTCCGTAATGATAGAAGGCTCAACGACAGGTGCCGTAACCGACATCGACGGACATTTCCGCATAGCGGGACTTAAGCCGGGAAGCTATAATATCGTGGCTTCTTATGTATCGTATGAGAATCAAACCATCAAAAGCGTGAGCGTTTCCGGTGACAAGGAGACTACACTCAACATAAAGTTGAAGCAATCCGACATCTCGCTGGAAGGTGTCACCGTCACCGCGCGCAAGAACATGGAGAACGAGCGGGTATTGCAAATGGAAAGGCAAAATTCCTCTATCGCCATAGAAAACCTGGGCGCCAAGGAAATGAGCGTGAAAGGAATAGGCAACGTGGAAGAAGGCGTAAAAAAAATAACAGGCATCTCCATTGCCGACGCCGGGCAGCTGATAGTCCGCGGACTGGGCGACAGATACAGCACAACAACCTTGAACGGCCTGCCCATCGCCTCGCCAAACCCTGACAACAAGTTGATTCCCCTGGATCTCTTCCCCTCCAGCACCATACAGAACATCACGGTAAGCAAGGTATATGACGCCAGCGTCTTCGCCGACTATAGTGGCGCGCACATAGACATCAATACCAAAGAGAACGTGATGGATGACTTCTTTAACGTAAACTTCAACGTGGGGAGCCGTTTCAACGCCTTAGGGCAGGATTTCTACCAAATGGACAGGGACGGTTCGCTTTTCAAGACACCTTCGATGGACAAGAGCGTGCTGGGCATGAACACGACAGACTTCAACGAGTACGTGAAAACCCACAACATATTCAACACCACTTTCGACGTGAAGAAAAGCACCGCCTTGCCCGAGTTCGGCGGAAACATCAGCTTCGGCAAGAACTTCAAGATAGGAAAGCAAACCCTCAGCGCGCTGGCATCAGTGAGCCTGAGCAATGGGACAACCATCATAGAGGACGCTTTCTATAAAACCATGGAAGCCAGCGGCAATACGCAAAGCGACTTCAATTACGATGAGTATACCAGCTCGCTGAACATGGCCGCCTTGGCTTCGCTGAGCATGACTCTTCGCGAAAACGACCGCGTTGGCTACTCTTTCTTCTTCGCCCGCAACGCCAATGACAGCTATCAGCGCAGGGAAGGCGTAGACAACGAGGGGCACGAATTGATTGGCAGCAATGACATCACCCATATCTACACTCTGCAAAATCATCAGCTCAGCGGACTCCACTACTTCGGCAAGCAATGGGAACTGACCTGGGGAGGCTCCTACGGCAAGACCAGCAGCGAGGAACCTGACCGCCGCCAGGTGATGTTCAGCAAAAACGAGGACGGCACTCTCTCCCTCTTCAAGCTCAACCGCCAAGAAACCATGCGTTATTTCGGCAATTTGGATGAGGAAGAATGGGTTGGCAGCGCAGCCCTGAAATACAAATGGGACGAGCAAAACCATATAATGATGGGATTGAATTACAAGGACAAGAACCGTGACTACAGTGCCAAGAGATACTACTACAATCTCAACCAGCTCAACCCCACTATCACAGACATCTATAACACGAGCGATTACCTGAACCAAGACAACTTGGCCAATGGCACTCTCAAGATCAATCAGCGCATACTCACCCACGATGCCTACAAGGCTGGCATGGATATCATCGCGGGCTATGCCCAGACGGATTTCTATCCCACCCCATCGCTGCTGATTAACTTAGGATTACGATACGAATACGCAAGGCAGTGGGTAAGGTACGCCATCGAGGGGCAGGAACTCTACCAAAACCGCCGTGACCTAAATAGGCACGACATCTTCCCCACCATAAACGTGAAGTACACCTTCAACGGACAGGACAACCTTAGGCTGTCACTCTCGCGCACCATCACCCGTCCCTCGTTCATAGAGATGGCACCCTTCCTCTACCAGGAATCCTATGGGGCGGAACTCATCAGGGGTAACGCCGAGTTGGCAAACGGATATAATTACAACCTCGACCTCAGATATGAACGTTTCTGGAAAAATGGCGACATGTTCTCCATCACCGCTTACTACAAACACTTGGACAAGCCCATCGAACGCATCCAGATGTTGCAAAGCGGCGCGACAGTGCACTCATTCCAAAACGCGGACCAAGGAATGGCGGCTGGTATAGAAGCCGAGATGCGAAAGGAACTGGTAAGAAACCTCCGCTTAGGCGCCAACTTCTCCTATATGTACACCAACGTGAAGCTGCCCGAGGGTGGAGCCTACACCAACGACAAGCGTTCACTGCAAGGAGCTTCCCCTATCTTGATGAATGCAGACCTCACCTATAATCCGCGTTTTGGCGAAGACAGGCAGCTCTCCCTCGCGTTGCTCTACAACCTGCAAGGCCGTCGCATCCACGCCGTGGGCGTAAGCCAACTGGGAGATATCAAGCAACAGACCGTTCACACGATGAACTTCGTGGCCAGCTATGCTTTCAACAAGCACCTGACAGCCAGCTTGCGGGTGGAAGACCTGCTCAACAGGCCAGTCATCTTCAAGCAAGACGTGCCTAGCACCGGCGAGACTATAGAGGTGGAGCGTTACAAAGAAGGCAGCCGCATAGAGCTAGGCATATCCTATAGACTATAAACAGACAACATCATAATTTTAGTTTCATTATTCAATCAATCCATTTAAACGATGAAAAAGAACATGAGAACAATGAGAAATTATTGGCTTTCAATGGCCTTCGTAGCGGGTTTGTCACTCCTCACGGCTTGTGGCAGCGACGATGACAACAATCCTGGCCCTATGCCTCCATCCTCGGATACGCCAGAAACCCTTCAAGGCGTTATCACTGAAGACGTGACCCTGGAAAGTGGAAAAACTTATAAGCTCTCTGGACAATACACCGTCAAGGATGGCGCGACACTCACCATAGAACCAGGCGTGACCATCGAGGCCATTGATGACCAGATAATAGACTACATCCTCATAGAGCAAGGCGGAAAAATCAACGCACAAGGCACGGCGGAGAACCCCATCGTGATGACCGCTGAGCTAAAGGAGCCAGGTGCATGGGGCGGTATCCACATCTGCGGACGTGCCCACACCAACGCCGAAGGCAAGGTGGGCAGCTCTGAGATTGGCAATGCCACTTATGGCGGCGACATCGAGGACGACAATTCCGGCATCCTGCGTTACGTCCGTGTAGAGTATGGAGGTTATACCATCAACGAGGAGACCGAAGCCAATGGCTTCACCTTTTATGGCGTAGGTAGCGGAACGACCATTGACCACTGCGAGGCATACATGGGATCCGACGACGGATTTGAATGGTTCGGAGGTTCCGTAAACGCCTCTTACCTGGTATCTATCAACAACAGCGATGACTCCTTCGACTGGACAGAGGGCTGGAACGGTACCGCCACAAATCTCGTAGCCTACCAAGCTCCCGAGGACGAGATAGGTTATGCCTGCGACTGCCTGATCGAGGCCGACAACAACGAGAACAACTATAACGCAACTCCAATGTCAAATCCCACGCTGACAAACCTTATCCTCGTGGGCAATGGTTCTGACACAGAGGGCGTGCGTCTCCGCCGCGGCACTGGAGTGAACATCAACAATGCCGTATTCTGCAACAAGGGCAAGATTCTTGTGGTAGAGAGCGAGCAAACCGAGAACCTCTTGAAAAACGGAGATTCCAGCATCAAGAACACCACTATCAGCGGCACCGTCAATAGCGAGAAGAATATCTGGAACAATGACAGTTTCCTCGCAAGCGAGGGCAACAGCGTAGACTCCAACTTGAGCCTCAGCCTCGATGACATCAAGGCACAATACACTTGGCTTAGCGGGAGTTGGGTAAAATAACACCTAGTCCATACATATTAATCCCATCTCAGCCGGCTTGCGTGATTTTCCGCAAGCCGGTTTTCTCTTTCCACGCGTGCCTTTATCATATGGGCATCATTCCTCTACTATCCATAATAACCATGACAGTTTAGGCGGCATTCTTTCTCAACGATTCTCGACAATCTCCCCCGAGCTTGGCGTACTGCCCGTTTCCCGTTCCACGAGATAACGCGGACGCCGCTTCACCTCTATATATATCTTACCGACATACTCGCCTATAACGCCGCATGCCAATAAAATAGCACCTCCAATAAACCACATGGAAACCATGAGCGAAGCCCATCCTGGGATTGAGCGGCCACTCGTGTAGGAGAACAGGCCGTAGACAATCGCCAAAATTGACACTACGATACAAAACAATCCTATATAGCTAATGAAAAGAAGAGGGCGAATGGAGAACGAGGTGATACCCTCAATGGCAAAGGAGAGCATCTTGCGAAGCGGGTATTTCGACTTTCCCATGAGGCGCGGCTTGCGATCGTAATATACATTGGCCACGGGATAACCGAGCGTGCAAACCAGGCCACGCAAGAAAAGATTACGCTCAGGGTAAAGCAGCAAGGAACGGGTCGCCCGCTTACTCATCAAGCGGAAATCCGCATGGTTGTAAACCACCTCGCCACCCATTTTCTGGAACAACCTATAAAACCCCTGCGCTGTTGCCCGCTTAAAGAACGTGTCCACCTCTCGAGCCTTTCTAACACCAAACACGATATCAATGCCCTTATCGAAAAGTTGCACCATCTGGAAAATGGCCGAAACGTCATCTTGAAGGTCTGCGTCTATCGTAATCATGGCGTCTGCCCAAGCCACAGAACGCTCCATGCCTGCCCAAAGGGCATGTTGGTGGCCTGCGTTATGAGCTAGCTTGATACCCATGACCAAGGGGGAGGCAATTGCCTGTTCCTCTATCAACTCCCAAGTGCGGTCACGGCTGCCGTCATCTACATACACTATCCTTCCCTCTTCTATCATCTTCTCGTTTCGCAACCGCTCAAGCGCGGCGATAAGCTGGCCAGTGGTATTGACTAACACTTCCTGCTCGTTGTAGCAGGGAACTATAATAGCTAACCTCTTCATGGTGGCTTTCTTGTTAAAGGTTTGAAATTTAAGGCATACGCCGTTGGAAACGATAAAGCTGTATGACCTTGCGGTCGTCACAGCTTCTGTGTCCGCTATCATAAACAAGCTCGAGGCTATAGCCAGGATGTTCCTGAAGAAAACCCCTGGCATCTTCATCGCAGGCCAAGAGGTAGCCCTGGGCGGGTCTCGTCTTGTCAAATGGCTCCACGCGGTCTCCCAAATAGAAATTTACGCTAAAAGGACGGACTGGATCGCCTTCAAGTTCCGCGGTATGAGTAGAGTAGACTTTCCCTGCGGGCACAATCCGCGCGATGCGCTCAGCATAGGGCTTATCTGACTTCACGTTAAGAACAGCTGGTCCCAAATATCCATCTTGGACCATAAAGATAGAAAACACAATCGCGAAGATTGCGTGAAGACCCCACCGCTGGAATCTGGCATTTCCCCGAAGCGATAAAAAGAAAACCGCCGCAAACAACATGAAGGCCAGCAGCAATACGCCTACCCCTAGAATGGGAACAGTTTCCAAGGCATGAAGAAAAGCCTGGTTCTGCGCGGCATGCTTACCTGTAAAGACTGTCTCCGGTATCATTCCCATACGAACTACGATAAAAGCCGCAAGCGTCAGCAAGGAAAGCGATGAAAGAATCGTGCCATAAACACGCAAAGCGGTGGGTTTATGCCTCCACAAATAAATGACATACTCCGCCAGGAAATATGCGATAAAAGGATAAATGGGCATCAGGTAGACACTGCGTTTGCTTTTCGGAATGCAGTAGAATACAAATATCACGACAATGCTCAGAAGTGAAAACAAACGGACATCGTCCATTTCACGGAAATAGCGCTTGAAGCGTTCCCACCATCCAGATGACAACAATCCCCGACGAGGACGTATCCAAAAGAGAGAGATAAGCACCAAGAGCGTATAAGGCAAGAAACCCGCCAAAACCGTCAATACATTATAGTATGCGGGGTTGTGATGGGAGGCATAAGACATCTTGCCCAAAAAGCGCAACAGGTTCTCTTCCATGACAAGCTGCAAGAAATAGCTTCCGCCCTGGCGATAGGCGGCGACATACCACAAGAGGGGCACCACGCACGACACCAAGCCCACCAAGAGAAAACGGGACAACACCTTGCGGAAATCATGTCCCCTGCACAGGAGGAATATACCTGTTACCAAGCAGGGCAAGAGCACGCCGACAGGGCCTTTGGTGAGAAAGGCCGCGCTCATGCACAAGACGGCCCACCAAGGTAGGCCTCTCATGCCGCGCTCCACCCAGCGATAAAGCAGGTAAAGGGAAATGACTACCAATGCGGTAAGCATCATGTCCACACGGCAATTGGTTCCCGCGCGATGCAACTCAAAGCTAGTCAGGGTCAACAAGGCCGCCACAAAAGCCACTTGGCTTCCCCTGCGGCGAGAGAAAAACACGTAACCGGCCAGCACCATCACGGCCAAGGCAAGCGCAGAAGGGAAGCGGGCCGTATATTCTGTTACCCCACCTGTCAGCAGGGAGAGCAAAGCAATGCACCAATGCAAGAAAAGGGGCTTATAAGGAATATCCACCCCGTTGTTGACGGGCAATATCCAGTTGTCTTGTTGCAAGATAGACAGAGCCACACCGGCTTCCCGCGGTTCTCCTTTGGTATTGAAATAGGCCTCTCCCAAAAAGAGGAACAGGAACAGGAACACGATTCCCGCCAACTGCCAGAAACGTTTGTCACGCGTCATTCTTTTTATCATACTTTATCGTCAAGCGCAAAGGTACATTAATATAAGGAATAAACTATATACATATAACCGAAAAACATAATTTTTTCACAGAATTTACATTTTCCCCAACATAAACAGGCGACAAACGACACGTTCCCTGGAAAACAAACAAGGGTGAGCTGCTCCACTCACCCTTGCTTGTCTGGCCATGCGCATAGGTTGTTAGGGAGGGTGCTGACACAGCTTAGCGTTCCCTCCCGCCCGTTGCTCGCGTCAAATGAATAGACTCCCCACTTGGTAAACCACCGCGGACACTATCCAGGCCAACACCGTGGTGTAGACAGCGGAGAACGCAGCCCAACGCCAACTTCCCGTTTCTCCCTTAATAGCCGCGATAGTCGCTATACAAGGGAAATAGATGACCACGAAGAGCAAGAAACAATAGGCGGCAAGGGGCGTAATGCCATCCGCTGTCATTTGGGCCAGCAATGTGTCGTACTTTCCACCTTCGTTGTTATAAGCTTCGTCATCGCCAAAGGAATCATTGTTGGCATAAAGTACGCCCATTGTTGAGGCCACCACTTCCTTGGCGCCAATGCCTGCCACCAGGCCCACATCGAGTTTCCAGTCGAATCCTTGGGCTCGAAACACAGGTTCTATTGTCTTTCCAATACGGCCTATATAACTTTGCTCCTGTTGCTCACGCATGGACAGAGATTCATCATGGGGGAAATAACCCAAAGCCCACACAATGATACTCGCCACCAAGATGATGCCGCCCATTTTCTTTAGGTATTGCTTGCCCTTTTCCCAAGTGTGGCGTCCAATAGCCTTCCATGTAGGAAATCGATAAGGAGGCAGCTCCATAACGAAAGGAGTATCTTCTCCCTTTATGACAAACAAAGAAAGTACACGACTGACGACCACCGCCAAGAGAATACCCACGGCATAGAGCGAGAGCATCACCAACGAACGATAGTGGGCCGCAAAGAAAGTGCCTGTAATCATAATATAAATAGGCAAGCGGGCCGAACAGCTCATCAGTGGCAACACCAACATGGTGATAAGCCTCGACCGACGGCTTTCTATGGTACGGGTAGCCATCACCGCTGGCACATTGCAACCAAAGCCCATCACCAAGGGAATAAAGGACTTTCCATGAAGACCCATTTTGTGCATCAATTTATCCATGATAAACGCGGCACGAGCCATGTAGCCAGAATCTTCCATATAGGATATGAAGAAATAGAGGATGAGAATCTGTGGCAAGAAAACGATAACAGAACCGACACCGCCTATCACGCCATCTACCAACATAGCCTTCAAAGGACCATCGGGCATGGTAGTAGAAATAATCTCGCCCAACCAGGCGACACCCGCCTCTATCCAGTCCATGGGATACTGCCCTATATAGAATGTCACGCTGAACATCACAAAAAGAAGGAGCAAGAAGATGGGAAAACCGAGATAGCGGTTCGTGATGAAGCGATCTATCACGTGGGTTGTGCGATAGGTATCCTTGTCATGGCCCGTCTCATAGCCAGCCTCTTTCAGGGCACCATGAATAAAACCATATTTGGCATCCATGATAGCCGTTTCACTGTCTTCCCCAGTTTCCTCCTTCACGCGTTGCTCCGCTTGGTCACGATGGGCGATAATCTCCTTGGCATCGGGGAAAGTGGCAATATAAGCTTCCACATCCTTATCATGCTCCAAAAGCTTGATGGCCAAATAACGGGTAGAATACCGCTGACGCAGATTGTCCTCCTGTTTCAGGTGCTCCTGCATCTCCTTGATGCCATGCTCCAGCTCGTGCCCGTGGTTGATATGTATGTGGCGATAGTTGCGCTGGCTGTTCTCTTGCCCTTCATACATGTCTATCACCACCTTGAAGAGCTCTTCAACGCCTCTTCCGTTAGTGAACACCGTAGGCACCATAGGCACACCGAACAACTCGCCTAGCTTATCGTAATCAACATGATCTCCCCTGCGCTCGGTTTCATCAAACATGTTTAGGGCGCAAACCATGCGCAAATGCATATCTATCAGTTGGGTGGTGAGATAGAGATTGCGTTCCAGGTTACTGGTATCTATCACGTTGATAACCACGTCTGGGGTCTTCTCCACGATTTGCTTGCGCACATACAGTTCCTCTGGTGAGTAAGCCGAAAGGGAATAAGTGCCAGGCAAATCCACCAAGTTGAACTCGTAACCAAAATAGCGAGCCTTACCTTCCTTGGCATCCACTGTCACGCCAGAATAATTACCCACACGCTCATGGGCGCCAGAGGCGAAATTGAACAAAGAGGTTTTACCGCAGTTGGGATTGCCCACCAACGCTACGTTGATGACATGGCGCCTGCGCTCCACTTCCCTGTCCAGTTGCAGGGAGTATGCGTCGTGATCCACGATGCCCGTTTGGTCTTCTGGGGTTTCACGAGACATCGCGGCTTCAGCTTCTGTCACCACTTCTATCATATCCGCCTCGCTATGCCTCAGCGACACCTCGTAGCCCATTATCTTATATTTCACGGGGTCTTGCAAAGGGGCGTTGAGCAACACCTCCGCAGTCTGTCCTTTTATAAAACCCATTTCAACGATGCGCTTGCGAAAGCCACCATGGCCAGCCACCTTGACGATGACACCGCGCTCGCCCGTTTTCAGTTCCGATAATCTCATAATAATCTCAATTTAGCGCGAAATTACTAAATTCTTGCCTCAACCTCCCGAAGGGATAAGGGATTTCCGTTTTAAGTCTCTCAAAATACCCACTTATGGGGATATATCACTCCGTGGAAAGATCCGCCACAATTTTACGATACATAGTATACATACGGGTACGGCTGATATAGCCTATCAGCCTGCGATTAATGTCTACCACAGGCAACTGAGCCGCATCTGTCTTGTCGAATTTGGCCATAATCTCGTCCATGGGGTCATTCTCGCCGATGACGGCATCTGGTTCCTGCATCAATTGTCTAACGGTAAAACGCCTGTAAAACTCAGTGCGGAAGATAATATGCCTTATCTTGGTAATGTCAATAATACCCACCAAGGTACCGGCGTCATCGAGCACGGGCAGAAAGTTGTTATTGCTCCTGCTGATTTCCGCAACCAACTTACCCATTGGCAAGTCGGGGCTTATAGGGTGATAATCTTTCTCTATCACACTCTGCATGCTCATCAGGGTCAATGCCGACCTATCGGTATGGTGGGTCAGCAACTTTCCTTCACGAGCCAATCGCAGGGCATAAATGCTGTGACTCTCGAAGACGCTGATGGTAAGGAAACTGCAGATACATACTATCATGAGCGGCATAAACAGCTGATAGCCGCCTGTCAATTCCGCTATCAGGAAGATGCCTGTCAAGGGGGCATGCATCACGCCTGCCATCACACCAGCCATGCCTAAAAGGGTAAAATTCTGCTCTGGGACATAGACGCCAAACCCATAGTAATTCCATATACGGGAGAAGAAGAAGCCAGCGAAACCGCCAATGAACAGGGAAGGAGCGAAAGTACCGCCACAACCACCACTGCCGTTAGTGGCGGAAGTAGCGAAGGTCTTGGTGAAAAGCACTAACCCCACGTACAAGATCAGTAAGTCGGAGTGACCATAAAAAATAGAATGCCCCATCACTTGTTCCCAGTCAGCCTCGGTCTTGCCGCTCAAAAGGATGTTCACGGCGGAATAGCCTTCCCCGTAAAGAGAGGGGAAGAGGAAGATGAGCACGCTCAACATGAGTCCGCCACAAAGCAACTTGAGATAAGGCTTGTGGCTCATCTTGGCGAAAAGTCCCTCACAGAACGACATGGAACGCATGAAATAAAGGCTCACCAGACCGCAGAACACGCCCAGCAGAATACCTGCGGGAACCCGTTCCAGGCTCCAAGGGTTAGTCAGGGTGAAGGTAAAGAGAGAGTCATCACCCATCAAGATGTAGGTAACGCAAGTGGCAGTGACGCAGGATATCAATATGGGGAGCAATGAAGCCATGGAAAGATTGACCATCAACACCTCCAGCGTAAAGACCAGCCCCGCTATAGGAGCCTTGAAGACTCCCGCTATAGCCGCGCTCGCCCCGCATCCCACCAAAAGCATCAACGTCCGGCTATCCATGCGGAACAACTGTCCCAGATTACTTCCTATGGCAGAACCTGTCAGCACAATAGGTGCCTCCGCTCCCACCGAGCCTCCGAAGCCGATAGTGACACCAGAAGCCACCACGGAAGACCAGCAATTGTGTGCCCGCAATTTGGAGCGCTTGGTGGAAATGGCGTAAAGCACGCGAGTGATACCATGGGAAATGTTGTCACGCACCACATAGCGGATAAACAGTGACGTGAGATAAATGCCCACGATGGGGAACAGCAAGAAGAGCCAATTGAAACCAGGCTTGCGCAGGCCCAGGCTGAGAATCTGCTGTATCTCATGAATGATGCCATGGAGCACATATCCCGCTATTGAGGCCAGCACGCCAATAAAGAAAGAGAGTATCAGCGTCATCTGGCGATCTGAAAGATGCTTCAGTCGCCAATGGATAATCCTCTCCATCAGGCTTCCATGGTTTGCCTCGTCCATCTCCGCTCCTCCTTTCCTAGAACTCACTGGTGAAATGGAACTTGATATGCCCGAAGTCTTGCTGCGCCATGCTCAGCACATAACCGGAGTCGGCCAGGAAGACATCCCTGCCCTCTATGTCCTTGGCCATATACTGGTATTTCCGCTTCTTGAAGTTCTCCAGCTCGGCGGGGTCATCAGCTTCTATCCAGCAAGCTTTGTGCAGGTGGACTGGCTCCCAACGGCACTTGGCGCTATACTCATTCTCCAACCGGTACTGGATGACCTCGAACTGCAACTGGCCCACGGTGCCCACGATACGGCGCCCGTTGAACTGGTTGACGAAAAGCTGGGCCACGCCCTCGTTCATCAGCTGCTCCAGTCCTTTCTGGAACTGCTTGCTCTTCATGGGGTCGTCGTTCTCTATATACTTGAACATCTCGGGGGAAAAGGAGGGCAACCCGCGAAAATGCAGCTGCTCTCCCTCCGTGAGAGTATCTCCTATCTTGAAGATGCCGTTGTCGGGCAGTCCGACGATGTCGCCAGGATAAGCCTCGTCGATAGTGCTCTTGCGCTGCGCCATGAACTGCGTGGGGCTGGAGAAGCGCACCGTCTTGCCCAGCCGCATGTGCTGGTAGGGCTGGTTGCGCACGAACTTTCCGCTGCACACCTTGCAGAAGGCTATGCAAGAGCGGTGGTTCGGGTCTATGTTGGCGGTGATCTTGAAGATGAAGCCTGTGAACCTGTCCTCCGACGGCTCCACCAGGCGCTCCTCCGCCTTGGTAGGGCGGGGGCTGGGAGCTATGCGCACGAAGCAGTCGAGCAGCTCTTGGACGCCAAAGTTATTTAGGGCGGAACCGAAAAACACGGGGGCGGTCTCGCCCGCCAGGTAGGCGGCCACGTCGAAAGCTGGGTATACACCGTCTATCAGCTCCAGGTCATCCCGTAGCCGGGCGG
This sequence comes from Prevotella sp. CAG:1320, assembly GCA_000435635.1. Lineage (GTDB taxonomy): Bacteria > Bacteroidota > Bacteroidia > Bacteroidales > Bacteroidaceae > Prevotella > Prevotella avicola. The sequence continues at coordinate 19,460 of FR882125.1, read as the reverse complement.
CCTCACGCTCCCCTACCCGCTCGTCCAACTCAGCGGACTGTATGTCTACGGCCACCTTCTCGGTGACTCTTTGCTTGTTGGGGGTGAAGAGGTTGAGCTGCCGCTCGTAGATGTTGTACACGCCCTTGAAGCGCAGTCCCTGGCCAATGGGCCACGAGAGTGGGCGCACGTGTATGCGCAGCTCCTGCTCCAGCTCGTCAAGCAGCTCGAAGGGGTCGCGTCCCTCCCGGTCCATCTTGTTGACGAAGATGATGACGGGGGTGTTCCTCATGCGGCACACCTCCATGAGCTTGCGGGTCTGCGCCTCCACGCCCTTGGCGGAGTCCACCACGATGATGGCGGAGTCCACGGCGGTGAGCGTGCGGTAGGTGTCCTCGGCGAAGTCCTGGTGGCCTGGGGTGTCCAGGATATTGACTTTGTATCCCTCGTAATCAAACTCCATCACGGAGGTGGAGACCGAGATGCCGCGTTGCTTCTCGATGTCCATCCAGTCGGAGGTGGCCGTCTTCCTTATCTTGTTGCTCTTCACGGCGCCCGCCACCTGTATCTGCCCGCCGAAGAGCAGGAACTTCTCGGTGAGCGTGGTCTTTCCAGCGTCGGGGTGGGATATGATGGCGAATGTCCTTCTTCTCTCTATCTCGTTCATGTCGTTTCTCTTGCTTGTCGTGTATATATTAATAATGTATAGGGGGCGGGGTCAGTCCTCCCCGAAGTCGAGTCCCTCCGCGCGGTCCTTGACGTAGTAATCGCTCAGCATGCCCACGAAGGTGGATATCTCCTTGATGGCATGCTGGGTCTCCGGCGTGATGTCCTTGTGGCGCAGGCGCAGCAGCATCACGCCATAGAGGGCGTCCAGGCAGGTCTCTATCTCGTTGACCTCCTTGTCTCCTTTCTGCCTCAGCTCCACGATGAAGGGCAGCACCTTGTAGTACTCGGCGCTGTAGAAGGGGAACTTGGCGGACTGCAGCAGTCGGTTGTGCAGGTCTACCACGTCGCGCAGCAACACCTCGTTCACCTGCAGGTGGCCGCCCTCGCGCTTGCCCTCGCTGTTCATCATGGTGATGAGGTTGCCGAACCAGTCGGTCTCCTCCTCCAGCTGCTCCTCGGTGTAGTCGAATTTGCTGATGTACTCGCGCTGTATCACGGGCAGCGAGCAGCCGTAGGCCCTGATGATGTCTTCCACCTGCCACATGTAGAGCAGGTATTCCGCGATGCTTTTCTTCCTGAGTTCTTGCGCTACGAACATGTCTATGGGTTCCTTTCTCTAGAATTCGGGCAGGTGGTAGAGGTTGAATATCGTGCCCACGAGGGCTATCAGCGAGAAGATGACGACCACGCTGCCTATGATCTTGTTGATGATGACGATGCCGCCCACGTCGAACCTTCCCCTCACCTTGTCTATCAGCCAGGAGAGGCCGTACCACCACAGCAGGGCGCCGAAGATGATGCTCAGGAAGCCCACGCACATCTGCAGCGGGGCCTGGGGCACGATGAAGGCGAACTGGGCGAAGGTGGCCATGAAGAGGAAGATGATGAGCGGGTTGCTGAGCGTGACCAGGAAGGCCGTGAGGCCGTTGTGCCACAGCGTGCCCCGGCGGTTGCTGCTGCGGTGCATCTTCTTCATGGGGTTGCTCAGGAAGCAATACACGCCGAAGACGAGCAGCATCACGCCGCCGAAAATCTGCAGGTAGAACTTGTTCTGCGCGTTCTGGATGAAGTCCATCACGAAGCTCATGCCGAAGCCCGTCGCCAGGGCGTATATCAAGTCGCTGCAGGCCGCGCCCACTCCCGTGACGAAGCCATACCAGCGCCCCTTGTTCAGCGTGCGCTGTATGCACAGGATGCCCACCGGCCCCATGGGGGCGGAGGCTATCACGCCGATGACGATACCCTTGAAGATGAAGTCGAGGATATCCAGCTGGAAGGGGAAGAGTTGGTTCAATTCGTTCAACTGGTTCATACAAAACGCGAAGATAAGCATTTTTCCCCTAAAGAAGGCATCCCAGGGACATTTTTTTGGCATATTGACGCGGGGCCTATCCAACTGCCTGCGCGGGAAAGACGGCGGTATAGTGCGAAAAACACCGCCGTGCAGCGCGCAAAAGACCGCCGTGTAGCGCGGGAAACACCGCCGTGTAGCGCAAGAAATCCCAAGGGGTAGCGCAGGAAAGACCAAGGGGTAGCGCGGACTACACCTGCGGGCGGCGCGAAAAAGGGGGCGAAAAAACGGGGAAATAATTTTGCGGTCTGCCCGAAACTCCCTATCTTCGCGAATACATATTCGTCTAGTATCAAAAACCAAACATACCATCATGACAGAGAATTTGCTGAAACCCTACGTCATCGGGTTGGACCTGGGAGGCACCAACTCCGTGTTCGGCATCGTGGATGCCCGTGGCGAAATCAAGGCCACCACCGCCATAAAGACCGGCGGCCACGACCGCGCGGA
>FR882125.1:0-17004 GCA_000435635.1 Prevotella sp. CAG:1320 | reverse complement strand
CCGCCATCAAGACCGGCGGCTACGACCGCGTGGAAGACTACGTGCGTGACGCCGTCAACGCCCTCATGCCCATCATCGAGACCGTGGGCGGACTCGACACCATCAAGGCCATGGGCATCGGCGCGCCCAACGCCAACTACTACCGGGGCACCATCGAGTACGCCCCCAACCTGCCCTGGGCGCACGACTGCGTGGTGCCGCTGGCCAAGCTCTTCAGCGACGCGCTGGGCGGGGTGCCCGTCGCCATCACCAACGACGCCAACGCCGCCGCCCTGGGCGAGATGACCTACGGCGTGGCCAGGGGCATGAAGAACTTCATCGACATCACCCTGGGCACGGGCGTGGGCTCTGGCATCGTGGCCAACGGGCAGATGGTCTACGGTTGCGACGGCTTCGCCGGCGAGCTGGGCCACACCACCATGGTGTGGGAGAACGGCCGCTCCTGCGGCTGCGGGCGGAAGGGCTGCCTGGAGGCCTACTGCTCCGCCACGGGCGTGGCACGCACCGCCCGAGAGTTCCTGCAGACCAGCGACGAGCCCTCCCTGCTGCGCGACTACAAGCCCAAGGACATCACCTCGCTGGAGGTGAGCCTCGCCGCCGCCAAGGGAGACGCGCTGGCCAAGCGCGTCTATGAGTTCACGGGCGACATGCTGGGCCGCGCCTGCGCCAACTTCACGGTCTTCTCCTCGCCCGAGGCCTTCGTCTTCTTCGGCGGACTCACCAAGGCGGGCGACCTGCTGATGGAACCCGTCAAGCGCTCCTACGACAAGCACGTGTTCCCCATCTTCCGCGGCAAGGCCAAGTTCCTCATCTCCAGCCTCGACGGCAGCTCCGCCGCCGTGCTGGGAGCCTCCGCCGTGGGCTGGGAACTGTAAAGCCGCGGGGTCTCGCGGGACACCCCTCCCGCCAGGCCGTTCCCTCCCGGGCGACATCCCGCGTTGTCGCCGAGACGCGTTCCCATGTCTCGCCCGTCGAAGGGCAAACACTGCGTCGCCACGGACATATAGAAAAGCCCGCGCTACGGGGAATCCCCTTAGCGCGGGCTTTTCTATATGTCTCCGCCCTAGGCAGGCGGACCCGTCCCGTCCCGCAGATGCGGAGCAGGGAGAAACGTTACTTCAGCACCTCGGCGGCGCACCGCCCCATCACCTTGTAGCCCTCGGCGTTGGGGTGAAGCCAGTCACTCTGCAGGTCCTGGCGCAAGGCCTCGGGGTCGTTGGGATCCCGCGTGGCCTTGTCGAAGTCTATGTATCCGTCATAGTCAGCGGAGGCACGCACCCACTCGTTCACCTTCTGGCGAGCCTGTTCCATGCTGGCGCCCTTCATGAAACTGTTCTTGAAAGGCATGATGGTAGCCCCCCACACCTTCAAGCCCCTCTCCTTGGCCTTCTTGGCGAAGAGAGCGTAATACTCCGTCAGCTTAGCCACGGTCTTCGAGCCGTCGTCCCTGATGCCGCCAATGTCGTTCACGCCCTCAAAGATAACCACGTCGGTCACTCCCCGCTGGGCGAGTATGTCGCGGTCAAAGCGCTGGGAAGCGGGGGCGGACAGTCCGCCGGCTATCACGCAGTTGCCACCAATGCCCAGGTTGATGACCGCCACCTTGCCACCAAGCTCCTCGGCCAGCACGTCCGTCCAGCGGTTCTGCGCGTCGGTGGTAGTGCCGCGGCCGTCGGTGATGCTGTTTCCCAGGCAGGCTATGCAGCGCGTAGAGGCGGGAGCCTCCACTTCCAGGGCGGCGATGCTGTACCAGTGCTCAAACGTCTCCACGGGGGTAAAGGCCGCGGTGGGCCGCGCCTCGCCCGCCATCAGGTAGGAAGTCGTGCGCGAGCCACGATGCGTGGTGGCCTTTTCGGGAGTCTTCCCGTAGTTGATGGTCACCGAGAGCCGCTGCAGGGGCTTCAGCTTGTAGGCGGCGATGTCCGTATACACCGCCTTGCCGGGCTCTATGGTCACCGAGCGTTTACCGCCGAAAGTGAGATACTTGGCCGTCTTCGCCTCGATGTCCTTGCCTCCATCGGTGTCGGCGATGTACACCGACTTGATTTCCACAGGCTGCGCGCTCTTCTCGTTAGACAATTGCAGGCGGAGCTTCTCGCCGCCAATGCTCACGTGGATGACCTGCCTCAGGGAGTGATCCGTCATTGTCGTCTTGGGCATGTCGCTCTCCGCCAAGGGGGCTTCAATGGCCGTCGCCCACGTGGCCGTCCATTTTGTCTGCGCCTGGAGGCCAGCCACGGCCAGCAACGCGAGAGCGGATGTTAGGATAATTTTTTTCATAGCGTGTTATTTTAATTTGAGGATTTCTACGACAAAAATAATGAATAAAAGCGAAAAACATGACAAACGCCTGCAAAAAGCGTGCATTTGAGGAGCGAAAACGCGCCCACAGGGCAAAAGCGCGCCGTTTCCGCCAGCCTTGGAGAGATGAGTCCACAGCGGCATGACAAGTTTAAATAAGTTTAAAGCCAGGGCGGAAGTTTCCCCGTGAGCCACATTTTGAGTAACTTCGCGACAGGAAACGGCCATGGCAAGAGAAACGGAAGCCATGCTGGTTTTTAGCGATAACAGGCTTATGGAAACAAGAAAGAGAAGCAAGGAAGAGTGGACACGGCGATATATCGCCTTCATATTCATACTGTTCGTGATAGCGTTCGGCACCTCGCTATCCATCAGGGCCAATCTCGGTTCTTCCCCCATCTCCGCCCCGCCCTATATCCTGTCGCTGGTGCCAGGCGTGACGCTCACCATGGGGCAACTCACCATCTGCATGCACGTGTTCTTCATCGCCACGCAAGTGGCCTTGCTGCGCCGCGGCTTCGAGTGCCGGCAGTGGCTGCAGATAGCCGTTTCGTTCCTCTTTGGCTTCTACACCGACCTCACGATGTGGCTCACGGGATTCCTGCAAGTGCCCGCCAGCCTCAGCCCCGCCATCGGCTACCCCTTGCGCTTCATGGAGCTATTGCTCGGCGGCGGCATACTCGCCTTCGGCATAGCCCTTGAGGTGCGCTGCGATTCCCTCATGCTGGCGGGCGAGGGCTTCCCGCTTGCCATCGCCAGGTTTGCCCGCCGCGACTTCGGCAAGGTAAAGATATGCACCGACACGCTGCTCGTCACCATCGGGGCGGTGTTCATGTTCGTCTACTTCGGCCATTGGGACTGGTCCATGGTAGGCATCGGCACGCTCATCTCCATGTTCTACGTGGGCATGATGGTGCGTGTGCTCGCTCCCCATATCAAGTGGCTCGACCAGCTGCTGATACCGCGGGCCGAACGGGAGAAGACCACCGTGGAGGAGAAAGACCAGTGGAGCGGGCACCATGTGATTACCATAGCCCGCGCTTACGGCAGCGGAGGCAACGACGTGGCGCATGCCGTGGCCGAGAAACTGGGATGGCCTTGCTACGACCGCCAACTGATAGACCTCACGGCGCGGCGCATGGGGTATTCCCCGGAGGTAGTGGAACGCAGCGAGCAAAACATCCCCACCTCGCGGCTGTGGGAGCTGGTGATGGAAGACAGCGGCATCCCCAGCTCCATGAACCCTTCCCGCGACGACGCCATCTTCGTCAGCCAGAGCCGCACCATACGTGAGCTGGCGCACGAGGGAGACTGTGTCATCGTGGGTCGACTAGCCAACTGGACACTGCGAGACCATCCCCATGCGTTGCGGGTATTCATCGCCTCCAGCCGCGACTCCGCCATCAAGCGCGTCGCCCAACGCCTCGGTGTCAGCGAGGAAGAGGCCGCCCGCAAGCAGGCACGAGTCAACACGGGCAGAGCCAACCACTGCCGCCGCTACACGGGAAAGGCATGGACTTCCCCCGAAAGCTATGACCTCATGCTCAATACCGACAGGCTGGGCATCGACGAAACCGCCGCCCTCATCGCGCAAGCGGCCAAAACCATGGGACGAGCCTGACTTCCCGCCCATCCCCAAAGGGACACGGCACGGAGACTCTTCCCATGGCTTTCCGACGCGACTTGAATGCCGCAACCATTTATTTCAAGATATTGCTCTCGCTGCCTTTTGCCTCAAACCATGCATTACAGGATGTCCGCCAAGTCACCTAAGGTGCATTGCCCGAGTCACCTATATTGAAACCGGAATCAACCAAGGTGAGTCGGGCAAATAAGCAAGGATACTTTTTAGGGGCATTTGGATGCCCGGAGACGAGGGGTTATTGAGGGTTTTCAAAACAAGTTATTTCGCGTCGCGATTTAACTTATTTTGCTGACGAAAACAAGTTATTTTGCAAAGGAAATCAAGTTGTTTTCCCCAGCAAAACAACTTGATTTGAAAACAGCCTATAGCGCCCTGTCAATCAAGACGTATCATCTCTGTAGCGACGCACCGTGGCACACAGCTTGTCCTTGATGACGTTCCAGTTCTTATCAACAAAGGCGGTATCTTGCCAATATCTTGACAAGGTCATAGTAAGCTCCTTTCTCGCTATCAGTGTTTCATGATTTCCTGTCTCCACCACCTTGCCTTGATGAAGCACGATTATCTGGTCAGCATCACGAACAGTGCTCAACCTGTGGGCAAGCACCACCACTGTTTTACCTTGATAGAACTTGGCTAGATTTTCCACGATAGCACGTTCGTTATTGGCATCAAGAGAATTGGTCGCCTCATCCAAGAATATATAATCTGGATCCTTGTAGACCGCTCTGGCTATCAAGACGCGTCGCTTCTGTCCCAGGCTCAGCCCCACTCCATCTCTCCCTATCTTGGTATTGTACTTCAAAGGCAATGACATTACATAATCACGAATGCAGGCAATCCTTGCGGCTTGCGCCAATCTCTCCTTGTCTACCTCACTATCGTCTACGGCGATGTTCCTCGCGATACTCTCCGAGAATATCACGCCTTCTTGCATGACAACGCCACACTGTTGCCGCCACCAATCTTTGTTAAGATCGTTGACATCTGTTCCGCCAACATTAATTTTGCCTTCCAAGACAGGATAGTATCCCAACATGAGCTTGACAAGCGTGGTCTTTCCGCTTCCCGACGCTCCGACGATAGCCGTCACCTTTCCTTTGGGGATATGTATACTCACAACATCCAATGTTTTCACAAGGGCATGAGGGGCATACATAAACACGACATGACTAATGTCAATACCCTTTTGGCTGTCCGCCAGCGACCATGGCGACTCCACACTCCTCACCGCCAAGATGCGTCAACATCCAATGGCCTACAAAGTCATCATGACTATAAGTAACAAGTCCTTTCGCCGGGTCAGCGACAAAGTATGCCCGCTTTCCCTTGATCTTGTAGAGAACGACAAAATGGTTCTGGTTCCAATAGAGTATGGCAGGTAACGTAGCTTGCGAAAGTACTGAAACGGCATTTGCCTATCCCACGGCCACAATCATATACCTCAAAAAAAGAAGACATACTTCCCTAGGCTAGGAAATATGTCTTCTTTTCCATGTAATGGCGGCGGCTTTCCGAACACGTTCGCGATGCCTCACCGCATCTTCCACCCACCCCGGCTCTCCACCATGGGCACCAAGACTTGCTCCTTCACGCTGTCGCCATAGACGAAGAGCAAGAAGACATTGGCGGAATGGGTGGCCGTGTCGGCCTTGGCGGTAGTCACCTCTACACGCTTGATGCCCTTGTGCGCCTCCCGCTGGTTGGCGATAAACATGCGGGCGTTATCCAACAGCTGTCGGCGATAGGAAGCGGGAATGGAGTCGGGGTAATGGAAACCATCCACATAGGCTTCATAGTTGCCTTCCAGCAAAAGGTCGTAATAGCCCTTGGCGGCCACGGCCGCCATCTGGGCAGGATCTACTTGCTTGCGGCAAGCGGCAAGACTGAGCAGCAGGACGGCAAGCGAAAGGACAGGAAGAAAATGTCTCATTTCTGCCGGATAAAGATATTGATGGGGCAACCCGTCATGGTCCAGTTCTCGCGGATCTTGTTCTCCAGGAAGCGGCGATAGTTCTCCTTCACGTATTGCGGCAGGTTGGCGTAAAACACGAAAGAAGGTATCTGCGTGTTAGGCAACTGCGTGCAATACTTTATCTTGATATACTTGCCCTTTACCGACTGAGGTGGATAGGCCTCGATGATAGGCAGCATCACCTCGTTGAGCTTGGAGGTGCCGATGCGCAGCTTGCGGTTGAGATAGACTTGCTTGGCTGTCTCAAGTACCTTGAAGATGCGCTGCTTGGTGACAGCCGAGGCGAAGATGATGGGGAAATCGGTAAAGGGAGCCATGCGCTCGCGTATGGCACTCTCGAAAGTCCTGATGGCCACGGGAGTCTTGTCTTCCACCAAGTCCCACTTGTTGACCACCACCACCAGGCTCTTGTTGTTTTTCTGTATCAGCTGGAAGATGTTCATGTCTTGCGCCTCTATGCCCCTGGTGGCATCTATCATGAGTATGCAGACATCGCTATTCTCTATGGCGCGGATGGAGCGCATCACAGAGTAGAACTCCAGGTCTTCCGTCACCTTGTTCTTGCGGCGGATACCCGCGGTGTCCACCAGGTAAAAATCGAAGCCGAACTTGTCATATCGGGTATAGATGCTGTCCCGGGTGGTGCCAGCTATCTCAGTCACGATATTGCGATCCTCGCCTATGAAGGCGTTGATGATGCTGCTCTTGCCCGCATTGGGCCTGCCCACCACGGCGAAACGGGGAATGTCTTCCTCCAGGGTCTCTTCTTCCTGGGTGGCGAGTTTCTCCACCACCAGGTCCAACAGCTCACCTGTTCCTCCACCGTTGATGGAGCTGACACACATGGGATCGCCCAAGCCCAGCTTGTAGAACTCGGCTGCCTCATAATAAAGACCGCTATTGTCTACCTTGTTGGCCACGAGTATCACGGGCAACTTGGTGCGGCGAAGGATTTCGGCCACATCGGTGTCAAGATCGGTGACACCCGTCGCCACGTCCACAAGGAAGAGCAACAAGTCGGCTTCCTCCGTGGCCACCAACACTTGCTGGCGAATAGCCTCCTCGAAGATGTCGTCTGAATTGACCACCCATCCGCCCGTATCCACCACGGAGAACTGCTTGCCGTTCCACGTGCACTTGCCATACTGGCGGTCGCGGGTAGTGCCGGCCGTGTCGCTGACGATGGCCCGGCGTGATTGGGTAAGACGGTTAAACAATGTACTCTTGCCCACGTTGGGGCGTCCTACGATAGCTACTAGATTTCCCATTGCTGTATTTGGTTGAGTTTGTCCCCCGTCTCATCGGCGGGAGTCAGGGAGAGGTCACGGCTCCCTGGTGGTTACTCTGTTTTGCCGAAGCGTGACCTTAAGGCTCCGGCTCTCTCCCTTGCCAGGAGAGGGTCTGTCCTCTTTTCCATTCAGGACGTATGTCTAGGACGGGCGCGCTATTCGGGATCGTAACCGAATTGCCTCAACTCCCGCTGAGAATTGCGCCAGTCTTTGTCTACCTTGACGAAAGTCTCCAGGTATATCTTCTTGCCGAAGAACTTTTCCAGTGCCTTGCGCGCCTCTGTGCTCACCTTTTTCAGGGCCACGCCCTGGTGGCCTATGATGATACCCTTCTGGGAGTCTCGCTCCACGTAGATAACGGCGTTGATATGGATAAGACGATCCTCCTCCTTGAAACGCTCCACGCTTACCTCCACGGAGTAAGGCACCTCCTTGTCATAATAGAGGAGTATCTTCTCGCGGATAATCTCCGAGACGAAGAACTTGGCGGGCTTGTCGGTGAGTTGCTCTTTGTCGAAATAGGCGGGTGACTCGGGCAGCAGCTCCTTAATACGCTTCAGGAGCATGTCCGTGCCAAACTTGTTCTTGGCGGAGATGGGAAGTATCTCGGCCTTCGGCAACAACCCGTGCCACTTGGTCACGATATCGCCCAGGGTCTTTTGGTCTGTCTGGTCTATCTTGTTCACCAGCAGCAGTACGGGGATGGTCATCTGCCGCACCTTGTCCAGGAAGTCCTTGTTCTTCTCGGGGTCTTCCACCACGTCAGTGACATAGAGCAAGACATCGGCATCGGCCAAGGCGCTCTCCGAGAAAGCGAGCATCATCTCCTGCATCTTGTAGTTGGGCTTCAACACGCCAGGCGTATCCGAAAACACAATCTGCACGTCATCAGTGTTGACTATGCCCATGATGCGGTGGCGTGTGGTCTGCGCCTTGAAGGTGGCAATACTGATGCGCTCGCCCACCAACTGGTTCATGAGCGTGCTCTTGCCCACATTGGGATTACCCACAATGTTTACGAATCCTGCTTTGTGCATCTCTAACTATTTAAACGAAAAAACGCACACACTCATATCGGTATACGAGCGGTGCGTTGATGGGTTTTACATGTAGACGAGCGTCATTTCTTTGCGGCTGCCGCGGCACCATCGTATGCCCACCTGTAGTAGGAGGCTCCATGCACGAAGCCCGCTCCAAAGGCTGTGAACACGACGTTGTCGCCTTTCTTGAGCTTCTCCTCATAGTCCCAAAGAGCCAAGGGAATGGTGGCCGCACTCGTATTGCCGTAATGGTCTATGTTCACCACGACCTTCTCCATGGGCACCCCGGCGCGCTTGGTCACTGCCTCTATGATGCGGAGATTGGCCTCGTGGGGTATCACCCAGTCCACGTCATCGGGAGTGAGATTGTTCATCTCCATGATTTTCAAGATATCGTCACTCATATTGGTCACCGCATAGCGGAACACCGTGCGCCCCTCTTGGTAGAGATAATGCAGGCGATGGGAGACCGTGAACTGTGAGGCGGGACACACTGAGCCTCCCGCTTTCATGTGGAGGAAGGGCAATCCCATGCCATCCGTGCGCAGATAAGAGTTTTGAACGCCCAGGCTCTCATCCTCGCTGGCTTCCACGAGCACGGCTCCAGCTCCATCACCGAAGAGCACGCAAGTGGCACGGTCGGTATAGTCTACCAACGATGACATCTTGTCCGCACCTATCACGATGATTTTCTTGTATCGGCCACTCTCTATCATCGTGGCCGCCAAGTCGAGCGTATAGAGGAAACCGCAACATGCGGCCTCCAAGTCGAAGGCGAAAGCATTCTTGAGCCCGAGCTTGCCCACCACGATGGAAGCGGTGGAAGGGAACTTGTAATCAGGAGTGGTAGTGGTAACGATGAGCGCGTCTATCTCGTCGATGTTCACACCCGTCTTCTGGATGAGTTGCTTAGCGGCCTTGCGAGCCATATAGCTCGTGCCCAAGCCCTCCTCTGTCAAGATGCGTCTTTCCTTGATGCCGACGCGCGCCATGATCCACTCATCACTGGTGTCCACCATGCGCGACAACTCCTCGTTGTTGAGCACGTATTCGGGCACATAGCCCCCTACTCCAGCGATAACTGCCTTGATCTTTCCCATGATTACTCAGCGGCTTCCTTAACCACGGCAACCTTTCCCCTGTAGTAGCCACAAGTAGCGCATACGGTATGGTATACGTAGTAAGCGCCACAATTGGGGCATATTGCCAACGTGGGAACTACTGCCTTATCATGAGTTCTTCTTTTACGTGTACGAGTCTTTGACTGTCTTCTTTTAGGATGTGCCATAATTATTTTATGTTTAAATGTTAATCTTCCGTTCGCAACTGCTGAAGCTTGGCCCACCTGGGGTCTATGCTCTCAGCCTCCCCAGGCCTCTCCCCGTCAGCGGAGAGCTGCTGGAGTTTCGCCACCATGGCCGGGTCACACTGCCCTGGCTCATGAACATGCTTGATGGGAATGGCCAAGGCGATAAGCTCATAGACATACCAAGAAACATCGAGCACGCCATCTTCCTTGTCCACGATGACCATGTCGCCATCCTCGACGTTCTCGTCACCGAGCCTCGCGGTCAGCTTTCCGTCGTTCCGGATGGGCAGCCCCATCTCTTCCAAGCATATATCACAAGCCACATACACTACACCCTCCACATGGAAATCCAGCTCATAGAGGTCGCCTATGCGCTTCGCCTTGAAACGGAGCGCAAGCGTTCCCTTCTGGATATCGGGGGCGGCTATCGCCTTGAAATAGGCATCGTCCAGCTCATAAACGGCAGTGTTTTCACCCTCGTGAAGAGCCTTCAAGTCTATTCGTAAAAGCGAAGTAGTGCACATATATGCCTTGTCCATTTGGTTTTACGGGCTGCAAAGTTACGATTTTTTTTTGAATCACGCACATTTTTCTACGAAAAAATGCTTTAAAATCAGCATCTTACTTTTTCCGAAGCTCTATGCGAAAAGTGGTTCCCTTGCCCATCTCGGAATATTTCACCCTTATCTTGCCATGATGATAAATCTCCACGATGCGCCAAGCCAGCGAAAGACCCAGCCCCCAGCCACGGTTCTTGGTGGTGAAACCAGGGCGGAATACGTGGGGAATGTCTTTCTTCCGGATGCCTTTGCCCGTATCTGACACCTCGATGAGCGCACGCCTGCCGTCATCTCTCAGCTCTATCTTGATGGCGCCGCCGTCTTGCCCTATGGCATCCACGGAATTCTTCACCAGGTTCTCTACCACCCACTCAAAGAGAGAGGCGTTGGCATTGACCATCACGGGGCACTTCGGCAGGTCTCTCTCTATTCTTATCTTGCGGGAGATGCGCCTTTCCATGTAGTCCGCCACATGATTGAGCAAGTCTTGCAGGTTGGTGGGCTGCAGCTCGGGGACGCTTCCTATCTTGGAGAAACGGTTAGCTATCACGCGAAGCCGTTCCACGTCTTTCTCCATCTCTTCCACCACGCTCTCGTCTTGCTGCCCTTCCTTGAGCAGCTCCATCCAAGCCATCATGCTGGAGATAGGCGTGCCCAACTGATGAGCCGTTTCCTTGGAGAGACCCACCCAAACCTTGTTCTGCTCGGCGCGCTTGGCGGCCAACAGGGCGATGATGGCCACTATCACGAAAAGCATGACCACGCCCAACTGGACGAAAGGATAAACCGAGAGCCGCTTGAGCAGGGTAGACTCGTCATAGCACACTCGCAAGTAGTCATGATGGACGGTGTCATCCAGCCAGATGGTAACGCTCCGCCCTTCCTTCTCGCTCCACTTGTTGCCCAACCGGGAAGCATGGCGCAACTGGGCCTCATAGCTATCTCCCTGCACATCTACGTTGCGGAAGGTCTGGGCTTCACCTTTGGAGTCTAACACGATAACGGGGATGGTGTGGTTTTCATTGATAACGCGTAGCACCAGGTTCATGTCCGTATTCTCATCGGCACTGTTCAGGCTTCTCATGGCCACGGCCCATGTCTCCATCTTGCTTTTTTCTTCCTGGGCAAGATCTTTCACCAGGAAATGGGAAACCACGAGTGAGACCACCGCTATAAGCACGGCGGCCACCACCAAGAAAACCTTGACTTGCCGAATGCGGTCTGTCCACTGCATATCTAAATAACGGAGAAGAGGGAAAGGTATTGCCAAAGAGGGAATATTTCCTTCCAGTATTCCCCAAAATCTATCCTCTTCTATACCTTATATATAATACGCGCGCGTGAAAGGGTAACTGGAGGAAGCAAGAAATAGCCCCAAGCGCCAAAAGACCGACTTGGGGCTATTCAGTATAAATATGAATGGGGTGAAAAACCACCACTTTCCCAAAGAGAAATCAATCGTTATAGTGGCCCGTGATTTCACATATCCGCACGATAGTCCGCACGGCCTTTTCCATTACCTGTATGCTGACGAACTCATGGGGACCATGGAAGTTGACACCACCAGCGAAGATATTTGGACAAGGCAATCCCTTGAAACTAAGTTGTGCGCCATCTGTTCCGCCGCGGATAGGCTCCACGCGGGGAGGAACGCCACAATCCTGCATGGCCTGCAACACTATCTCCGTGACATGCATCACCGGGTCCAACTTTTCCTTCATGTTGTAATACTGATCATGTATCTCCGCCTCGCAAGTGCCTTCGCCATACTTCTCGTTGATAAGCTTGGCGCACTCCTCTATATAGTCTTTCTTGTCCTCGAAGCGCCTGCGGTCATGATCCCGCAAGATGTACTGCAACGTAGCCTCCTCCACGTTAGCCTTGATGCCCGTCAGGTGATAGAATCCCTGATAGCCCTCAGTAGACTCCGGTGTCTCTTCCTCTGGTATCATGGACTGAAACTCCGTGGCCAACCTGCAGGCATTGATCATTTTTCCCTTGGCATATCCAGGATGCACGCTCACGCCTTTCAGCCTCACCTTGGCGGAAGCCGCGTTGAAATTCTCAAACTCCAGATTACCCAAGTCACTGCCATCCATGGTATAAGCCCACTCGCAGCCAAAACGCTCCACGTCAAAATGATGGGCACCTCGCCCTATCTCCTCGTCAGGATTGAAAGCCACGCGTATATCACCATGCTTTATCTCGTCATGGTCTCTCAAATAGCACATGGCCTGCACGATTTCAGCCACGCCAGCCTTGTCATCGGCTCCTAACAGGGTAGTGCCATCTGTCACTATAATATCCTCGCCCTTGTGGAACTTCAATTCCGGGAACTTCTCCACGCTGGTCACTATACCGGGAGACAGCGTGATATCCTCGCCATCATAATTGCGTATGACCCTTGCCTTCACGTCTTTTCCGCTGCAATCGGGGCTGGTATCATAGTGGGCGATAAATCCGATGGTGGGAACTTCTTTCTTGGTATTTGATTTCAAGGTGGCGTAAACATAACCCATGTCGTCCATTTCCACGTCGTCAAGACCCTCGTCCTCCAATTGTTCTTTCAAGAATTTGGCGAAGACCAGTTGCTTCGCCGTACTAGGGACGGTATCAGAATCCTCATCCGACTGGGTGTCGAACTGCGTATAACCAATAAACCTTTCGGTAAGATCCATAAAATAAGAATAAGTGAGTTGGTAAATAAATCGTTTGAAAGTGACTCCGATGGGATTCAAACCCATGACCTTCAGAACCGGAATCTGACGCTCTATTCAGCTAAGCTACGGAGCCTTGTGGATATGTGGGTGCAAAGGTAATAATATTTCCTGATATAACAAAAGATTTATCCCAAAAGTTCCCAAACAATGACAATTCGTAAATAATTTGGGGAAAATGTTTGCACGTTCACACAAAATTGTTTATCTTTGCGGAGATTTTTCAAAATAACACCAAAGACTATGAGCAAACTGATAACGCCTAAAGGATATAAAGCCGCCCTCAGCAAGCGGCAAACCGAGCAAGGCATCAAATTGATAAAGGACTTTTTCCAGCAAAACCTTTCCACGGAACTGCGCTTGAGCAGGGTCACCGCACCCCTCTTCGTGCTCAAAGGACTGGGCATCAACGATGACCTGAATGGCGTGGAGAGACCAGTCACCTTTCCCATCAAGGACTTGGATGATGCCGAGGCGGAAGTAGTTCACTCCTTGGCGAAATGGAAAAGGCTGACCCTGGCCGAATATGAAGTGCAACAAGGCTACGGAATCTATACCGACATGAACGCCATTCGCGCTGACGAGGAGCTGGACAACCTGCACTCCCTCTACGTAGACCAATGGGACTGGGAAGCCGTGATAGGCGCGGAAGATCGCACGTTGGCCTTCCTGGAAGACGTGGTGCGCCGCATCTACGCGGTGATACGCCGCACGGAGTTCCTGGTATATGAGACTTATCCGCAGCTGAAGCCCTTCTTGCCCTCCAACATACATTTCGTGCACAGTGAAGACCTACTGGCCATGTATCCAGACAAGAGCCCCAAGGAGCGCGAGGACGCCATCTGCCGGGAATATGGAGCCGTGTTCGTCATAGGCATAGGCGGCAAGCTGGCCAACGGGAAGAAGCACGATGGCCGCGCTCCCGATTATGACGACTGGAGCACCATGGCCGAGAACGGGAAGGCGGGCCTCAACGGTGACATACTGATATGGTATCCCACTCTGGAACACTCGTTTGAGTTGAGTTCCATGGGTATCCGCGTCAACAAGGAAAGCCTAATCAGACAATTGGAACTGGAGGGGAAGCAGGAGCGTGAAAAACTATATTTCCACCAGAAG
Organism: Prevotella sp. CAG:1320; assembly: GCA_000435635.1. Classification (GTDB taxonomy): domain Bacteria; phylum Bacteroidota; class Bacteroidia; order Bacteroidales; family Bacteroidaceae; genus Prevotella; species Prevotella avicola. Next base: position 3,049 of record FR882125.1, on the reverse strand, counting down.
TTACTCAATGGGGAGCTGCCGCTAACAATAGGAGGCGGCATAGGACAGAGCCGTCTCTGCATGGTGATGCTCCACAAAGCCCACATAGGAGAAATACAAGCCAGCATCTGGCCGCAAGACATGAGAGAGGAATGCGAAAAGGCTGGCATACCGCTCATCTAGCTTTTGGCGGAAACAAAAAAGTTCCCACGCGGAGAGCCTTGTAATCAAACGGAAAGAAAAAGGAAACTCACGTCAACGTGAGATCCAATGTCGCCCGCAATCGCTCGATGGCGGGCGATTTCTTTGTCATAGCCTCAAAGACTTCTTTCTTGGAAAGCGGCATCACCACCTCTTCAGGCTTGGCATGCCGCAAATTCAATCGCACGGAGGAGTTGTCCAGCCTCTCGACCAGGCCTGCCAGCAGCTCCTCCCGCATGGCCTTCATCTGCTCCAACAACATATTGTTGTCCACCACGACTTCCACCTCGGGATAACGCGTGATGGCGACATTCATGTTGCGCATGCGAACCGCCAAGGCCACGCGGTCTTTGTCCTTGGCTATCTCATTGCAGATAATCGCCCATGCCCGCCTCAAGTCTTCTGGCTGGAAAGGCCGCTGCCGCTCCTCCGCCACGGTATGCGCCGTGACGGACTGAGCCTGCGGGGCTTGATAGGTTGATTGTCCTCCCTGGTCGGGATGGAGTATCTGGGAGAAAGACATCCCAAATTTCATGTCTGAGGGTTTAATCTCTCGGGGAGCAACCTTCTCCTCAGCCACCGCGGGTTGGCTGGGTCGCACCACCTCCGTCACCTGCTGAACGGATTGCCGTGGAACTGGTTGCTGTTTCTGGAACAGGATTTTCAATCTGTAGGGGCTACGCCCCGCACCTGGCACGTCTTCATCCGCCGGTTGCGTGATTTGCGCCACTCTTATCAACGTCAGCTCCACCAACAGGCGCTTGTTAGAGCTCTGCCGATAGTTCACGTCACATTCGTTCAATATCCGCAAGGCTTTATAGAGGAAGGGAGTGGGGGCATTCTTGGCTTGCTCGGCATACTTCCGCCTCCTCTCTTGGCTCACTTCCAGCAGGGGCAAGGTTTGTTCGTCTTTCGCCATCATCACGTTGCGCACGTGGGCAGCCAACCCTTGCATCAGCAACGAGCCGTCGAACCCTTTCCCCAACAACTGGTCCAGCAACACCATCATACCGCTTACTTTGTTCTCTAACGCCATGTCCACCAAACGGAAGTAATTGTCGGCATCGGGCACGTTAAGGTCTTCTGTCACCTTGGCATAAGTAATGTCTCCCTGACAGAAACTGGCCACTTGGTCAAAGATGGACAAAGCGTCACGCATACCGCCGTCCGCTTTCTCCGCGATTACGGCCAAAGCTTCATCCTCGTAGTGTATACCTTCCTTGTCTGCCACCATCTTCAAGTGGTTGACCGTGTCAGCCACGGTCATTCTCTCAAAGTCATATATCTGGCAACGGCTCAAGATGGTGGGCAATATCTTGTGCTTCTCCGTGGTGGCCAGGATGAACACCACGTGGGCAGGGGGTTCCTCCAGGGTTTTCAGGAAAGCGTTGAAGGCCGCGGTGGAAAGCATGTGCACCTCGTCTATGATAAACACCTTGTATTTTCCCACCTGCGGAGGGATGCGGGTCTGCTCCATCAAAGCCTTGATGTTCTCCACGGAATTGTTGCTGGCCGCGTCCAACTCGAAGATATTGTAGCTGCGCTGCTCGTTGAAAGCCTTGCAACTCTCACACTCATTGCAAGCCTCACCGTCTTCTCTTGGGCACTCGCAATTGATGGCTTTCGCGAAAATGCGGGCGCAAGTAGTCTTGCCCACCCCTCTAGGGCCGCAAAACAAATAAGCGTGTGCCAGCTTTCCGCTCCTCACGGCGTTCTTCAGCGTAGTGGTAAGCGCTTCCTGCCCCACCACAGAGTCGAACGACATCGGACGGTACTTCCGGGCCGATACGATATATTCTTCCATAATTTCCTATAAGTTTTGCGCGAAGATAAGAAAAAAATGCTATCTTTGCAACCAAATACCAATATTTAATTATGGCGACACGCATCCGGATGGTTTGGAATTTCCTGGCCCACTACAAGTATCTCATCACGATAGTAGGGGGCTTCTTGATTATTGGAGTGCTAGACGAGAACAGCTTCCGCCAGATGATGATCTACGAGATGGAAATAGCGGAGCTGGAAAAGGAGATAGCCACCTACCAAGCGCAATACGAGGCCGACAACAAGTTGCTGCGAGAGTTGCGCCACAACCCCAAGACCATAGAGAGAATTGCCAGGGAACGTTACTTCATGAAGCATGACGACGAGGACATCTTCGTGTTAAGCACCGACCTGCCTGCCGCCGAATAATCCAAAGACATGAAAGAACTGAGCAAGACGCAATTTGCCATATTCGCCATGGGAGGCATTCTCATGGCCGTGGGAGCGGGCTGCATGGCCATAGGCTTTATGGTGCCCAAGCTGGTGGGCGTTACCTCCTGGCTGTTTCTGCTAGGCACGGTGCTGTTCTCCGTGACACAAGCCACCCAAGTCTATGAAGGCAACAATCTCACCATCCGCCGATTGAAGAACATACAATACTTCGCCGACCTCTGCTTCATTCTCTCGGGCATCTCCATGGTGGACACGGTGCATGGCCTTTTCATCGACCTTTTTGACAACCGGGTGGCCTACCTCACCTATGTCTACAACAAGTGGGTAGTCTTCCTGCTCATCGCCGCCATCCTGGAGCTTTACACCGTACACCGCATCTCCCACGAGCTGAAGAAGGAAGACTAAGAGATCTCGACCCTCACGCCCTTTCGCTTAAGCGCATTCGAGACGCGCTTAAGCGTGCATATCATGTTTTGCGTCCAGCGGGAGACCTTTCTCGTTTCTATGGGAACCGCACTCCCGATTCTGTAGATTCCGCCTCCCCGTTCTATTGAATCCACGGTCTCAATTCTATAGAAGCGATGATTGTTCGTTAAATGATAATTTAGAGAAGATGGCCAGGCAGCTTTACGACTATTGGTTTGTGCAATTC
>FR882124.1 GCA_000435635.1 Prevotella sp. CAG:1320 | reverse complement strand
CAATCTTATGCGAGTAGGCGTCGGTTATCAGATGCAGGTAACACACATTTCCGTCAGCAAGCTCTATATAGGTGATGTCGGCAACCCATATTTGATTGGCTGCCGCAGGCACAAGCCCTTTCACCAAATTTTTCCACTTATGGTAGCGGTGGTTGGAGTTTGTCGTATGGCGGACTTTACGAGGGGGAAGCATCAGGTGATGACGACGCAGAAGCGTGTAGAAACTGTCACGGCCGGGCATAAACCCGGAACCGAACAGGGCACAAAGCATGACCCAAAGCTTATAACCGCCAATCCCGGGGTCTTCCTTGCGGATTTCCCGTACGTTTCCTATGATTACACGCTCCCGTTTCAATTCCGACACGATGTCGGCTTTCGACTGGTAGAAAGCCTGGCGACAACGGCCAAACAGACGGCAGGCAAGCGCGACCTTCAAGCCGCGCCCGCAGACCAGTTCCTTGACTATTTGGCCCCAGATTTTTTTTCGGATGGGGATGTTAAAGTATTCCTCGGCACGAGTTATCATCAAATCACGAGCCTCGG
>FR882123.1 GCA_000435635.1 Prevotella sp. CAG:1320 | reverse complement strand
AATTCGTATCTTTGCTTATTGAACAACACCTGATTATGTGGAAGTAGCTCAATATGAGAGTGTTGTAAGCAATGATAGAAATGGGAAAAATCCCATGCTTGAAGGAAGAGACCTCAACAAACGAGAGGTTTCTTCCTTCTTGCTTATATACCTTCACGCTCTTTCTTTTTCCATGAAAAGGCGAAACTGGGTATAAACAATTTGAAAAGAAATGAAAAGAATCAAAAAAAACACCTATAACAAATCTTTTCTAAATAACGTGAGTTCGAGAAAAATTGCAGAAATGGCGTGACACATACATGCGGCACGCCACGTCTCTACATTTAGGATATGCGCAAAACATAATCCGTCAAACTCATGATAAATAAGGTATAAATCGCAAAAAGCCAACTAATAGTTCTATTCCACGTCGTGGAACAGATTATTCAGCTATCTTCTCTTGCATTTGCTCCTATTATTTTGTATCTTTGCAGGTAAGTAATACGAATTCAACAAGGTATGGCAAAATACGTAATGCAGGAGGCTGTCGACCTCAACAAGGAGGGAAAGACGCTGACCTACCCTAAATTAATAATCGGGCAATGTGTTGACAGCAATGCGCTGGCTAAGCAGATAGCCAGCCACACCACGTTCTCCAGAGGCGAAATAGTGGCCGTGATAGACTATCTATGGAGCTACATGGCGGAGAACCTGGGTGAAGGGGACTCCGTGAAGATAGACGGGCTGGGCGTGTTCACTCCCTCCCTGGCCTACCGTAAAGGCGTGGAGCGGGAGACGGAGGACGGAGAGGGCGGCCGCAGAAACGCCACCAGCTTCTGCGTGGGGAGCATTAACTTCCGGCCCGGAGAAAAAGCTCATGAACGCTGTCAATGACCACATGCACCTCACGAAAGCACCGGGAAGATTCCGCCGCCGTGTGTCTCCCTACACGGAGGAAGAACGCCTGAAGCGAGCCAAGGCATTCATAGCGGAACACAGCGTGATGTACCTGGCCGACTACGTTGCCCTTTCCGGCCTGAGCCGCACCACGGCCTACCGGGAACTGGCCAAATGGTCGCATGACGAGAGTACGGGCATCCTGCGCACAGGCAACAGGACACACGCCATATATGTGTTGAAAAAATAATGCGCTGGTAACTCCGACGCGGTGAGACTATAAAGAGAATCCAACGCCTCTGGTCTAAAACAGCTCCAGCTGCTGGCCTGGGGCGTTGGGCTTTTGGGGTTTCTGGCCATAGAAAAGTTCCATGCTGGCGAACTGCTTGTCCGTGACGCACATCAAACCCACCTTTCCATACTTTGGCAGAAAGGCGCGCACGCGCTTCATGTGCACCTCCGCGTTCTCCATGCTGGCGCAATGGCGCACGTAGATGGAGAACTGGAACATGGTGAAGCCATCCCTGCGCAACTTGTTCCTAAAGATGGCGTACGTCTTCTTGTCACGCTTGGTCTCCGTGGGCAAGTCGAAAAACACCAGTATCCACATGACACGATATTCGCTAAACCTGTCCGCCGCCATTCAAAGCACAGGATAAGAGACGAGGCGCGCCTCACCGCTGAAACACTTATAAAGGGAAGCCGTAGTCTGGCTGGCGGCCACCATCAGCGGACTGCGCTTGCCGCCAATCTTCACGTCTATCACGGGAATGGAGAGTAGTGCCATCTTCAGTTCCCTGGAGAGTTCCTCGCAGGAAGCCGCACCCTGCCGCGTAACGATGTCAAGCACCAATCTGTCCACAAATGGCCGATAAGGCTCCATGATATCATCCGCCAGGCAGTAGGCGTTATAGCGATTGTGATGATGGATGCCCAACGTGGGCAACATGCCACTAGACACCAACGCCCTGGCTATGACTGCCCTCAGGATAGCGTAGCCATAGTTAAGCAGGTTGTTGGGAGCCATCCCCTCACGGTCACGGGTAAAATTCTCCAGTCCCTCCACCTCGGCAAACAACTGTTTCCAATAGTAAGCGGCCGCCCTGGCTTCTATGTTTCCCACGTCCGCGCTACGCACCTCGGCAGACCACTTTCTCATGCATCCCACCTCGGCATGGGTAGCAGCTTGCAAGAGGGCAGCTTGATTGTCCACCTTGGCTTTCACTGTCTGTTGCCAAAGTTGTTTCCGCAACGGCAACGAGGCATCCAGTTGGTGACGGAAACGCTCGCTCTGCACCGTGTTGCCACAGAGCGGCAGGAGCAATCCCACGGGCATGCTCCTCGAATCACAAGTGATAACAGCGCAGTTGTTTTCCAGCAAGACTTCCAGCAGTCCGTGCGTAATGGTGATGCGCTTGTTGTCGAGCACCACCACGCCAATATCCTCCACGGGAATAGTCCTTACGCTCTCCTGCTTGATAGGCTCGGGCAAGTCGGCATTCTCCACCTCTGGCATCTTGACTACCATCTGCCCGCTGGTCAAGGACAGATAGGCAGGATTGGTGAAACACAACGTACGTTTTATCATACCTTGTTCCCGTTGATTTCCGTGATACGTCCCAACCGGTCTACCTTGACAGGCAAGCAGATTTCCTTGATCATCTCGCCCGTGAGGGCTCGCTCGTTCTTGGACTTTGGGCTTCCCAAGCCAAACTCGTTTTGTATCATGCGCCCATCCGTACAGAAACCCGAAGCCTGGTCCTTTGGAAGAGCGTAGATGAGGTTAGCCACGGAATAAGGCAGAAAGTTGACTATTCCATCACTAGCGTCCATCATGATATAAATCCTGTTCTTATCTAAAGGCAACAGCACTTCCCCTTTGCTTCTCTCCTCTTCCGTCGGCACATATACAAAATCCTTAGGGGAGAGGACAAAGAGCAACTTGCCCCCTTCTTCATTCCGCTCTGGAGCAACGGGCACCCCTTGCTTCTGTCTTGCCACGGCATCCCGCAAGGGAACAATCACATACGAACGTTTCTTGGAAATTTCAGCCGTTTTCTTGTCTACCACCTCGCTTTCGTAAACCGCCAAATACAGATTGGTTCCCTTGGCTGCCTCCACAAACTTCGAAGCCTTGTTGCCCGTCTGTCCCACGGGGTACTTATTGGCCTTCTCATACACCCTTACCTTATAGATAGGCTGGTGGTGCTTGTTGCCATTGAGGCGGAAGATGTTCTCATTCATTCGGGCGATGCCCTCGGGCGAGAAAGCCACGTCTGCTTTATTGCCATTTTCCTCCAGGTGACGGCGCAATATCTTTTGGATGCCCGTGTCAGTAACACTGTCTATCTTGACATTGGCATCAAACGGCTTGCGAGTGGCGTAGTAATGGTTGGCGGTTTCCTCCGAGAAGTAGTAGACCTCTATTTTCTTGACGTCCACGTCTTGCCAAGTGTCTTTCTCCGTCTCGAAATACTTCTTTATCTTTTTCAAGTCATCGCCTTGCGCCAAGAGCTCTTTCACTTTCTTCTTCAAGTCCTTGTTGGCGATGCGGTCGGGCATCAAGATAGCGTCTTTCAATCCCACGGTTTTCACATTTCTCAGGTTCACCAAGGCATACACCGTATCCTTGTGCAGGGGCTTGCGCACGACCCACATGTCGCCCTTCTTCTGGGGTACCTTCACTTTCTTGCCATCTTTATAGTGCTCATAGTGATTGGTGGCCTTGTTGATAACCCTCAGATTTTGCTTGAAGCTCACGACAATATCGCCCAGCGCACGCTCCACGTCCGCGGGAAATGTTGCCCAAGGCTTCAGGAATTCCTTAGCCACGCTGATGTTCTTGGTTTCGCCTCCCTTATAGATTGCGCAGTTCTCATAACGGCGAAGTTTCCTGGAGAGGGCGATCCTGTTGGCCTTATTCTCAGACATGGCCGCCTCGTTGTTCAGCAAATTCACGTGGTTCCTGGTGGTGCAGGCTATCACGATAGCGTCCATGGCGTGGTGGCGATGGTCTATGCGCTTCTTCTTGAATCCCTTTTGCAACTCTGGCGGGACTGAAGGAATCTCATGGCCTTGCGAGTTGACGGCCACGAAATCGTTCCTGCCCGTCAAATCCTTCATGCGCTGGAAGCGGGGCAATATGATATGGTTCCACACATCGTTCACGCCCCAATCTTTCTTCAATCGGTCCGTGATAGTGCCATTACAGGTGATGACATGCTTGGAAATGGCTTCCCGTTCGCCTTCTTCCCTCACCATGTTGGAAAGCAAGGACTTCACCAACTTGCTGATATAGCGGGAATCATTCATCTGCCTTTGGATGAAGTCGTCGGGTATTTCCTCCATCAGCAGTTTCTTCATCTTGGCGGTATTGTGCTTGTAGCAGTCGGTCACCCTTTGCTCATATTCCTCGGGGGACAATATCCGCGCACATCTTCCCGTGCCGCTCAGGGACACGACCTCTCCTTGGTGCGCCTTGATAAACTCATAGCCCAGCATCCTGTCCTTAAGCTTGTTGACCTCCGCCTCGCATACTACCTTATTGGAGAAAGAGTCATCGAAGAAGCGGGATTGCGGAATGACATGCTCTATCTCGTAGGCCGGGGTAAAGAGCTTGGCCAAGGGAATGGCCTCGCCCGTATAGGGCGAACTGTAACGTTGCTCCAGCCAAGCCTTGTAGCGCAACACCTCGGAGTGAGTAGGCCGCTTCGCCTTGTCCGACTGCGAGAACTTGCCCAATATCTCCCTGATAGCTTCCAATTCTTTCTTGTCTTCCTTCTCTTCGTCCAGGCCACTCCATGCGCCATCCTCGTAGATGCGCAACGCCTCCTGTTGGGAAGGAGAATAGGGACGCACGCCCTCTATCTCGAAGTCTGGGTTCATGAATTCTGTCAGCAAAGCCTTGATACGCAAATTGTCATTCTCGTTTTGCTGGTTGCGATTGAAAATCCGCTTGCGCTCCTCGGCCGTGTTTTTCATGTCACGCCCCATCTCTATGTGTATCTCGTCCACCTTGCCATAAGTCTTCCAGATGTCCCTCACCACACGGAGAGTTTCCAACACTACCTGCTCCACGATGGGGTTACGCAGTGAGTGCTGCTTAAAGGCTTTCAGGTAAACGTCTATATCCTCGGGCTTTTCCCATCGCTGGATTTCAGTGGCCTCGCTATGCCTGCCATAAACCACATAGCAAGCCTGCCAAACAGGCAGACCCTGGAACTGGGAGATATCAGTAAAGCTATCCCGTGATTTCGTCATGCGCTGGCTAACCTTCTCATCCATCTCTCCGCGGATAATTTGGCTTATCCTCTCTTTCGTCTCGCTGTCTATGCAGTCCGCCGACCAATATTCACCGACGCGCATCAAGGGAAGCAATTTCTTGATGGCCCTAAGAGAATATGCGCCATAGTCTTTCTTGAAAGTGGGGGCTTTCTTGAATTGCTCCTTGAACCCATCAGGCAAATCGTTTTTCCTGGCGAACGTGCTCAACGCCTTTTCATATTGGTCTTTGTCTTCCACGGAATACATGATGTGCCAAAGGGCTTGCTCTTTCTCTGGGGTAAGGAAAGCCGTGTCTATACCCGCTTTCTTCAACAGCTTGAGCATCAGGTGGCGAGTCTCATTGCAAGGATATTTCTTCCCCTCCCCAGCATAATTCCAACGATAGGGACAATCTTTCACTGAAAGTTTCCTACCCTTGAAAACTTCCTTCAGCAAGATTTCCTGAGTCACATTTTCCCTGTCGTTCAGAAAGCGGAACAGCGCAGCCTTGCTTTCCGGCGTTGGCAAGACCTCTTCGGTAACATCCACGTCCAGTTGTAATTTGCCTTCCACAGACCTCTCGTTTTGGTAAATACGCAGGTTATGGATGAATTGCCACAACCTGAATTCCTGGAAAAGCGGATGTGACTGGGCAATACACTTCACGGGAGAAGACTTGATTTCTCCCGTCTCTCGGTCTACGTAAGAGCGTGACTCATAGGGGCAATCGTCTATCAAGGATTTCTTGCTCTTCAGGGGTCGCTGGTAGAACAGAATATCCTCCACCAAGAGATAGCGCATGTCCCTGCTCTCTATCAAATGGCGATATGCGTCATTAGAGGGATAAAGTTCCTCCACGCATCGCCTATAGAGCTCTCGGTCTGTCAACTCGGGGATGAAACGTTCTTGTGAAAGCAAAATCTTTTCTAGTTCCTTCTTGTAGAAATACCGCTCTATCGTGCGCACCAGCCCGCCCCTTATTTTCTGCTGCGGATTGACCAACAATGCGTCATAGATATACTCCCCTACCGACTTTCCTGAATCAGTGATGTCTTTCTTGGTTTTCTCCATGAGCAACTTGTAGTCATCCTCCTTGGGTGCCCTCATGGAATATTTCGGCTTCCCGTCCTTGTCTAGTTCGGGCTTCCCGTTCTGATCTATGGTGGTGGTAACAATAAACTCCTTGGTCTCCCCTTTCCAGTCGGGTTTTATCGGAGCGGAATAGTGATAAACCAAACCATTTTCCAAGCGAACGTCGTACCACGTGTTCTTCCCTTTCTTCTCACCAGTATCCTCTACCGAAATCACCTTGAGTGCCTGATACTCCACCCGTTTCTTTTGATTATCGTCAACGGCTTGGTCTTCTCGCTGATAGTAACCCCTCTTTTGGTTGAAGTTCAACAATATCCAGGCAAGTTCCTGCTTGGAGACAGGTTGCGTGAGGGCTTTCTTGCGCAAATAATAAATGGTCCAGTCGTAGGGTATCTTCTTGTTTTCCTCCAACTTGCCGTGATTTTGGAAATCCTGGAGCATTTCCTGGAAAGAGTCTTGGAAAAGAAACTCATAATGTCCCGTCTCCGTCTTGCGCCAAGCCAATTTGCACTCCGTATCGGCCTTGAACTTACCATAGCGAGTAAGCGACTGGGAGTAGTGCGGAGGCAGAAAGTCCATGATGTCAAGCACCCTATGCAGCCGTTCCCTGCGCAACAAGCTCCGTTCCAGCAAGTGTCTCATGCCCCGCATACGGGTACGCTCACTGGTTTGTGTCTTCGCGGGATTTCCTTTCTCGAAATCTCCTTGCGCCGCGGCGTCCAGTGGCAATATCCTGCTGCCAGCCGCTTCTATATAGCTCAATATGGTCTCATTATCGTTTTCATGACGCTCTCCTTTTACCAAAGCCCAACCTATACTGTTGGTACCGAGGTCAAGACCTAAAATTCTCTTTTCCATACATATTTATATTAAGGTTAAGAATAGTCACAAAGATAGTGATTTAGCGCGAGAGTTTTGATGTTTTCCCATAAAAAATCAGAAAACATCCCTAAAATTCCATCTTTTCCTCTAAAATTTCCAAGAAATCGTAACCTTACAGCTTTCACACATAATCTCCCGAAAGCCATGCCAAAAGGCAAAACCAATCTAAACGCAAGTTTTTATAAACATAAGTGAATCGGGCAAGTTGCATAAGTGAGTTGATCATTTCACTTACGCAACTTGCCCGATTCGCTTATGTTCGTTTTTCCCTACTTGTCCTTCCTGCCGAAAAGGGAGAAGTGGACGTAGCGCTTGGGATGCTGCCTGAGGTCTATTAACAGGGAGTCGGCGGAACTCATGGTAGCGTTGAGATTGCGGTAGAGCGAGGGATCGTTAAGCAACAACCCCAGCGTACCCTTATCGCTGTTGAGCTTGGCGGTGAACGCATTGACGTTGGCCAATGTCTGGTTGACGCTGTCCACAGTCGCCTGCACATCTATCGCCGCCAAATTTCCCGTGAGTCGCTCGGTATTGTCGAGCACGTTGTCTGCCTTCGCCATCATGCCAGGCACCTGGCGGTTGAGGGAAGCCATGAGCGTATTGAGTTCCCGGGTGGAGACCGTGAGGTTGGAGGAGACGGTCTGCATGTTGGCCAACGACTGGGCGATGGCAGGATTGGCGAGCAACAAGTTGATGTTGGTCATGATGGAATCCAGCTTGGGCAGCATCTTTTGGATGGCGGGTATCATGTCCTGCATCTTTCCCAAGGCACCCGCGTTGATGCCTCCCGGGATAGAGCCGCCCACCTCCACACGCTGGCGGGGATTGTTGGCCAATAACAGGTTAATCTGTATGTTGCCCATCAAGTCCTTGTCTATCTCCGCGGTGCTGCCCAAAGGTATGCGCAAGTCCTTGTTAATGCTGGCGGCCACCTTCACGGGGCCTCCCTGGTTGAAATCATAAGAAAGATTCTTGACCACGCCCACCTGGTAGCCGTCGGCATAAATGGGGGTGGACACGCCCATGCCTTTCACGTCGTCGAACGTGATATAGTAAATCGTGTCGGTAGAGAATATGGGCAACCCCTTCAGGAAGTTGAGCCCGAAATAACATACCACTATACCTACCACGCCCACGAGGGCTATCTTTATCTCTTTGGTAAATCGCATCTTGCTCATTGTGGTTCGTCTTTATATATATAATATGTATATAGGCCGAGGGCGTTAGCGGTTTCGCTTAAACTCCCTGATGGCCTGGTTGACATCACACTTCTCGTCGTCCTTGAAAGCCACGATAAAGGCTTGGGGGAACTTCTCCAGCAGTTTCTTGCGCAGACGGTAAATCTCGTTATAGTCACGCGACTCGCCTATGGTGTACTTGTAAAGTCCGCCCTCCTTGTAGTATTCACAATCTTTCTCGCCCTTGAACTGCCTGTCACCTTTCTTGAGCTTGGTGTCGGAGGCCATCACCTGCACCTTGAATACAGGGGCTTCCTTGTCCGACTTGCGCTTCCGCCGTTCCTCTCTTTTTTCCTCTTTACGGGTTTCCCGCTCTGAAGAGCTGTCGGCTTCGGGAGAGGAAGCTACTGCGTAGGTTCCCGCGCCTCCGCCAGCGTGCTTGCGTTTATATTCACGGAAAGCCTGGTAGATACCCCGGGCGATATCGTCTACCGTTCCCTTGTCGTTAAGAGCCCGTTCCTCGTCGCGGGTGGTGATAAAGCCCAACTCTATGAGGCAACTGGGCATGGAGGTCTCTCGCAGTACCAAGAAGCCCGCTTGGTGCACGCCCTTGTTAGTCCTGCCAGCCACACGGCACACGCTGCGCTGTATCATGCTGGCCAGCTCCACGCTTTTCTCCATGTTCTTGTCCTGCATGAACTCAAACATGATATAGCTTTCGGAAGACTTGGGGTCGAAGCCCGCATAAGTCTGCTGATAGCCTTTCTCCATGGAAATGACAGAGTTCTCTCGCATAGCCACGTCCAAGTTATCCTTGGCGCGGTGCATACCCAATGTATAGGTCTCAAAGCCGCGGGCTATCTTTCCCTTGGCCAAGGCGTTGGTATGGATGGAGATGAAAAGGTCCGCGCCGTTGCGGTTGGCTATGTTGGCACGATTCATCAACGAGACAAACACGTCTGTCTTCCGGGTGTAAATCACCTTCACGTCAGGACAACCATTCTCCACATACTTGCCAAAAGCCAAAGCCACCCTGAGATTGATGTCCTTCTCCTTGGAAATCGCACCTATGGCTCCTGTGTCGTGGCCACCATGTCCCGCATCTATCACCAGGGTAAAACGCCTGTCGGCAGACCATGCCTCCGCGCTCCACACGCTTATGGCCATAAGACAGGCCAGCAACCTATAAAACATCTGATATCTTGCCACGTCGCGAAATTAACATATTTACACGAGAAAACCTAAACTTTAGTTTAAGTTTTATCATTTATTAAATATAGCTCCACCCCTGCCCCTTCGGAGTCCGTCCCCATAGGAGGATTACGTTTCACCAAATGGATATGGGCAGAGGTGATAGCGGGAAACTTCTGGAACAACCGCTCACCTATTCTGCCTGCCACCCTCTCAAGAAGCGCGGAAGGCTCTCCCATCTCTTGCGCCACCACTTGGTAAACCCGTGCGTAGTCGAGCGTGTCTTCCACTTTGTCTGAACAGATGGCTCGGGTCACGTCATAGCCCAGGCGCAGAGACAGCTCATAGTCATTGCCCACCACCCTCTCTTGCGCCAATACGCCGTGAAAGGCATGGAAGCGCAAGTTATGGAGCGTGATGAAACTTTCCTTCAAGGCCATGGCAAAATTACGAGTTATCCGCAACGAGAAGCGCCGCAGTTAGTGCAAATCAGGCAACCTTCCTGGTAGACCAGAGTCTCTCCGCCGCAATTGGGACACTTCTGTCCTTTGGCTTTGGTTCCGTTGCTGACATACTTTTTGAGCGCACGCTCCACGCCATTCTTCCAGGTGTTGATGCTTTCGTCATCCAACTGCAACTGTCCCACCAACTTGATGACATGGTCTATCGGCATGCGATAGCGCAACACGCCAGATATAAGCTTGGCATAATTCCAATACTCCGGATTGAATTTCTCGTTCAGTCCTTCCACTGTGGTCTTATAGCCGCGCTTGTTTTCAAACTGGAAATCATATCGCTTGGTGCCGTCTTCGTTCACCTGCTTGATAATCTTGCCTTTCACGACCGATTTGGGCAACATGATACCTTCATCGTCATCTTGCAAACCGGTGAATATCTCGTAGGGATACCCATCAAGCAGTCCCACGAAAGCGAGCCATTTCTCTTTGTTGTTCTGGAATCTCACGACATCGCAGTCCAGTACCTTTGGTCTCACCTCGGTCACTTCGGGGTGCTTGCAGGGAGGCATCTCTTCCGTGGGCTGGGCAGAGGCTTTCTTTCCGTCTTTTTTGGATACGGAGACCATCACACCCGAACGGCTGCCGTCCCTGTATATGGTGCACCCCTTGCATCCGCTGCGCCATGCTTCTTGGTAAAGTTGGTTCACCAAAGCCTCGTCTACGCTGTTGGGCAAGTTGACCGTAACGCTGATGGAATGGTCTACCCACTTTTGGATAGCCCCCTGCATTTTCACCTTCATCAACCAGTCCACGTCATTGGCCGTGGCCTTATAGTAAGGCGACCGAGCCACCAAAGCGTCTATCTCCTCTTGGGTGTAACGCTGGGTGGTGTCTATGCCTTGTGCTTCCATCCAGGTGAGGAACTTGCGGTGGTAGACTATATACTCCTCAAAGCTGTCGCCCACTTCGTCCACATAGTCCACGTGCACGTTTGTGTCGTTGGGATTCACCTTCCTGCGACGCTTATAAACAGGCATGAAGACTGGCTCTATGCCACTGGTGGTCTGTGTCATGATAGACGTGGTACCCGTGGGGGCTATAGTGAGACAAGCGATATTGCGCCTGCCATACTGGCGCATGTCCTCATAGAGCGCGGGATCAGCCTCCTTCAGCCTCAACACGAAGGGGTTGTTCTCCTCACGCTTGGCGTCGTAAATCTCGAAAGCGCCACGCTCCTTGGCCATGTTCACCGAAGAGCCATAAGCGCTCAAGGCCAACTGCCGATGCACGCTGACAGAAAAATCGGTAGCTTCCTGCGTGCCATAGCGCAATCCCAAGGCCGCCAACATATCGCCCTCGGCGGTAATGCCAACGCCCGTGCGCCTGCCCATGCCGCTCTTACGCTTGATTTTCTCCCACAGGTGATATTCCGCGCCCTTCACCTCGTCGCTTTGAGGATCTTGGGCAATCTTCTCCATGATGCGGTCTATCTTTTCCATCTCCAAGTCCACGATATCATCCATCAGCCTCTGGGCCAATGCCACGTGACGCTGGAACTTCTCCATGTTAAAGCGAGCTTCGGCGGTAAAGGGATTATCCACGTAGCTATAGAGATTGATGCTCAGCAACCTGCAACTGTCGTAAGGACACAAGGGTATCTCACCGCAAGGATTGGTGCTCACGGTACGGAAGCCCAAGTCGGCATAGCAATCCGGGATGCTCTCGCGGATGATGGTATCCCAGAACAGCACACCTGGCTCCGCACTCTTCCAAGCGTTATGCACAATCTTCTCCCACAACTTGCGGGCGGAGACTTCCTTTTTCACCACAGGATTAGGACTGTCTATGGGGAATTGCTGCACATAAGGCTTGTCCTCTATGGCCGCCCTCATAAACTCGTCATCCAACTTCACCGAGACATTGGCACCCGTCACCTTTCCCTCCGTCATCTTGGCGTCAATGAAAGCCTCGCTATCTGGATGCTTGATGCTTACGCTCAACATCAAGGCTCCTCGCCTGCCGTCTTGTGCCACCTCACGGGTAGAATTGCTATACCGCTCCATGAAAGGCACCAGGCCCGTACTTGTCAACGCGGAGTTGTTTACAGGCGTGCCCTTGGGACGCAGGTGGCTCAGGTCATGTCCCACGCCACCGCGTCGCTTCATCAACTGCACTTGCTCCTCGTCCACACGCATGATAGCACCATAGGAATCAGCGTCACCATCGAGTCCCACCACGAAACAATTACTCAGCGAAGCCACCTGGAAATCATTGCCTATGCCAGTCATGGGGCTTCCCGCGGGAATGATATAGCGGAAGTGGTCAAGCAACTCAAAGATCTGCTCCTCACTCAGGGGATTGGGATACTTCCGCTCCACACGAGCCAACTCACGGGCAATGCGCCAGTGCATATCCTCGGGGGAACACTCATAGATATTACCGAAGCTGTCCTTCATGGCATACTTATTCACCCACACCCTGGCGGCCAACTCATCACCGCCAAAATACTTCAAACTGGCCTCGTAAGCCTCTTCTTGCGAATATGTCTTCTGGTTGTCCA
Organism: Prevotella sp. CAG:1320; assembly: GCA_000435635.1. Lineage (GTDB taxonomy): Bacteria > Bacteroidota > Bacteroidia > Bacteroidales > Bacteroidaceae > Prevotella > Prevotella avicola. Next base: position 55,852 of record FR882123.1, on the reverse strand, counting down.
TAGTACATGCGTTATTAATCGCTTGCAAAATTAGTCAATTATTTCCATACGGAAAAATATTGTGGCAATTATCGAAATGTCGCGGACAAATTATTTGGCTTTCTCCCATATTCTCACTATCTTCGCGGATAGAACCATTTCGCTATACATACTTATATATATAACACGGATACACACTATGGAATCATTGAGACAGAGAAGAACCATCCGCAAATACGCCCAGCGAGAAGTGTCTGACGAATTGCTCCACAGACTATTGGAGGAAGCGGAGCGCACCCCTACCATGGGCAACCTGCAACTCTACAGCGTAGTCATCACCCGAGATGAAGAGATGAAGAAAGCTCTAGCGCCCGCCCATTTCCAACAACCCATGCTGCGGGAAGCACCTGTCACGCTCACCTTCTGCGCCGACTTCCGCCGCACCACTCTTTGGGCCGAGAACCGGCAAGCGACACCAGGCTACGATAACTTCCTTTCCTTCCTCAACGCCATGACAGATGCCCTGCTCTATACCCAGACCTTCTGCAACCTGGCCGAGGAAGAGGGATTGGGCACCTGTTTCCTGGGCACCACCGTATACATGCCCCAACTCATCATAGATACCCTGCGCCTGCCCCGCCTCGTGTTCCCCGTGGCCACTATCACCCTGGGCTGGCCCGCGGAGCAACCTCCCCAGCCGGACAGGCTTCCCCTGGAGGCCATGATACACCAGGAGACCTACCAAGACTATACGCCCGAGCGCATCGACCGCTTCTATCAACCCAAGGAATCGTTGCCCGAAAACCAATACTTCGTGGACATCAACCACAAGCAGACGCTGGCCCAGGTGTTCACCGACCTTCGCTACACCAAGAAAGACAACGAGGCCATGAGCCAAGGCATGATAGAAGCCCTGCGCCGACAAGGCTTCCTGCCTTCCGAAAATGAATAACCCTCCAGTCTATCCCCTATGAGAACACTGCTGTTACTATGCGCCTTCTGCCTGGTGACGTCCCTGGTACCTGCACAGGAGACAGACTCCCTGCGTCACGTGGTATGCCTCCACACCACCAAGGGAGATATCAAGTTGGCCCTCTACAACGAGACACCCCTTCATCGGGACAACTTCCTGCGCAAGGTGCGCCAGGGATACTATGACGGCCAACTCTTCCACCGCGTCATCAGCGGGTTCATGATACAGAGCGGAGACAGCCTGAGCCGCCATGCCCAGCCAGGACAAAAACTGGGCGAGTCTATCGAAAGCCAGGAGATACCCGCCGAGATTCGCTACCCGCTCTTCTTCCACAAACGAGGAGCATTGGCCGCCGCCCGCCGTGGCGACGATGTCAATCCTGAGAAATCATCCTCGGAAGCCCAGTTTTACATCGTCTATGGCAGGCGATACGACGATGCCATGCTCGACAAGGCGCAAGCCTGGCTCGACGAGTACACCCAAGGGAAAGTGAAATTGACCCCTGCGGTGAGGGAAGCCTACAAGCGAATAGGCGGCACGCCCAGCCTGGATGGTCAATACACCGTATTCGGAGAAACCATAGAGGGATTAGACGTGGTGAAGGAAATCCAGTGGGTAGACACTGATGATAACGACCGACCCCTGGAAGACGTGCGCATTCTCAAGGCCGAGATTCTCCAGTGAGACCAGGTACATACCTGCCCATCCCGCAGACAGATAAGTTAATAAAATATAATTAAAGGCCACTTCCCACCCTAATTCCAGCTATAATGTGTAAATTTGCACCCGCTTAACAGCGACATGGGCAAGTCTCCTACGGCCAGCTCCCTCGGAATCCCCCAGGGTGGGAACGCAGCAAGGGTACTTGGTTGTAGCGGCGCGATAGGAATCGCTTGCCCACCTGCCTCTTTAGCTCAGTTGGCCAGAGCACGTGATTTGTAATCTCGGGGTCGTTGGTTCGAATCCGACAAGAGGCTCTCAAAAGCGTGGAAGAAACAGATGGTGTTTCTTCCACGCTTTTTATATCTAACATGAGTTCGGCGAAAGTTGCGTGGCTGCACCATGTACGACTCAGTGGAAATATCATGAGGTAACAGGAGATCGACAAGGTGCGACATGTGGCGCACGGGGCATTTCCAGGCATGGGACGCGCGGGAGAATATCAAGAAATCTTACTTCCACGTTCTTGCGGGAACGAAAGCCCCAGGCAGCCCATGTACAGGCGGCGGGAAACGAAACTAGTATCAAAGGGTCACGAAACTAGTTTCATCGGCCATCGCAACTAGTTGCGTGGGGCCATGCAACTAGTTGCGTTTTTCCTCGCACCCGAACCGCCTCCAACCCCATCCAGGATTTGTCAAGATTTACTCACTCATTCATCCCTCTCCCACGCACGTCGCTCACAACACCTCCGCATATCAGCGGGCACCGCAAGGCAAGAACTGGTTATTCCCCACTGAAAATCCATTGAACCGTGAAACGACGCTAAATAGCATTAATCACCATCCTGTTGGCATCATCGATGACCGTATCATCCAATGAAGCCAGATAAATGCGTGTGGTGCTTTCCGACCCATGTCCCATGGATTCGCTGATGACCGACAACGGCACATTCATGCTCCTCGCTATGCTGGCCCATCCATGCCTGGCGCAATACGTTGTCAACTTGATAGGGCATCCCACCATCTGCCCTATCAGCTTCAAGTGGTTGTTTACCCGATGTAAACCATTCAGGTATTGCCGCCGTTCGTCCCGCCCGGGCTTGCTGATAATAGGGAGCAAATAGGGTGAGCCAGGCACATGGTATCGGCGCACGATTTCCCCCATTTGCTCTTCCCACTTGATATAAAGCGGCTGATTGGTCTTCTGGCGATGGTAGTGCAAGTGGTCACCCAACAAATCCGATGTCTTGAGATAGGATAAATCCACAAACGACATACCACGCAAATAGAAGCTAAGCATGAAATAGTCTCGAGAGCGCGCCAAGGCCGGCAAGGAAGAGAGGTCCAGCGTCTTGATTTTCTGGATAATGGCAGGCGATATGGCACGCTTGGCCGTTTTTCTCACCCCCGTATACACATGCTTGAAAAGAAAACGTTTCTCCTCCACCAGACCTTTCTCCACGGCCCGGTTGTAGACAGCGCGAAGATTGCGCATGTAAAAAGAGACGGTATTCAACTCCAATCCGCACTCCTCCAGCAAATAATATTCATACTCCTTGACCAAATCCGTGTCTATCTCCCGCCAACGAACATCACCTTTCTCTCCGCGGAAACGGAGAAAACTATTCATCATGACCGTGTATGTTTCCGCCAACCGCACCTTCCCGATTTTACGGAGATGTCTCACCGTAGTGTTGAGAAACGCCCCCAACTTGGAACTGTCGTTACGCGGCTGTTTGTAAATGTCGGCTATTTGCGCCACGGTATAGGACTCGCAAGACTGCTGCAGGCGTGTGATGATATTCCTCAACCGCTCCACGTCTTTTCGCAAGCGGACTTGCACACCCAGGAGATAACTCCGGCGTTCCGTCCCCTGAGGCGGGAGTCTCAATCCGCCGTCTCCCCACTCATGGGAATAGACCTTGTAGCCCGTACCTATCTGTCGGGGCAAGCGGTCGTGAATCACTTGAAAATACAATGTACCCTGTTTCCCATTGACCTTCGAAGGTCGAAATTTCAGTTTTATGGAAGTCATAAGCTTAAGTATTAAGAGGTTAAACCCAAATCGGTCATCAGACCGCATGAAGTAACATTTCCGCTTGCAAGAGGGATGCTCTTCCACCATCTTGCCCACTTCTGCCAGCGCCTTGCTCCCCGCCTTGGCTCGGTGTAGCCCGCTACACCATCGCCAAGCCGTGAAGCAATACGCAAGGCATAAGCGGACAATCTGACGAAAGTCTAATGACCGATTTGGGTTAAAAACTCGCGCTATCCAGAAAACTAACGTCCCATAAACGAAAAAGGCCATCCAACGGATGACCTTCAAAGGGATAAGCGCACGACGGCACTTCAATCTATCCACTCGCCTACTCAATGTCTTTCCTATGCCAAACGCGCATGACCTTGCGGCGCACCACGATGACATTGAGGACGGAAACCGCCAGGAAAAGAATGAGACCCGCCACTATGGAAGGCCACAGCCCGCCCGACTCCATCTGGGGGAAGAGCGTAGTGAGAATATCCATGTAATAGCCCCGGGCAACAGACAACAACGCCCAGGCCATAAAGAGGACAGCCACATTGAGCGCAATGGTCAGCACCTGATAGGGCATGGCCACACGAGCAGGACTATAGCCTATCAGCAACAGGTTCTCCAGCTTGGAGGCGTTCTTCTGCACCAGCAAGTAGACGCTTAGCATCAGGATATAGAAACTCAACACTGATATCACCAATCCCACGACCATTACCAGCGACACGACCATGCGCAGGAAATAGGTAGTCTTCTCGGCCGCCAACTTATCGCTTTCCACCTCGTAGCCTTTCTTTTCCAAATAGGTCGTGACACGCTCATCGGCAGGATTGCCCACTTGCACGATAAGCCTCGTGGACTTGGTCGGCTCGCCAGGGGCGAAACGGGCATTGCTCCAATCCATGAAAGACTGGGGCACCAATATGGTGTTGAGCCTATTGGAGAAGCCTATCACCTTACCATGAAAACGCTCCTCCTGTCCGTTGCCCCTTATCAAGATACCTAAGTCTATCATGCCTAGCAGTCCCTCGCTAATCTTAGGCAAGGAACGGGTCTGCGCGAAGCCGAAATTATACATATTAATATAGGAACGGGGCAAGATGATAGGCACCCGTTTGTCACCGGGCTTGTATTCCCACTCCGACGAGGAGACATCCACGAAATCATCGGGCACGCTCTCAAAGAAAAAATCCGTCTTCATCAAGGGGATGCCATTGACGCTCAACGAGGCGTCTACCCGATAATTGGTGGAAGTGAACTTGCCCACACTCGTGACGAAAGGTTGGGCGGAAAGGTCATCTATCTCACTGCCAGAAAACTCGTGGCCACGCCCCGTAAAGACATCGGCCGTGCCCACGCGCTTGCTCAAGATAAGATAGTCGGCTTTCAGGAAGCTGTCCTTGGCCGTGAAAACGGGCAGGACATCGTGATAGAACTGGAAGCCCAGCAACACGATAAGCATGCCCACGAGGTTGGCGAAAAAGAATCCCGCGAACTGCGGAACACTGATATGCTGCCTGAGGAGTTTCCAAACGAGTCTCATAAGCTTAGAGTTTTATCGTAATCCAACGCCATGTGCTTGCCGATGCTGGTGATGATGACACCCGCTCCCTGCTTCCTGGCCTCCTCCATCAACAATTCTCCCATCACCTTGGAATTGTTGTCGTCCAAATGGCTGATAGGCTCATCGGCCAGGATGAAATCAAAGGGTTGCGCCAAGGCACGTATCAAGGCCACGCGCTGCTGCTGCCCAAAAGACATCAGCCCTATCTTGGAATCCCGCTTGTCGGCGATGCCCAGCCGCTCAAACCAGCTCTCTATCTCCTTCGGGGACTTAAAACCCGTCAACTTGTTCTTTATCTCCACGTTTTCCATGGCCGTCAGTTCGGGAAAAAGGCGTAATTCCTGGAAAAGATGGCTGACATGAGTCTGGCGAATAGCCACCCAATCGGCCACGCGCAAACGGCTTGCCAGACGGTCGTCAAAATATAACTCGCCACTGTAATCATGCCTGTAGCCCAGCAAGTAACTGCAAAACGTGCTCTTACCCTTGCCGCTCTCGGCTTCCACCAAATAGAGATGCCCCTTGTGAAAGGTGACATCACGTTGCCAAACCGCTGACCCCAAGTCACCCGACTGGGCGAAAACATGGGGCACCAGGTTGTTTAACCTAATCGTTTCCATTTATCTCAGACAAAAAATGATAACTTCCAGCTCGCCAAAAAGGGGTTTCAGGCATTCCACCACAGTAGAAACCTCTGGCTGGTGAGCACTCCACTGGCGAAGATTAGCCGCCAAGACCATCCGTTTTCCCATAAGTTCGCTTCTGGCCTTGTCGTCCAGCGGGCGGGTAGAGGTAGACAACATGGACTTCGCTTCCACCGAATCACTGCCAGCGTAAAAACGCAGCCCGTCGCCTACACCAAAATAAAAATCCATGTCAGCTCCATGGACGCGGTAAGCATCATTACCCCAACGGGTGATAGCCATGCCTGGAGGACACGACCGCATCCAATAATCCACGTCTGCCAACCAATCGCTCTGATCCAGCTTAGCTCCCATGGCCACCCTGGGGCTATCTCCGGAAAAACCGGTGAAAGCCAGTAGCATGTCGCCATCCACGGCGCGGATGATATTGTCCATGTCTATCACGGTATTGACGCCCACCATCAACGCCCGCAAGGCCTTGTTGGCCTGTAGCAGGGGAAGGAATTGCCCGCCGTCCACATTGACCAACAAGCATCCCAGCATATCAGGAGAAGCGGCAGACATATATTCATCGGTAATAGGGCGGAAAACTTGATTAGCTTCACGCAAGGCCTCATCCACCCGCGGATTGAGGGAGCTGGTGTTGCCCTCTATGCGTAGCCAACCATCCGCTCTAACCATGCGGGCCTCTATAATCACCTGAGAAGGGTCAGCGTCGCTAGGCAATCCCAAAGTAAAAGGAGCCACCAGCAAATCGGGCAACGCCTCCGCCCTGGCCACCAAAGCCATGGGAGCCTGTATGGTATCCAATCGTTGGAAAAGCGGAGAAGCCTTCACGCCCTCTTCCTCTCCCGCGTTCAGGTATCTGGCCAATTGTTGCCGCTTCCGCGCCTTGGCCTCTCCCACGACAGGGCCAGTCACCATCAGTACATCATCATTATAGCCCAGCAGCCACGAACCGCTGAGCGTGGTGAAATGGCAGTCGTCCCGTTCCGTGAGCGGCTCACATCGCCCCTGGGCAGCCAACCGCTCCAAGCAACCTTGCAAGTCACTGGCACTGGACATCTTGGCGCATAAACCCAAATCTCCCTCGGGAGACTCAAACAGGAATACCTTGGCGCTAAAGTCTATGCCGCAATCGGCCACATTGTCTATTCCTAATACTTTCCTCAACACGTCCGCCTTTCCGTCGGCACCATTTTCCTCCATCAGGCGGGAAGCGTCTATGGACATCAGGGCCTTACTCTCCGACGGAATAGCATTGAGGTAATCGTCACCCGAACAAGCGGCGAGCGACAACAGCAAAAGCGGCAGCATAAGCCACCTGCATATCTTACACATCATGGGGTTATTGTTTTCTCCTGGCCAGATTAGCCAACATCACCGCGGAAAGACCGGCGGTCTCCGTGCGCAGCCTGCTGCTGCCCAAAGACACGGACACGAAACCATTATCCATAGCCAGCCGCACCTCGTCGGGCGTAAAATCACCCTCGGGGCCAATCATGACAGTCACGTCGGCGCAATCGCCAAAAGGCTGGCAAAGCTCGTCAAAAAGGTCTTTCCTATCTATCTCCTCTATGCAATGACAAATGAACTTCTTTCCCTCACGGGGCTGGGTGACAAATTCCTTCAGACTTACCATGGACGATATCACGGGTTTCCAAGGCTTTCGGCTTTGCTTGGTGGCAGAAACGATAATCTTGTCGAGCCGCACGGTGCGCATCACCTTACGCTCCGAAAGCTTGCAATTGAGGAACGAGAGATGGTCGAAGCCTATCTCCGTGGCTTTCTCCGCCATCCACTCTACCCTATCCATCATCTTCGTGGGAGCCATGGCCAAATGAATCTGTCCATTCCATGCCTGCTCCTGCGGCAACTCACGCCTTATCTCATACATGCAACGCTTAGTGGCGGCAATCGTCACCTCGGCTTCATAGAAAGTTCCCTTCCCGTCCATGAGGAACATCTCGTCTCCGCTCTTGAGCCTCAGCACACGCACCGCGTGCAGCGCTTCCTCCAGGGGAAGCTCTGTTTGGCTCTTCGCGTCAGGCACATAAAAGAATCTGGCTTCTTTCATCGTCAAAATAGGATTTATAGGTGTTGCTGTTAGATTTCAGGTTCTATCATATTGTCTCGCTCGCCTTTCTCCCTGGACTTCAGTTCGTCCCGTATTTTCGAGGCCAGCTCATAGTTTTCCGCCCGCACCGCGTCGTCAAGCAACGAACGGAGCACTTTCCCGTCTATCACATTCACGGGCATCGCCACGGAGAGCGCATTGGGTTTCCAAGGAGAGGCTTGCCTGTCCATCAACGTCCTATCCGCGTAGACAGGCAAATTGGCCACATAAGCCAAAAGAATGGCATCGCTGGCCCTGATGGGAAATCTCTGGCCAGTGGCGGTGCACACCAAATCCGTGAGGTATTCCCCTGCCATCAGGCCATTGATTTGTATCTCAAACTGGTCGGCTCCCATATCGCGCAGCACACGCCACATCACCTCGGGCAACCACTTCTTGCTGAATGAGGGGCCACGATCCAACCTCACGGACAATTGCTCCCTGACATTGTTGTCGCAAGTGATAACCAACGCACGGCACTCTATGTCGTCCACCAAGGTCATCATACCTATATGGGGTGACGTGCGCATGTTGGAAACGGCAGCCAGCCTCAGCTTTACCCTCATGGCCTCGCCTCCTTCCCCTCAGCGCGGAACGCCAAGGCGAAACAAATGGCCACCACCAAGGCGTAAGCGGCAAAGATATACCAACAGGTCTGCCACTGGGTGACTCCATCGGGAGAAGTATAAGCGTTGACCACGGCTTGCGCCGAGAGCGTACCTACCGTAGCGCCAATGCCGTTGGTCATCAGGAAAAAGATGCCCTGGGCACTGGAACGCATCTCCGGATGGGTATTCTGGTCTACGTAAAGCGAGCCGGAGACATTGAAAAAGTCGAAAGCCACGCCATACACCAGCATGGAGAGCACGAAAAGCCACACGCCACCGCCTGGATTCCCCAAGCCGAAGAAGCCGAAACGCAACACCCAAGCGAGCATGGCAATCAACATCACCGTCTTGATGCCGAAACGCTTCATGAAGAAAGGTATCAACAGAATGCAGCAAGTCTCACTGGCCTGGGAAAGAGATATCAGGATGTTGGCATGCTGTACGCCAAAAGTGTCCGCGTATTCCGGCACGCTGCCAAATGAGGTGATATAGGGATTGGCATAGCCATTGGTAATCTGCAGGCTCACGCCCAGGAGCATGGAAAAGAGGAAGAAAATGGCCATCCGCTTTTGCTTGAACAAGGAAAACGCCTTCAGCCCGAAAGCGTCCACCAAGGTGCGTTGGTCCTCGCTGGCCGACGTGGGGCAATGGGGAAGCGTGAAGGAATAGAGAAAGAGCAGCAACCCCACGCTGCCCGAAACCACAAACTGGTTTTGGCTAGACTGGAAGCCCATCAGGTCTGTGAACCACATCATGCAAATGAAACCTATAGTGCCAAATACGCGGATAGGCGGGAAATCCTTCACCGTATCCATGCCCACACGGGTCATGGAGGAATAAGCCACGGAATTGGAGAGTGCCAAAGTGGGCATATAAAACGCCACGCTCAACGTGTAAAACGGGAATATCATGGAGTGCGCCCCCATTTCGCCTCGCCAAGCGGCCGCGAACATGAAAAGCGCGGCCAACAAATGGCAGGCCCCGAGCAAGCGCTGGGCAGGTATCCACCTGTCCGCGACGATGCCCATCAAGGCCGGCATGAAGATGGAGACCACTCCCTGGACAGCGTAAAACCACCCGATGTGGCTAGCCATATCGATGTTGACGAGGTAAGTGCCCATGGAAGTAAGATAGGCTCCCCACACCGCGAACTCCAAAAAGTTCATCACCGCCAAACGTATCTTCAAATTCATCGCGCCGTAATTTTTCACTATTAGAATATTTCTGCAAAGTTAAGCATTTTAATCGGATAATGCCGAGAAAACAAAAGAAAACTTGCGCCCGCCAACTTTATTTAACCCAAATTGATTTTTGGGCTTTAGACAGATTGCTCGCTTATGGCTCGCGACATAATACTAGTTTCGATGCCCCACGAAACTAGTATCGTTGGCCTTTGAGACTAGTATCACAAGGCACCGAGACTAGTGTCGTTCTCAAACGCCTGTTCACAGCCCCCGCAAGCGGGTTAGGAGCGAGCGCACGGAAAGGGGTTTATAGGGGTGACGGAAAATAAGTTATTTTGCCAAGGAAAATAAGTTATTTTGCCAAGGAAAACAAGTTGTTTTGTCCAGGAAAACAAGTTAAATTGATGAACAAAACAAATTGTTTTGCCAACCCGCCTGCTGGCGATGCGCACTTCACCGCTGCCCGATGGGATTGCGAACTCAGCCAAGACGCAAGCGAGACAAATTTTCAGGCGGTCGGAACACTACGGGAATAGCCGTAATGAGCTGGACTTCCTCGAAGTCCTTTTCTTCACGATAATCCCCGCAAAATCTCTACTGACCCTGAAAGAAGCCACACACAGGGCGGGAAAACCGCGAAATGGGGGTAAAAAGAAAAAGATTGATTGTCTCACGACAACCAATCTTTTATTAACCTTAATAATCTAATACCATGAAAAACACTCTGCAAAGATACGCATTCTTTTCGTATCAGCAATTCTTTCTGGCGAAAATGATTCGCTTTTTAGTATTCATTAAAGGAATGACCATTCCATTTAAATTTTCTTTGCGACAAAACGCGAGCCACAGCCTCCTTTTCTCCGCTCGGCAGCAAAGGCGTGGAAAGCCTGAAAGTCAATGCGTCTTCATCAGGAGAAAGCGTGGCTTCCACCATCACGGGGTCTATCATTTGGACCAACTCCTGATACCGTTCCTCGGTCATGGAATCGGGACGGGAAACCAACTTGGCAGGCAACGCTTCCAAAAGACTATCCACCACCTGTTGCAGTTCCGTGAGGGGACGCCAGCTGGAATCATAGAAAGACAACTCGGACTCCTTGGCAGGCGCTTGCAATGTTTTCACTACGCAAATGAGAGAATCCACCCCATCGGCAGGCATGACACGCATCTGGAGCGTGGCGGATTGGCTGAGCGTGGCTTGCAAATAAACAGCGGTCAAGGTATCCAACACGGTTTCCCCTTGCAGCATGTTCGCCACTTTGGCCTCAAGGTTTTTCTCCTTCAGGTCTATACATTCCTCCCGTTGGGCTTTCGTCAAATAAGGCGAAAGCGTATCGGGCATCGCCAGCCAAGCGGCTTTAACCGACTGCGCATGCCCGCCCAGCGCAAAGCCCAGCAAGCAAACGCATAGCGTGAATATCCTTCTCATAGCGCAATTATATCATAATCACTTATCCCAAGTACTTCATGAGAATGCGGGCATAGCCGTTCTCACGCAACTTGATGATGCTCTTCTCCCTGATTTGGCGCACGCGCTCACGAGTGAGACCCAGCTCATCGCCTATCTCCTCAAGGCCTTTCTCATGGCAACCGATGCCATAACACTCGCGCACGATAATCGCCTCGCGCTCCTTGAGCACCTTGTTGAGCACGTTGTTCAACTCAAGGCTCATGGACTCAAAATCCACGTGCCTGTCCGTCCGGCTATCGTCACCCGAGGCCATCACGTCCGCCATGGAATTATCGTCATCCTCCCCGAAAGGAGCGTCAATACTCAAATGATGGGAATCGGCCTTGATGGCCACGTCTATCTTGGCCTCATCAATATCCGTTATCCTGCTCAATTCCTGCACGGAAGGCTTTCGCTGGTGCTCCTGCTCAAACTTGCTTATCTCGGCGTTAATCTTTGTGAGAGCCCCCACTTGGTTCAAAGGCAACCTCACGATACGACTCTGCTCGGCGATAGCCTGCAAGATGCTCTGGCGTATCCACCACACCGCGTAGGAAATGAACTTGAAGCCACGTGTCTCGTCAAACTTCTCGGCGGCCTTCACCAGGCCGATGTTACCCTCGTCGATTAGGTCCGTAAGCGTAAGCCCTTGATGCTGATACTGTTTCGCCACGGAAACCACGAAGCGCAAATTGGCCTTCACAAGTTTCTCCTTGGCACGCTCAGCCTCTGGGCCACCCTTCCTGATGGCTTGAGCCAGCTCTATCTCCTCGTCAATCGACACCATAGGCTCGCGGCTTATCTCCGCCAAGTATTTGTCGAGTGCCTCACTGGAACGATTGGTAATGCTTTTGCTGATTTTTAGTTGCCTCATTCTCGAAATCTCTTTATCCTATTTTCATAAAAAAGCTACCTTTGCCTGCCAGCCTTTCGGCTAATCGGCGTGCAAAGGTAGTTATTTTAATCGAAATACGAACTATATTCCAGGAAAAAACGCACACTGCGCATTTATTTCCTTATTCCCGTTCCCGATTTAACGACGGAAATGGCGAGAGGGAAGCTATTTCTTCAACCACTTGTCGAGCCAAGAGAAGAAAGTGCGCTGCCACAAGACGCCATTCTGGGGCTGCAATACCCAATGGTTTTCATCTGGGAAAATGAGCAACTCAGCGGGAATGCCCCTCATGCGAGCCGCATTGAACGCTCCCATGCCCTGATTGGCATTGATACGATAATCTTTCTCGCCATGAATGCAAAGAATAGGCGTATCCCACTTGTCAACGAACTTATGGGGACTATTGGCGTAGGTGCGACGGGCATTATCAGTAGCGTCGGAATTCCAATAAGCGTCATCATACTCCCAGTTGCTGAACCAAGCTTCCTCGGTATCCGTGTACATGCTTTCCAGGTTGAAAGCGCCGTCGTGGGCAATAAAGGCTTTGAAACGCTTGTCGTGATGGCCCGCCAAATAATAAACGGAAAAACCTCCGAAGCTGGCACCCACACATCCCAAGCGGTCTTTATCTACAAAGGGCAAATTAGCTACCGCGTCATCTATGGCGGAAAGATAGTCTTTCATGCACTGGCCAGTCCAGTCACCGCTAATCTGCTCATTCCATTCACTGCCATAACCAGGCAAACCGCGACGATTGGGGGCGATAATCACATAGCCATGAGCCGCCATGATCTGGAAATTCCAGCGATAGCTCCAGAACTGGCTTACGGGGCTTTGGGGGCCACCCTCACAATAAAGCAAGGTAGGATACTTCTTGGTCTCATCAAAATGAGGGGGCAAAATCACCCACACTTGCTCCTGCTTACCATCGGTGGTGGTTACCCAACGCTCCCTCACCTCGCCCATTTGCAGTTGGTCAAGGATATGCTTGTTCTCAAATGTGAGCTGTGTCACCTCGCTCTTCTTCTCTTTCTTGGAAGGTGTCACGACATAAAGGTCGTCGGGGCTGGACATGCTGTGGCGGGTAACCAAAAGCTTCTTGCCCATCATCTGCAAAGAGCCATAGTCATACATGCCATCCGTCAACTGCATCACCTTGCCCTGCAAGTTGGTTTGGTAAACATGGATGCAAGCGTGCCAACATCCCAGGAAATAAAGCGTCTTGGAGTCGGGTGCCCAGGTAAAGGCATCCACGTTAGAATCAAAGCTCTCCGTCACGTAAGTCTTCTTGCCCGTAGCCAGTTCATAGACGCAAAGACGATTGCGGTCGCTCTCGTAGCCGTTGCGTGCCATGCTCTGCCAAGCGAGATACTTGCCATCGGGCGAAAAACTGGGATTGGTGTCATAGCCTACATTACAATCCTCTGCCTGCTTGTTGACCGCCTGGTCTTTCATGGACTTTGTCGCGTCAATGGTAGGTTCTTGATAGCCCTCAGGTTTGCAGAGGTTCTTCGTCTCGCGCGCGTGTATATTATATAGGTATATATCCGCGTCGGTAGAGATGGCGTAAGCTACGCCCTCCTTCTTCCTGCAAGTATAGGCAATGGTCTTGCTATCAGGACTCCAGGCCAACTGCTCTATGCCTCCAAAAGGAGCCATGGGGCACTCATAGGGCTCGCCCTGCAGGATATCCTCTCCCTCATCAACGCCTTCGGCTGTCACCTTGGCCAAGAAAGGATGGGGAATGCTCTCCACGTAATGATCCCAATGGCGATAGTTCATGTCAGTCACCAAGCGACCTGTCGCCTTGGGCAAGTCGGAAGGATTCTCCTTGATAGAGCCATGATAAGGGATGCTCTTAATCAATATGACCATCGTCTCATCTGGAGAAAACAGGAAACCCTCTATGTCTGTCTTGGAATGGGTAAGCTGCTTGCGGTCTGTACCATCGGCGTTCATGCTCCATAACTGTCCTTCCCGCAAAAAGGCGATACGCTTGCCATCTGCTATCCATACGGCAGATGTCTCGCTCTGCGCATCTACCGTGAGTGCCTTTTGATTAGAGCCGTCAGCCGCCATTGTAAACAGCATTTGGTGCCCTTTGTTCTCGGGCACACTGTAATAGCCCACTTGATAGACGATAGACTTAGCGTCGGGAGAGACGGCCGCTCCACCTATACGCCCCATCGCCCAAAGAGCTTCGGGAGTCATCAAGTCACTCTTCAATTGTATGTCATTGCGCTGTATCATTTTCTGCGCTTCCGCATGGGCACCACCCAACATGAGTGCCGTGGCCATTGTCATAATCGTTGCTTTCCACATCGTAGTCTTATTTTTTACCTTTCTTTCTGCGTTCCAGTTCCTCACGCCTGCGCTTAATCTCCTCTTGCTCACGCTGCTGGTACTCCTGCAAAGCCTGCATACGAGCAGCCAAGCCGCTGACTTTCTTGGGATTGTTCTTGTTTTGCTCATAACGAGCCTCCAATATCTGGAGCAACTTCGCGTCGTTGGTGGTCTTGCGCAAAGTCCACATGATGGCAGCACTGCAGAAGAGGCTGATGAAATAATAGAAATTCAAACCAGCGGAATACTCATTGAACATGAAGAAGAAAATCACGGGCATGAGATACATCATCCACTGCATCATCTTCATCTGCTCAGCTTGCTGACCCACCATTTGGTCTTTCTGCTGGCGCATCGTCATCCATGAGTATGCGACATTAGCCACACAGAACAAGATACACGTCAAGCTCAAGTGGTCGCCAATAAGCCATATATTCGTGTTCCATTCCACGATGGGGTCATAGGTACTGAGGTCGCTTATCCACAAGAACGACTCTCCACGCAACTGGATAGCGTTGGGCACGAAGTTGAACATGGCAATCCAGATAGGAGCCTGTATCAACATGGGCAAGCAACCCGAGAGCGGGCTCACGCCATACTTACTATACTCCGCCATCATGGCCTGCTGCTTCTGCATCTGGTCTTCCGGTTTGTTGTATTGGGCTGTGGCCTCCTCCAACTTCGGCTTCAACACACGCATCTTGGCAGAGCTCATATAGCTCTTCTTCACCATGGGATAGGTGATGACTTTCAGCAACAACGTGATCAAGATGAGCACGACACCCATGGGGAAATAGTTCTGCAGGAAGTCGAAAACATAGAGCGTGAAGAATCGGTTGATATAACGGAACAACGGCCATCCTAGGTAGACGAGTCTTTCCATCTCCAGATCCTTGCCGAAAGTGCTTTGCTTCTGCACTTTCTGCAACAAGCGGAAATCATTGGGGCCATAATAGAACTCAAACTCGGAGGGCTTTTGGCCCGTTGGGTCAAAGGCGGTCTTCATCTTCGCCTCATAATTCTTCAAGTAGCCAGAGCCTTTCTGCTGGGGAATACTCGTCATGAGCGCACCTTTCTGGAAATTATCCTTGGCAATCATCACGGCGGAGAAAAACTGATTCTTGAATGCCACCCAATCGATGGTTTCCTCCAAGGGCTCATCTATTTCCTCGCTGGTCTCGCTCAGGTTGTCTGTTCCTCCCTCCACGTCATGATAAGTCAACGTGGCGTAGCGGCTCTCAAAGGTAAATCCCCTCTCTTGCTGGCGCGCCTTGCCCGTCCACTGCACGTCCATCTTGTCATAAGTAGGAGCGAAAAGGCCTGCCATGCCTTGGGTAGACAGGTTCATGTGGAGCAAGTAATCCTTACCCAACCAATATTTCAAGGTCAGATATTTGCCTGGGGATGCCTCAGCGGTAAAAGTCACCGTCGTATCAGTCACCTGCGTGGGCTGAAAATATAAGTCCGCTGTATTGATGTTAGCTTCTTTCGTTGCCAACAAGAATTTCAAGGTATTATCCTTTTGGTCGAAAAGGGTCAGATCTGGTGTGTCTTTAGATCCATCCTTTTGATTGATATCATGACCCGTATAGCCTTTGATGACCGCTTTCTCCACGAAAGCTCCCTTACTGTTGAAGGTCAATTCCACCTTGTCATTCTTCAAAACAACACGATGAGCCTTCCCTTGTAAGGCACTGTGAAAGAGAGCATTGGTATCCGCCAAAGCCACTTGCTTGGCGGCGATAGCCTTCTGGCGGGCACTTTCCTTGGCCTTCGCCTCGTATTGCTCACGGGCTACCTGCTGTATGGAATCCCTAACGAATGCCTCGCGGCGTTCCTCTTCCGAGGGTTGTGAATACCAACTAAAACCTATTAAAACCAAGGCTATCAGTACGAAGCCTATAATGTTATTCTTACTCATTATTATTTTTCTTGTTGGCTATTGCCGTTTTCACGAAATCAAGGAAGAGGGGGTGGGGCTTCAACACCGTACTTTGGTATTCTGGGTGATATTGCGTGCCCACATACCATTTCAATCCAGGTATCTCCACGATTTCCACCAGGTCACTCTCGGGATTGCGCCCCACGCACATCATGCCATTGCGCTCAAACTCTGACTGGAACTCGTTATTGAACTCATAACGATGACGATGGCGTTCTTGGATATGTTCTTGCTTATAGATATCAAATACACGAGAACCTTGTCTCAGCACGCATTCATAAGCGCCCAATCGCATGGTTCCGCCCATATTGGAGATATTCTTCTGCTCCTCCATGATATCGATAACGTTGTGCTCGGTCTTCTCGTCCATCTCACGGGAATTGGCATCCTCGTATCCCAGCACATTGCGAGCAAACTCAATGACCATCATCTGCATGCCCAAACATATACCAAAGGTAGGAATGTCGTGAGTACGCGTATAATGAGCGGCGATAATCTTTCCCTCAATACCTCTTTGGCCAAAACCTGGGCAGATGACAATACCATCTTGTCCTGCCAACTTCTCCGCCACATTGGCTTGGGTAATCTTCTCGGAATTGATGAAAGTTATCACCACCTTGTGGTCATTATAAGTACCAGCGTGGGAAAGGCTCTCTCGGATACTCTTGTAAGCGTCTTGCAAGTCATATTTGCCCACCAAACCAATATGCACAACCTCCGTCGCCTTGCGCCTTCTCTCTATAAAGGATTTCCAAGGTCCCAGGGCTGGAGTCTCGCCCACGGGCATCTCCATCTTATGAAGAATAGCCACGTCAAGTTTTTGGTTTTGCATATTGACAGGAACATCATAGATGCTCTCCAAGTCCTCGCTCTGTATCACACAATCACGATCCACATTACAGAAATTGGCAACCTTTTTCAAGATAGCGTCATCCAAATGTTTCTCGGTTCTCAGCACAAGAACATCAGGCTGGATTCCTACGCTCTGTAATTCTTTCACAGAATGCTGGGTAGGCTTGGTCTTCAATTCTCCCGCAGCTTTCAAATAAGGCACATAAGTGAGATGAACATTGATGGCTCGCTTGCCCAGCTCCCATTTCAACTGGCGGATAGCTTCCATGAAAGGCGCACTCTCAATGTCACCAATAGTACCGCCTATCTCGGTAATCACAAAATCATAGCCATATTTGGAGCCCAAAAGCTTAACATTGCGCTTGATTTCATCGGTGATATGGGGCACCACCTGAATAGTCTTGCCCAGATAATCGCCTCTACGCTCCTTGTCAATCACAGACTTATAAATTCGTCCCGTGGTCAAGGAATTGGCCTTGGTAGTCTGGATGCCCGTGAAACGTTCATAATGTCCCAAATCAAGATCGGTTTCCATGCCGTCAACGGTAACATAACACTCGCCGTGCTCATAAGGATTGAGCGTGCCAGGATCTATATTGATATAGGGGTCAAACTTTTGAATGGTGATATTGTAGCCTCTGGCCTGCAGGAGTTTTCCTATTGAAGAAGATATGATACCCTTGCCCAATGAAGAGACCACGCCACCTGTCACGAAGATGTACTTAGTTTCTGCCACGATATAATAAGAATTACTGGTTATTTTTATGCGCGAAGGTACGATAAATCCATGAAATAACCAAAATAATCAACAAGAAGATGTGTTTTTCTGAATTTAATTACTACCTTCGCGACAAATTAGAAAAGAGATGATGAGAATCAAGTGTCTATTACTTCTTTTGGTTTTCATGGGCTTAGGAGCTACAGCTCAGCAATCTTCCCTCAAGACTTACTATAATAATATGGTAAGAAACTACATGGATTCCTTGCTAGCCACGAAGACGCACCTTGATTCCACTGAAATAAAAGCAGCGGAAGACTCCCGCTACTCCCAATTATTCACGACTCTCACCTTTTATCATAGACCCACGGCCAGAAAACTCCGGATAGGAAGCCGATTCGCTCCAGCGGACAGCACAGACAGGATGATAGATAATGTCTTGATGAACATCTACCTGAAAAGGCCAGATTTGGTAAGAGAACACGAGACGCACTTAGATATCGTTGGAGCCCCCATAGAATCAAAGCCGGAGCCAGAGATAGAACACGTATACCAAGAAATCGTGGAACAAGTTGCCCCAAAAGCCATTGAGCCTGTAGTCAAACCTTTGGACATCTATGTAAAAAAACCTAACTTTTGGACTTTCTCTGGCGATTACTACTTGCAAATCCTGCAAAACTACGTATCTGGCAATTGGTATAAAGGCGGCGAGAGCAACTACTCTTTGCTGGGAAGCGTGACTATGCAAGCCAACTACAACAACAAACAGAAAGTGAAATGGGACAACAAGCTGGAACTGAAACTAGGCTTGCAGCATTCCAACAGTGACTCCCTCCACAGCATGAAATCATCAGAAGACCTGATACGCTACACTAGT
This sequence comes from Prevotella sp. CAG:1320, assembly GCA_000435635.1. Lineage (GTDB taxonomy): Bacteria > Bacteroidota > Bacteroidia > Bacteroidales > Bacteroidaceae > Prevotella > Prevotella avicola. The sequence continues at coordinate 37,016 of FR882123.1, read as the reverse complement.
AAGCTGGGCCTACAAGCCACCAAGAGATGGTATTATAGTTTGCAGTTGATCGTCTCAACACAGTTCACCAGAGGATTCAAGAGCAATGACCCCAAAATATACTCCGGCTTCATGTCGCCCTTCAACACCAATATCTCCGTCGGTATGGATTACAACGTGAACTGGTTGAATAACCGCCTCACGGGAAACACCCACATCGCCCCTTTGGCAATGAACTGGCGATACGTGGACAGGGGGGGATTGGCCACCGACTATGGACTGGATCCCGGGTCACATAACCTGATAGACTATGGTTCGGAAATAACCGTGGACGTAACGTGGAAATTCAGTGATGACATAAGCTGGAAGTGCCGACTTTATGGCTATACGACCTATGAACGCTCAGAACTGGAGTGGGAAAACACATTCACCTTTCGTTTCAATCGTTATATTTCCACCAATCTCTTCGTCTATCCCCGCTTCGACGATGGTGTAGCCCGCGACAGCCATCACGGATATTGGCAATTCAAGGAATATTGCTCTATAGGTTTCTCCTACTCTTTCTGACCTGGGCATGAATTAAGAGGTATCGACAAGGTATGTTAGGCAAAAACACCACAGACAGGTTACTGGCCAAAATACGAGAAGGACAAGCCCTCAGCACCAAGGAAAAACTTAACTTGATTGTCGAGTTGAGTATCCCGTCGATACTGGCGCAAATCACCAGCGTACTGATGTTTTACATAGACGCTTCCATGGTGGGACATCTAGGTGCGGAAGCTTCTGCCAGCATAGGACTGGTGGAATCTACCACTTGGCTCTTCAGCAGCATCACCAATGCCATATCACTGGGATTTTCCGTGCAAGCGGCTCACTTCATCGGAGCAAATGACTTCATGCGAGCCAGACAAGTATTCCGCCATGGACTCGTCATCAGCCTCACGCTAAGCGTACTTATCATGTCTGTGGGCGTAGCTATCGCGTTCCCTTTGCCTTATTGGCTTGGAGGAGGCGAGGATATCGTCCACAACTCCTCCCTCTATTTCCTCATCTTCATGCTCGCCATGCCCGCCTACCAACTCAACAATCTGTGCGGTGCGATGCTGAAGAGCAGCGGTAACATGCGGGTGCCCAGCGTGGTAAGTGTCATGATGTGCGGACTGGACATCGTGTTCAACTATCTTTTTATCTTCGTGTTGGGTTTCGGCGTACCAGGAGCGGCTATGGGGACAGCGCTCGCCATATTGACAGCTGGATGCACACAAGCATATTTCGCCATCGTGCGCAACAAGATATTGCGGTTGCGGCAAGACAGGATACCCTTCTCATGGGTATGGGGATACCTGCGCAACGCACTGAAGATTTCCAGTCCCATGGCCTTGCAGTCCACCCTGATGAGCGGGGCGCAAATCATGAGCACCATCATCGTGGCCCCGTTGGGCAACTTCGCCATTGCCGCCAACTCCTTCGCCGTGACGGCGGAGAGCCTTTGCTACATGCCTGGCTATGGTATCGGCGACGCTGCCACCACGCTAGTAGGGCAAAGCATGGGGGCTGGTAGGAAAGACCTCTGCCGCAGCTTGGCCTACATGACCGTGGGGCTGGGCATGGGAGTGATGGCCTTGATGGGAGTGATTATGTATGTATTCGCCCCAGAGATGATCGGGATTCTTACGCCCGTGGAAGAGATACGGCAGTTGGGTATCACCTCGCTGAGGATAGAGGCCTTCGCCGAACCTTTCTTCGGGGCGGCTATCATTACTTATTGTGTCTGCGTGGGAGCGGGGGACACTATACGTCCCATGCTTATCAATCTAGGCTCCATGTGGCTGATGCGCCTCACGCTTGCCGCATTGTTGGCTCCCCATTATGGACTGCCAGGCGTATGGTTTGCCATGGCCGTGGAGCTGACCTTCAGGGGTTGTCTCTTCCTGTGGCAGCTCTTCAGGGGGAAGTGGATGGAGCGAGGCCTGCGCATCGTGAAGACCCCCTAGAACTTCCACGCATGCATACACATATATATATAATAACAAGGTATAGAATGACATAAAACCTTGCTCCACATAAAGAAGGAAAGAGATCGTTTCACTATCATAAACATCAACAAAAATGAAAAAAAGAAAGCTAATGACCCTGGCCTTGGCCATGTTCCTGTTCGCGGGACAGGCCATCGCCCAGCAAATGCCTCCCATCCCCAAGGACAAGGAGGTAAGGATGGGCAAGCTCGACAACGGGCTTACCTACTACATCCGCCACAACGATTACCCCAAGGACGTGGCCAACTTCTACATCGCCCAGCGCGTGGGCTCCATCAACGAGGAGGAGAACCAGCGCGGATTGGCCCACTTCCTGGAGCACATGGCATTCAACGGCTCAGAGAACTTCCCTGGCAATGGAATCATCGAGTTCACCCGAGGCCTCGGCGTGGAATTTGGCAGCAATTTGAACGCCTACACTTCTATCGACCAAACAGTCTACCGCATCTGTGACGTGCCTACCGCTCGCCAAACAGCCCTGGACTCCTGTCTCCTGGTATTGAAAGACTGGAGCTGCGGACTGTTGCTGGAAGACGAGGAGATAGACAAGGAGCGCGGCGTCATCCACCAAGAGTGGCAAATGGGCAGCGACCCCTTCCAGCGTTTCGCCGACAAGCACCTGGAGGAGCTCTATCCTGGCAGCAAGTATGGCAAGCGACTGCCCATCGGACTGATGAGCGTGGTAGACAACTTTGAGTATCAAGCTCTAAGAGACTACTATCACAAATGGTATCGTCCCGACAACCAAGCCATCATCGTAATAGGCAACGTGGACGTAGACCACATCGAGGCAGAAATCAAGAAGCTGTGGAACGGTGTGAAGGTGGATCCCAATGCCGCCAAGGTGACGACCGAGGCCGTGCCCGACAACGAGGAGCCTATCTACGTGACCTACCAGGACAAGGAGCAGAAGTATAGCATCATCAGCGTGAACATGAAGCACGACGCGGTGCCCGACTCCGCCAAGAGCACCCTGGACTATCTGATACTGCAATATGGCCGACAGATGGCTGGCATGATGATTAACATGCGCCTGCAGGAGCTGATGCAGCAGCCTGATTGCCCCTTTGTATCCGCAGGCGTAAGCTATGGTCAGTTCATGGGCATCAGCAAGCCTAAAGATGCCTTCGAGCTGCAGATAGTGCCCAAGGAGGGCAAGGACATCGAGGCCTTGACCGTGGCCATGAGAGAAGTGGAGCGCGCACGCCAGTTCGGCTTCACCGAGACCGAGTACGCCCGCGCCAAAGCTGACTACCTGAGCAGCCTGGAGCAACTCTACACCAACCGCGACAAGACCTCCAACACCTACTTCTACAACCTCTGCGTGGGCAACTACCTGGCCAACGAGCCTATGCCTGGCATAGAGGACGAGTATACGCTGATGAACCAGATAGTACCCAACATCCCCGTGGCCGCCATCAACATGCTGGCTGCCGAGATGATATCCAAGGACAACAAGAACCTGGTGGTATACCAACTCTCGCAGGAGGCTCCCGGCAAGGTAGCACCCTCCGCCGACCAGCTGCACCGCGCCATTGACGCCGTAAGGGCTGAGAAACTGGAGGCTTACGTAGACAACGTGAAGAACGAGCCCCTCATCGCCCAGTTGCCTCAGAAGGGCAGCATCGTGAGCACCACCGAAGACCAGAAACTGGGCTTCAAGAAGCTCACCCTCTCCAATGGTGCCACTGTCATACTGAAGAAGACCGACTTCCAGGACGACGAGGTGAAGATGAGAGCAGAGGCCAAGGGCGGCATGAACAAGTATGGCGAGGCTGATTTTGTCACGCTGGGAGCCTATGACTACATCGCGGGCAGTTGCGGACTGGGCAACTTCTCCGTGACCGAGCTGCAGAAGGCACTGGCCGGCAAGAAGGCCAACGCCAACCCCTCGCTGGGACTCTACACCCGCTCGCTGAACGCCTACTCCACCCCCAAGGACGTGGAGACCATGATGCAGCTCTCCTACCTCTACTTCACCGACATGCGCAAGGACGAGAAGGCCTGCCAGTCCACCATCGCCCAGCTGGAGGTGGTGCTGAAGAACAAGGACCTGCAGCCCGAGAGCGTGTTCAGCGACTCACTGCAGTACACCCGCTACTGCCACAACCCCCGCTTCGCCCCGCTGCGCTACGATGACCTGAAGAAGGTCAACGCGGACCGCGTGGTGGAAATCACCAAGGAGATGTTCGCCGACGCGAGCGAATTCACCTTCTACATCGTGGGCAACTACGACGAGGCCACCCTGCTGCCCCTCATCGAGCAGTATATCGCCTCCCTGCCCTCCAGCCAGAAGCAGCCCAAGAAGGTGGAGGCCGGACAGGAGGTGATCACCTACCCCAATGGCGCCGTGGCCAACCACTTCAGCCGCAAGATGGAGACACCCAAGGCACAGCTCTACAAGATATGGCGCACCGAGAAGGTGCCCTACACGCTGGAGAACAGCGTCTTGGTGGACGCTGCCGGACAGATCGTCAACATCAAGCTGCTGCGCACCATCCGCGAGGAGAACAGCGCCGCCTACTCCGTGGGCGGATACGGCTTCAACCAGCGCACCGCCGACGACCAGAACTATCTGCAGATACTGGCCGGCTGCCCCATGGATCCCGCCAAGGCAGACCTGGCCCACAAGCTGATGGAACAGGGCGTGACCGAGATGGCGCAGACCGTGGAGGCTACCGACCTTCAGAAGGTGAAGGAGTTCATGCTCAAGCAAGCCAAGGAGAACGCCCGCAACAACAGCCACTGGCTGGGCGTATTGAGCGAGTATTGCGACACCGGCCTGGATATTCAGACCGACTACGAGAAGACCGTCAATGCGTTGACCCCCGAGAAGATTGCCGCCTTCATGAAGGGCTTGCTCTCCACGGGCGACAGCGTAGAGGTCTTGATGACTCCCGAGAAGTAAGCGTCAATCCATTTAGCTGAAACGATTCCATCCCCCATCGCCACCACTGAGCGGCGATGGGGGATTTCTTTTGCCCCAAAGCCAGGACGCTCGTCCCGCTTCCCCTGGGAAGAGCACGCAGGAAGGCAGAGCCTTCATGAGGCATCATATAAGATGATGATAGGCATCGTCTAAGATGATGGTGGTCATCATATAAGATGATGCCCTACCTAGGTAGCGCATATCCCACGGAAAGATACTGTCAAAGCCTCGCCGGGAAAGGGGATCGCCCCCTTTCCCGCCAAGGAAGCCTTGGTTGAGGCAGGCCAAGCGCAAGAACTTTTACCCATTTTTGAGTATTGCGAGGCACGGCAAATCGCCGTACCTTCGCGTCGGAAACCAATACAAACAAACTCTAAACGACAAATGGGAAAAACAAGAATCACGATTGCCGCGTGCGCATTGGCAGCCTGCTGCCTCCATCCTGGCATTGCCATGGCACAGTACTCGGCGGCCGACAGCGTGTACCAGCACGCCAAGGGCAACCGCCTCAGCGTGGGCGGATACGGGGAAATCGCGCTGACACGCAATTTCTACAGCGACAACATCTATCGCTATCGCAACCCCGCGACCTACAAGAACGACCCCAGCCATGGGCGGTTTGACATCCCCCATGCCGTCATCTACATCAGCTATGACTTCGGCAAGGGCTGGACCATGTCCAGCGAGATAGAGTTCGAGCATGGCGGCGCCGGCGGAGCGGTGGAGAAAGAATGGGAAGAAGGAGGCGAATGGGAGCAAGAGACCGAGAAAGGCGGAGAGGTGGAGCTGGAGCAGTTCTGGATACAGAAAAGCTTCACCCCGTGGGCCAACGTCCGCGTGGGCCACATCGTGGTGCCCGTGGGACTCACCAACGCCCACCACGAGCCGCTCAACTACTTCACCGTCTACCGCCCCGAAGGCGAGGGCACCATACTGCCCAGCACTTGGCACGATACGGGCATCAGCTTCTGGGGTCGCCTGGGAGACTTCCGCTACGAGGTGCAAGCACTGGCGGGACTGGATGCGCTCCTCTTCAACAGAGACAACTGGATACAGGCAGGAGCGGGCTCTCCTTTCGAATTCAAGGTGGCCAACAAATACGGCTTCGCCGCCAGGCTAGACAACTACACCGTCAAGGGACTGCGCGTGGGCCTGAGCGGATACTATGGCAGGGCGTTCCACAATTCCTTCCCCCACGACATGGAGAGCGACGGGCAAGTGAACAAGGACGTGAAGGGCGACGTGTACATAGGCGCACTGGACTTCACGCTTGACCGCTGGAACTGGGTCGTGCGAGGAAACGTGGACTATGGTTACCTTTCCGATGCCGCCCGCATCAGCTCGCTGAAAAACAACTCCGCAGGTGGCAGCTCTCCCGTGAAACGCTCCGACGTGGGCAAGAACGCCGTGGCCGCAGGCATCGAGGCGGGATATGACATCTTCTCGCAAATACCCAAGCTCAGGAACGACGGGCAACGTCTCTACCTGTTCGGCCGATACGAATACTATGATTCCTACATCAAGGAAGCGTCGCAGACAGAAGCCAACTACACCGCCAAGAACCGCTTCGCCGTGGGCGTGAACTATTGCCCGCTGCCCCAAGTGGTGGTCAAGGCCGAGTATTCCAAGCGGTGGTTCAACAAGACGCTCTCCGACGGCACGCCCTACAATGACGAGCCTTCCATCTCCATAGGCGTGGCCTACCAGGGCTTCTTCCTGTAAAGCAAGACAATCATCAACAACACACAACACATAAAGACATGAACAAGAGAACATTCAACCATCGCGTCGCCATCATGGCCATGAGCCTCATGGCGGCCACGGGCTTCACCGCCTGCAGCGACGACGACAACAACGGGGGCTCCGAGGTAGAGGCCCAGAAAGTGAAAGAGATGAGTACGCTCACCGAGAAGTATGTCAACGACGTGGTCTACTACACCTACGACAAATTGGCCGACGCTTCAGAGAAGCTCTACGACGAGGTAGAAGCTATGAGGAGCAGCCTGGCGGCAGGCACACTCACCCAAACGCAGATAGACCAGACATGCGCCACCTTCCTGGAGGCGAGAGCCTGGTGGGAGAAGAGCGAGGCATGGCTCTACGGACCCGCCGAGAACTGGGGCATAGACCCACACATAGACACTTGGCCGCTGAGTCGCCCCGGACTGGCTACCTTCCTGCGTGAAAACAAGAACACCATATTCGCCCAGGGATTTGACATCAACGAGGCTATAGAGGCCGTGAGCAACAACAACAACGAGGACTCCTGGTTGGGTTTCCACGGACTGGAGTTCGTGCTCTTCCGTGACGGAGCCAACCGCACCGTAGCCGACTTCCAGGGAGAGGAAAGCGCGAGCGAGTTCGCCGGCAGCGGCGTGGACGGAGCCTTGGAGCTGGACTTCGCCTGGGCCGTGGCGGGAGACCTGAGAGACCACACCTACAGACTGGAGGTGAACTGGAACGAGAACGCTCCGCAAGCACGCAAGGACAGGGTGCAGGCACGTGGCTGGAGCCTCATGGACGAGCCTGGCTATTACACAGGCTATGCCCTCACCCACCCCGCGAGCGGCATGCCCTATACCTCGGATCGGGGAGCGATATCCACCATTCTCAACTCTGGCTGCATGAACATAGCCCAAGAAGTGGCCGACCAGAAAATGGGACAAGTATGGCGTACCGCCACTGGCCAAGGAACCGCGGAGGACAGCCAGGACTACATCGAGTCCCCCTATAGTCACAAGTCGTTCCAGGACTTCTATGACAATATCATCAGCATCAAGAACGCCCTCTACGGGAACATAGAGCAGCCCAACTATGATGAGAGCTCCATCATGAGCTATCTCCATAAATACAATCCCGAGCTGGCAAGCAATCTGCAACAAGGACTGGACGCTTCCTTCGACAAGCTGAACGTCTGCATGCAGGGACGGGCGTTCGTGGAAGTGGCCTATAGCGGAACGGCCGAAGAACTGGACAACGTGGCCAAGGCCATGGAGGCCATCAACCAGCTGAACGAGGCACTCAACGAGGCCGACTACTGGATACAGCGCAACTGATGACCATACATACATCTCTACCATAAATAAAGACAGGAGGCCACGGCAAGCCATGGGAAAGGGCTGTCGTGACCTCCACTGTCCATTACACCAGCAACCTGAAATAACCATATTATAAAGATGAGAACAACAAGACACACATGCGCATGCCTCCTCATGAGCGGACTGGCTCTATCGCTAGCGGCATGCAAAGACGACAATCCTGGAGCAGACAACTACACACCCACTGATGACTATACCTACGTGGGCAAGGCCGTGGGCAATTTCTCCGCCGATGAATGGTATCCCGGAGGCAAGCTAGGCACCACGGAAAACATATCTCCCGGATGCTATGAGGACGAGACTCCAGCCGTGACCAACCAAGGGCTAATCGACGAATTCAACCTGGGAGAAATGTTCTTTGAGCGCAACGTCACCCTCAGCACACCCCCCTTCAACGGACTGGGTCCCGCCTCCGTGCGCACCTCCTGCATAGATTGCCACCCAGGATACGGACACGGCAAGAGACAGGATGCCTACAGGGCTGCCCAATATGGCAACGGATACCTCTTGGTCATCTACACTCCCGATAAGCCGGGCAGCAATGACGGCCCTTATATAGCCGAAGTAACCGGCATGCCCCAAACGCAAGCCGTATCGCCCTTCCTGCCCCCCGTGGACGAGGAGCAGATAAACATCACCTGGAAAACCCTGTCGGGCGACATGCCCAGCGGACTTTCCGCCACAGAGTTCCCGGACGGGGAGAAATACGAGCTGATATACCCAGAGGTCACCATCCCCACGACCGCGTTCAACACCTATCCTCAGCCGACAAACATCGAAGTGCGCCTGGAGTCCACCATCGGCATCATAGGAACGGGACTCATAGACGCTATCCCTGAGAGCGCTCTCAAGGAGCAATACGCCAAGGAAGCCGCGGCGGGCGCGGACTTGAATCCCGCCATGTGGGACAAGGGAGCCAACGACTGGGCCTCATCCGCATACTACACCAACTGGACCAGTCCTGGCGCGCTGGCAGACGGAACACCCGTGGAAGGCATGGTGAAAAGATATACCTACGCGCTGACCAGGGCCTCGCTGCAAGACGGAGCGGGAGCCAACGCCATGTGGAACATACCGAACGTGAGCCGTCCCGACCGTCCCTACCTGTACACCACCGACGCTTGGGCGGAAGCCATGGCCAGGAATCCACAGGTAATAGCCGCCATCAAGGCTGACCCCACCTCACCCTACTACGCTGACGGCACCGACGAAGGCATCGCGGAGGCCGTGAGGAACCTGCTCTCGCCCAAGACCAACCAATTCGAGAACAGCTGGCACAATTTCACGCCCGAGATGAGCACAGACAATTTCTACGCCTTCATGGTATGGCACAGGGGCTTGGCCATCCCCAGGGCCCGCAACCTGCAAGATCCCGACGTGCAGCGTGGCAAACAACTCTTCATGGAGATGGGATGCGCCAGTTGCCATCGCCCATCGTGGACAACGGGCAGCGACAACTACTGGAGACCTGACGTCATCGCCGGGAAAGACCTGCCCAAGTATCCCAACCAAACCATCTATCCCTATTCTGACTTCGTGCAACACCGCCTGCACATGATAAATGACATACACAACTCATGGTGTCGCACCACTCCACTGTGGGGCAGAGGGCTCTCGCTGGCCAACACGGGAGCGCAGGACAGGCTGCATGACTGCCGCGCCCGCAACGAGGTGGAAGCCATCCTGTGGCATGGATACAGCCAGGAGAGCGACGCGTTTGAATCGGCCAAGAAGTTCTACAACTTGCCCAAAGAGGACAGGGACGCCGTGGTGAAATTCCTGCAATCCATATAATGATATTGACACAGATATCATTTCCCTTGGGTCAAGCGGGCTGGGAGCTGACAGGCGCGAAGCCTTCACTCCCTGGCCTGCTTGGCCTTTTTACGCAGTCACCCGCCGCGTGAAGAGAACATAGACACACCTTTATCTATCGGAACAAGAGATGCTGAAGAGAATAGTTGCCTTCCTTTATGTCACGGTCATCGCCTGCATGGCCATAGCCACATTCGCGGAGAAATACCGCGGCACGGACTTCATCCACTCCGCCGTCTATGGCTCGTGGTGGTTCGTGACACTATGGGCCGCGCTTGCCATAATGGGCACAGCCTACTTCCTGCGCCGCAAGATACGCCGCGGCTCTATCGTGATTCTCCATCTGTCGCTGGTCATCATCTTGCTGGGCGCGCTGCTCACCCATCTCACCGGGTGGCGGGGAGCCATCAAGCTAAGGCTGAAGGCAGATGTGGACACTTACTACATCATGGACAGCCGAGGGGAGGTGAGCGAGCACAAACTGCCTTTCAAGCTAAGGCTGGAACAATTCCACGTGAGATACCACGAGGGAACGGAAGCCGAGGCCGATTATGAATCCGTGTTCACCATCATCGAAGAAGGACAGGAAACGAAAGCGAGCGTGAGCATGAACAATATCTTCAAATACAAAGGCATACGCTTCTACCAGATGTCATACGACCATGACAAGCGGGGCAGCGTACTGGCCATGAACTCAGACCCATGGGGCATACCCGTCACCTACACGGGCTACGGGCTGCTCTTCCTCTCGCTCGTGTGGATGGTGTTGGACCCACGGGGGACATTCCGCCAGCTGTTGCGCTCAGACCTTGTTCGCAAGGGGGCACTGACCGCGCTGGCCATCTTCGCTTGCGTTCCGGCCGCGCAAGCCGTCAAGGTGCTGCCCAGGGAGACCGCCGAGAAGTTCGGTTCCTTATATATAATGTACAACAACCGGATATGCCCCGTGGAGACCTTCGCCATAGACTTCACCAAGAAGCTCTGCGGCAAGACCAGCTACCAAGGCTACACGGCCGAACAAGTGTTGACGGGATTTCTTTTCTATAGTGAAGAATGGACGCGGGAGCCCATCGTCGCCGTGAAGGGCAAGGAGCTGCGAGAAGCCCTGTCCTTGCCGAGACGATGCGCCGTGAACGATTTCTTCAACTACGAGAGGGGAGGATATATCCTTGGCCCATACATCCAACAATACTACAGCGGACAGCAAGACAAGGCCCCGCGGCAGGCCGCTGACCTTGACGGACGGCTGATGATGGTGATGGACTTGTCGCGGGGCAAGCCGCTCAAGATGTTCCCCGTGAACGCGGGAAAGAACGTCGCATGGTACGCGCCCACTGACAACGTGCCTGACAGCCTGGCTCCCGGAGAGGAACGGGCATTCATAGCCAACGTGCTCACCCTCTTCCGCCACGAGGTGGAGCAAGGCGACATCGCCCGCGCCAACCAGATACTGGACAAGATACTGAAGTACCAGCGGCAGGGCGGAGGCTCTACCCTGCCCTCGGAGACGCGATGGCAGGCGGAACGCCTCTATAACAGCATCCCTTTCGCCACGTTGCTTTTCATGTTCAACCTTGGCGTGGGGCTGTTCCTTTTCGTTCTCACCCTGTGGGGCATGTCGCGCGGAAGCCATTCCCCGCGCCTCCTCTACCGCCCCTTCCTGGGCTGGACGCTGCTCTCCCTCCCTTTCCTCGCGCTCACGCTCTGCCTCGGCCTACGCTGGACTGTCAGCGGCAGGGTCCCCATGGCCAATGGCTACGAGACCATGCTCACCATGGCGTGGTTCGTCATGGCGCTCTCCCTCGTGGCCTACAGCCGCTTCCGCATGGCGCTTCCCTTCGGGCTGATGATGTCGGGATTTTTCCTCCTGGTCTCCCACATCAACCAAATGGACCCGCAGATAGGCCACGTCATGCCCGTGCTCTCCTCCCCCCTGCTCAGCCTGCACGTCTCCGTCATCATGATGGGCTTCGCCTTGCTGTCGCTCACCTTCGTCTGCGGGGTGACCGCCCTGCTAGTCCATGGCATGAAGGGAAAGAGGGGCAAGGAAGGCCTCGGGCAACAACTCGGCTCACTGACCATACTCTCCCGCCTGATGCTCTACCCCGCGCTGGCCCTGCTGGCCATCGGCATATTCGTCGGGGCCATTTGGGCCAACATCTCTTGGGGCACTTATTGGAGTTGGGACGCAAAAGAGACATGGGGGCTCATCACGTTGATGGTCTATGCCGTGGCCGCCCACCAGGGATCATTGCCCTTCCTGCGCCACCCCGTGGGCTACCACCTATTCATGACGCTGGCCTTCCTCTCCATCGTCATGACCTACTTCGGCGTGAACTACTTCCTCGGCGGCATGCATTCCTACGCGTAGAAGAGTCACAGTGACCCTTGGTGAAGAGTATCAGATACCCTTGATGAAGAGTATCAGATACCCTTGACGAAGAGTATCAGATACCCTTGACGGAGGGTCACGAATACCCTTCGCGGAGAGTATCAGATACCCTTCTCGGCGGGGGCTTGACACACCCCGGCAGAGGCGCCTCCCGGGCATGGCCGCCACAAAAGCGGCCATTTATTTTGCGTTGTGGCCAATTCTCACTATCTTTGCAAGCGTATAAACCCAAAGCGCAAATGAAAGAATTCGTAATATCAGAGGCCAAGGCTGAAACCGCCATACTCGTGGGCCTCATCACCCAAGAGCAAGACGAGGCCAAGACCAAGGAATACCTGGACGAGCTGGAGTTCCTGGCCGACACGGCGGGAGCCGTCACCGTGAAGCGGTTCACCCAGCGCGTGGCGGCCCCCAGCCAGGTCACCTACGTGGGCAAGGGCAAGCTGGAGGAAATCAAGCTATACATCAAACAGGAAGAGGAGGCCGACCGAGAGATTGGCATGGTCATATTCGACGACGAGCTGTCCGCCAAGCAGATAAGGAACATCGAGGCGGAGCTGGGGGTGAAGATACTGGACCGCACCTCGCTCATACTCGACATCTTCGCCATGAGGGCGCAGACCGCCAACGCCAAGACGCAAGTGGAGCTGGCCCAATACCGCTACATGCTGCCCCGGCTGCAAAGGCTGTGGACCCACCTGGAGCGGCAAGGAGGCGGTTCCGGCTCGGGCGGGGGCAAAGGCTCCGTGGGACTGCGAGGCCCCGGAGAGACGCAGCTGGAAATGGACCGCCGCATCATCCTGCAGCGTGTCAGCCTGCTGAAGCAGCGGCTGCAGGAGATAGACAGGCAAAAGGCCACGCAGCGCAAGAACCGCGGCCGGCTGATACGCGTGGCCCTGGTGGGATACACCAACGTGGGCAAGAGCACGCTGATGAACCTCCTGGCCAAGAGCGAGGTCTTCGCCGAGAACAAGCTCTTCGCCACGCTGGACACCACGGTGCGCAAGGTCGTCATCGACAACCTGCCTTTCCTCTTGGCAGACACTGTGGGCTTCATCCGCAAACTGCCCACCGACCTGGTGGACTCCTTCAAGTCGACGCTGGACGAGGTGAGGGAGGCCGACTTGCTGCTCCACGTGGTGGACATCTCCCACCCCGATTTCGAGGAGCAGATACAGGTGGTGGAGAACACCCTCAAAGACCTGGGCTGCGCCGAGAAACCCTCCATGATTATCTTCAACAAGATAGACAGCTACACCTGGGTGGAAAAGGAAGAAGACGACCTCACCCCCGCCACCCGCGAGAACGTCACCCTGGAAGAGCTGAAGCGCACGTGGATGGGCAAGCTAAGTGACAGCTGCCTCTTCATCTCCGCCAAGCAACGGGAAAACATAGACGAGCTGAGAGATATCCTCTACAAGAAAGTGCGAGAGCTGCACGTACAGAAATATCCGTATAACGACTTCCTCTACCCACAAGTGGAGGACAGCCTCTAACCACCACCCCTATGGAAGATTACAGGAGTTTAACGCTGGATGAGGTAGCCGCCCTGGAGAGGCAAGGCTGCACCGCCGAAGACTGGTCCACCATCTACGTGGCCGAGGACTTCCTCGCCGACACAGTCACGGACACCCACTTCTATGGGGAAATCAAGTTGGGAGTCTACGAGCAGCGCATGGAACTGGAGGAGGGCTTCAGCCTTCCCACGGGCATCAGGCACGCCACGCTCAAGGATGTCACTATCGGCGACAACTGCCTGATAGAAGGCGTGGGCTGTTACATCCACCGGTACGACATAGGGGACGAATGCTATATCTCCAACGTGGGCAAATTGAGTTGCGCCCCCGATGCCACTTTCGGGCAAGGCAACACCATCGCCGTGCTCAACGAGGGAGGAGAAGAGAACGTAACGCTGTATGCGGGTCTCTCGCCCCAAGTGGCAGCCCTCATGGCCTTATACGCCGATGACAGGCTGGCGCGGGAAAGCCTGCGCCGCATTGCCCTGCGCCAAATAGCCCAGGAGAAACGGGAAAGAGGACAAATAGGCCACCGCTCGAAAATAGTAAGCGCCACGGAAATCACCAACGCCATCATAGGGGAAGACGTGGAAATATATGGTGTCTCGCGGCTTGCGGAATGCACCATACTAAGCACTCCTGAGAGCAGCACCTACCTAGGCCATGATGTCATCGTGGACAATAGCATCGTACAGGCAGGAGCTTCCGTGCTGGACGGGGCAAAAATAAGCAACTCGTTGGTGGGCGAGGCATGCCATGTAGGCAAGGGTGCCTCCCTGGAATCCACCTTGCTCTTCGCCAACTCTTACATCGACAATGGGGAGACATGCGCCGCCTTCTGCGGCCCATTCACCGTAAGCCACCACAAAAGCTCGTTGCTTATCGGGGGCATGTACTCCTTTTACAACGCAGGCTCGGGCACCAATTACTCCAACCACGCCTATAAAATGGGACCCATCCATTGGGGCACTCTGCACCGCGGCTGCAAGACCGCCAGCGGAGCGCACGTGGCATGGCCAGCCACTATCGGCGCTTTCTCGATGTGCATGGGCAAGATACTCACCCACCCCAATGTAGAAGACCTGCCTTTCTCCTATCTTTTCGGCATGGGCGATACCACCTATATCGTTCCCGGCCGCAACCTTTGCACCGTGGGAACCTATCGCGACATTCACAAATGGCCCAAGCGAGACATGCGTCCCCGCCATGGAGGCAAAGGCATCATAGACTACGACTGGCTCTCCCCCTTGACCGTGAAAGCGTGCCTCAAGGGCAAGAAAACGCTCGAGACCCTGCGCAAAGAGGAAGGGGAAAACGTGGCCAGCTATCACTATCAAGGATGTGTCATCAAGAACAATGCCCTGCAACGGGGCATCAAGTACTACGACATGGCCATCCGCCTTTTCCTTGGGCAAGCATTGGACAGAGAGCGCATAGACTTGCCTGGCAGCATCGTAGGAACGGGAGAGTGGATTGACCTGGGAGGCATGCTGCTGCCGCAAGAGGAACTGGAATCGCTCACAGAAGACATCAAACAAGGAGCGGTAGCCTCAATGGAGCAACTTGAGGCACGGCTACGTCTCGTCCACTCCCACTATGATGAGCACCGATGGAACTTCGCCTACAAGATGGCGTTGGATGTCTGCCAACTGGAAACCATGACGGATGAAGACGCCCGACGCATACGGCTGGCTTGCGAAAAGGCCGAAAAAGAGTGGAAAAACAATATCCGCTACGACGCGGAGCGAGAGTTCCAGATGGGTGACGTAGCGGAAAGCGCGTTGGAAGACTTTCTCTCTCAAGTTTAGCTTCCCCGCGGCGCTGCCCACGAGTCCGCTTGCCACGCCTGGCCAAGAAAAATCACCAATAATTGCGAGACCATGGGCGGTATCTCGATTATTTTCACTACCTTCGCGACAAATCCAACTATCAAAAACATTCTTAATTATGGCAACACCTGATTTCAAGTACGCCCCCATGTTCCAAGTGGGCGAAGACGACACCGAGTACCGCCTGCTCACAAAGGAGGGAGTGAGCGTTGGCGAATTCGAGGGCAAGCAGATAGTGAAAGTCTCCCCCGAGGCACTTACCCTGCTCAGCCAGCAAGCATTCCATGACGTGGAGTTCATGTTGCGCCGCAAGCACAATGAGCAAGTGGCCAAGATTCTGACCGACCCTGAAGCATCCGAGAACGACAAGTATGTGGCTCTGCAGTTCTTGCGCAACGCCGAGGTGGCTTGCAAGGGAATACTGCCTTTCTGCCAAGATACAGGAACGGCCATCATCCATGGCGAGAAGGGACAGCAAGTATGGACAGGCTTCGAGGACGAGGAAGCCTTGGCACGTGGCGTGTACAACACTTTCACGCAAGACAACCTGCGTTACTCCCAGAACGCCCCCCTCACCATGTATGAGGAAGTCAATACCCGCTGCAACCTTCCAGCCCAAATAGACATCGAGGCCACGGAGGGAGCCGAATACCGCTTCGTGATGGTGGCCAAAGGAGGAGGCTCCGCCAACAAGACCTACTTCTACCCCATGACCAAAGCCACCATACAGAACGAGGGCACACTGCTGCCATTCCTCGTGGAGAAAATGAAGAGCCTGGGCACGGCGGCCTGCCCGCCTTACCATATAGCCTTCGTCATAGGAGGAACGTCGGCCGAGAAGAACCTGCTCACCGTGAAACTCGCGTCAATTAAGTATTACGACAACCTGCCCACCACCGGCGACGAGACCGGCAGGGCCTTCCGCGACATCGACCTGGAAAACAAACTCCTTGCAGAAGCGCAAAAGATAGGACTGGGAGCGCAGTTTGGCGGCAAGGCGCTCGCCCACGACATACGCGTCATCCGACTGCCGCGCCATGGCGCCAGCTGTCCTATTGGACTGGGAGTGAGCTGCTCGGCAGACCGCAATATCAAGGCGAAAATCAACGCGGACGGCATCTGGCTGGAGAAAATGGACGACAACCCCACCGAGTTGATACCCGAGGAGTACCGCAAGCCAGGCGAAGGGACTAAGGGCATAGAGATAGACCTGGACAAAGGCATAGACCACGTGCGCCAAGAGCTCAGCAAGTATCCCGTGAGCACACGCGTAAACCTGAAGGGCACTATCATCGTGGCACGCGATATCGCCCACGCCAAGCTGAAAGCCCGCTTGGACGCTGGCGAGGACTTGCCCGATTACTTCAAGAACCATCCCATCCTTTACGCCGGTCCCGCTAAGACTCCAGAAGGATATCCTTGCGGTTCCATGGGTCCTACCACGGCCAACCGCATGGATCCCTATGTGGACGAATTCCAAGACCATGGAGGCTCGCTGGTGATGATTGCCAAGGGCAACCGTACACAAGCCGTCACCGACGCATGCCAAAAGCATGGCGGCTTCTATTTGGGAACCATCGGCGGCGTGGCTGCCGTACTTTCCCAGAGCAGCATCAAGAGCATAGAGTGCGTGGAGTTCCCCGAGCTGGGCATGGAGGCCATCTGGAAGATTACCGTGGAGGACTTCCCCGCCTTCATCCTGGTGGACGACAAAGGCAACGATTTCTTCAAGCAGCTGAAGCCATGGTCACCCTCCTGCGCTAACTGCCAGAAATAAACGCTTTCTCATAACACGACAGATAAGAGGTGCCAGCGGAGTAAATCTTCGCTGGCATTTTTTGTTCCTATAAGAAGGGGTTGGTCGCTATCTTAATGAGCCTTTGTGGCCTCGACGGCTCAAAGAAAAGAACCCAAGGGTACTTACCTGTGTATCCTTGGGTCATCCGCCAACGACCCTTGGGTAATTCACTATGTACCCAAGGGTAATTGGTCCGCGAACTTAGAACCTCACATTTCCAGCCGCAAGACTTGTCTCAAAATACCCCTTATATCTTCTCCATACACATTATATATATACGCGCGAGAGAAAGGATATTGGAAGGGGGCAACAAAACAAGTTGAATCGCGTCACAATTTAACTTATTTTGCGTCACAATTTAACTTATTTCGCTCATCAAAACAAGTTATTTTGATGAGCGAAACAACTTATTTTGAAAACTGCGTGAAGGTAGCGTGGTATCTCGCCAATCCTTCCATGGGACTTTTACATATCCGCGTGAGTTGGTAGCCCTGCTCTTCCGTAACTTCCTGGAGTATGTCCCGGAACGCCGCGGCCATGCCGCCTATAAATCCCACTTGCCGACAATCGCCATAAGAGGAAAGGTTGCGGCGGAAGAAAGCACGGAAGTTATCTGCCACCAACGCTTCCAGCAAAGGCTCGTGAGACATGCGCTCTCGAATGAAAGGAGCGATAGAAGCCAAATACCGATTGGCTTCCGGTCGGCGATAAACCCGCTCTATCACTTCCGCGTAGGTGGTATTCGCCCAAGCCAAATATTCTTTCCGCATGCTCCCGGGAAGGAAACCCTTGAAAAGGGCGTTGAGAAACAGGCGGCCCAAGGTGGCTCCACTGCCTTCATCACCCAAGATGTAACCCAGGGGAGGCGTATTGCGCACTATACGACGGCCATCATACAGGCAGCTATTTGCTCCTGTGCCCAATATACAGGCAATGCCCTCACTGTTTCCGCAAAGCGCGCGGGCGGCTCCCAGCAAGTCGCTCTCGACATAAATCTCTGTTTGACGAGGAAAACAAGAACGCAGCGCTTCCTCTACCACGGGACACATCTGCGGCGTACAGCCACCGCCATAGAAGTAAATGGCCGACACGTCCACATGGGTTGGCAAGACCGGCAACAACTCGTTGACAACTACTTCCCGCAGACGTGAAGATGAAAGATGGATAGGATGCATCCCCAACGTGGTACAGCGAAAGCTGATGCCTTCCTCCCCCACCAATGCCCAATCGGTTTTGGTCCCTCCACTATCCGCCACAAGTATCTTTGACATATATCCTTACAGTTTAAATTGTCAGCAAAAGTAGCAATTATTTCCGTGAAAAAGCCCATAAATGGCGTTTTTATGCAAAAATACTCAAAAGGCATTCTCAGTTTTCTCAACTTTTCTGTATCTTTGCACCGCCGGAACTGAAACCGTAAACAAAATATGAAACCCATACTGATAGCTGGCCCTTGCGTGATAGAAAGCGAAGAACTGCTTGACACCGTGGCCAAAGAACTCGTTCGCATCAATAATCTGCTGAACGTTGATATCATCTTCAAGGCCTCCTTCGACAAGGCCAACCGCACATCTCTCAACTCCTTCCGCGGCCCAGGACTGGAGAAAGGCCTCTCCATGCTGGCGGACATCAAACGGCGATACCAGTTGCGCGTGACCACAGATATCCACGAAAGTTGGCAGGCGGAAGCCGCTGGCGAGGTTTGCGACGTTCTCCAGATACCCGCCTTCCTCTGCCGGCAGACCGATTTATTGGTCTCCGCCGCCAAGACTGGCAAGGTGGTGAATATCAAAAAGGCGCAATTCTTGAGCGGAAGGGATATGCGCTATCCTGTGGAAAAAGCGTTGATGAGCGGAGCCAAAGAAGTCTGGCTCACCGAACGGGGCAACTGCTTTGGCTATAACAACTTGGTGGTGGACTTCCGCAATATTCCTGACATGCTGGACATTGTGCCAAGGGTAATCATGGACTGCACGCACAGCGTACAGCGGCCCAGTGCGGGAGACGGCAAAACCGTAGGCGATCGCAAGTTCGTGCCCGCCATGGCCATGGCGGCGAAAGCCTTTGGAGCCACGGGATACTTCTTCGAGGTACACCCCGACCCAGACAAGGGACTGAGCGATGCCGCCAATATGCTGGAACTTGACAAATTACAAAAATTAGTGGAACAACTGATATCATGAGCGACAACAAGTTCGAAAACGTAAAAAAATACGGCGAGCAATGCATCAAGGACGAAGCCGAGGCTTTGCTCGACTTAATACCGCAGATAGACGACAACTTCGTGAAAGCCGTAGAGATGATGATAGAATGCCGCGGAAAGGTCATTGTCACGGGCGTGGGTAAGAGTGGCCATATCGGGGCGAAAATCGCCGCGACGCTATCTTCCACGGGAACGCCCGCCTTTTTCATCAATCCACTAGACGTTTACCATGGCGACCTTGGCGTGATGACTAGCGATGACGTAGTGCTGGCACTCAGCAACTCTGGCCAGACGGACGAACTGCTGCGCTTCATCCCCATGGTGTTACACATGAACGTCCCCGTCATCGGCATGAGCGGTAACGAGCACTCCCTTTTGGCCAAATACTCCAATTGCCATATCAAGGTGAAAGTGAAAAAAGAGGCCTGCCCGCTCAACCTTGCCCCTACAAGCAGCACCACCGCCATGCTAGCCATGGGCGACGCGTTGGCCATGACGCTGATGCAGGTGAGACACTTTAAGCCCAGGGATTTCGCACAGTTTCATCCTGGCGGAGAACTAGGCAGAAGGCTGCTCACCACCGCCGAAGACGTGATGCGCACAGAGGAATTGCCTGTCATACCGCAGGATATGCACCTGGGCGAGGCTATCATCCACGTGAGCAAGGGCAAGCTAGGACTGGGCGTGTCGCTGGAAGACGGTAAAGTGGTAGGCCTCATCACCGACGGCGACATTCGCAGGGCCATGGAAAAATGGCAAGCCGACTTCTTCAACAAAACCGTAAGCGACATCATGACCCGTGAGCCCAAACTGGTAAGCCCCAACACCAAAATCAGCGAGATACAGCACATCATGCACACCTACAAGATACACACCGTGCTGGTGGTGGATAACGACAAACGTCTGCTGGGCATCGTGGATAGTTACAGAGCGTCACTGATGAACTAAACCATGGGAATACGTATACTGCTGGCTTTTATTCTATGGTTTTCCACCATCCTGACGGCAAGTGCGCAGGCGGATAGCGCGATTGTGCGACAGCTAAGAGAGAAGGGCATCCATTTCTCACATAACAACTCCGTGGTATTGCTGATGAATGGCCAGGAGAAGTTCGACGACCTCTTTACGGCCATACACCAAGCGCGCAAAAGCATCCATATGGAGTATTTCAATTTCCGCAATGACTCCATCAACAAGGAACTGATCACTTTATTGGCGGAGAAAGTAAAAGACAGCGTGGAGGTGAGAATACTCTTCGATGGATTTGGCAATGTCTCCAACAATCAACCCCTGAAAAAAAGACATATCGAACAAATCAGGGAACAAGGAATTGAGATTTACGAATTCAATCCCGTGGAGTTTCCGTGGTTTGATGACATCTTCAATCGAGACCACCGCAAGATAGTGGTCATTGACGGACAGATAGCTTACACAGGTGGCATGAATATAGCCGATTACTATATCAAAGGCACCGAAGTGGTGGGTAGCTGGAACGACATGCACTGCCGCATAGACGGAGACGAAGTGAACACCCTGCAACGTATCTTCCTAAAGATGTGGAACAAGGTGAGCAAGCAAAACGTGTATGGGGCGCAATACTATCGGGCTAAAAGGAAAGACTATTTTCAAGGATTAAAACCAGATACCACACGCACCGCTTACCACAAGATGGTGGGCATCATCAACCGAGAGCCTCGTACCACCAATGATATTATACGCACTTTTTACCTAGGTGCTATCAATAGCGCAGAAGACAGCATAAAAATCATTAACCCGTACTTCACGCTCAGCCCCAAACTGAAAAAAGCACTCAAAAAAGCCGCCAAAAGAGGCGTAAAAGTGGAAATCATGCTGAGCACTCGCAGCGATATTCCCTTAACACCCGACTGCGGCTTCTATAATGCCCATAAACTAATGAAGGCTGGATGCGACATCTGGATGTACACGCCAGGCTTTCACCACACTAAAGTAATTATGGTAGACGGAAAAGTATGCACTGTGGGTAGCGCCAACCTCAATGCCCGCAGCTTGCGCTGGGACTATGAAGCCAACGCAGTAATCGTCGATTCTTGTACCACAAAAGAGCTGGACAGGCTCTTCAACAAAGAGAAAAAAGACAGTTTCCTGCTCACCGAGGAGAAATGGGACGAGTGGCGCACAGGATGGCAGAAGTTCCGAGGCTGGTTAGCCAACCTGTTGGCACCATTCCTTTAGAAAAAACATGGCAAAAATCCCCAGGCAGATACGCTTGGGGATTTGCGCTTGCCTCTAAAGCTTCACGGCCGAAATATCCACCAACTTGTTAACAATAGCATAGATGGTTAAACCCGCGGGCGAATGTATCTGCAACTTGCGGGCTATATTGCGACGATGGGTGATGACGGTGTTGACAGAGATGAAGAGATGGTCTGCAATCTCCTTGTTTGTCATGCCTTGCACCAAACTCACTATCACGTCTTTTTCCCTATCACTCAAAGTCTCATCGGCATTGGGTCGCTTGCCAATCATGCTCGATATCTTGGCGCTCACGTCCTCTTGCTTCAGCTTACGCTCTAGATGTCTAATGGCAGGTATCAGTATCTCGTCCTCCACTTCCTCGTGTAAGTTGAGCCACTTTTCATTGTTATAGATGCTGAAAAGCGTGGTGGAAAGTTGGCTGTTGTGAAGCATGTCACTGGGCAGGTACTTGATGATGATATTCTTCAGCTCTCTTAGCTTTTGATCAACTTGACCATGGTTTTTCGAGAAAGTCTCTATATCGTAATTGGTGGGCTGTCCGCCATCCAATAAAGCCTGGATATAAGGGAAAACGGTCTTTTCCTCATATCTCATGTGATTGGTCAACGCACGGGCATACTCGTCATATAGCTTCAAGATAAGCCGGGCCAAGTTATCGCTTTGGTCTAACGAGGCAACCAGTTCCCTACGGATACGAGGCAGCTGGAAATCGAGGAAGTAGACATGGGCGGCACTTAAGTATTGAACCAAAGTGGGAATACTCAATTGAGCCGCGTCATCATATTCGCGATAGCCATTGATAGTGAAGTTCACTATGGCGAGGAAGGTGTATGTATCTACCTGTTGCTCCTCACAGACCTCCCTTACCGTCTTGTCGCCAAACCCCAGGTTAATGCCAAAGCAACCCAGGCTCAGCAAGGTGTTGTAATTGTCCTGGATGATATTGATCATTTTGTCATCCGGCTCATACATCTTTTGGTTCTTCATCTTTTCCCAACGTTGATTCATATCGATATCGGTTGCAAATTTAGTTTATTTTCTGGAAACTCGCAATCATCACAAATAGGTATTTCCCCATTCGTTCGAACAAGAATAACGAAAAACGAAACGGAACAATACCTATAAATAATTACCCGTGACACTCTAAACGGGAAAAGAAGTAAGGGGACACCGCCATAAGACGATGTCCCCTTGATCTATTGCCAAACTTTTTAACTTATGAAAACAACTAGCGGTATCCACGTCCTACTTTGCGTAGGCCACTGACCTTATCTCACGGATAACGGTAATCTTCACCTGGCCAGGATAGGTCATCTCGTTTTGTATCTTGGTGGCTATCTCGCCAGAAAGCTTCTCTGATTCGGCATCGTCCATCTTGTCCGCGCCTACGATAACGCGCAACTCACGACCAGCTTGGATAGCATAGGTTTTTGTCACGCCAGGATAGCTCATGGCAATAGCCTCCAAATCGTTGAGTCGCTTGATATAAGCTTCCACAATCTCGCGGCGCGCACCTGGACGGGCACCCGATATAGCGTCACATACCTGTACGATAGGCGCCAACAAGGTTGTCATCTCCATCTCGTCATGGTGAGCGCCTATTGCGTTGCAGATATCAGGCTTCTCCTTATACTTCTCTGCTATCTTGGCACCATAAAGCGCGTGGGGCAACTCGCTCTCCTCATCGGGCACTTTGCCGATATCATGCAATAAGCCAGCTCGTTTGGCCTTCTTGGGATTGAGTCCCAACTCGCTGGCCATCACCGCGCAAAGATTAGCGGTTTCCCTAGCGTGCTGCAACAGGTTCTGTCCATAAGAGGAGCGATACTTCATCTTGCCTATGATTCGTATCAACTCAGGATGAAGCCCATGAATGCCCAAGTCTATGGCGGTGCGCTTACCTGTCTCTATCACCTCATTGTCCAGTTGCTTCTTCACCTTGGCCACTACTTCTTCAATGCGGGCGGGATGTATACGCCCATCAGCCACCAGCTGATGCAATGCCAATCGGCAAACCTCTCGCCGAATAGGATCAAAGGCGGATATCACGATAGCTTCAGGAGTGTCGTCCACCACTATCTCTACGCCTGCGGCCGCCTCCAAAGCACGTATATTACGTCCTTCCCTACCAATGATACGTCCTTTCACCTCATCATTGTCAATATGGAACACGCTCACGGAGTTCTCGATAGCGGTTTCAGTAGCCACTCGCTGTATGGTCTGTATCACGATTTTCTTGGCTTGCTGGTTGGCGTTAAGCTTAGCTTCCTCCATGATTTCGTTCACGTAGCTGGCGGCATCCAACTTGGCCTGGTCTTTCAGACTTTCCACCAAGCGTTGGCGAGCTTCCTCGGCACTCAATCCAGATATCTTCTCCAGTTTGGCTTGCTCTTGCTTCTGCATCTTCTCCAGCTCTTGTTGCTTGACAGCAAGCAACTTTTTCTCGTTCTCCACACGCAACTGACCTTGCTCCAGCTCTTGCTTTCGACGGCCCAATTCCTCTTGTCTTTGGTTGAGTGATAACTCACGCTGCTTCAGCTTGTTTTCGCCTTGCTGTATGCGGGCGTTGCGCTGCTGCACCTCCTTTTCCAGTTCCGCCTTCTTGTTCAAGAATTTCTCTTTCACTTCCAGCAGTTTCTTTTCTTTTATCACTTCGGCCTCTTTATCAGCCGCTTCCAGTGTCTGTTGGTATTTTCTGGTAATCACGTACCGGAAAATGACGAAGCCCAAGACGCCACCTATGACAAGCATCAAGGCTCCCACTATTATAGTTGCTATCATATATATGTAATTAAGTATTAAAAGTCATATTCTCCGTCTCAAAGCCTGCTTTCCCTCATGGAAATGAACATTTTGACAAAGCGGTTTCAAAGAAAACTCACTTGCCATGCCAAGCGTGAAAAGGTCAATACCGAGTGATTGAACGCGGAAATAGCGTCCAACTAGTCGTTTTTACCTTTCAAGGCATCCTCGATTTCGGAAGTCAATTGACCGAGAATATCACTATAAGGGAGGGTATCGTTGCGTGCGGCCTCCTTTTGGTAACGTAAGGCTATGTCTATCAACGCCATGTATAATATCTCCTTCTCACTCTTCCTGCCTTTATAAACAGACGCGTAAGAATTGACCACGGTGGTGATAAGCTTTTCGGCCTTACGATAATACTCTTCATCTTCCCGGTTGATATTCACCGAGATGACGGTATCGTATACGTTAAGCCTAATATGTAATTTCTCGTAGTTGTCTCCGCCCATCGCTGTGTCACTTGTTGCTCAGTAGCGTAATACACTTGTTCACGTCCCTGATGAGTTTGGCCAGTCTTTTCTTCGCGGTCTCCATGTCGCCATCGGAGATTTCCACCATCCTGGCCATCTTCAGGCTGTCATAGTCATTGCGAGCTTGCCTCAATTGCGCTTCCAACTCACTTATGCGAGTGTCACGCTCGCTTACCATCCGCTGAAGCTCTTGCTTCTCTTTCCGCAGCTCCTGGTAATGGAGAATCATCCCCCTTACGCGAGTGGCAAACGTATTGATGATTTTCTCGGTCGCGTCCATGACAATGACAATTTGGGTACAAATTTAAGATAATTTCCTGACAAAACAAAATTTCACGTTAAGTTTTTGTCACATCACCATAAATTTGCCCCTCTCAAAGAGCGGCGTTATTTCTTCTTCTCGCTCTCCTCCTCGGCAGGACGCGGCTCTTTCTTAGCCAGCATCACCACTTGGTAAACAAAATCGGTGACCCACTTCTGGCTAAAGCCCAAGCGCATATTGTATTTCCTTATCTGGAGCACGGTTTTCATCACGCCCGCGTCACGATAGTCATTCTTGTTGAAAATATCGCCCACGGTCTTCTCGGTCATGGTATAAAGAGCCTTATGCATGAAACCTGGCAGGCGCAACTTGAATTTCATCAAGTTACCTACCAGCATCATGAGATCCTGGGAAAAGCCTTGGAACTGCACAAGATAGACGTTTATGTCCTGCATCTTACGGCAATTACCATGGATGCTACGGTCTATTTCCTTGAAGAAACTATCATCTGTGCCATAAATGTCTTTCATCATCTTCTTGACGTGAGTCTTCTCCCCCACTCCCAACTTATTATTGACCGTGGGCACGCGCATCGTGGCCTTGAACACGCGCAAATCTGGCAACATGGCCAAGTTGGTAATGCCCAACTGGGATGCCAAAGCCGCCTGGAAATAAACTCTCACTAAAGTCATGAAGTCTTCCATACCACCCACTCGCTGGGCAGGCTCCTTCCGACCAAACAATTTTGAAAAAATACCCATTATCGTAAAATCAATATTGTAATGTTAATTAATTGAGTGGCAAAGTTACGACAATTTTGCCAATCCGCCAAGAAATCAGGGGAAAAACCTATAAGGGCGCATAGACAGCGAGAGTTGCGTGAGAAGTTTTCCGCATAAAGATTCAAAAAACAAAAAAGCAACCACAATTCCACGAAGCAATAATCACGTCAAAACCTTTCAAATATGTATGCCCACATACAGGGGACAACCTCATTCGGTTATTTATCGGAGAAGGGGAATAAGCGAACAAAGTAGTTCCCATCTTAACCACTAGATTATATTTTTCCCTATAATTTTTCCTAGTTATCAAAAAAACACTACCTTTGCATATCGTTATCGCAATTAGCAAAAAGATGAAACATAACAACGGGACAGAACTTATCAAGAGAGCCGTATTCCTGAGCGACATGGTGATTGCCAATATCTTATTGACCGTCATCCTGCTTGCTTGCCCCTCCATATTGCCCGTTGGCCTCAACGTGAAGATGATATATTTCATCGTCAACGCGGCCATGCTCGTGGCGCAATATTTTTTCTCCAGCATCATTTACTTGCGAAGCGTAAAGCTTGAGAAAATATTTGTGCGAACACTTAGCCTTTGCCTGACGCAAACGGCCTGCACATTAGTATTTGTCCACTTTTTCACAGACGCGGACAAGTTCTTCAACAAGGGGTTGTGTTTTGGCGTGCTGCTCTTCGCGGCGCTTTTCCTTTCCCGCGTGGCGGAGAAAAGTTTCATCAGCATGCTTCGCAAGAAAGGATACAACGCCCACAACGTGCTCTTCGTAGGCAGTGACTTGGCCAACCTCTTGATATATAACAAGATGGTAGATGACATGAGCAATGGTTATCGTGTACTGGGATACTTCGCCAACCATGAGATACCCGATTGTCCCAAGGATTTGAAATATCTAGGCACACGAGACCGCCTAGACAAAATCATGAATCTGGACATGGACTTCACCGCCTCGGGAGAGAACATGAAAGTGGATGAGGTGTATTGCAGCATTTCCCACACAGACTCCGATTACATATTGAAGTTGATGCGTTTCTGCAACATGAATGTCATCCGCTTCCACTACGTTCCCCGCCAGTTTGGAACCACCCGTCTGTCACTCAAGCCTAGCCAAATGTTTGACACCACGGTATTCGTGCCCCGCACAGAGCCCCTGGCCTATTGGGAGAACAGGTTGGTGAAAAGGTTGTTCGACATTTTTGTCAGTGGCATCGCCTGCATATGCATGCTACCTTTCATTCCTATTATCGCCTTGATCATCAAACTGCAAAGCCCTGGCCCCATCTTCTTCCGCCAACAGCGCACGGGCATAGACGGCAAGGTGTTCTATTGCCTGAAGTTCCGCTCCATGCATGTCAATAAAGACAGCGACACGGTGCAGGCCACGGAAAAAGACCCCAGAAAGTTTAAGTTCGGCAATTTCATGCGCAAGGCCAACATAGATGAGTTCCCCCAGTTCTTCAACGTGTTGAAGGGAGACATGAGCATCGTAGGGCCAAGGCCTCACATGCTTTACCATACTAAGCTATACTCAGAGTTGATAGATAAGTATATGGTGCGTCATTTCGCTAAGCCAGGCATCACGGGTTGGGCGCAAGTGACGGGTTATCGCGGCGAGACCAAAGAGCTATGGCAAATGGAAGAGCGCATCCGCAGAGACATCTGGTACATCGAGAACTGGAGTTTCTGGCTCGACTTGCGCATTATCGCCAAGACAGCCTTCAGCATTGTGCATCATGACAAGAACGCTTATTAGCAAACATATTCATCCCTGACCGCGACATGAAAGGAATAGTGTTAGCTGGAGGATCGGGAACGAGATTGTATCCCATCACCAAAGGTATCAGCAAGCAGCTGATACCCATCTTCGATAAACCCATGATCTATTATCCCATTTCCGTATTGATGCTGGCAGGCATACGGGAGATATTGATCATATCCACGCCCCACGACTTGCCCGGTTTTCGCAGGCTGCTAGGTGACGGAAAAGACTTTGGTGTCACGTTTGAATATGCTGAGCAGCCCTCTCCCGATGGACTGGCGCAAGCGTTTATCATTGGCGAGAAATTTATAGGGAACGATAGTGTTTGCCTGGTGTTGGGTGACAACATCTTTTACGGAGCGGGCTTCACGGGCCTGCTCAGGCAGAGCGTGGAAGCCGCGGAGAAAGGAAAAGCCAGCGTCTTTGGCTATTACGTCAATGACCCCGAAAGATATGGCGTGGCCGAGTTTGACAAACAAGGCAATTGTCTCAGCATAGAGGAAAAGCCACAACACCCTAAAAGCAACTACGCCGTGGTAGGCCTTTACTTCTATCCCAATAGCGTGGTGGAGATTGCCAAGCACATCAAGCCCAGTGCCCGCGGGGAATTGGAGATAACCACGGTAAACCAAGCCTATCTGCAAAGCCAGGACTTGCTGGTGCGTTGCCTGCAAAGAGGTTTCGCCTGGTTGGATACGGGCACCCATGACAGCCTGTCAGAAGCCTCCACCTTCATAGAGGTAATAGAGAAAAGGCAAGGTCTCAAGGTAGCCTGTTTAGAGGAAATCGCCTACAAGAAAGGATGGATTACCGCAGAGAGGCTGGAAGAGCTGGCCCAGCCCATGCTGAAAAACGGTTACGGACAATACCTCTTGGCCTTGGCCAAAGGGGAAAACGCATAACTTCACATATTATAATATATCTCAAAAACGAGCTAGACAAAACAACAGCAGAATCATGGAAGAGAACAAGAATTACACGTCAATCTCCCAAGAAAACGCAGAAGAAAATTCCACCTTCGACTTCAACACCATCTTCACGATGTTGATACTCAACTGGAAATGGTTTGTGTTATCCATAATCATCTGCTTGGGACTGGCCGTGGTCTACTTGAAATTGGCTACGCCCAAGTATCAGGTATACGCCAAGTTCCTTATCAAGGACGAGGAGAACAATAAGTTGGGTGGCGCGGGAAGCAGCCTGCTCAACGAAACCTCACTGGGTTTCATCACCAACTCCAATGGTTTCGACAACGAGATGGAGATTCTCGGTTCACGCATGCTCTCTATCAATGTCATCAAGGAATTGAAACTCTATACATCTTACTATAAGGCAAATGGACTGAAAGATTCCATCCTCTATCGCACCCAGCCCATCACGGTGGAGATAGATTCCGCTCACCTGGCGAAATTGGGCAACGCGAAGATACATCTCACCATCACCAAATGGGAAAACGGCTATGAGGTAGAGGGAGCCTACACCACTCCCCTGCAAGAAGGAGCCGTGGGCGAGGAAGTGGAAGTAAACCACAACTTCACCAAGTTGCCCGCCACATTGAAGACCAGGGCGGGCATCCTTACCTTGAAGGACAATGGCTTGGCCATGGAGGTGGGCGACAAGGAAAAGGTAGACATCATATCCCCCGAGAGCATGGCCGACATTTACATGAAGCAGATGTCCGCGGAACAGACCTCCAAGACAACCACCATTGCCCAGCTTACGCTTACGGAAACCAGCAGGAGCAGGGCGCAAGACTATCTCAACCAGTTGGCGCTCTGCTACAACGAGCAAGCCAATGAGGACAAAAACGAAATCGCCATCAGGACAGAGGCCTTCATCAACTCCAGGTTGGAAAAGATTAACGCCGAACTGGGCGTGACGGAAGGTTCACTGGAGAAATACAAAAAGCAAAACCGGGTAGTGGAACTGCAGTTGAACGCGGAGAGCGCCATTACCAACGCAGAGCAATTTAGCCAGAAACTGGCCCAGGCGGAAACGCAACTCGCCTTGCTGGCCTCGCTGAAGGAATACATGGAGGAGCCTCACAACAAATACCAGACCTTGCCTTCCAACGTAGGTCTGACAGACGAGAGCGCAACCCAATTGATAGCGAAGTATAACGAAATCGTATTGGAGCGCAACCGCTTGCTGCGCACCGCCAGCGAGTCATCACCCTCCGTATTGCCGCTCACCAGCCAGCTAGACCATCTCTATACCTCTATCCAAAGGGCCATGGAGCAGTCTCGCCGCTCCTTGCGCATAGAGCGGGACAATATCGCCAGCCAGTTTGGCAAATATCAAGGGCAAGTGGGGCAAACCCCTGAGCAAGAACGCACGCTCAACGAGATAGGCCGCCAGCAAGAAGTAAGGTCGGGTCTTTACCTGATGTTGCTGCAAAAAAGAGAAGAGAACTCCATCAATCTGGCCGCTACCGCCGACAAAGGCAAACTGATAGACGGTCCCACCGTGGAGGGAAAAGTAAGCCCCAAGACATCTATTATTCTCATGGTCGCGCTGGTGCTGGGTCTCGGCATACCTTTCGGAATCTTGTTCTTGCTGGAATTCTTCCGCTACAAGATTGATGGACACGAGGACGTGGAAAAGCTCACCAAGCTGCCCATCCTAGGGGATGTCGCCGTGGCGAGCGAAAGTGCCAAGGGCCGTGCCGAGATCGTAGTACACGAGAACGTGAACAACATGATGGAGGAAATCTTCCGCAGCATGCGCACCAACCTGCAGTTCATGCTCAAGGAAGGCGAAAAGACCATCATGTTCACCTCCTCCACCTCGGGAGAGGGAAAGACGTTCGTGGCCTCCAACCTCGCCATCTGCTTCGCCTTGCTGGGCAAGAAAGTAGTGCTTATCGGACTGGATATCCGCAAGCCCAGATTGGCAGACCTCTTCCGTATAGACAACAAGCATACGGGTATCACCAACCTACTGGTGAAGAGCAATGTCACATGGGAAGACATCCAAAAACAAATACTTCCCTCTGAAGTCAACGCCAACATGGACTTGTTGATGGCTGGCCCCGTGCCGCCCAATCCCGCAGAGTTGTTGAGCCGTCCGACTTTGGACAAGATATTCGAGATTCTCAGGGAGCACTACGACTATATCCTCGTGGACACCGCGCCTGTAGGCCTGGTCACCGATACGCTCCACATTTCCCGCGTGGCAAACATCACGGCCTATGTCACCCGTGCCGACTATACGCCGAAAGAAAATATCCTCATGGTCAACAAGCTGGCCGAGGACGGCAAGCTGCCCAATGTCTCCATCATCATCAATGGCATAGACATGTCGCTCAACAAGAACAGCTTCCGTTACGGCTATGGCAAGTACGGCAAATACGGCAAGTATGGACACTACGGACATTATGGACACTATGGCTCCTATGGTTCTTACGGCAATTACAGCAACAGCCACTATGGCAACGCGAACGATAACTCCATAAAGAAATAAAACCATGGCAATAATAGCAGTAGACTTCGACGGCACCATCGTCACCCACGAGTATCCCAACATAGGCGAAGAACTTCCTTTCGCCACGGAAACGCTTCGCATGCTGATACGCGACCATCATCGTGTCATCCTATGGAGTGTGAGGGAAGGTAAACTCTTGCAGGACGCCATAGACTGGTGTCGTGAGCGTGGCGTGGAGTTCTATGCAGTCAACCGCGATTATCCCGAGGAGGAGAAAGAGAAAAACAACCACTACAGCCGCAAGTTGAAAGCCGACTACTTCATAGACGACCGCGGCATAGGCGGACTGCCAGACTGGGGGCAAATCTACCAAATTATCTCCCAAGGTAAATCCTATCGCCAATTGCTACTGGAAAGCATGGGGCAAACAACGCAAGAGCCTCCCAAGAAAAAACATTGGTGGCAACGATAGGATTCACAGCCATTGTGAAACCAACACAAGGGGAGGGGCTTGCATGCCCCTCCCCTTGTGTTTTTCATGGTCCAACCACGCTCTAGCGGCAAAACGGAAAGGGTCTTGAGCTCCCCAGGCATCCGCCTTCGCATGCGTCATCAGTGAATGTAGAGACGCGTTCCCGCGTCTCGGCAAACCTACAGGCCTTCGCAATGGGCGACTTTATTCAGCCATCTTGCCTGCCGAGACGCGAGACTGCGTCTCTACAGCTCACTTCCCCGCGCCTTCCACCTCTGGAAGGGACAAGAGACGCGTGTCAATGCCTTCCCGCAGACGGATTGGGGCTGGAAACACGCGTCAAAACCTTCCCGCAGACAGTTTGGGGCTAGAAACGCGTGTCAAAACCTTCCCGCAGACAGTTTGGGGCTAGAAACACGCGTCAAAACCTTCCCGCAGACAGTTTGAAGCAAGAAACGCGCGTAAAAGGCGGGATTGTAGAGACGCGAGAACGCATCTCTACACTTTGGCGATGACAGGTTACCATCCCATGAACAGGGCATAAAAAAGACTCTCTCAAGCCCTATGGCGCGAGAGAGTCTCTTGCAATATTTGTATGCCGTATATCCTCTAGAAGAAGAGATAACGATTGTCTACCACCTTGCCATTGAGGTAAAGCTCCTGCATGAAGTTGCTGGCGTATTGCATGCGACGCTGCGTGAGCTTGCTCTCCATGGATTTTTGGTCGTATTTCACGTTACGCTTGGTCTTGTCGGTTACCTGGAACACATAGACTCCCGCCTGGCCCTTGACAGGTTTAGCGCAGAAAGCACCTTTCTTGGTAACAGCAACAGCTCCAGAGAGGGCTGGCTCACTGGCACCCGTAGAAGTAACGAACACTGGCGCGGCGAAAGTAACCTGATTGATGTCCATGACCTTAGCCCCCTTGGACTTGGCGGCGGCAATACTCTTCACGCCATTCAACTTGGCGATGAGCTTTTCCGCTTTCTTGTCCCTGATGACTTCAGCCTTCACGATATCACGCACCTGGGTGTCATCGAGGCCGCGATAGCCTACACGATGAATGCCGTCAAGGATGACCACCAAGAGGCAATCATTATTACCACACTCATAGAGAGGAGACACATCGTCTTTCTTGGCGTCAAACACCCATTTCAGCGCATCGCGGGTGGAGTTGATATTAGCCACATTGTGGGCAGCGGTGGTCATATCCATCAACTGCTGCACCTTGTAGCCACTCTTTGTGGCGTTCTTGGTAAGATCCGCAGCGGTCTGGTTAGCGCTGACGAAGCTGGAGAACTTGTTGTAAGCGGCACGATAAGTATCCTTGGAGAAATCTATCGTCTTCTTGATGACAGCGGCTTGGTACTTGGTGACCATGGCCTTGCGGTCTAACACCTGTATGACAATATTGCCTTGAGACATGGGTAGCAACTGATAAGCGTTGACCGTGGCATTGTTGAGCGTATTAATCATTTGCTTGGTGTCGGAGCTCATGGTCTGGGAGAACTCATACTGACGTGTGGTCATCCACATCTTTTCTCCTGTCTGGCCATACTTCTTGGCCAACACCTCGAAGTCAGCACCGCCTTGGAGGGCAGTAAGAATGGAATCCGCACGCTGCTTGGAATCATCAAGAGATGTGCCAGGAGCCTGTATCAGGCGATATTGTATGGAATCTGGCAATTGAACCTTAGCCACCAACTTCATGATGTTAAGGGTGTTGTCCAGTTTGTTTTCCTTTACGGCCGTCGTCTCTCCCACGGCAACAGAATCAAGATTCGCGGCGATATCCATGGGATATGCTTCCTTGCCAAGAGGGATACCAAGGTAAGGAACGGTAGAGGCTGCCTTGCGCACTACTTCCTCGGGATTGGCAGCGGCGGCCAACTCGGCATGATAGCCCACGAAGTCTTTCTGGATGGCCTGACGGTCTTTCGCGCTAGCGGTTACCTGCACTGCCACATACTTGATATCGCGACTCTCAACAGGTTGAATGAAACGAGCCTTCATCTCTTCATATTTCGCTTTCAACTCGCTTTCCTCCACTTTCACCTCACTATCCTGCACATCAGTGTAAGGAAGGGCTGCCAACTGTATCTTGCTCTCCTCATTCTCTTCATTGAAAGCCATCTTGGCCTCAATGGGGTTAGAGAGGAAACAATTTGCCAACAAAGCCTGATACTTCTGCGCCAAGGTCTGTTGACGGAGCGTCTTCTCTATGAAAGTCCAATAGCGATAGATGACGGAATATTGCTCCATCAATTGTGCATTGGCCTGAGGATTAGCTTGCTGCGCCTTGTAATCCGCCAAGAACTTCTGCAAAGAAGTAAGATCAAAGCGACCTGTCTGCTGATTAACGAAAGGCGTCTGCAAAAGCATGGGGTTGGTACCTTCCTTGAGAATGTTCTGCAACTCAGTATCGGTAACCGTCAAGCCTAATTTCTCGGCCTCGCCCTCCACCAACTTGTTGGAGACGAAAGTATTCCACACTTGGTCACGGATTTGTGTCATCTGTTCCTCGGGCAAATTGTCCTCGCCTCTTTGCATCTTGATGACATCAGTATATTCCTCAACAAGCTTCTGGAACTCTTGTACGTTGATTTTTTCTCCCAACACTTCGCCTACCTGCATCTTGCTTTCGTTGCTTGTAGCCTCACAGGAGCGCATGAATTCCTCAGCGATAAACGCGAAAAGACCAAGACCGATAATACATATCAGGATGGTCCCTTTTTTTCTGATTGATCCTAATGCTGCCATTATTTATCGATAGTTTTATTATTTTTTGCTAGTATTCAAAATTGCGTACAAAGGTACTGAAAAAACATGAAACACCGAAACTTTGACCGTTTTTTTTTCATTCAACGACCTTCAAGCGCACGAGTTCTATCTTTGTCATGGTGCTTTTCAATATCTTAAACTCCCATTTTCCTATCTTGACAACCTCGTTGAGCTTGGGGAAGCTCTGGTACTCATGGAGTATCAGTCCGCCTATGGTCATATAATCCTCGCCTTCCGGCAATTCGAGGGAGAACAGTTCATTCACCTTGTCTATTTCCAAACGGGCGGAAAGCACATACTCATTGTCGGCCACACGCTTGGCCACGTACTTTTTGGAGTCGTGCTCGTCTTCTATATCGCCGAAGATGTCTTCCACGATATCCTCCATGCTCACGATACCACTAGTGCCTCCAAACTCATCAACTACCACCGCCAATGACTTCTTCTGTTGCATAAAGGTCTGCATCAGTTTTTGGGCTGGCATGGTCTCTGGAACGAATGGCATCTTGCTGATATGGTCACACCAATTGGAGGGTGAACGAAACATCTCGGAACTATGGATATAACCAACAACATGGTCAATGTCTTCCTCGTAAACCACTATTTTTGACAATCCGTTCTCTATAAACATCTGCAACAAGTCTTGCAAAGAGCAAGACGTAGGGACTGCCCTTATTTCCGTACGGGGAACCATGCAGTCTCGCACCTTTGTATCTGGAAAGTCAAGCGCGTTTTGGAAGATTTTCATCTCGTCGTCTACCTCATCATCCTTGGCCTGGGCGATACTTGTCTGCACCAAGTTATCCAAATCCACCTTGGAAAAGCCATCATCTTCCTCTTCGCCTACCATACGCACGCCAAACACGCGCAACAATATCCTGCTAAGAAAAGTGGAAAGGCGACTTATTGGCCAAAGCACGATATAGCACAAATAGGCAGGAAGTGAAAAGATAGTCAAGAGTCTATTGGGATTACTCTTGAAAAGCGTCTTGGGCAAGAACTCTCCCGTAAACAGCACTACCAAAGTGGAAAGAACCGCATCGGCAGGCACCGTGAACGCAGGCTCCATGCCTTGGAAAAGTGTATTATCCACCAAGGCGGCAAACAACATACCATAAACCACCAATACGATATTATTACCCACCAACATAGTGGAAACAAAAGCGCTTGGATGGGCATAGAATACGGAGATGAGCTGCCGCGAAAGACCTCCACGTTCCTTGTCCATCTCGAGCAGCAACCTGTTAGAAGAGACAAAAGCCATCTCCATGCCACTAAAGAAGGCCGAGAAGGCCAACGTAACAACGATTCCTATGATAAGACTTGGCTCCATGTCGCTAATGAGTAAGGGGTATGGACGTAGCTCTGCGTGGTGGCGCTTGCTGGCGCAAGGTGTTCTTCACACTATCTGGCGCAGTGCGTATGCTATCCGAAGAGGAGTCTTCTATGTCGGAACGTTCGAAACTTCCCTTGGAATTGCTCACATAATATTTCGTCATCTTCTCGTCACTACGGAAATAAGTACCCTCCAAGGTACGTTCAGGCGTGACAAGCCTGCTATACTTATTGCTCCACAGCTCGTGCTTATTCTCATCCCAGAAGAGTTCTTCGCTGGAGAAGCGCAAGCCATCCTTGGTAAGAACCCGCACCCTACCTCGCAACTCCCATTGGTGGAGTTGGTCATAATAATACGCGGTGTCTGCCTGGATATAACTATTGATATGCAGTTTTTGGTCAAACTGCTCCAAAAAAAGCCCTTTGTCGAAAGTCCATCGTGAAATGCGCTTGGCCTGGTTTACATCCCAGCGTTCTGCCACAATGCGATACTTGATGACACCAGAATCACTGATGAGCGTATTCACGCCATAGCTTGTCATCACCGAGACCGAGTCTTTGGGATAGATGGCGGGGGCTATGTGCTCTTGGCGGTTCTCACAGCCTAGCAAGCCCATCAGCGTCATCACTCCTATTATATATATAATAATGTGTCTCATCGCCTATCAAGAAAAAGACGCGGGGAGACTTATTCCACTTTCCACTTCGAGAACCAACGCTCATTAAAGGTAAATCCTATGTTGATGCGGAAAGTATTCTCCTTTATCAAGTCCTTGGCGGAAGAGCGCACCCATTGTCCGCTGATATTCAATATGGAACGATTGTTATACCGATTGATAATGGGTATTCCAAAACCCGCGCTGACAGATATTTCCTTTGGCCCGTCAATTCCATTGACCTTGTAATAAGGAGTAGCGTAGCTTACACCCACTCTATAGGAAATACGCCTGAAGAAATTACGATGGTTCTCACCTGGAAGGAACTGAGCACCGAGATTCAGCTTGTGGCGGTCTTGATACACTCCGCTGTGAAGCGTATAGGACGACTCTCCTCCATTCTCGCGGAAGAGCGGAT
>FR882122.1 GCA_000435635.1 Prevotella sp. CAG:1320 | reverse complement strand
CAGCTTGCCTTATTCTAAATTCATCGAACTCGCGTTAAAGTAAAACCATATTATGAGAGATTTCAATATGTTCATGATGTTTTCTCCATTACATAGTTTGTCAGATAAAGTCGATTAGCTTTTGCTTTCTGTTCCTTCACCACTTTGTAGCCATGTTTCTCGAAGAAAGGCCGTGCGGTGACGCTGACTTCAACACTTATTTTGTGCACCCCGTATCTACGAGCGATTTTTTCCACTTCCGAAAGCAACAAGGTTGCCATGCCCTTTCCTTGCCAATCCTTGTGGACAAACATGGAGTGCAAATAGCCTTCGGCGTTCATAGAGGAAAAGCCTACGATTCCGCCTTGTCCGTCAAGCGCACCTATGTAATCGTTCTTTGCAAGCAGCTTCTTCCAGTGCTCTACGCTGTCTCCGCACGAAGCCCAGTCTTCTACTTCCTCCTTCGTATAGTCCTTGGAATTGACAGTAAGAACGGTGGCGCGGAACAATTTCCGCATTTCCGGAATGTCTTGTGCAGCCAACCGACGTATACCCAGATTTGTTACCATATACCTTTTATATCTTACGCTTAAAATAAATCATATCTTTCAGCACCTTACCATTTTCCATAATTGGATGGTCATAATTCTTTAAGAAAAAGTTGGCTACAGTATGCGAATACATGAAGCCGCAGCTCTTGTAGAAAGAGAAGGTTTGCCCGCTGTCGCCCGTACCCGCAAGCAACGTATGAAACTGGTCTTTATAGTGTTCGCGTACATACGCAATCATTCTTCGCCCATTCCCTTTCCGTTGAAAGAGAGGATGAACTGCCAAGTTTTTCAATTCCAATACGCCGTTCCCCTCATCAGTAACCACAGCTATGGCTATGGGTGTTGCTGCTTGA
Organism: Prevotella sp. CAG:1320; assembly: GCA_000435635.1. GTDB lineage: Bacteria > Bacteroidota > Bacteroidia > Bacteroidales > Bacteroidaceae > Prevotella > Prevotella avicola. The sequence goes on along the minus strand of FR882122.1, from coordinate 30,781 downwards.
TTCTGCATGACGAACATTTTGCCCCGCCCCAAATATCTGTCAATCATGGATTCCTGTTCATCCCCAAGTAGCAAAAGAGGCAGATAACATTTCTTATCGCTTATAACGGGCTGAATCCATACTTGATTTGCCTCCCATTCCCCCTTTGTTATTCGCATGAAATGTTCCGTGCGAACATCTCCAAGCGGAGACGTCTTGCCTTCTTCCGTATGATGAAAACGGAAACCACACTTCTCCATCACTCGGCGGGACTTCGCATTGCCATCATAATATCCGCACCAGATGGTAGTCATTCCCAAATCCTCAAAACATCTTTTCTGCAGGCAACGCACGGCTTCGGGTATCAACTCTTGTCCCCAATAAGGCACACCTAGCCAATAGCCTATCTCCGCCTCATCCGCCTGCATTTTAGCACTGTGCAGGCCATCCCCGAACATGATACCTATGCTCCCGACCGGTTCACCTGTTTCTTTCAAGACTACTGCGTAAGTTTCAGGAGCAGCAAATACAGTACGGATGATGTTCAGGCTGTCTTCCACGGAAGTATGAGGAGGCCAACCCGCAATAGGCCCGATTCTCGGGTCTTGGGCGTATTTGTACAGCGACTCGGCATCGGATTCTTGCCAAGGACGCAATATAAGTCGGTCTGTGACTATTTCCATGTTCTTTGTCTAATTTTCAATAATCTCCTATCTTCTAATGTTTTTATTTGCTTTGTGTATGCAATTATTCAATTAACAAGATGATGTATCCAGCCCGTTGCTTCGGTGAGAGTCGAGCTATGCCACTCTGAAATCCATTAAACCAATCAGATAGTTCCATTTTTTTGAATTCTTGTTATTTTTGTTGCATTTCCTGCATCATGGCCACAAATCCCACTTTGTTGAAGCGGTAGAACATGTCAATCTGTTCGGGAGTATCATTCTCCAGCAACAGCAACAACTCTTTGGCAAATTCCAAATAACCGGTGCCGTTTGCCGTTACGATACGATTGTCGGATACGGCTTGCTCGTTCACATAGCCCGCCTTATTGGTATAGTTGCCTCCTCCCCATAATTGTAGCTGTTCTAAGCCGTTTCCTGTATGTTTTATCTCATTTAAGAAACCATGTTTGGCAAGGAAAGAAGCTGCATTGCAGATGGCTCCTACAATAATCCCTTTCTCTATGGCGCGGCGAACAATTGGCACGACTTTATTCGCTTCTTTTTCGTCGAGCCAACCAAAACCTCCAATTAGCACTAATGCGGCATAATCATCGGGCATCGTATCAAAAGAATAGTCGGGTAAAGCGTGGAAACCACTGCATGAGCGCACAGCATCCAATGTGGGGGCTACAACTTTGTTTAGGTATTTGGGGCTCTCTTTTATACAGCGTTCGTCACAAGCAATAGCTGAAGCCAAGAACACGGACTCATGGTCGGCATAATTGTTTAACAACAGATATAATACCTCGTTCTTCATGTTTATTTTCTTTTGATGGTTTGACATTTACGTTTGGCCATCTCTTCGGCGAAGGCTTGCTCGCCTTGTTCCTTGATATAGCGAATGCAAGCGGGACGGTCAGAATTAAACAGGAACGCGAACACCTTGCTTATCCGGTTGGAAAACAACTTGCATTCCTTGACATCATGGGAGCATTCAGCGCAAGTGTTGAACTTGTTTTCTTGGCAACATGAGCGAATTTTACACCAGGTCGCCTTTTCATTTTGCTTGCATCCGGGGCATTTCTCCGACAAGAACTTACGGCAGGCTCCGCAATAAAGACCACAAGCGGCTATGTTTTGAGTGTCAACTACGATTGTTTTCATAAACATCAGATGTTGGAGTGAGAAAATTCGCCATTTATCCAGAAGGTGGCTTCCGTGCCAATGAAGTGCAGAAGCACGTAATTGGGGTCATTCGGCCCGCCGGGGAAATGATATATAAACCAGTCCTGCCACATTTCCTTGCGGATGGCATCGTCCGTGACAATCTCTACCGTACCGCGCAGGGCAACACCATCTCCGTAATGGTCGTAGCAAAGCCCCGCCTTGTTGTTCGCCTTAAAATCATTTACTTTTACGGAATCAGCGCTTGTAGCCATCCAAACCTCATGGAATCCCTTCGCACCAATTTTAGACATCTGTACGGGACGAGGATAGCCGTTGGTATCAATGGAGGCAACGGTCACGTTCTCGCATTGGGAAAGCAAGTGAGTCGCTTTTTCCGTCAGTGTCCGTTCATCGTTCGCTTTCCACCGTTTCAAGTGCGGAAAGTGCTGGAGCATTTCTTCTTTCGCTTGTATGGGAGTCAACTTACGCCCCGTCTGCACATTCCATTGGTCTAAGAATTGCAGGCAGAACTCAATCATCTGGTTCATTGTGAACTCTTGGGTGAACTCTCCGTTTTTGTAGCAATAGGCGCAATAATCCTCGCTACGGCTTCCATCGGCATTGGTCCCTCTGTTCTCATCAGTCAGGGGCATACCGCAACTTTGGCAAAATTGTTGTTCCATATAGTTGTCCTATTCTCAATGCCTGTCAGTTCCTTTACAGGCGGTTGTAAAATGCGAGAGCGTGGAACTGCTTCCACTTTATTCTGATATGTACGGAGAGAGTTGCCTCAATCCGTTTACAAAAATAGGGTATTTTTCCGAGAATCTCTTATCTTCTAATGTTTTTTGAGTGGGAGCGCATTCAATATCATTTGGACGACAAGCACCTTTGTCACTGCCATAATTGTCACATAACGGTGTCCGCATGTACTGACAATATTTGTTTTTGGCATGTTGTTTGCATGTATGGAGGTGCGATATAGAAACAATTGATAACTTAAAACAATACAACTATGAACATCAAACCATTAGCAGACAGAGTCCTGGTGCTTCCGGCACAGGCTGAGGAAAAAGTAGGTGGTATCATCATCCCTGACACGGCTAAGGAGAAACCGCAGCGTGGCAAGGTAGTGGCTGTAGGAAACGGCACAAAGGATGAGGAGATGATATTGAAGGAAGGCGACACCGTGCTCTATGGCAAATATGCTGGTACAGAGCTGGAGGTGGATGGCGAGAAATATCTCATCATGCGCCAGAGCGATGTGCTCGCCGTGGTAGGCTAATTCTTCCGACACATTATTAATATATAGTCATAAAGAAACAAACTTAAACAAGGAAATAAATCATGGCAAAAATCATTAAATATAATTTGGAAGCCCGCGACTTGATGAAGCAGGGCGTAGACCAGTTGGCTAACGCGGTGAAGGTAACTCTTGGCCCGAAGGGACGCAACGTAGTTATCGAGAAGAAGTTTGGCGCACCCCAAATTACCAAGGATGGTGTGACCGTGGCCAAGGAGGTGGAACTTGAGGACAAGTTCGAGAACACAGGCGCCCAATTGGTAAAGAGCGTAGCCAGCAAGACTGGTGATGACGCGGGTGATGGCACCACTACCGCCACCATCTTGACGCAGGCCATCGTGAACGAGGGCTTGAAGAACGTGACAGCGGGAGCAAACCCCATGGACTTGAAACGTGGTATTGACAAGGCCGTGAGCGCTGTGGTAGACTTCATCAAGGGCAGTGCCGAGCAAGTGGGTGACAATTATGACAAGATAGAGCAGGTGGCTACCGTTTCCGCCAACAATGACCCGGAGATTGGCAAGTTGCTGGCAGATGCCATGCGCAAGGTAAGCAAGGATGGCGTAATCACTATCGAGGAGAGCAAGAGCCGTGATACTTACATTGGCGTGGTAGAGGGAATGCAGTTTGATCGTGGCTACCTGAGCGGCTATTTCATGACCGACGCGGACAAGATGGAGTGCGTGATGGACAACCCCTACATCTTGATTTACGACAAGAAGATTAGCAACCTGAAGGATTTCTTGCCTATTTTGCAGCCAGCGGCCGAGTCTGGCCGTCCTCTCTTGGTGATAGCCGAGGATGTTGATTCAGAGGCATTGACCACCTTGGTGGTAAACCGTCTGCGTGGCGGCTTGAAGATTTGCGCCGTGAAAGCACCTGGATTTGGTGACCGCCGTAAGGCTATGCTCGAGGATATCGCCGTGCTGACAGGCGGTGTCGTTATCAGCGAGGAGAAGGGTTTGAAGCTTGACCAGGCTACGCTTGACATGCTGGGCAGTGCCGAGAAGGTGACCGTGACCAAGGATAACACCACTATCGTCAACGGTGGCGGCTCCAAGGAGAACATCCAGGAGCGTGTTGCCCAAATCAAGAATGAGATAGCCAACACCAAGAGCTCTTATGACAAGGAGAAGTTGCAGGAGCGTCTGGCCAAATTGGCAGGCGGCGTTGCCGTGCTCTACGTTGGCGCCAACAGCGAAGTGGAGATGAAAGAGAAGAAAGATCGTGTAGACGACGCTCTTTGCGCTACCCGCGCCGCTATCGAGGAAGGTGTCGTAGCGGGTGGTGGTACCACTTACATCCGCGCCTTGGCTGCCTTGAAGGACTTGAAGGGCGCTAACGCCGATGAGCAGACAGGTATCAAGATCGTGGAGCGCGCCATTGAGGAACCCCTGCGCCAGATTGTAGCCAACGCTGGAGGTGAAGGCTCCGTGGTGGTCAACAAGGTAAGCGAGGGCGAGGGCGACTTCGGCTATAATGCCCGCACCGACGAGTATGAGGACTTGCGCCAAGCTGGTATCGTAGACCCGGCCAAGGTGGCACGCGTCGCTTTGGAGAACGCCGCCTCTATCGCGGGCTTGTTCCTCACGACCGAGTGCGTTTTGGTAGACAAACCCGAGCCTGCTCCCGCTATGCCCGCAGGTCAAGCCGGAATGGGTGGAATGATGTAGTTTTGTAAACTTAACATAACAAAAGAGGGGATGGCTTGCGTAGGCCATCTCCTTTTTTTTTGTATTTTAGCGATATTGGCATTTTTTTACAGCTTTTCTTTGGAAGGTTTCCGTAAAAGTCCTAAATTTGCAAACGATATTAGGCAAGAAGATAATTGGCTAATGGCCAACAATGATATTTTGATTTGTTTTAGTAGATTAGTTTTTAAGTAGTTTGTTTTTTGAAAATCGGCTGTCGTGACGACAACCGATTTTTTTTGTCCTTTGCGCTCAAGGCAAGAGCGGAAAAGCCTTTTATCATATAGTATCATGCTGCCGGAAGTACAGTATCCTTTCGAATACCGGCTTACTGGTACTGGAGTTTCAGTTAGTTGGTACTGGAGTTTCAGCAGGCTGGTACTGGAGTTTCACTAGGCTGGTACTGGGAGAGCAGTCGTATTGACTTTCAAAAGGAGTAGTGCTGGAAGCCCCCCGCGATATTGCCGCGAGGCGGCAACGCCATGCGCCATGTCTCTCTATACGCTTCTTTCGCGGACTGCGGGATTTACGGGGCTGCTTGCTTTTCCGTTTGCTCGCCGATAAGTTATGCGTCACGGGTCGGGATTCCAAGGGCGCTTTTCAAGACAAGTTGTTTCGCTTTTCGATTCAACTTGTTTTGCCGATTAAAATAACTTGTTTTGCTGACCGAAATAACTTGTTTTCATGGGCAAAATAACTTGTTTTGCGGACTAGAGGAACTGGTGCGAGGTATAATGCGTTGAATCCGTTTTGAACTAATGGGCAACTCTTGTTTCGCAAAAGGTGGTCGCATTATTGCTTTAAGTGCTTTTAAACCAGTAAACTCCGTGACTTGTCGTTTGCGTGAAAGCACGCTTTGGGACGTATTTCCACAGCTGATACGCATACAGGTAGTCTGGACATGGAGACACGACTCCCATGATGGCAAGCCCCCAACAAAAAGAGGCAAACTCCGTTTGTGTGGGCGGCGCGCATAGAAACGCGAGCCATGGGACAATGCCTAAAGTGGCTGGGAGCAGGGAGGAAATCATGTCGTTCCTTCGGCTGATGGGAGAATGGCAAGTCATGTATGCCATGAAGCGAGTTGGGAGGATCCCGATATATGCCATGGCCGTGCGAGGATAGGGAAGGCAATGCAGCCATTCGTGGACCGGGCTTAAAAACAAGGCGGATAATAATCCAATGGCAACCCATGGCTTGTCTATGAAGGTGATGCCCGTCGCGTAGCTTTTTAAATAAAGCGAAGCGATTATGGGCAGGTACAGAGGCGAGGATAACAGTAGCGCGCGTATCCAAAAATGCCTTCTCGGGATTTCCAGCTTGACGGCTCTTGTGGGCAGTGGCTCGTCGGGCGCATGGAATGGCTTGCGTGAAAATCCTTTCCAGATTATTTGTGGCATGGTTTTCTGGTTCTTTTCATTTCCAATATCGGGAACGGGTTGCCCTCGCTGTCTGTCTCGTCTCGCTTGCATACCTTGAAGCCCATTCGCTCGTAAAACATCCTGGCGGCGGGATTTTGCTCGTTTACGTCTACGAATTCAACGCCCAATTCGTCAAACGCCCGTTGTACGAGTTCTTTGCCCAGTCCCTTGCGGAAATAGTCGGGATGGAGAAAGAGCATCTCTATCTTCCGCTCTTGCACGCCCATGAACCCGACGGGGTGTTGCCCGTCCTCCACTATCCATAAGGTCTCTATTTGCCGCAAGGCTTCCTCGGCTTGCGGGGCCAGCCTGGTGATGTCCGTTTTCGTCAGGAAGTGGTGGGAGGCACGCACAGACGCTTCCCACACGCTCAACGCCTTGGCTGTCAGTTCTGGGCTTCTCTTGCTTTTTTCTGAGCTTTTTATGTTAACGTGAGTTCGACGAAAAGTTGTAGAGACGCATTCTTGCGTCTCGGCAAGCAAGATAGCCGGATAAAGTCGCCTGTCGCGAAGACTTGGCAGCTGGCTGAGACGCAAGAATGCGTCTCTACAGTTTGGTGATAACAGGGCTGCGCACATAAAGTGGAATTCGTCGAACTCGCGTTATGTTAAACTTCATATATTGTCCTGAGTGAATGTGGATTCTCTTGCGAATTTAAGCAAATTTGAGGATATAAAGGCGAAATTAGGCAAATATTCCGCTGATTTTTCGTAAGTTCGCGATATGAAAGTAGAAATAGACTGGAAAAAGGCCTTTGTGTTCCTGTTGGTCATAGCGGGACTGGTCATCATTTCGCGGTTGTTGGGCATGACGGCTCTTGGCTCCTTGCTGTTTACGGCAGGTGTCATGTTGCTGCTCTTGCTGGGCGATCATTTCGCGCAAGATTTAGACAATAAGCTCAAGCGGCGCAAGGAGAGGCGCGGGGATGAATAGGCTGCTGAAACTCTATGCCCAGTGGGCGGGCCAGGAGCCTGCCCAGGTGGCTCCGCTCCCCTTGCAGGGCAGTAATCGCAAGTATTATCGCTTGACGGGGCATGACGGGTCTACCGTGATAGGCGTGTTGGGCACGAGCGTGGAGGAAGACCACGCCTTTGTGTATTTGTCCAATCATTTCTCCCTGCGTCAGTTGCCTGTGCCCAAGATATTGGCGGTGAGCGAGGATGAATTGTGCTATTTGCAGACAGACCTTGGCAGCTTGTCGCTTTTTGACGCTATCAAGGGAGGCCGTGAGGCGGGAGGCCGATACAACCAGCGAGAGAAGGCACTCTTGGCGAGGGTTATCCGTGAATTGCCCAACTTGCAGATAAGAGGCGCCCGCGGGCTGGATTGGAGCAACTGCTATCCGCAGCCGGAGTTTGACGCGGACAGCGTGCTCTTCGACCTCAACTATTTCAAGTACTGTTTCCTGAAGCCTTCGGAGCTGGATTTCCATGAGTTGAAGTTGGAAGCCAACTTTCGTCTCCTGGCCAAGGACTTGACTTCCGAGTCCATGGAAAGCTTCATGTACAGGGACTTCCAGTCGCGTAACGTCATGCTCGACGCCGCTGGGAATCCTTATTTCATAGACTTTCAGGGTGGCAGGAAGGGACCTTTCTATTACGACCTGGCCTCTTTCCTCTGGCAGGCTTCCGCCCACTATTCCTTCAAGCTGCGTCGCAAGCTGGTTTGGGAATACTATCAGTCGCTGAAGCATTACGTGGAAGTGCCTTCCGTGCGCCATTTTGTCAACAGGTTGAGCCTCTTCGTGCTCTTCCGCACGCTGCAGGTGTTGGGCGCTTACGGCTTTAGGGGCTATTTCGAGCGTAAGCGGCACTTCCTGGAGAGCATACCTCCCGCCATGCGGAATTTGCGGGATTTGTTGGCCATGGGCGAGAAGGTATTCCCCTATCCTTACTTAATGGAAGTGCTGAAGCGACTCACCGAACTGCCGCAGTTCGCCTTGATAGAGCAACCGGCCGCCAATCGCTTCGATGGCTATAAGACCACCGAAAAGAACATCTATCCCGCCCACCCGCAAGACGGCCCCGCCACCTATTCCAAGTATGACGGCAAAGGCCCCTTGGTGGTAAGGGTCTATAGCTTTTCCTTCCGCAAGGGCATACCGGAAGACCCTTCGGGCAATGGCGGTGGCTATGTGTTTGATTGCCGCAGCACCCACAACCCTGGCCGCTATGAGCCATACAAGAAGCTCACGGGACTGGACGCGCCCGTCATCCGCTTTCTGGAAGATGATGGCGAGATACTGCAGTTCCTGGACAGCGTATACAAGCTGGCCGACCATCACGTGCGCCGCTACATCCAGCGCGGCTTCACCAGCCTGATGTTCAGCTTTGGTTGCACGGGCGGGCAGCACCGCAGTGTCTACAGCGCGCAACACCTGGCCGAGCATATCCACGACAAGTTTGGCATAGAGGTGCATGTCATCCACCGCGAGCAAAATATCAATCAAGTGTTGCCCGCCGTGGAGAAAGAGGAGGAAGCGGTATAAGGAGAAAGAGAATCGCCCTGGAGTTGCTCCGCTGGTTTATAGAGAGTGGACTGGCGTGCTTCATGATTATCGCTCTCATCACCCTTCTGTTCGGTGAAGAGCTGCATTGGCGGAAAGCGTGCGTCAACGCGATAGTGCTCGCGGTATTGATTACCTTGTTGCGGGTGAAAGGGAAGTACGGCAACGACATCGCGGCCTATTTCAATCGGCCAAAGCGGAAAAAGGAAGGGTAGGGGGTTGCGTATCTCGCGGGAAATGACTATCTTCGCGCATGGAAACCCTATAACCCGTAAGAGATGAGGCAAGCCATGATATTCGCCGCGGGCTTGGGCACCAGGCTCAAGCCATTGACCGACACCATGCCCAAAGCCATGGTGCCCGTGGCAGGCAGGCCACTTCTGGAGCATGTGCTTTTGCGATTGAAGGCTTGCGCTTTCCTGCGGGTGGTGGTCAACGTGCACCACTTCTCTCAACAAATCATCGATTTCCTGCGGGCAAACGACAATTTCGGGCTGGATTTGTCTATCTCGGACGAGACCGCCCAATTGCTTGACACGGGAGGCGGACTGCGCAAGGCTTTCCCGCTCTTCAATGCGAACAGCCCCGTCTTGCTCCACAACGTGGATATCTTGAGCAACGTAGACCTGACGAGTTTCTACGACCATTCCCGGGAGGCGGATGCTACCTTGCTGGTGAGCGAACGGAAAACACAACGTTATTTGCTCTTCGATGAAGACTACCGACTGAGAGGATGGACGAATATCGCCACGGGCGAGATACGTTCCCCCTATCCGTCGCTGAACATAGGCGCTCTCCATCGATACGCTTTTTCCGGCATCCATGTGGTCTCTCCCCGTTTGCTTCCCTTGATGGAAAACTTTCCAGAGAAGTTCGGCATCATGGACTTTTATCTCCAAGCGTGTGACAAGGCGGACATTCGCGCTCATGTGAGTCAAGACTTGCGTTTGATGGACGTGGGGAAGCTGGACACTCTGTCCGAGGCGGACAGGTTTGCCGAAAGTCTTGGCGACACCTATTATATATAATAAGGTATAACATCAATCCTAAATATCAACAACATGCAACAGAAGATTATCATTCTCGATTTCGGTTCGCAGACCACGCAACTCATAGGTCGCCGAGTGCGCGAGCTGGATACGTTCTGCGAGATTCTTCCGTACAACAAGTTTCCCAAGGACGACCCCTCGGTGATAGGAGTCATCTTGAGCGGTTCTCCTTACTCCGTGCATGATCCCGAGGCTTTCAAGGTAGACCTGGGGCAGTTCCTGGGTAAGTTGCCCGTGTTGGGCATTTGCTATGGCGCTCAGTTTATGGCAAACACCTTGGGCGGTAAGGTGGAGAAGACCAATACCCGAGAGTATGGCCGTGCCCATTTGCGGTCTTTCGACAATGCCAATCCGCTCTTCAAGGGCTTTGAACAGGATTCCCAGGTGTGGATGAGCCATGGCGATACCATTACTACCCTGCCCGCTGACTGCCACGTCATAGCCAGCACGGCCGACGTGAAGTATGCCGCCTATGCCAGTGATAGCTGTCCCATGTGGGCGGTACAGTTCCACCCAGAGGTGTTCCATACCACGCAAGGCACCACGCTGTTGCGCAACTTCGTGGTAGATATCTGCGGCAGCAAGCAGGAATGGAGCGCGGCTTCGTTTGTGGAAAGTACTGTGGCCGAGTTGAAGGAACAACTGGGCAACGACCGTGTGATACTTGGTCTCAGTGGCGGCGTTGACTCATCGGTGTGCGCCACCCTGCTCAACAAGGCTATTGGCAGCAATCTCACGTGTATTTTCGTAGACCATGGCATGTTGCGCAAGAACGAGTTCCAGAAGGTAATGGAGGCTTATCAAGGATTGGGACTCAACGTGATAGGCGTGGACGCTAGCGACAAGTTCTTCAAGGACTTGGAGGGCGTGAGCGACCCAGAGCAGAAACGCAAGATTATTGGCCGTGATTTCGTGGAGGTGTTCAACGCCGAGGCCAAGAAGATTACCGATGCCAAGTGGCTGGCTCAGGGCACCATCTATCCCGATCGCATTGAGAGTCTCAGCATTACGGGCATGGTCATCAAGAGCCATCACAACGTGGGCGGACTGCCCAAGGAGATGCACCTGAAGCTTTGCGAGCCCTTGAAGTGGCTCTTCAAGGACGAGGTGCGCCGTGTGGGCTACCAGTTGCAGATGCCTGAAAGGCTTATCAAGCGCCATCCCTTCCCAGGACCAGGCTTGGCCGTGCGCATATTGGGCGACATCACCCGTGAGAAGGTGCGCATCTTGCAGGATGCCGATGACATTTACATTGAGCACATGCACAATTACACCATGCCCGACGGTTCTTCGCTTTATGACCATGTGTGGCAGGCGGGCACCGTCTTGCTTAGCACGATTCGTTCCGTGGGCGTGATGGGTGACGAGCGCACCTATGAGCATCCCGTTGCCCTGCGCGCCGTTACCAGCCAAGATGCCATGACGGCAGACTGGGCGCACTTGCCCTATGATTTCATGGCCAAGGTAAGCAACGAGATTATCAACAAGGTGCGAGGAGTCAACCGCGTTTGCTATGACATTTCCTCCAAGCCGCCTTCGACGATAGAGTGGGAGTGATTGATTCCCGCATATACGAAAATGGCGCGCTGTCCATTAGGCAGCGCGCCATTTTTCGTGAGCTATGTCTTGTTCCTCTTTTAGGGGCGGTAAAGACATGTTTTATTTCTTACTTCTTTTCCTTCAACAAGTCGCGTATCTCCATCAGCAACTTCTCTTCATTGCTGGGCTCGGGAGGAGTGGGAGGAGCGGCAGGCTCTTCTGCCTTTTTCTTGGCCAGCTTGTTGATACCCTTCACCAGCAAGAATACGCAGAGGGCGATGATGGTGAAGTCGATAATGGTCTGCAGGAACATACCATAATTAATGGTGGCGGAAGCCATTTCTCCAGAGTCAAGTATCTTCACGGCAGGCAATGTGACCTTTAAGTCAGAGAAGTTCACGCCACCGATGATCCATCCGATAGGAGGCATGATGATGTCATTGACGATAGAGGAGACAATCTTGCCAAAAGCGCCACCGATGATAACGCCGACAGCCATGTCAACGGCATTTCCTTTCACTGCGAATTCCTTGAATTCCTTTACGAATTTCCCCATAGTTGTTGTTTGCTTTTAATGTGAATGTTTCTTTTTGCAATACGCGCTTATCACTTTGCGGGCAACATGTTTCAGAGCCGTAAAAGTTTAGGCGGCTTTAATCTTTTTAACGAAATTAATACGTTGTCAGCGTGCAAATATAGAAAAAAAATCGTAACTTTGCGGTCGAAAAAAGAAAAGTGCCTTTATGGTGCCAATTTTGAATGTTCAGCGCCGTGGGGCAAGCATATTGGAGAATTATTTACCTTTAAAACTATAAAGCAAATGATTAAGATTGGTATTAACGGATTTGGCCGTATCGGTCGTTTCGTTTTCCGCGCAGCTCAGACTCGCGACGACATCCAGGTAGTAGGTATCAATGACCTTTGCCCCGTAGATTACTTGGCTTACATGCTGAAGTATGACACTATGCACGGTGCTTTCGATGGCACTATCGAGGCTGATGTTGAGAACAGCCAGTTGATCGTTAACGGTCAGAAGATTCGTGTCACCGCAGAGCGTAACCCCGCTGATTTGAAGTGGAACGAGGTTGAGGCTGAGTATGTAGTGGAGTCTACCGGTCTGTTCCTGACCAAGGAGAAGGCTCAGGCTCATATCCAGGCTGGCGCTAAATATGTAGTGATGTCCGCTCCTTCCAAGGACGACACTCCTATGTTCGTATGCGGCGTGAACTTCGACAAGTACGAGAAGGGTACTCAGTTCGTTTCCAACGCTTCTTGCACCACCAACTGCTTGGCTCCTATCGCTAAGGTGTTGAACGACAAGTTCGGTATCGTTAACGGTTTGATGACCACCGTTCACTCTACCACCGCTACCCAGAAGACCGTTGATGGTCCTTCTATGAAGGATTGGCGTGGTGGCCGCGCAGCATCTGGCAACATCATTCCTTCTTCTACTGGTGCCGCAAAGGCAGTAGGTAAGGTTATTCCCGAGCTGAACGGCAAGTTGACTGGTATCTCTATGCGTGTTCCTACCTTGGACGTTTCTGTAGTTGACTTGACCGTAAACTTGGCTAAGCCCGCTACCAAGGAGGCTATCTGCGCTGCCATGAAGGAGGCTTCCGAGGGTGAGTTGAAGGGTGTTCTGGGTTACACCGAGGACGCAGTTGTTTCTTCTGACTTCTTGGGTTGCACCATGACTTCTATCTTCGACGCTAACGCAGGTGTTTACCTCACCGATACTTTCGTAAAGGTTGTGTCTTGGTATGACAATGAGATCGGTTACTCTAACAAGGTACTCGAGCTCATCGCCCACATGAAGAAGGTAAACGGCTAATCTATAGATAGTAAGCCCAAAATTTAAAAATAGGCCGTCCGACATTTGTCGGACGGCTTTTTTTTCGTATATTCGCGCTTATGCAGCGACTTATCACGATATTGGGACCTACCGCCAGCGGCAAGACAAGCCTGGCGGCGGCATTGGCGCATCGCCTGGATGGAGAGATTATCAGTGCCGACAGCAGGCAGGTGTATCGCGGCATGGACATAGGTACGGGCAAGGACTTGGCCGATTACGTGGTGGAAGGCCGTAAGGTTCCCTATCACTTGATAGATATCCGCGAGCCAGGCACCAAGTATAATCTCTTCCAGTATCAGCAGGATTTTCACGACGCTTATCAAGACATCTTGCGTAGGGGAAAGCAGCCCATTCTCTGCGGAGGAACAGGACTTTATATAGAGTCCGTGCTCAAGGGTTACCAGCTTTCCCCCGTTCCGCAAAACGAGACGCTTCGCCGTCAGCTGGAGAATAAAAGCCTGGAGGAACTGACACCCATGCTGGAAGAACTGAAGCGGAAGACTGGCTCCCACATGCACAACCGTTCCGACGTGGACACGGCACAGCGCGCCATCCGCGCCATAGAGATAGAGACCTACAACCTGGAGCATCCTTTGCCGGAAAGAGAATTGCCCCCAGTGCCTTCCTTGATTATCGGCGTGGCCATAGACAGGGATGCCCGACGGGAGAAGATTACCCGCCGCCTGCGCCAAAGACTGGAGCAAGGCATGGTGGAAGAGGTCAAGGGCCTGCTCCAAAGGGGAATACCCGCAGAGGATATACTTTATTACGGGCTGGAATATAAGTACGTTACCGAGTATGTCTTGGGGCGGCGCACCTATCAGGAGATGTTCCGGGATTTGGAGATAGCCATCCATCAGTTCGCCAAGCGGCAGATGACTTGGTTTAGGGGCATGGAGCGTCGAGGCTTCCATATACATTGGATAGAGGCGGCTATGCCCATGGAAGAGAAAGTGAACACGATTATCAAACTCAATAAAGGATAGACTATGGCGGTAAATGAGAATAAGTGGGGCGTGCTCTATTGTCCCAAACACAGCTGGAGGGACAAGAACCGCTGGGCGAAGATAAGAAGGGTGCTCGATGCCCATGGCGTGGACTACGATTACGTGCAGAGCGAAAACGTGGACAGCGTGGAAAGGCTGGTGAAGATGCTCATCAACAATGGTTACAAGACTATCGTGCTGGTGGGAGGAGACTCCGCCCTCAATGACGCGGTCAATTGCTTGATGGAAGCGGGACAGGAAACCAGGGAACAAGTCGCGCTGGGCATTATTCCCAATGGCATGATGAATGACTTCGCCCACTTCTGGGGCATGAAGGAAGGAGAATGGGACACGCTGGTGGCAGGTCTCCAGAAGCGCCGGGTGCGCAAGATAGACCTTGGCTGCTTGCGTTACACCAACAAGAAAGGGGAGCATTGCCATCGTTATTTCGCCAACTGCGTAAACATTGGCCTGATAGCCTCCATCATGGGGTTGCGCCGTCGTATGCGCCATTTGTTTGGCGCCCGCGCCTTGTCGTTCCTTTTCTCGTTTATTCTCATGATATTCCAGCGCATGGAGTATAGGATGCGCGTCAAGATCAATACCGACGTGATACGCCGCAAGGTGATGACTCTTTGCGTGGGCAACGCCTTGGGTTATGGGCAAACGCCCAATGCCGTGCCCTACAATGGGCTGTTGGACGTTTCGCTCGTCTATCACCCCAAGATGACCCAGCTCTTCGAGGGCATTTACCTGTTTTGGCGGGGTAAGTTCCTCAACCATCGCAGCGTGCATCCCTATCGCACCCGCGAGGTAATCATAGAGGAGGCTCCCTATGCCCCAGTGGGAGTGGACGGCAGGCTTATCTCCACGCCCGTGGGGCGTTACACCATCCAGGTAGAGGAAGGTGTCATCAATTTCCTGATGCCCGATTGAGAGACGGCATCCGTGTATTGTAGAACACATATTTAGATATATACATTTATGAAACCGATAGTGGCCATTGTGGTGTTTTTCTCTTTCTTGCTGCCCTCTCTTTTTCTGGGCTATACGAATTTCGTCACCGCGAAAGAAAGAATCATAGCGGACGTAAACCAGGCGTTGGTGAAAACGGTTTTGCAGGACAAGCCCGAAAGGATTACCGCCGACACGTTGCGGGTGTTTAAATCCAACCTGAGGATTAGTTCCCTGAAAGCGACCTCCTATTTGGCGCTGTGCACGGAGGAACCCAGCAAACTCTCTTTTTGCAGCGATACGGTCAGCTTCAAGACGGGCAACGAGCGGTTGTACATCCGAGCTTACCCCAACTGCTCCAACGCCACCATCTTCAGCCTCTCGGAACAGGCACTGCCCACCACGTTGCTGGCCATGGCCGTGCTGTGGGGACTGTTCTCCTTGGCTTACCTGCGAAGGAGAAGGTTCGGGTTAATGTCCACCGCCCCTGCCGTGCAGATGGAAGTGTTTGGCAACCTGTCTTTCTCCACCAGCACGGGACTGTTCTACAACGAGGCCAGCGAGGAGATTTATTTCACTCCCATGCAACGCTTGTTCATGCAGGTACTGATGACCAGTGAGCGTAAGCGGGTGTCCGTGGAAGAGCTGTGTGCCACACTGTGGCCGCGAAAGGACAATGCCCGAGAGACGCTGTATACCCTAGTGCGCAGACTGAAACCCATCGTGGAGCGTAACTGCAACCTGCGCGTCGTGGCCGATAAGGGAGGATACTCCCTTGCCATCCGCACGGACGATGGTCAGTGACTTGTCCGCGGAATGTCAGTTAAATGTCAGTGCCCTTTTAGTCCGGTATCGCGGGAATAATCCTATCTTTGCCGCCAAGACAAGACGGCAAGGCATGAGAAAGAGCGTATACTTGATATTTGCCCTGCTTGCGTTGGGCATCGCCCTGACGCATGTCAGGAAAGAGGACGTAAAGCAAGCGGACGTGCTGGCGGAAGCCATAGAGCGAGACCCCATGCCCACATACGTGGATAGCCTTTTGGGATATAGCATGCGTTATCCCTCTTTCTTCGAGCGGGCAACTGACTCGCTGATGGAGCGCGAGGGGGCTGCCTGCTTCCGTTATTGGAACGGGGAGTTGATAGAGCTGTCTGCCTTTCTCGTCCCCAACCCTCATGGATTCTCCGCGTCGCAAGGCATGGACAGCCTGGGAAGCCTCCTTCATGCAACGGACAGGCATCTGGGAAAGGACTGCTTCATCCTTTCTGGTCCACTCTACAGGGATGGTGGTCTCATGGCGGGCTATCTCTATCACGCCAAGTACGTGCGTCATAGGAGACTGTGGTTTGTCTTGCGGTTGGTCTATCCCAAGTCATACGGGAAAGCCGTGCGCCGCCTGAAGGCGCAGGTCAATCGTTGGCGGGTGTGGGAGGAAGACCCTCCAAGCCCCTTCCTTCTAGGTGAGTGAAAAAACGATACTAGTCTCAAAGGGCTATGAAACTAGTATCGTTGGCCTTCGAAACTAGTTTCATAGGCCTTCGATACTAGTTGCGTTTCCAGAAGGACACTGTCCAAAATATTTTATAGTGCCTACAACATAGGTGTCTTTCCCATGAATTACGTATGTGTTATTTTCCCTGATACTTTTGTTTTTATCGATTCCTTTCCTTGCCTGGGGAGCCTGTTCCTTTTCTGTGATTGTGAAGCCTTTCGGCCTTGCCGATATTGTGTATTTCCTTAAACAACTTCGGGCATGCTCGCTTGGTAGCGGGCATGCCCGAAGGGTGTGTTATAGGGAATGGGCCTGGATTTACTCTGTGATGGGCGAGTATCTGGGCACCAGGGCTTTCATGATGACCCAGCCAACCAGGTAGGCCACGGCGCAGACGCAGAAGATAATCATGTAGCCGGCGGGCTTGCCCTCAAAGCCGGCGAAGGTGAAGGCCGCGCCCGCTTGCTCTGAGTAGGTGAAGAGCATGCCCGAGCATTTGTTGATGAGGAAGGAGGCAATGCCGCCTGCCATGCCGCCGATGCCAGTCACGGTGGCGATGGCAGACTTGGGGAACATGTCTCCCACGGTGGAGAAGATGTTGGCAGACCAACTCTGGTGGGCGGCTCCCAGTATGCCTATCAAGATAACGGGCAACCAGGGAGAGACACTGCCCAGGGGTTGGGCGAAGATGCCCAGCAAGGGGAAGAAGGCGAATATGAGCATGGCCCGCATGCGGCCCGCGTAGGGATTCATGCCCAGTTTGTTGACGAAGTAGGTGGGCAGGTAGCCGCCAGCCACGGAGAGCATCGTGATGAGATAGAGCACGAAGATGAGCAGCATGCCCATGGGGGAATCGGAGGTGTAGCCATAGACATCGGAAACGTAGGCGGGAGTCCAGAAGAGGAAGAACCACCACACGCCGTCCGTCATGAACTTGCCCACGATGAACGCCCAGGTCTGGCGGTAGGTGAAGCATTTCAGGAAGCCTATCTTCGGCCCTTCGTCTTCCTTGGCGGCTTGCTCCAGGTCGTCTTCGTCTTGGTGGATGTAGTTCAGCTCCGCTTTGTTCACGTGCTTGTTCTCGCCTGGTTTTTTATAGAGTATGAGCCAAAAGCCCATCCATATATAGCCCAAGGCACCAATGACAATGAACGCCATTTCCCAACCGAAATGGCGAGCCATGATAGGTATGGTCACGGGAGCTATCAAGGCTCCTACGGAAGCGCCATTGTTGAAGATGGAGGTGGCGAAGGCGCGGTCTTTCTTGGGGAAGTATTCCGCGGTCACCTTGATGGCGGCGGGGAAGTTGCCCGCCTCGCCCATGGCCAAGATGATGCGGCAGAAGAGGAAGAGCCACACGCTGACCGTGGATACCGCCAGGCCTATATGGGCTGCCGTGCTGGCATAGGCTGCCAGATGCTCCTTGGCTCCCTCGAAGCCCACCAACCAATGGCCTGTCACGATGCCGCTCGTGGCGATGCCGCAGAAGGCGTGAAGTACGGCGCCTGTGCTCCAGATGCCGATTGCCCAGAGGTAACCTCGCTTGGTGCCCATCCAGTCTACCACCTTGCCCGCGAAGAGCATGAAGATGGCATAGAAGATGGAGAAATAGGCGGTGATGGTGCCATAGTCGTTGTCGTTCCACTCAAACTCTGGGGCGATGAAGTCTTTCCAGGTAAGCGAGAGCACCTGTCGATCCATATAATTCACGGTGGTGGCGAAGAAAAGCATAGCGCAAATCACCCACCTGTAGTTGGTCATTTTGTTGGTTTTGATAGATTCCATTTATTAGGTTTTAAGTTATTAGGTATTAGTTGAAGGTGGCGCTATTTCAAATCAGGTATGTCAATGGTCTGCATGTCGTTGTAGATAAGGTTTTCTCCCGCCATGCCCCATATGAAGGTGTAGTTGCTGGTGCCCGCGGCGCAGTGGATGCTCCAGTTGGGGGAGATGACGGCCTGTTCGTTGTTGAGCCATACGGGTCTTGTTTCTTGTGGCTCACCCATCATGTGGAGTATCTTTTGGCCTTGGGGCACGTTGAAGTAGAGATAAGCCTCCATGCGGCGCAAGTGGGTATGTGCGGGCATGGTGTTCCAAACGCTGCCGGTCTTCAGCTCGGTGATGCCCATTTGCAGTTGGCAGGTGCGCACGCCCGCCACGCCGTTGATGATGACCTGGTGTATCACGCGGTCATTGCTGCCCTCCAGGCTTCCCGCCTTGATGTTGTTGGCTTCCTTGAGGGTGACCTTTTTCGTGGGATAGGAAGTGTGGGCACATGCGCTGTTCAGGTAGAATTTGGCGGGATTGGCGGGGTCTTTGCTGGAGACGGTAATCTTCGCGTCGCCCCTGCCCACGTAGAGTGCTTCCTGGAAAGAAAGGTCGTAACTCTTGTCGCCTACGGTTACGGTGCCGTCACCGCCTATGTTGATGATGCCCAGCTCTCGGTTGTCCAGCAAGTGTTCGGTGTCTAACGGGGCGATGGAAGCCAGTTCCAGTGGGGTGCCCATGGGTTGTGCGCCTCCCAGCAGGAAGCGGTCATAAAGGGAGTATACCCAGTTCACTTCCCCGGGAGCGAACACCTTTTCTACGGCGAACTCCTTTCGGATGCGCTCGGTGTCGTAGTGCTTGAAGTCATCGGGGTGATGGGTTTGTCTCACCTCGTAGTGCGTATAGGCGTTTTGCGCGAAGCCCATTCCTGCCACGAGGCAGAACGCGATGGTTAAAAGTGATTTTCTCATAATATTGTTTTTTTGGTTTATGGTTTCAAGGATTGCCTTGCCTCTTTTTCCTCATGCAGTATGCGGCGCCTGTTAAAAAGCATGAGCCCCAGGGTGAGGAGCACCAGCAGGGCGGGGCCGACGTATTTTACGTAGCAGGTGAGCTTATAGATGCTCCATCCGAAGAGGCTGCTGGCGAAGTCCAGGGCTCCTGCTGAGAATCCTTCGGGAATGTGGGCGGCACTGTCTTGTGTCATCTCGTAGACGGAGTGGGCGGCCATGGTGAAGTCTGGAGCCATATCAGTCACGAAATAGAGGCCGATGACAAGCATCAAGAGGCCTGCTATAAAGGTTTTCACCACGTTTCCCTTGGTATAGGGCAGCACGATGGGGAACACGTAGAACATGCCCGCCAGCGATGCCAATGGCAGAAACTGGTTACCCGGCAGGAAAACAGCCACGGCCAGGATGGTGGGTATCAGGAAGAGGGAGACCACCAGCGTGGTGGGATGGCCTATCACGAGGGCGGGACTCATGCCGATGTATACCTTCTTGCCTTGGAACTTGCGGTTCACCAATTCCTTTGTCTTGTCGGAGATGGGCATCAAGCCATCGATAAAGAGCTTGGTGATGCGGGGTATCAGTTCCATTACGGCTCCCATGATGATACCCAGCGACAAGACGGATTTCACGATGTTCATCACCGCGTCTGTATTGGTGGTGGCGGGGTCTTGAAGGCGTAGCTCCTCCACGTAGCTGGCGAAGTTGGTGATGTGGCTAGCTTGCCCGAACAGGGCGATAAGCGCGCCCACGATGACACCCAGCACCAAGGGGTCTCCCAGCTCTCCAAACTTCTTTTTCAGTCCGTCAGCGTCTATGTCCAGTTTGCTGAAGCCCGGAATCTTGTCCAGTGCCTTGTTGAGGACGATGGCCAAGGGCATGAAGCTCTGGCAGAAAGGCTGGGGGATGGAGATGCCCTCCAATTGGTAGTAGCCCTGGAACTTCTCGGCCGTGAGGTCGGCGCATACCAGGGTGATGATGTAGCAGACAATGGCGGCGAAATAGCCCCAGGCCAGGCTTTGCCCCATCACGAAGTAGACCACGGCTCCTATGAAGGCGAAGTGCCAGTAGTTCCATAGGTCTATGTTCACCGTGCGGGTGGTCTTGGTGAAGAGCATCAGCAGGTTGACACCCAGGCAGATGGGAATGATCAACGCGCCTACCGCCGTGTTATAGGCTACGGCGGCCGCGGCGGGCCAGCCCATGTCAAACACCTTCAGCTGTAGGTCGTAGAAGCTGGAGATGGCGTTCAGGGGCGTGTCGAAATTGGTGGTGAGCAGGGCGGTCACTACGCCCAGGCCCACGAAACCCACTCCCACGAAGAGGCCGGACTTGAGCGCCTTGCCGAAACGCATGCCTATACACAGTCCTATGACGGTAAAGAGTATAGGCATCATCACGCTGGCCCCAAAGCTAATAATATAGCTGAAAAATTGTTCCATAAAACGCTTTGATTTGTTTGTTCAATATAGTCAATCGCGAATATACGAATAATTTTTCATTCTATGGGGCTTTGAGCGTGAAAAGAAGTGTTAATCTTGGAAATACACGCGCTTCACTCGGTTGGAGATACCTGTCAGCACCTCGTAGGGGATGGTGTCCAGCGCGTCGCTCAGCACCGTGACGGGCAGGTGGTCGCCAAATATTTCCACGGAGTCTCCCTCCTGGCAGTCGATGCCTGTCACGTCTATCATGGCCACGTCCATGCAGATGTTGCCCACGTAGGGCGCTTCTTTCCCGTTTACCAGACAGTGGCAATGCCCGTTGCCCAAATGTCTGTTGAGCCCGTCGGCGTAGCCTATGGGTATGGCGGCTATCACGCTGTCCCTCGTCAGCACGCCTTTGCGGGAGTAGCCTACGGTGTCTTCTTTCGGTACGTGGCGCATCTGCAGGATGGTGGTCTTCAGCGTGCATACGTTGTGGATTATGGAATTGTCCCTGGGGTTGACTCCATAAAGTCCCAGTCCTAGCCGGCACATGTCGAGTTGCCTCTCGGGGAAGTGCTCTATGCCCGCTGAGTTGTCTATGTGGCGCAATATCTTGTGTTCGAAAGCGGATTGCAATTTCTGGCTTCCCTTGTCGAAAAGCTCAAATTGCTGGTCGCTGAAGCTGTCGAAGATGTCATCGTCCGACCCCGCGAAGTGGCTGAACACCGAACGGGGGATAATGGCGTTTTGGTGTTTCAGCTTGTCTATCAGCTTGTCCATGTCGTCTATGGGATGGAATCCCAATCGGTGCATGCCCGTGTCCAGCTTGATGTGTACGGGATAGCCAGTGATGCCTTCCTTGCGGGCGGCGCTGACGAGCGCGTCCAGCAACCTGAATGAATAGATTTCCGGTTCCAGGTCGTAGTCGAACATGGTCTTGAAGGCACTCATCTCAGGGTTCATGATCATGATGTTCGAGGTGATGCCGCTTTTTCTCAAGGCTACTCCCTCGTCTGCCACGGCCACTGCCAGGTAGTCCACGCGGTGGTCTTGCAGTGTCTTGGCTATTTCCACGGCTCCCGCTCCATAGCCGTCGGCCTTGATCATGCACACCAGCTTGGTGGTGGGCTTCATGAAAGAGCGATAGTAATTCAGGTTGGCCACCACGGCGTTGAGGTTTACCTCCAGCGTAGTCTCGTGCACTTTCTTTACCAACAGCTCTGTCAGCTGGTCAAATCCGAATGGTCTCGCGCCTTTCAGCAACACCACCTCGTCTCTCAGGCCGCGGAATACCTCGCTGTGTATGAAGTCTTCCACGGTCTGGAAGAAATATTTCTCGGAGAGTTGTATGTGCTCCCTGTGGGCGCAGAGCATGGGGCCAATGCCGATAAACTTCACCACGCCCCGTTTGCGGACCAGGCTTGATACCTCGTCGTAAAGTTCCTCGGGCGAGAGCCCGCTCTGGAAGATGTCGCTCAATATGAGCGTGCGCCTGCGTCCTTGGTGGTCTGGACGGCGGTTCATGAAGTCGAGGGCTATGTCCAGTGAGTTGATGTCGGAGTTGTAGCTGTCGTTGATGAGCGTGCATCCGTGCTGCCCCTCCTTCACCTCCAGCCTCATGGCCACGGGCTCCAGGCTTCGCATGCGGGCGTTGAGGTCTTCGGCCGATAGGCCTAGTCTCCTGGCCACCACGGCGCAGGTGATGGAATTGGCCACGGAGGCATCGTCGATGAAGGGCAGGGTGTATTCCCCCGCCACTCCTTTATATATATAAGAGACGTGGGTGGTATCGCCTTCTTTTTCTATCGCTTCCACATAGAAGGGCGCTTCCCGCTCCTGGGTAGACCAACAGAGCTTCTCGCCCGCATAGCGTCCTTCGTCCACCATGCGGCTCACCAGTTCGTTGTCCTTGCGGTACACCATCACCTCCGCGTCATGAAACAGCGTGAGCTTCTCCTTGCACTTGGCCTCCATAGAGGGAAAATTCTCCTGGTGCGCGGCGCCTAGGTTGGTGAGCACGGCGATAGTGGGCTGCATGATGTCTCTCAAGGCCAGCATCTCTCCTGGTTGGCTGATGCCCGCCTCGAAGATGCCCAATTGGGTCTGCTCATTCAATAGCCACACCGAGAGAGGTACGCCTATCTGGGAATTGTAGCTGCGGGGAGAGCGGGTCACGCGTTGTCCTGGGCTGAGCAATTGATAGAGCCACTCCTTGACCATGGTCTTGCCGTTGGAGCCCGTGATGCCCACGATGGGGATGTCAAACTCGTCGCGGTGTCGTTCCGCCAGTCTTTGCAAGGCTTCCAGCGTGCTGATGACTTTCAGGAAGTTGGCCCCAGGATAGTCGGAGGCGTAGCCCTTGGGCACGTGGGAAACCACGAAGTTCCTCACGCCTCTTCTGTAAAGCTCGGGAATGTAGTTGTGCCCGTCGTTGCGTTCCGACTGCAGGGCGAAAAACAAAGTCTCCTCGGGGAAACACAGCGAGCGGCTGTCGGTGAGCAGGAAGCCTATGTTGCCCTCGCTGTCGCCATAGCGTCGCGCGCCAATGAGCGTGGTCACTTTTTCGATAGTGTATGTCATTGCATGAGTCTTTAATGTTAACCGCTGCAAACTTACACATTTTTTTCCAATTACGCGTATCTTTCCCGAAAGTTTGTGGAATGTGCGCGCAAATCGCGCGTGCTGGGCGGATGATTTCCTTTCACATAGCTTATAAGTCCCTTTCGCCTAGGGGGAAAGCTCCGCGCGGCTAGCTTCCAAACTCGTTCCACGTCGTGAAATGGATTTTGTAGTTATATGAAACAAGTTACTGTCCATGCTAAAAGCGTTTTTGGAGCTATGTTCCCGGCCTTTCCCTTCAGGTTTGGCAGGCTCGGCGTGGCTGTAGACGAAGAACTATCTGCGTCCGCTGCGTCTGTTATATTATATTAAAGGAGGGCTTCGAAGCCTTATTTATCGTGTAAAATCATTAATTTTGCATTACGAGCATGCTGTTGGCTTGCCATGTGCCCTCAATGTTGAGGCACGAACCCCTAAAACAAAGACGCTGATGGGAAACGCGAATTTTACCGAGAACACGAGAGTGCAGGTGCCAGCGGCACTTCACTTGTGCAAGTTGGGCTATACATACCTGGACAATGTCGGTATTTATGACCCAAAGTCAAACATATTGATCAATGTTTTCCAAAGGGCTGTCAGGCGACTAAATCCTGGGATTTCCAGTCAAGACGCATCTTTGCTGCTTTCCAGGATAGTGAATGTGATTGACAACGATGACCTGGGGCGGGAGTTTTATCAGTTGTTATCGTCAAATAGCGGCATCAAGCTGATAGATTTTGATAACCCCGACAATAACCTTTGGCATGTGACTACGGAGTTCACTTGCGAGAACGAAGATACTGAAGATGAGTTCCGTCCAGACATCACCTGTTTCGTAAATGGGCTTCCGCTGGCTTTCATAGAAGTCAAGAAGCCGAACAATCGTGAAGGAATCTTGGCAGAGAGGGAGCGCATCAACAGGCGAATGGGCAAGTCTTGCTTTCGTCGCTTTTTCAACATCACCCAGTTGATGATTTTCTCCAATAACCAAGAGTATGATACCGATAGCCGTGTGCCTATTCAAGGGGCGTTTTATTGTTGCGCTGCCAAGGAGAAGGCATTCTTCAATGTGTTCAGGGAGGAAGATGAACACCTTGCGCGAGGATACTCCTATAAACCCATCACGGAAGAAGTGGAGAACAAGGTGCTGAGGCATCGCAATTGCGTGGTGATCAAGAATCAACCGGAGTATAAGACCAACCAGGCGGTGGACACGCCGACCAACCGCATTCTCACTTCCATGCTGAGCAAAGAAAGGTTTCTTTTCTTGTTGCGCTATGGCTTCGCCTATGTGGAGCGCAAGATAGAACTGGCTGATGGTACACAAGGCACGCAATTGCAAAAACATGTGATGCGCTATCAACAGTTGTTTGCTTCGTACGCCATCCGCAAAGCTTTGTCAAGAGGCGTGAAAAGTGGCATCATCTGGCACACGCAAGGAAGCGGAAAGACGGCACTCGCCTATTACAGCGTGAAAAGCCTGACAGACTATTTTGCCCAGCGTAATGTGGTGGCAAAGTTCTATTTCATTGTAGACCGCATCGACTTGATGGAGCAAGCCACCGATGAATTTGTTGCTCGTGGTCTTGTCGTCCACAACGCCAAGAGCCGTAAGGAATTGATGGATGATATTTCGAGCCGAGAGGTGACAAGCAATGATGAGGGAAAACCCGAAATCATGGTGGTCAATATCCAAAAGTTCAAGGAGGATAAGGCTAAGGTAATGGTGGATGACAGTTACAGCACTCACTTGCAACGCATTTTCTTCATAGACGAGGCACACCGCGGTTACAATCCCAAAGGCAGTTTTTTGGCCAATCTGTTGGAGGCTGACCAAAACGCGGTCAAGATAGCCTTGACCGGTACGCCTTTGTTGAAAGAGGAACGGGAGTCTTGGCGCGTGTTCGGCGACTACATACATACTTACTATTATGACAAGTCCATTGCCGATGGCTACACGTGCAAATTGATGCGTGAGCCTGTCGAAACCGTCTACAAGGAGAAGATTGAAAACATCCTTGACAAGTTGGCCGGCGATGTTGAAGTCAAGAAGTCTGACATTGACCGTAACCAAATTATGGAGCATGAAAGTTACCTGAATGCTCTGTTGGATTATATTATATCTGACTTCCGTCGCTTTCGCCTGGAACAAAATGACAATACCGTGGGAGCGATGATAGTTTGCAGAACCAATCGCCAAGCTAGGGAGATGAACCGCCTATGGAAAGAGCGATGTGACCAGCCAAGCCTGCAGGCACCAGTCACCGGTAATTGGGGAGAAATGGCGGCAGAGACCATGCATGGCCACTATGGGTCTAAACTCAAGGCTTCGCTCATATTGCATGACGAGGGTGATAAACAGGAACGAAAGGAGTATATAGAAGGCTTTAAGAAGCAGCTAGATACAGACGTGCTCATTGTCAACAAGATGCTTCTTACGGGCTTTGACGCTCCCCGCTTGAAGAAGTTGTATTTAGGGCGATCTCTCGACGGACATGACTTGCTGCAAGCGCTTACGCGGGTAAATCGCCCCTATCATGATTTCAAGTATGGATATGTGGTGGACTTTGTGGACATCAAGGAGAACTTCGAGACCACCAATGACCGCTATTTGAGAGAGCTGAACCGCACCACGGAAGAAACGGATGACCGCTATTTTAGAGAGCGTAACCGCACCACGGAAGAAACGGTCAATCCACACACGGAAAATATCGCCAACGACATCTTGGTTAGCAAAGAGGATGTAGAGGCGAAGATAAGAGAGATAAAGGGTGTGCTTTTCAATTTCACCGTTGACGATGTAGAGGAGTTCCGTAAGCAAATAGACGAAATTGAAAATAAGGACAGCTTGTATGAGTTACGCAATATGCTCTCCGATGCCAAAGCTATAATCAACCAAGTACGTTCTTTTGGCGATGAAGAAACCAAGGAGAAACTTGCTTCGCTCCCTGTGGGAAGAATACCCTCCCTTATCACAGAGGTAACTCATCGCATTGAACGTGTCAACCTTTTTGAAAGCACGGAGCACAAGGCCGATGTTTCTGGTATTATCAATGTGGCTCTTTCGGAACTGGAGTTTGAATTTAAGAAAGGGCTACCCGAAGAGTTGCGGATTGTCGTTAATGACATTCGGGAGCGTTGCGAACGTGTACAAGCTGAATTTGAGGCAAATTTTGACACGAAAGAAGAACAATACGTGATGCTCGCCGATGAGTTTCGTGAGTATTTCCGAAAGAAAGGATTTGTGCCTCAAAGCGTGGAAGATGCCAAGGCCAGCGTCCAGTACATGGACGAGGTGATGAGAAAGATACGGGAAATCAATCGCCGCAACAATGTCCTCAAGCGCAAATATAAAGGGGATGAGCGATTTGTCCGTATTCACAAGCGCGTAGAGGAGCAAAACCAAAAGCGTGAACGCCCCATTATATCGGCACACGAATACGAGATTGCCGAGAACTTGGCAAAGATGAAAGAAAAAATAGACAGACGGCTGTTTCTCAACATCAATGTCCTGGACAATGAAGCTGCGTTTGGCCAGGATGTGCTGTCTATCATAAGCAAGGAACTTGTGGCGATGAAGATACAGGCAGACATCAAAGACCGCAAGTATCTAGGCCACCTGATTGCGACTGAATATTTACAACAACGTAACAACACCTATTAATTATATGAGTGATATCAACATATCAGAGGCTACCATAGCCCTCATTGATTCCTTGAAGAGTACAACGAGTGCCTTTGGCCTGGCTGGGACGGGCAGTGAGTACAAGATAGTGACAGAAATGTTTCTCTATAAGTTCTTCAATGACAAGTTTGGCTATGAGGCCAAGCGTGATCCGGTGTATGGGGAACGCTTGTCAAAGGCCGAGAAGTGGGATGCCGAGTATGACACGTTCACCGAAGAGGAAGTGGAAGACTTGTTCAGCTATCTGCCACATTCCGTGCCGCGATTGAAACCCGAACATACGTTGTCCCATCTTTACAACTCTGCCACAAAGGGGGATTTCTCCACTTTGCTTGATGATACGTTGGTGGATATTGCCTCGCTCAATGCCGATACATTCTCTGTCACCACATCGGGAAAGAGCAAAGTCAATATATTCTTTCCGCTGACAACCTATGTCACCGACACGCAGAAACGTGACGAGTTTGCCAAGTCCTTGATGCGCAATGTGGCCTCGTTTAACTTCGAGGAGGTTTTTGACGAGAAATATGATTTTTTCTCCCGTATCTTTGAACATCTGCTCAAGGGCTTCAACAACGCGGGCGGCGGTAAGTATGCGGAGTATTATACGCCACGGGCCATTGCCCAAGTGATGGCACGCCTATTGGTAGGCGACAACGCCGATTTGCGAGGCATGACTTGTTATGACCCGTCTGCGGGGACGGGAACCTTGCTCATGGCTTTGGCGCATCAGATAGGCGAGGAGCGTTGTACTATTTTCTCGCAAGACATCTCCGAAAAGTCCACCGAGATGCTGAGGTTGAACCTTATCCTTAATAATTTCTCGGACTCGCTGCCCAATGTGGTTCAAGGCAATACGCTCACCGAACCATCGCACAAGGAAAGTAACGGCGTGTTGCGCAAGTTTGATTTCATTGTCTCTAATCCACCCTTTAAACTTGATTTTCCTGAATACCGTGATACGTTGGCATCTGATACTATTCGTTTTTGGGCGGGAGTGCCAAATGCCGTGAAGAAAGTTGACCCCATGAAGCCCAAGATGGCCATCTACACTTGTTTCATACAGCATGTGATTAATTCCTTGAAGCAGACAGGCAAGGCTGCCATCGTTATTCCTACGGGTTTCATTACTGCCAAGAGCGGGGTGGAGAAGCGCATTCTGCAGCGCATCGTGGACGAGCGGTGGGTGTATGGTGTGGTTTCCATGCCTAGCAATGTGTTTGCTACTACGGGCACCAACGTATCGGTCATCTTCTTTGACAAGTCGGCCAACCATGATAAGGTGATCTTGATAGACGCAAGCAAATTGGGCGAGGAATACAAGGAAGGCAACAACCAGAAACGCCGCCTCCGTGACTTTGAGGTAGATCAGATAGTCAATACATTCCAGAAGAAGGAGGCCGTGGACGATTTTTCTGTGGCTGTGACCTACGATGAAATCAAAGAGAAAGGTTACAGCCTTTCTGCAGGGCAGTATTTCGACATAAAGATTGACTATGTGGATATAACAGAGGGGGAATTTAATGCCCGAATGGAAGAGTATAAACGGACGCTCGCTGAACAATTTGCCGAAAGCCGCCGATTGGAAGCAGAAATAATGAGGCAATTGGATAGTCTGCAATTCAATAACATTAAAGGATAAGCATCATGGCAAACGAAATACAATTTCTACTTTACAGTATGCCAGAAGAAGATGGCAAAGTGCAGGTCGTCATCAAAGACGATACGATTTGGTGTACCCAAAAGGCAATGGCTCAACTTTTTGGCGTTGATAAATCGGGAATCAGCCGTCACATTGCCAACATATACAAAGACGGTGAATTATCTCCCGATACGACAGTTGCAAAAATTGCAACCGTCGTGAACAGAGGTATAAGAGGAGAGGTTGAGGAGCTTGTTGATTTCTACAACCTCGACATGATTATCTCCGTCGGTTATCGTGTGAATTCCACGAAAGCCACCCGTTTCCGCCAATGGGCGACAAAGATACTGAATGAATATATTCATAAAGGTTTCGTATTGGATGATGACAGGTTGAAGCAAGGAACGGCTGTATTCGGCAAGGATTATTTCCGCGAGTTGCTTGAAAGGGTACGCTCCATTCGTGCAAGTGAACGGCGCATTTGGCAACAGATTACGGATATTTATGCCTAATGCAGTACGGACTATGACCGCAATTCCCCGACAACAAAAGAGTTTTACGCAATGGTGCAAAACCGCTTCCACTATGCTATTATCGGACAGACAGCAGCAGAAATCATCTACACCAAGGCAGACCATACCAAAGAACACATGGGGCTGACCACGTGGAAAAACTCTCCCAAAGGACGAATACTCAAATCTGATGTGTCGATAGCAAAGAATTATTTGGACGAGAAACAAATCCGGCAACTGGAACGTACAGTAACTTCTTGTTTTGACTATATAGAAAATCAAATTGAGCGTCAAAACCCTTTCACTATGGAGCAATTTGCCGCAAGCGTAGCCAAGTTCCTGACGTTCAATGATTATAAAATCTTGCCCGACAAAGGGCGTATTTCTGCCGCACAAGCAAAGGCAAAAGCGGACAGTGAGTACGACATATTCAATCGTACGCAACGCATTGATTCGGATTTCGACAAAGAAGTAAGGGATATGCTGGGGAAATAGCAAATCGGTAATCGCAATTACCGATTTGAAATAGGAATCTTAGAGCGGAGCAGGCAATGAATACAAAGAATCGCAATGACAATATGGACGATTACGACAGCTTGCTGGAGAGCATGAACGGAATTGTTGAACAGATGCAAGGGCTTGCCGATATGGCGGTAGTTGAATACACTCCGTTGGTGAAGGATATTTGTAGCCGCAAAGCCTCGCAAAACGAAGTGGGGCTTCTGCTTGATTATATGTTCAGCTTTCTTGGCGATGAACGTATGCTACAACTGTTCAAGCAGGTGCGCCGCCACTATTTCTATACCTATCCCGGCTTAATACATTCATATATCTTAGATTATCGGAAAGAATATGACCCGGAAAGTGGAATATGAGTGTCTTTTGAATAACGAAGAATAACGAAACAAAGAGGATAAAAAATGAGAAAATATAAGAGAAAGCGTATCGTACCTCAAGGATGGAAGTGTATAAAACTTTCAAATGAATTTGAAACTTCATCAGGCGCAACTCCTTTGACAACAGAGAAAGAGTATTATGAGAATGGAAATATTCCTTGGATTAATAGCGGAGAACTCTCTTCTCCTTATATATACAAAGCAACTAACTTTATAACACAAAAAGGCTACGAAAATTCAAGTACAAAATTATATCCAATAGATACAGTTCTTGTAGCTATGTATGGAGCTACTGCGGGGAAAGCATCGTTGCTTAAAATTGAGGCATGTACAAATCAAGCTATTTGCGCTATTCTTCCTAATCCAGATTATAGCTCTATTTTTTTGAAATACAATTTAGATACGCTTTATGAATATATGGTTGGGCTTAGTACGGGTTCTGCAAGAGATAATCTATCGCAGGCAGGTATTGGAGAACTGAAACTAATGATGCCACAAACCAAAGATGAACAAGAAAAACTGGTTTCCATATTAACTTGTATCGACCGCAAGATAGAACTCAATCGTGCGATAAATGATAATTTACCGATGCCTGACCGTTCATCAGCAAGGGTAGAAGCTCATCACGCTGCTTTGT
>FR882121.1 GCA_000435635.1 Prevotella sp. CAG:1320 | reverse complement strand
AAACTGTCGTGTCATGAGAGGATAAAAGAGTTGCGGAAATGAGGTCAAATAAGTGAAATCTGCCTCCTCTACAGATAACAGCAGAGTCATTATTGCCAATCTCAATTGGGAATGTATAAGCGGATTCAGTTCCTTGAACATAGCTTTACTGATTTTCTGTTAATAACATGTCCCGGAATAATCATCATGAATACGAAAGCCATTCCAAAGTATAGATGCCAGAATGTGGTGGAAACATTTTGTAGGCTCAAAGCCAATAGCATATATATGGCAATGAAGAAACCCAGAAGTGGCATATAGACAAGAATCTTCTCGTTCATAATAATTCCAGTTATTGAAGTCCCGATACCTGCATAAATCAAACTTAAGGGAAGCATAAAGGTAAAATTCACAGTCTTCATATATAGCCCAAATATGATTATGGCAACAAGGGTCAAGAAGAATATAGCCCCGATGACCAACCATACGTTTGTTATTGCCTTATCCATATAGGTTACGACACATGGCTTTTCTTTTTTGGTCCTTATTCCGATGATAATATAAGGAACAAACATCAGGAACCACAAAGCAGCCCAAACGGGATTTGTCGTAAAGTAAACCAATCCGAATACAATCAATGAGATGAAGAATGCGGAATAGCCGTAATAAAGAAAAATGTTACCGCTTCCTACTTCAAGGTTCTTCTTGGTCTGTTTCAACATTTGAGAGATCAGTTCTAAACTGTCTTTCTCAGAAAAAGTACTTTCTTTCATAAGATTACTTCATTTTCTTTTGTCTTGTATCTGCTTTCTTATATCAACCAAACCAATTGAGAACTTCCGGTTGTCTTCCTGTACCTCAATTTGTTCTATTGCACAATATTCGGTCGGGATTTCACCTTCTTTGTCAAGTTGCCAATTATTATTTGTGTCATGAAATACATAAACGGTGTATTTCCCATTCGGAACGCTATCTAACTTCATTTCTACTGTAGATGAAGTTACATCTTTCATTCCATAATACAACCCTTTTTCAATTGAAAGCAATACTTTTCCTTGTATGACAGGGATAATTGAAAGCAATACTTTTCCTTGTATGACAGGGATATTTGTAATTTCAAAAGTGACAGACTTACTGGTCTGTGCAAACATGGCGG
>FR882120.1:30493-52877 GCA_000435635.1 Prevotella sp. CAG:1320 | reverse complement strand
ACTACGAGGAGATGTACAAGGGAAGGTAATAAGCGGCAACAGCACGGTATAGTTTATCCGCCATAGAATACCACCTGGCTTTACACCTATTATATATATAAGGTGTAGGGTCAGGTGGTTTTGTTTATAATATGCTTTGCCTTAGAGCTGGCGTTGGACCTCTTCGAGGCCCCGCGTAGAGTATAGGAAACGCTATCATCCGCAAGCGGGAAACCTCCTTGAGGCTTTCCACATGCGGTTAAGCTATCCTGGACTTCTTCGAAGCCCTTTTTCTCTTCGGGTGATTTCCCGCATGTCTATGCCTGCTTGCGTTTCCCATGCGCAATGTCATTCAAATATGGCCAGGCCATCACGTCAATCGCCATGTGACGCTTTTACGCATACCCAAATTGGAGACGTGGTGCTGTATATGTCACGCCTCTCTATAACTTTTCAATAGCTTCATGCGCTTCCAGCATCCATCTCCAAACCGGGATGATCTCGATCCTCTGATTGCCCATCACAACGACATCTTCCTCATTATAAGTAATAATGATCGAACGCTTTAAGGGTTTGAACGCATTCAGCTTGACCAAAGCGGAGATTTCACGTTCTCGGGTTTCTTGACCAATCATATTATATGATACTTGTACGCCTAGTTGCTCCGAAGGTATATAAAAATCGACTTCCACATTCCGGTTGTAATAAAATACCCCTTCGCCGTATGTGCGCAGCAAATAGATGGCCACAAGGTTTTCAAGCAGCTTGCTTTCAGGGTTGATAAGAAAAAGATTCAAAATGCCATTGTCATAGAAGTAATGTTTCCGCATCACCTCCCGTTGCGGGATGGCATCGGTAAAGTTTGATATGGAAAAGCAGAGAAACGCTTCTTTTAAATAGGACAAATAGGTGGATATGGTATTGCGGTTTATTTTAGTGCCATCACCTTGCAGGATATTTTGAAGCCGCTTTACAGCCGTGGGCTGCATGACGCTGTCGGCTAGTTTGCGTATGAGGAGCGTCATGCTCCGTTCGTTACGGATGCCCTTCCGGATAATGATATCCGAATAAAGCACTTTCTGGTAAAGCGACGTAAGCCAAAGACGCTTATCGGAAAAAGAAAAGGATTCGGCCAATCCGCCGAATTGAAAATAATCGCCAAGCAGACGAATCACTTCCGCTTTTTGAGACGTGAGATGCCAATGTGGTTGAAGTGTGACTCCTTTATATTGCAGGTATTCGGAAAAAGCGAAAGGCCAAATCTCTTGGATTAGGAACCGACCACCAAGCGTGGAAGCTATCTCCCGGCTCAGCATGTGCGCGTTACTGCCGGTAATGAATACACGCCGACCTTCATCGGCAAGCCTTCTGGCAAAATGTTCCCAGCCGTCAATGTTTTGGATTTCATCGAGGAAAATTATCGGTTCGTGTGCAAACAGCTCACGATAAGCGTCAATAATAATGTGTAGGTCTTCTTTTTTAATGTCGGTAATCCGTTCATCCTCGAAATTGACAAACAAGATTTCATGTACGTCATGCCCTTCACTTAACAATTGCTGGATATATTGGTAAAGCATATAGGTCTTTCCTGCACGACGCATCCCCACGAGGACGTAGTTTCCCGCAGGTTCTATTTTTATGTCGCGTTTTTGCAACTTTATGTTTTGAATGAAATCTTGTTGCCACAAGATGATTTCTTGAATGACTTTCTTTTCCATGATGATTTCGTTTTCAGCGCAAAGATAGCTAAAATTATGGAATAGGGAGCATAATTCAATAAAATATGTACTATATAGGGTGCATATTTCATTGAATTATGCTCCCTATAAAATAAAATCAATCATTGATTGCCGCATCTGGGATAAGATAACGGAAGCTTACAACGAGTGTCTGTAGGATAAATAACGGGTATTATAAGATTATCCATCTTGCGAATGGGGACATTCCCCAACACGCAAGATGGATTTTTGTTTCTCTGCCCCATTCAATCAAGAGCGGGCTGGGCTACTTGCTGGTTTTCTTTCAAGTCGCGGTAAAGTCCATCCACGATACTGTCCGCCAAGGAGATGTTGGGCACCAAGATAGTATCGCACTTCAAGAACTCCGCTGCCTTGAGGAAAATCTCGGCGGCGGGAATAATCACGTCCGCCCGGTCTTCCTTGAGATTGAAGGAGATAATGCGCTCTTCTACGCTCAAGGGCTTTAGCATCTCGTACATGTGGCGCAGATCTGTCACGCTGAGTTGTTGCTTCTTGCCTTTCCCGTCATGGGTGAGCTTGTAAAGCCTGTTGATATTACCGCCAGAGCCTATAATCCTGATGTTGTCATACTTCACGGCGAAGTCACGCAATTCCGACTCAAATTGCTTGATGGTCTCAGGTTTCACTTTATCACTCAAACAACGAAGCGTACCTATATTATAGGAGTGGCTCTCGGCCAACTGGCCATCGTGGATAAGAGAGACCTCGGTAGAGCCTCCGCCCACGTCGATGTAAGCGAAGTTGCCCATGTTGCTGTCTGTCTTTTCCAACAAGTTGTTATAGAGCAGATGGGCTTCCTCCTCTCCCTTGATGATGTCGAGGACAATACCCGTTTCCTTCTCTATCTTTCGCAATACCTTTTTGCCATTCTCGGCATCGCGCATGGCAGAAGTGGCGCAAGCCCGATAGCACACCACGCGGTTGAGCTTCATGAACTGCTTGAAGCCCTTGAGCATGTGGAGCATCATGCGCTCTCGTTCCTTCGACACCTTGTCGAGCGCGAATACATCCTTACCCAAACGCAAAGGTACACGGATGAACATGACTTTCTGGATGCGTTCTCCTTCAGGTGCTTGCTCGTCAAACTTCTTGATGAGCAAGCGAGCGCCATTTGAGCCAATGTCTATAGCCGCCAAGTTAACTGGCCCTTGGGTCAAGTCAATGGCTTTCATTTCTTGCTTAGTTCCCATTTTCGTTTTCAGCTAAATATGCCTTGTATAATTCTTCTTGCGAACGGAAATACTCCCCCTTCTGTATCTCATTGGTACCTTTCCCGTCTACCACACGGGCGTTGGTAGTATCTTTCAGACCATATTCCACGGTGCGTAGCAAGTCTGCCCGCAAAGCCTCATCATATACGGGAGTCATCACCTCTATGCGGTTAAGCAGATTGCGAGGCATCCAGTCCGCGCTGCCAAGATAATAGCGTGGATTGCCGCCATTGCAGAAAATCAAGACGCGGGAATGCTCCAGGTATCTGTCAATAATGCCCACGCACCGAATGTTCTCGCTCAGTCCTGGAATACCTGGCACCAAAGAGCAGTTGCCCCTGATGAGTATGTCTATCTTGACCCCCGCACAGGAAGCGTGGTAGAGCTTGTTGACTACTTCCGGCTCCGTAATATGGTTAATCTTGATTTTCACCCAGGCCTCCTTGCCTGCCTGGGCATTCTTTATCTCTGTATCCAACAGGCGGAGTATCCTCGACTTCATGGAGTTAGGAGATACCATCAACTCCTGGAAACGTACCTGCGAGAAAGGCCTGTCTATAAAGTTGAACACCTTGGCCACCTCGTTGACAATGCGGGGACGTGCGGTCATCATCATATAGTCGGTATAGATCTTGGCGTTTCCCTCGTGGAAGTTGCCCGTGCCTATGCAGGCGATATTGCCTTTCTTGGACTCCAGGTAAAGCAACTTGGAATGTATCTTCAATCCCTCCACGCCGAAAATGACGTTGACGCCCTCTTCCTGCATACGCTTGCTCCACTTGATATTACTCTCCTCGTCAAAGCGAGCCAGGAGTTCTACCACGGCCGTAACTTCTTTCCCGTTACGGGCGGCGGTGATAAGTGCCTTCACCACCTTGGAATCCTTGGCCAGACGATAGAGCGTGGTCTTGATGACCTTTACCTCTGGACGTATGGCCGCTTCTTGCAGCACGCGGATGTAACTGTTAAAACTATGGTAGGGGACATGGATAAACAAGTCGCGTTGGCGGATGAGGTCCAGCACGCTTTCATGTACCTTCAAGAACTCAGGGGGCATGATTTGCGGCCACTTGGGATACCTGAGCTCCTCATGGCCACAAGCGGGAAAAGACATCAGGTCTTTATGGTTCTGGTATCGGCCACCGGCCAACATAGTGTCCCATTCCGTGGCGGATATGCGGTCTTTTATCTTCTTGAGCGCTTCCTTGGGCATGGCTTTATCATAAAGCAGGCGTATCGCCTCCCCTCTACGACGACTGTCTACGCCCGCGGCCACCTTTTCCACCGTGCTATATTCAAACTCATTCTCTGTGTCGAGATCCATCTCGGCATCCTTGGTGAACTTAAAGGAGAAAGCCCTGAACTGGCTCTCCTTGAAGCCTATGAATATCAAGGGGAGGCAATAGCGCACCACGTCGTCCAGGTACATGATATTATCGAAGCCCTCACTGGAAGGTATCTTCTGCCAACGCCCATATACCCTGTCGGGAACCTTG
Organism: Prevotella sp. CAG:1320; assembly: GCA_000435635.1. Lineage (GTDB taxonomy): Bacteria > Bacteroidota > Bacteroidia > Bacteroidales > Bacteroidaceae > Prevotella > Prevotella avicola. The sequence goes on along the minus strand of FR882120.1, from coordinate 48,431 downwards.
ATGATGGCGTACTTAGGTTTATCTCCCTCACTTTTCCCGCTTTTCTCCACCAAGAGGTAGATACGGTTGTCCTCTAGCGAGGAGAGATCTTTTATCTCCGACAGCCAAATAGGATTCACCGATCCGTTGAGCTTCTCGTAGAAAAAGGTGGTGAGATATTTCTTTTGTTCCTCATTGAGTTGCATCTCATTGACAATCCTTATCTTGTGAAGCGCCAACTCTCCCAGCACCCGATGCACGGCCTCTGTATACTCCTGGCTATAAGTCTCGTTGAGCAAGTTGATGGTCTTCAAGCTTTTCTTGATTTGGTTGCGCATAGACTTGGTGATGCCATCCCTTGCCAACAGGCGATTGAGCGATGCCACTCGCACCCGGAAAAACTCGTCAAGGTTATTGGAATAAATGCCCAAGAACGACAAGCGTTCCAGTAAAGGCACATACTCCTTCCTGCCTTCCTGCAGGATGCGATGGTTGAAATACATCCAACTCACGTCGCGATCCACATAGTTTTCCTTTTTCTTCCCTTCTTTGCCCATCTTGTTTGATAAATAATAAGGTTATTTAGTTGAGGTTTCTTCCAAGACCGGTTCCTTACGTTCCTTTTTCTTTTCTTTCTTGTCCTTGTCCTTTCTTTCCTTCTTGCTTTCCTTGGCTATTTTCTTCACGCTGGCTTCTCCTTCGCCGCCTTCCTCTACAATGAGAAAATCCGTATCTTCATTGATAAAATGAAGCGCTTTCATAAAAGCCTTGGCGCAACCGGCGGGCACCATAATATTATGTAGCCTATCGCAATCGGAAAAGATATTACGGGCTAAATGCTTGGGAGACCCTTTGAAGGTAATGGTTTTCAGGTTATCACACTCCGCGAAAGCGTAGGCCTTGATGGTGTTGACGCTAGCGGGTATCACCACGTTATCCAAATTGTCACAATCAAAGAAAGCGTCTTTCTCTATCTCCCTGACTGTATCCGGGATAATCACTTCCCGCAAGTTTTTCTTCTGTTTGAAAGCCATCTCCCCAATTACCGTTACCCCTTCGGGGACGCTTACGCACTCCAAGTCGGTGAGACAATACACCAAGCGAGACCTGTCGGCCGTCAGCACCAAATCCCCGTCAAAATCAAAACTGTCACTTCCTACCTTCTGCAAAGCGAGATTCAACACCAAGTTGTCAAACTTACTTTCTTTCTTGGGATTCTTCTTCAGGATCTCAAGAATCGCTTTTTTACTCTCCTTCATAACCTATTATATTTATGTCGCGAAGATAGGAAAAATCATCGTAAAAGAGGTTACAAAACCATTAAAAGTTGCCTATCTCGCATGATGAAATATAATTGTAACATCTGTGTCGCTGTTTAGAAACATGGAAGTGATTACTTCGCGGCAGGAACATAAAACATCCCATGGCAAGACAATTGTTTTTAGCGTGTTTATTCCTGTGCTTTGGCTACCAAATCCAAGCGCAGGATTCTGACAAAGTAGACAGGACTCCTCAACTGCACGGCACGTTGAGGGGTAAATATGAATACCAGACCAGTGAGGGCGAAGGCAGGTTTGAGGTCCGCACAGCTCGTGTGAGCCTTACTGGCAACCTGACATCCATCGTAAGTTACAAGGCGGAGATAGACTTGTGCGATGAAGGCAAAATCAAGATGTTGGATGCCTATACCCGCCTGAAGCCTTGGAAAGGTTTCCAATTCACCATAGGCCAGAAGCGAGTGCCCTTCACCATTGACGCGCATCGCTCTCCACACGAGCAGTACTTCGCCAATCGCTCTTTCATCGCAAAGCAAGTTGGCAATGTGCGTGACGTGGGCGCGGAGATAGCCTACCAATGGCACGTTGGCTTCCCCATCATCTTGGAGGCAGGCGTGTTCAACGGCTCTGGCTTGACAGAGCAAAAGGACTTCTGGACCAATAGCGTCAACTTCTCCGCCAAAGCCCAGTTCTTGTTGCCCATAGGCCTGAATGTCGTGATGAGCGCGCAAAAAATCAAGCCCGACCATGCGACCATCATGATGTATGACGGGGGCCTGACTTACCATAAAGGCGGTTTCATCGCGGAGGTGGAATACTTATACAAACACTATAGCCACAACGCTTTCAAAGACGTGCACGCTTTCGATAGTTTCGTTAGCTACGACATCCCCATACGCCGCAGCCTCATCACGAAAATATCTCCCCTAATCAGATACGACTTCATGACCGACCATTCGGATGGCATGCGCTATCTGGACGGAGAGGAAAACGAGGAGGGAGAGCTGATTATCAACGACTACAAGCGCAATCGTATCACGGGTGGCGTAACCATCAGCCTGGCCAAGCCTTTCGTGAGCGACATACGTATCAACTACGAGAAGTATTTCTATCACGAGGACGCTTTGGCCAAGACCTCGGAAAAAGACAAGTTCGTGATAGAGTTTGTCACCCGCTTCTAAGCGAGGAGAAGAAATTATCCTTGCTTCGTGACGAAAGAATGAGAAATAAATCTTAAATTTGCAATTGCAAAACCTATATAGCATGGAAGAGAACCAATACCGGATATTAGTGGTTGACGACGAGCAGGATCTTTGCGAGATCTTGAAATTCAATCTTGAGACAGAAGGCTACGCGGTAGACACAGCCAACTCCGCGGAGGAAGCCTTGGGCAAAGGCATTACTCAATATAACCTGCTGCTGCTGGATGTAATGATGGGGGGCATGTCGGGTTTCTCCATGGCGAAACAACTGAAGAAGTCTCCCGACACCGCCAATGTGCCCATCATATTCCTGACGGCTCGAGACACTGAAAATGATGTGGTGACAGGCTTCAACCTAGGCGCTGACGACTATATCTCGAAACCTTTCTCCATCAGGGAGGTATTGGTACGCGTGAGGGCTATCCTGCGCCGCACCCAAGAACATAGCGGCAACCAGCCGCAGGTGCTTTCCTATCAAGGCCTGGTGATGAATCTCGACAAAAAGACCGTTACCATAGACGGGGAGGAAATACCTTTCACCAAGACGGAATTTGAGCTACTGGAGCTTCTCTTGCAAGAGAAAGGACGTGTCTTCTCGCGCCAAGAATTGATAGATCGCATTTGGCCGAAGGACGTGTTGGTGCTAGACCGCACGGTGGACGTGAACATCACCCGGCTGCGCAAGAAGATTGGCAGGTTCTCCAAATGCATAGTCACCCGATTGGGATTTGGTTATTACTTTGACGCATAGAAATAAGAATTAAGTCAAATGAAGAAAATCTCCGCGGGGAAAAAACTTTTCTTGAGCGTAACGGGCATCTTCCTGCTGTTCGCCGTGGCTTTTATCGTCTTCCAACATCAACGGGAACGACAATACAAGATGGATTCCATCACCCAAAGCTTGCAAAGCTACAATGTCGCCATGGCAGGCACGCTTCGCATGCTGGGCAAATGGGATGAGACCACCTTGACACGCTATATCAAGGGACATCCCATGGAAGGACTGCGCGTGACTGTCATCCGTAAAGACGGCAAGGTAATCTTCGATTCCGAGGAAAAAGACTATGCCAATTTCACGAGCCACGCCAACCGTCCCGAGATTCTGGAAGCCAAGAAGAAAGGCGTTAGCTCTTTCGACGTAAGGGAAAGCAGTACGCTCAGCCAGGAGTATTGCTATTCGGCCACCTATTTCGACAAGGAAGGAATATATATCCGTTCCGCCCTACCCTATGACAGCAGCCTGACGGAATACCTGCAGGCGGATATCCACTATGTGTGGTTTACCCTTGTGGTGTTCTTGCTCCTGACTTTTGTGCTCTATCGCTTCGTCAACAGGCTCGACGCGCATATCATCAAGTTGCGCCTTTTCGCCTACCGAGCTGACAGGAACGAAAGCTTGGAGACAGAAGACCTGGCGGATTTCCCCGATGATGAACTGGGAGAGATAGCCGAGCGCATCGTCAAGATATACAAGCGCCTGCAAAACTCCCGGAGGGAGCAAGGCGTATTGAAGCGACAACTTACCCAAAACATCGCGCATGAGCTGAAGACTCCCGTCTCAAGCATACAAGGATACCTGGAGACCATTCTGCAGAATCCCCGTATCAATGAAGAGACAAAGCAACAATTCCTGCAACGGTGTTACGCGCAAAGCGAAAGGCTCACCGCGCTATTGAGAGACATCTCCACGCTGAACAGGATGGATGATGCGCCTGACATGATGGACTTCGAGGCGGTAGACATCTCCGCTTTGGTGGATAGCATCCGGAAAGAGGTGGCCTTGCAGATGGAACAGCGAAAGATGAAGTTTGAGTGCGACATGCCCGAAAGGCTGGTGACCAAAGGTAACAGGAGCTTGCTTTACAGCATCTTCCGCAATCTCACCGACAATGCCATAGCATACGCGGGCGAGGGCACCACCATTACCATCGAAGCCAGGGAAATGCACAACAAGTGGCACTTCACTTTCAGCGACAATGGCATAGGCATACCCGCCGAGCACTTGCCTCGCATCTTCGAGAGGTTCTATAGGGTGGACAAGGGACGCAGCCGGCAGATGGGCGGCACCGGACTGGGACTGGCCATCGTGAAGAATGCCGTCTTGCTGCACGGAGGTACTATACGCGTTTCCAGCAACCTGGAGTCCAGGGGCACCCGCTTTGAGTTCACCTTGCGGAAATGAACTCTTGGCACACGGAACTACCCGCGAAGTGACGCGTCCCAAGCACTCGTCCGCGAGAAATTGGTATCTTTATGGTTAAAATAAAATAAAACCGATAAACTTATTCGTTTTATTCACGTCAAACATGTAAATTCGCGTAATAATACTAACTCAATAGACAGATTAGAACCATGAGGATGAACAAGTTATTTGGTATGGCCATGATGGCGGGCTTGCTAGTGATGACAAGCTGCGCCAGCAAAAAAGAGCTTGAGAGCTGTCAGCTGCAAAACCAGGAGCTGACCGCTAACTATCAAAGCACAAAAGAGGAGCTCGCCTCAGCTAAGGCCCGCGTCAGCTCACTGGAAGAGCAGTTGGAGCAGATGAAGTCTGACTATCGCTCTGTACAGGAAGCACTTGACAAGAGCTTGAACAACGCTAGTTCCACCAATGTGAACATCTCTAAACTGGTTGACCAAATCAACGAGAGCAACCAGTATATCCGCCACCTGGTAGAGGTGAAGAGCAAGAGCGACTCACTGAACATGGTGCTCACCAACAACCTTACCCGCTCGCTGAGCAAGGAGGAGCTGAAAGAAGTGGACGTGCAAGTGCTGAAAGGTGTGGTCTACATCTCGTTGGCCGACAATATGCTTTACAAGAGCGGAAGCTATGAGATTAACGATCGCGCCGCGGAGACCTTGAGCAAGATTGCCAAGATCATCATGGACTACAAGGACTATGACGTGCTGATAGAGGGTAACACCGACAACGTGCCCGTGAACACCTCTAGCGCACTGATGAAGAACATCCGCAACAACTGGGACCTGAGTGCCCTGCGCGCTTCCTCTGTAGTGCAGTATCTGCAAGAGCACTACGGTGTAGACCCCAAGCGGCTTACCGCTGGCGGCCGTGGCGAGTACAATCCCATCACCACCAACGACACGGAGGTGGGCAAGCAGCGCAACCGCCGCACGCAAATCATCATCACTCCCAAGCTTGACCAGTTCATGGAGCTGATTGACCAGGCTCCCGAGGAGGAATGAACATAAGCGAAACGTAAACCCATTCTACCCCGATACACTCAGCCAGAGATTGTATCGGGGTTTATGGTATCATACAGCATCAACCATTTATAAGAGATATTAGCAAGAGAAACAGACTATGAAAAAGATTCAGATGACAACTCCCCTCGTGGAGATGGATGGCGACGAGATGACCCGCATCCTGTGGAAAATGATCAAGGATGAACTGATACTCCCCTTCGTGGACTTGAAAACGGAGTATTATGACCTGGGCCTTCCCCATCGAGACGAGACCAACGACCAGGTGACCATAGACTCCGCCAAGGCCGCCATGAAATATGGCGTGGCCGTGAAGTGCGCCACCATCACCCCCAACGCGCAGCGCATGGACGAATACAAGCTGCACAAGATGTGGAAAAGCCCTAACGGCACCATCCGCAGCATCATGGACGGCACGGTGTTCCGCGCTCCCATCACCATTCCCAGCATTCATCCCGTGGTCAAGAACTGGGAAAAACCCATCACCATAGCCCGTCACGCCTATGGCGACGTATACAAGAGCGTGGAGATTGACGTGGATGAACCCGGCAAGGCGAAGTTGGTCTTCCAGGGGAAAAGCGGCAAGACGCAAGAGATAGACATCCACGACTTCGAGGGCACGGGCATCATCCAGGGCATGCACAACACAGACAAGAGCATTCGTTCCTTCGCCCATAGCTGCTTCAAGTTCGCCATCGACACCAAGCAAGACCTGTGGTTCGCCACCAAGGACACCATCTCCAAGAAATATGACGCCCGCTTCCGCGAGATTTTCCAGGAAGTATACGACAAGGAATATAAACAGACTTTCGAAGAGCTGGGCATCGAGTACTTCTATACATTGATAGACGACGCGGTCGCCAGGGTTATCCGCTCCAAGGGCGGATTCATCTGGGCCTGCAAGAACTATGACGGCGACGTGATGAGCGACATGCTCTCCACCGCCTTTGGCTCATTGGCCATGATGACTTCCGTATTGGTGAGCCCCGATGGCAATTACGAGTATGAGGCCGCCCACGGCACGGTGACCAGACATTATTATAAGTATCTGCAAGGAGAGGAAACCTCTACCAACCCCATGGCCACCATCTTCGCGTGGAGCGGCGCGTTGCGCAAACGTGGCGAGATGGACGGCATAGAGGCTTTGGTGAACTTCGGCAACCAGTTGGAAGAGGCCTGCTTCGACACGCTCAACGAAGGCATCACCACCAAAGACCTGGTCAATCTCATGGAGGGCGTAACGCCAAAGCCCGTCACCTCCGCCGCCTTCATTGCCGCCATTAGGAAACGGCTTGAAAAAAGGTTGTTACAATCTGGTTTGTAACACGATTGTAACACTTGATTAAAAACCTTGTAACAATTATTGCCTACATTCGCGGCAGAATTATTACAAGGTTTTTTATTTATATGGCTACGATTTATTTATGTATCGTCGTTTTCCTGCTATGCTTGGCGGTATTCGACTTATTCGTAGGAGTCAGCAACGACGCTGTCAACTTCTTGCAATCAGCGGTGGGAGCCCGGGTGGCTAAATTCCGCACCGTGCTTATCATCGCCTCGTGTGGCGTGCTGGTAGGCGCGGTAATGTCCTCGGGCATGATGGACGTGGCGCGCCACGGCATCATGAATCCCTCCAATTTCTCTTTCAACGAGGTGATGACCATCTTCCTGGCCGTGATGGTGACCGATGTCATCGTGCTCGACGTGTTCAACACGCTGGGCATGCCCACTTCCACCACCGTCTCTTTGGTGTTTGAGTTGCTGGGCGCGGCATTCATCCTGGCCACGCTGAAGATTATCAGCGACGACAGCCTGCACTACATCGACCTGCTCAACAGCGAGAAAGCCCTGAGCGTGATTATCGCCATCTTCGTCAGCGTGGCCATCGCCTTCGTGTTCGGTATCATCGTGATGTGGATAACACGACTGGTCTTCACGTTCAACTATAAGCGCCACATGCGCTATTCCATCGCCATCTTCGGCGGTATCGCCTTCACGGCGCTGGCTTACTTCATCTTCCTGAAAGGACTGGGCGCAAGCCCCTATATGCCGGCAGAGGCGCGTGACTACATCAACGACAATGTCAACCTGCTCTTGGTTTACACTTTCATCGCCTCCACCATACTCATGGAGGTGCTCCACCTGCTCGGAGTGAATATCTTCAAGTTCATCGTGCTCATGGGAACCTTCGCCCTGGCCATGGCTTTCGCCGGCAACGACCTGGTGAACTTCATCGGCGTGCCCTTGGCAGGACTGGATTCCTATAACGATTATGTGGCCAACGGCAACGGCATGGCTCCCACCGACTTCCTGATGACCAGTCTCATGGAGTCCGCCAAGACGCCCCTGCTCTACCTGGTATTGGCCGGCGTGGTGATGATTGTGGCCATGGCCACCTCCAAGAAGGCGCAAAACGTGATCAAGACTTCCGTGGATCTCTCCCGCCAGGACGAGGGCGACGAGATGTTTGGCAGTTCCAGGGCAGCGCGCTCCATTGTCCGCGCCACCCAAGACGTGGGACAGGCCGTGAAGAGCGTCATCCCTGGCGGATTCTTCAAGGGCGTGGGCAAGCGCTTTGACAAGAACCAGGTGATATTGGAAGACAACAAGGCCGCCTTCGACGTGGTGCGCGCCGCCGTCAACCTGGTATTGGCATCCATGCTGATTACCATCGGAACCAACTACAAGTTGCCTCTTTCCACCACCTACGTCACCTTCATGGTGGCCATGGGTAGTAGCCTGGCCGACAAGGCTTGGAGTCGCGAGAGTGCCGTGTTCCGCGTGACGGGCGTGCTGAGCGTTATCGGTGGATGGTTCATGACTGCCGCCGTGGCCTTCCTTTCCGCCGCTTTCGTCTGCATATTGATGTATTATGGCGGCATCGTGGTGCAAACGGCCTTCATCGCCTTGGTCATCTTCCTGCTCATACGTTCCAGCCGTCAATACAAGAAGAAGGAAGAGGCCGCCACCAAGGACGACGCTTTCCGCGTGATGATGCGTACCCGCGACCCGGAAATCGTCTGGGACTTGCTGCGCAAGCATGTCACCCGCACCCAGAGCTACGTCAACCGCTTCGCCCTGGAGCAGTACAACCGCATCCTCGACGGCTTCGAGAACGAGAACGTGCGCACCCTGCGCAAGTGCAACAAGGAGTTGAAAAACGAGCGCGACACGCTGAAGAAGCTCCGCCGACAGGAGATGCTGGGCCTGAAGAAGTCACCCACCGACATCGCCATCGAGCGCAACACGTGGTTCCACTTGGGTGCCAACAGCAACCAGCAGTTCGTCTACTCCCTCCGCCGTATGCTCGACCCCGTCTTGGAGCACGTGGAAAACAACTTCAACCCCCTGCCCAAGCAGTTCATAGAGGAGTTCAAGCCCGTGCGCGAGAAGGTGAACGAGCTGATGACCATGACTTGCGACGTGATAGAGACAGGCCATTACGAGAACTATCGTGAGATACTGGCCGAGGCGGATGCCTTGAAAGACGAGCTGTCTGTCATCCGCAAGAAGCACATCGACCGCCTGCAGCAGATGAACGACAACAGCAAGCTGCAAATCTCGCTGGTCTATCTCAACGTGCTGCAAGAGAGCCAGGAGTTCCTCAGCGTGATGCGCCACCAGCTGAGAGCCGCCAAGAAGTTCATGGAGAACTGATTCCCTGGCGGGCATGACCCGCCAACCCCTCCACATAGTAAGCCCCAAGGCGTTCCCGCCAAGCATTCACGGAACGCCTTGGGGCTTTTCGCGTGGCCATTCCCGCCAGCGGAAGAGACCAGGATTGTCCAAAGAGTTCCCGCCGGAAAGAGAGAGGGAACTTGAAGCGCCCAATACGATGGAGGTTGCCACAAGTAGACTTGGAAAAGCCACCTCAAGTGACCCGGGAAAGCCATCCAAGGTTCGTTGGTCAAGTAACCTTGGTAACTTTCGATTTTAATATAGGTGCGTTGGGCAACTCAGCAAGGATACTTTTTGGAGGCATAAATATCGCTCCAACCCAAGCGTATTGACGGGAAAGCCTTCCGCTATCTGGCCATGCCGTTTCCCTCTTTCTCCATTTCCCTTTTCAGGTTTTCCGCATAGCTCTTGTCCGCATCCAAGCCGAAATAAGCGAATATCTCCCGCTTGATGGGCAGGTTCTCGGGAGCGCGCAACCCCTTGCCATCATACTTCAAGCTTCCGTCCTCCAGTTCATTGACACGGTTGGTGGCAACGAGATGCTCCAAAAGGGGAAGGACATCGATGCCCCCGGTGATGCCCTCGTCCCGGAAAGGGTTCACGTGCTCGCTATTCATCAAGAATTGTTCGTGCTCGCTCATCTCTATATGAAGAAGCTTGGAAACCAAGGGCGGGGTGATTTCCGTGCCATCCGTAATGTATTTGTCATACTTGTCCATAGTGGTCTCCTTGTATATCAGCCCGTATTGCAAATAGACCGTATCCGGATCAAAGGAGCTGATGCTCCTGCCATAAGATATGATCGGTTCCCATTCCTCGGGACTGACAGACTTATGGCCTATTATCTTATACTCTCCGTAGTAGAAGTCGTTGTCCATGATGGCCTGCACGGGGAAGGTGTCACACGAGGCCAACTCCTCTATCGGCACGACGCAAGTATCAGACACCTTGCGGTAGACCATGATATAGAGTGGCGTACACATCAGGTTTCTCAGTCCGTAGTTATGCCGCTTGTTAAACCATTCCGTCTTCCTCAATGCCACGATATCCAGGACAATGCGCCCAAAGCCCCAGTGCCGCCTGCCTATCTTGAAAGCGAAGAAGTCTCCCTCCCGATACTTCACGTGCCGGCGGGTAGCGGTCTTGAAACGCTCCAACTCCTCCAAGTCCGCTTCCGTGGTATCGGCCATCCACCGGGCCATCCACTCATGGAGGGGCACCTTGCGCCCATTGTTTTGGCGATGGAAATAGGTGTTTGTCGTATAGTTGCCTATGTAGGTGGAGCTGCTGTCATGCTCGAAATACATCCCTTTTCGCCCAAAAGACTGCGTGGCGGAGAAGTTCATCTTCCTGGGCTTCCCCCTTTTCGTCTTGGGCAACAAGACCGTGCGGCCTTGCTCGGTGCGCTCTAACAGTTCCCGCTCCACGTAATAACAGCCCTCCACCCCTATCTCGATGTATTTGCGGATAATGTCTCCGTCAAAGTAGAGGTAGACCCGGCGACCCGGAAAGGTCACCAAGTCCCAGTCATCCTCCACGGGAGTCAGCCCCAGGTATTTACGTTCTTCGTTGGTCAAGCTCAAAGGCAGTGCCGTAATCTTTTCCATAGCGCGAAAGGGTTAAGGTAATCTCATCGCGAATATAGCGAATTTTCCCTTGCGAAGCAAACACCAAGGGTACATAATCTACAGGAAACCCAGTACACACATCCAGGAAACCTCGCGCATTCGTAATTATATATAAGATGTGTACCTACAAAATAACATAATACAAAGGAGCACAATATGTTTACTTATTCGCTAAAATTGTCCTAAACATCCGATTCAACATTTAGCTTTGCATCCTTCTTCGTATTAGGTATTAAGTATCTATCAATTCATTATTTATGGAAATAAACAATAATTAGAAAGATAATTTGGAAGTGACTTTGAAATCAATTACATTTGCGAACAAGAAAAGACTAGAAATTCTTAACCCCAAAACCATTTATTTACCATGGACAAGAATTATATCAAAGAAAGATTACAAGAAAAGAACAGGCGTATACGCCTACCTAAAGCCATAGGGTTTAAGCTCGATGGCGGGGAGTTGAGGTTGACTGTATCGGGAAAAGGCGTTGTCGCGAACATGCAGGATAACGGTTCTGCATTTGAAGGATGGGCGATTTGCATAAAGTCGCGAATGAAAGAGGTAGAGAAAGTGGTTGTCGGGTGGGAACAGCCTGATTACAGCCGTGATCTGAAAGAAAAGAATCGGCAACAAAAGCACTACAACCGCTTTCGTTTACGTGCGGCGTTCTTTGAGGAAAACTACTCATGGGTCTCTATAGCGGAGAAAAACAAGAAGGAAGTTGAAGATGTAAAAAAGTCAATACCCTCACTAGTCGTCAATTATCCTAGCACAGAAGCAAGCCCAACCGCCCAAAACGATGAAGCAAAACTGGAACGCGAACTGATAGAAAACAATAAAAATATGAGGCACCAGCTGCCTGTGGGATTGTTTACTGACGAGGTTTTAACTGAAAACACTTTTACTCCTCGCGGCGCGAGCCAAATTGATATTTGGGAACTTGAAGGTAACGTCTTAAAGATTTATGAGCTTAAAGACGCAGGGAACAAGGCCGTAGGCATTATCTCCGAATTAGTGTATTACGCAAATGTAATGCGATTGCTGGTAGAAGGCACTATCAACTACGACAAATCACTGAAAACCGAGAAAGATTATCGTGGGGTTAAAGCCTTATACAAAGCCGTGACAGAAAAAAGAATAAGTCAAATAGACGCTCTGTTTTTAGCCTCCGACTTTCATCCGTTGATTGGCGGTAATTTAGAAAACATCTTAAATATAATGAATCAAAGCAAGGCCAACCTCAAAGTGAGATATGATGTCGCTAAGCCTAAAGATTTGCTGGGAAATAAAGGTTGATAAACTTTCAAACAAAAGGCAATGAACAAGAAAAAGACAACAAACGGAAAGAGATATTAAGCATAAAGGCCAAGAACGAGTCATTTAGATTCCAAGTTTGGTGGAACAGGAGCAAACGGGAACTAGACATTCCAGACGACGACCCGCTTGTAAATAAAGAGCTGGACGTAATTTGCGAAAAAGGTTTAACAGACGGACTATTGGCATTGGCAGATGTACTTAAAGGCGCAAAGAACAATTTGGGATATCTGCCAGAACCGGGAAAATGCTCGCTTAATGGAGCGGCAGTGCCCTACATTCTCGGCATTGTTGACGTAGAACCAGCTAAGTCCGGGCACGAGACCTCACCACTTGCCGATGCCAACAAGATAAGCTTACCGCTTCAAATTGATGTCTATTATGACAACGAATACCGCAACAGGGTGGCAGACTGGGTGAAAGAACGTTACCGCGACGTAACGACACGTCTTGGACAACCAGCCTTGAAGTTGCCGAACATGGTGGTGGTATTTAAGCGCGTGTTGAAATCATGAGAAAATGGCTCTATTCTAAGAAAAAGAACGCAAGACATGAACATAAAGGTACATCGTGGAGCTAACCAGATAGGCGGTTGTATAACAGAAATATCAACAGAAGGCTGCAAGATTTTCATTGACTTCGGCAGTGACCTGCCCGACAGCCAGAAAAAGGAATTGACGAAAGCACAGATAGAAAATATGACAGCCGGTGCCGACGCGATATTTTACACCCATTATCATGCCGACCATGTGGGGCTTCACACTCTGGTACCCGATAACATACCGCAATATATCGGGGCTGGCGCAAGGGAGGTCATGAAATGTAAGTACGCAGTTCTCAACCAACAGGCGAGCTCGCTTCTGGCGAATAAGATGCTAACATATGTGGCAGGGCGTAGCATAGATGTCGGGGGAAAGGAGAAGATGATGGTCACTCCCTATTTTGTAAGTCATTCCGCATTTGATTCCTATATGTTGAAGATATGTTGCGATGGCAAGACCATACTGCATACAGGTGATTTCAGGGGACACGGCTATTTAGGGAAGAGCTTGTTCGATATGTTGGGAAAGTTCGTGAAACAGGTTGATGTGTTAATTACCGAGGGCACGATGCTTGGCCGCAGAAGCGAGACCGTAGTACGTGAGTTTGACATCCAGCGGAATGTGATAAAGCTATTAAGGCAACACAAATACGTTTTCGCACTGTGCTCTTCCACAGACATGGAAAGATTGGCATCACTCCATGCGGCCTGCAAAGTCACGGGGCGTGTGTTCGTCGTAGACCCCTACCAAAAGAGTGTACTCAATATATTCACTCGTTATTCGGGTAAGTACAGTGGCTTGTTTGATTTTGACAATGCGTTCTCACTTAGGGACTATAGTTCAAAGAATGTCAAGGCCTATCTTGGACGAGCAGGCTTCCTAATGGTCGTTCGTACAAGCATGCACGACTTGGTGAAACGCATGATGAATGTTTACGATGAGGAGGCTGCGTGGCTGGTTTATTCTATGTGGAGCGGTTATGCCGAAAAAGGAAAGGATTACAGCCTGGACGGCGTGGCGGAGATGAGGAGTCTGTTCAATGGGCACATAGCCGATGGCACTAAGGACGGTTTTCATACGAGTGGCCATGCGGATGTCGACACCTTGGCCAAAGTATGCGCCACCGTTAATCCCAGGATAGGAATAATCCCCATTCATAAAGATAAGGAAACTTGCCTTGCGGGTATACTCGACATGAATGCTTATCGGGTGTTTCAAACAGGTGAGTATAAAATCCGTGATGTTGATATTAGCGTGTTACAATAAATGAAGATATTGCATCTGTCTGACACCCATTGCCTACATCGTGACCTGGCAGAGCTTCCCGAGGCCGATATCATAGTGCATTCCGGTGATTTCACCATGGCCGGTTCTGAGGCCGAGGCTTACGATTTCATGAATTGGTTTAGCGACTTGCCTCATCCCTATAAGATATTCATTGCAGGCAATCATGACTTCTGCATGTATGGTGCGAATTCGATAGAAGGACTACCTCCAAACGTCCATTATCTTTGCAATTCCGGCACTGTCATTGACGGCATAAGGTTTTATGGCGTACCCATGTTTATGCAAGATTGTATTGCGGGACTGTATGATAGGTATCTGCTTGACATTCCCTGTGGCATTGATATTGTCATCACCCATCAACCTCCCTATGGTATTTTGGATTTTTCTGACTATGGTTCCGGTCCCGCCTGTCATGGCGACGTTGTTTTACGCAAGCGTATATTTACCATAAAGCCACGTTTACATTTGTTTGGACACGAACATAGTTGTTACGGCATAGAAAAGTGTCATGGCATGACATTCTCCAACGCGGCAGTTATTGATGATGATTATAATCTTATCCGCGCTCCCATATTATTAGCGCTCGACTGACTTGCCATAAAACAATACAAACTCGCCTTTGAAGCATAACAAAGTGAGAAAAAGGAAGAAACGTACAGAGATTTATCCATGAATAGACAGTTCACTTCGTCCCTCCTTTGATATGCGCCACGACATACTCCGAGCAAGTGCCTATACGGAACTTGGCTCCCCAGATGCCCACACCCGAACTGATGTAATAACGGGTATTGCCTCGCCGCCAAGAACCATAGGCGCACTCATAAAGGGACTCCGTTATCCAGGAGATAGGCCACAACTGCCCGTGATGGGTATGCCCGCTGAATTGGAAGTCCACGCCCGCGCGCTCCGCTTCCTCCAAATGGTAGGGTTGGTGGTCTAGCAGAATGGTGTATCTCCGCTGGTCTGTCCCGCCCAACAAGGCCTTTACTGACTTGCGGCGGGGATTGGAGCGGTCGTCCCGGCCCGCTATGCGCAAGTCGCCCACAGTAACCACGCTGTCCCTGAGCAGATGAATGCCCGCCTCCCGATAGAAGTCCAAGGCCCGAGGTTCACCGCTATAATACTCGTGGTTGCCCAAGCAAGCGTAAACGGGGGCTTGCAGTCGGCGCAATTCCGAGGCCATGTCCTCTTCCCGCAAGGGTCTAAGGCTCATGTCAATGATATCGCCCGCCACCAATATCAAGTCGGGACGCTCGGCATTGACCATGTCTACCCATCTGGCCAGCTCTTGCCTGCGATTGTGATAGCCTAGGTGCAGGTCGCTCATCATCACGATTTTCAGGTCTTTGGAGAGACGTTTGACCGTGGGCAGTTCCAAGACCTGCCGTTCCTTGTGTCTATAATGGAGGTAAGCATAGGTAAACACTCCTACCATCAAGGCACAAACAACCGCCGAGGTCACGGCGTTGGCGTGCAGCCACGACTTGGGAACAAGATGGAAGAGCCTGCCCAAGTCCAGCAGGAGAAACATAATGACCAAATAGAGAAGCACGAAAATGGAAGAAAAGCCCGTCTCATAGAAAACCGCGCCTAAGTCCAAGGACACATGGTCTATCAAGCGGGAGAAACTGGCGAAGACACAAAGAAAGGCCAACCACCCCAAGGCAATGACCACCCAACGCCACGGAGCGGAAAAGGGCAACAAGCAATAAAGATGCCACGACACATAGGCCAAGCCTGCCAAAGGAAGCGCGAGGAACAATAACATCCACATAGACTCCAATTATTATATATATATATAAATAGGTATAGCGCGAAGATAAGCAATTTCCGGCACATAGCCCTTAAAAGCATTACGGTTTCCATTACCTTTCTTACGGAAACACTGGCTTAATTATGTTGTACAACATATCGTGCACGCACACAGCATAATTGACGTAGGTCAAGAAATAGGGTCTGGAAGCTTATTTTCCCATCAAAAAGTTTGTGCGCAATCAATATATCGCGTACTTTTGCATCGTCAAAAGACAACAATACGACCTGAACTCATAGAGAAAGGTAGAAAAGACAAGTCGCATCCCAAGCAGGTATTTAGCGAGGTGATAAAGATTGAGCATTCAGGAAAAACAGAGATAGGTAGGATAAGGTAAGAAAAGATTGTGAACGAAGGATTACGAGAAGCAAAGTTGTTTGAGTAGATTTAGGTATTAGTGAGAAGGTAATTAGAAAGTGAGAAGGACTCAATAGGAAGCTTTACGAGAGGTAAAGGAAGAGAGTGTGTTTGAGGATAATGCCTGGAGAGCTACGTGAGTAGCCACAGGCGATGCGATGGGTGGCGGAAACAGCCCATTCCATCAAAGCGAAAAGTTCTTTCAAAGTAGATATGGGCGTATGGCCTTGGAGAAGTCCAGGTGTCGTGCGCTTTTTTCTTTTGCTTTTATTTTGCCATACCGATGAAAAACACTAAATTTGCAATCAGATAAGCGGTCGCCAGAAAGCCGCCGATAAACCGAGAACAAGGCAAGAGGACATGGCAAGACATCCCAGATGGTCTGACGAGTATTGGCCACAGCTGCTGCAAGTATACTTGGAGAAGCCCGTGGGCGTGAAGCCACTATACGCCAAGCGCATGGTGGACTTAAGCCTGGAATGGCATATCCCGCCACAATACCTGCACAAGCAAATGTTCCAGTTGCGCTTGCTTACCCCGTCCATGGAACGCCTATGGGCTACCTATGGCGACAATCCCAAGAAACTGAAGAAAGATATCACCACGCTGCGCAAGATGCGAGGATTGGGCAACGCGGAATTGTTTTACGAGGGCGTAGAGGTAAATGAGTCCTTTGAGAAAGACTGGCATCCATTGGAAACGCACCCTGAGCTTACGCCCGTGAAATTGATACTCATACTGGACTTATATTTCCAACTCACGCCCATCACCATGCGGCAAGAGACTCCTGAAGTCATAGAGCTGGGCAAACTCATCAAGGTAAAGCCCACGATCATAGCCGAGGTAATGGAAGTATATCAAATATGCGACCCCTACCTGAACCACGGAGAGGTGTGCTTCAGCCCATTGCTTCCCGCCTGCGACCAGATATGGAGACGCTACGGCAACGAGCATCCCGACAAGCTCTACACGCTGGCCACCCAACTCAAGGAATACTTCATCAAGTAACATGGCACAAAAACTCATACAGACGCAAGAGCAAAAGCTGCAACTGCAACAGCGGCTCACGGCACAGCAACTACTGCAAGTGAAGTTGCTGGAAATGCCTTTGACGGGACTGGAAGAAAGCGTGAGAGCCGAACTGGACGACAATCCGGCATTGGAGACATTGCCTTCCGAAGACGAAACCGCCGACAGCTATGAGGGAGTAGACACGGGCGATGACGCGGAAGACTATGAAAGCCAAAGCGAACGAGAGGAAAGAGCCGACGCTTTGGATTCAGCCCTGGAGAACATAGGCAAGGATGACGTGATGACGGAAGGCAGTTACGACCACCGCAACAACGCCGACTACGAAGAGATTGTATACGGAGACACCGTCTCGTTCTATGACAAGCTGAAAGAACAGGTAGGCATGCTGGACTTGACCGAGAAGCAACAATCCATCATGGAATACCTGATAGGCTCGCTTGACGACGATGGCCTGCTCAGGAAAAGCATTGAGAGCATTTGCGACGAGCTGACCATCTACCAATACATGGACGTGAAGCCCGCCGAGATAGAAGAAGTGCTCTATGCCCTGCAAGGGCTCGACCCCGCCGGCATAGGTGCCAGGGATTTGCAGGAATGCCTGCT
>FR882120.1:11035-30472 GCA_000435635.1 Prevotella sp. CAG:1320 | reverse complement strand
ATTTGCAGGAATGCCTGTTGCTGCAAGTGGAAAGAATGCCGGAAAGCAGGATAAGGGAAGCCCTCCGGGAGCTCATCACTCAGCATTACGACGAGTTCACCAAAAAGCATTGGGACAAGATACAAGAGGAAATGGGGTTCAACGATACCCAAATGGGAACCCTCAGGGAAGGGGTCCGCAAGCTGAATCCCAAACCTGGCGCCGCCCTGGGAGAGACTGAGGGCAGGAACCTGCAACAGATTACGCCCGACTTCATCGTAGACACGGCCGATGACGGCACCATCACCTTCTCGCTCAACCAAGGAGACCTTCCGGAATTGACCGTGGCTCCCTCGTTCAAGCAACTCATAAACAGCCTGAAAGGAAAGAAGAAAACCAAACAAGAGAAAGAAGCCCTGCTCTACGCCCAAGAGAAAACGGAGCGGGCGCAAGGCTTCATCAACGCCATAGAGCAACGCCGCCATACCCTGATGGTCACCATGAAGGCCATCATAGACATACAGCGCAAGTTTTTCCAAGATGGAGACGAGACTGAATTGCGTCCCATGATATTGAAAGACCTGGAAGAGCGCACGGGATTGGACAAGTCTACCATCTCCAGGGTAAGCAACGTGAAGTACGCGCAAACTAAATGGGGCACTTTTCCTCTGCGCTTCTTCTTCACCGACAGCTATACCACGGAAAGCGGCGAGGAGCTATCCACCCGAAAGATGAAGGTGGCGTTAAGGGAACTCATCGAGAAAGAAGACAAGCGTAAGCCCATGAGCGATGAAGCGCTAACCAAGAAAATGCAAGAGAAAGGCTTCCCCGTGGCGCGGCGTACAATCTCCAAGTATAGGGAACAGATGGGCATCCCCGTGGCCAGGCTACGCAAAGGATGACCCGACTGATGATTATCAACCAAGACAATGTTGAGAGAAAAGAATATCATATTGGCCGCCAGGATACTGAGCATGCTTTTCACGCCTTTCTACCTGCCTATGGTAGGGCTCATCATCCTGTTCATTTTCACTTACATGGCCATACTCCCGTTGGGCTACAAGCTCTACATGCTGATGTTCATCTATATGTTCACCGTGCTGATGCCCTCGCTGCTCATCCATCTTTACCGCAAATTCCAGGGATGGTCACCTATCGAACTGGGACACAAGGAAAGGCGCATCGTGCCCTATATCATCTCCATACTCTGCTATTGCGGCTGTTTCTTCTATCTGGAATATCGCCATGTCCCACGCGTGTTGAGCATCGTGCTCATCGCCGCTCTTTTGGTGCAGATGGCGTGCGCTTTCATCAATATATGGTGGAAGATATCCACGCACACAGCGGCTATCGGCGGTATGGCGGGAGCATTGCTGGCCTACGCCGAAAGATTCGCTTTCAATCCCACCTGGTGGCTCTGCCTGACGCTCATCATAGCGGGCATGGTGGGAAGCAGCCGCATGATATTGCGCCAACACTCCTTGGCGCAGGTGGTAGTGGGCTTCTTCGTGGGCCTGCTCTGCGCATACCTTATTATATAATAGAAGAAAAGACAAACATAACATAAAAACAGATAAGACATGAAACCATTAGTAAGTATTATCATGGGCAGCACCAGCGACCTGCCCGTCATGGAGAAAGCCTGCAAATGGCTAGACGACAACCAGATACCCTTTGAGGTAAACGCCTTGTCGGCGCATCGTACGCCCGACGCGGTGGAAGCCTTTGCCAAGGGCGCCAAGGAAAGAGGCGTGAAAGTCATCATTGCCGCCGCGGGAATGGCCGCCGCGTTACCTGGCGTGATAGCGGCTTCTACGCCCCTCCCCGTCATTGGCGTGCCCATCAAGGGAATGCTTGACGGACTGGACGCCATGCTCTCTATCATCCAGATGCCTCCTGGCATCCCCGTGGCCACAGTAGGCGTAAACGCCGCCCAAAACGCAGCCATCCTCGCCGCGGAGATGATTGCGCTGGCTGACGAGGACGTGGCCGCCAAGGTAGAAGCGTGGAAGGCCGGACTGGGAGCCAAGATTGAAAAGGCCAACCAAGACTTGGCCGCCATCAAGGATTACGCTTACAAGACCAACTAAAAAACAAGATGATAGACCTTTTCAACTATCACCGCCGTGAGACATCTGTAGTACACGTAGGAGCATTGGATATGGGAGGCGACAATCCTGTCAGGGTTCAGTCAATGACCACTACCAACACCAATGACACCGAGGCATGTGTCAAACAGGCGGAAGAAATCATCAAGGCAGGCGGTGAGTTGGTAAGATTCACCACACAAGGCAGCCGAGAGGCGGAAAACCTGCGGAATATCAATGCCGCTATCAGGGCAGACGGCTATGACACACCATTGGTGGCGGACGTGCACTTCAATCCCAACGTGGCAGACGTGGCCGCTCTCTATGCCGAGAAAGTAAGAATAAATCCCGGCAACTATACCGACCCCGCCCGTAAGTTTATCAAGATTGACTACACGGACGAGGAATACGCCGCCGAGCTGCAAAAGATTGAAGATCGCCTAATCCCTTTCTTGCGCATCTGCAAAGAGCATCACACCGCCGTGCGCATAGGCGTAAACCATGGTTCGCTGTCTGACCGCATCCGCAATCGCTATGGCGACACGCCAGAGGGCATCGTGGAGAGTTGCATGGAATTCTTGCGGGTATGCCGGAAAGAGAACTTCACCGACGTGGTCATCAGCATCAAGTCCTCTAACACAGTGGTCATGGTGCAATCCGTGCGCTTGTTAGTATGCAGGATGGAGCAGGAAGGCATGCGCTTCCCGTTGCACCTGGGTGTCACCGAGGCAGGAGAAGGTGAGGATGGACGCATCAAGAGTGCCGTGGGCATTGGAGCTTTATTGGCCGATGGCATTGGAGATACCATCCGCGTAAGCCTAAGTGAGGAACCCGCGGCAGAGATTCCCGTCGCCCGTCACTTAGTGGATTATATTTCCAAAAGGAAAAACCATGTACTCATCCCCGCCGAAACGGCTCCCGATTTCAATTGGGTTAAACCGCGGCGCAGGAAGACACATGCCGTGGGAAACATTGGCGGCGACAACGTACCAGTGGTCATCAGCAACCAAAATGGCAAACCCGCCTACTTGAGTGGCAACGCGGACATGGCCGCTGACTATATATATATAGGTAGCGACATTCCCAATGAGGTAAGCCAAAAGGCCAAATACCTCGTGGACTACACCGCCTACGCCAGCGTGAAAGCCAATCCTGCCATGGCTAACGCCCAAGTATACCCTATTTTTCCCGTCACGGCCATACCCATGTTGACTACAATACCGTCGGAAATGAAATTCCTGGTGTTGCAATATGGAGCCAACAGCGAGGAATATCTGGCTTGCCTGAAGGCGCGTCCCGAAGTGGTGGTGGTCTGCGTAAGCAATCACAAGAACCGGTTAGGTGACCAACGGGCCTTAGTGCATGACCTCATGAAGGCGGGAATAACCAATCCCGTAATATTTACGCAGATGTATCAACACTCGCGAACGGAAAAAGAAGACTTCCAACTGGAAGCCGCCGCGGACATGGGTGCGTTGCTGATAGACGGATTTACGGATGGTATCTGGTTGATGAACAATGGTGACCTGGCTATAAAAGACATCGATGAGACTGCCTTCAATATCTTGCAA
The DNA here is from genome assembly GCA_000435635.1 of Prevotella sp. CAG:1320. Classification (GTDB taxonomy): domain Bacteria; phylum Bacteroidota; class Bacteroidia; order Bacteroidales; family Bacteroidaceae; genus Prevotella; species Prevotella avicola. Next base: position 26,835 of record FR882120.1, on the reverse strand, counting down.
GCCGCTCGCCTGCGTACCTCAAAGACGGAATACATCAGCTGTCCTGGTTGCGGCCGAACGCTTTACGACCTGCGAGAGACTATCGCCAAGATAAAAGAGGCCACCGCCCACCTGAAAGGGCTCAAGATAGGCATTATGGGATGTATCGTAAACGGCCCTGGAGAAATGGCCGACGCGGACTATGGCTATGTGGGAGCAGGCCCCAACCGTGTTAGTCTATATCGAAAACAAGAGTGCATAGAGAAGAACATCCCGCAAGAAGAGGCCGTAGCCCATTTGCTCGCCCTCATAGAGAGCGACCAGAAGAAGCGCTAATTTACGTAAATTCGACGAATCTCAGCTTGCGCACATAACCTGTCATTGCCAAAGTGTAGAGACGCATTCTTGCGTCTCAGCAAGCAAGATGGCTGAATAAAATTGCCACTTGCGAAGGCCTGTCGGTTTGCTGAGACTTCTCATCGAATTCACGACGTTAATTACCCAAGTAAAGTCATTAGACTTCAGGAGGGATATAGACGAGAAATCCCTGCCTGTTTATCCAAGTCCTGGATAACAAGGCAGGGATTTTTATGTAGTTGTCTCTCCTCAGAGTGAACGCTCCATGTTCTTTATTTCTTATAGACCTTGGTGGTAGTGCCGTCGGCCTTGCGCAAGATGTAGATGCCCTTCTTGTTGGTATCGGTCACCTTGCGGCCTTGCAGGTCGTAGATGGCCACCACCTCGTCGCCGTTTCCGGCCTCGGTCTCCACGGAGGAGATGTCCGTGCTCTCGGTGCTGGTAAAATTGACCTTTACCTCACCCACTATGGGGACTGTAATGCCAATGACGGCATTGAGCACATCTGCCTTGTCTATAGTTGCTTGAAGCGTCAAGGGCATTTCTCCGAAAGTAGCCACTTCCACCATGCCATCATAAGCCAACGCCAGCGTGCCATCTGTAGCGGCATTCTTCAAACCAGCCATCTGGATGTCACCGAGAGCCAATGATCCCATGAAATTGAAATCTTTCAGCGTAAGGGTGTAAATGTCGTTTGACTTCATCACCTCTATCTCGGCAGATTGCTCTGCAGGTGTGCCCGTGCCAAGGTCTATGGCCAAATCTCCCTTGTAGGTAGTCACTTCTGGGGTGGAAGCGAAATCCACGAACACAGTGAAAGCTCCCATGACATCGATGGAAATCTTTGTCTTCAGCACGTTGCGCTTGTCTATCGTAGCGTCTAAAGTGAGAGGCAAAGGCATTCTCTCAAACAGTGGAATCTCAACCGTGGTTTTCGCAGTCAAGTGAATGGTGCCATCGGTTGCCTCGTTCTGCAAATCCGTCAAGGTGATATCACCCAATGGATATCCCTCAAACGAGAAATCTGCCAAGGAAAGCGTGTATTTGCCCTCACTTTCCGTTACCGAGATGGTAGACTCTTGCTCCATGGGTTCTCCGTCACCCAGTTGAATGGTCATCGCTCCCTTATAATCCTCGGCCATGGCCGTCATGGCCATGACGGCCATGGTAATAAGCGTAAAGATTTTCTTCATAAGCTATTATTCCTTTATGATTAATTATTTGATTTTATAGGTCACACCGATATTCGCATAAATGGGGTAAAGGGTATCGTCTATGACATCGAAATTGCTCTTGAATATGCCATTCAGTCCCCACGACAAGTCTATCGAGGCTCCCCAACGGCGGGAGAAATACCAGTCGGCACCCACGTCTATGCCAAAGAAGAGATTGCGCATGCTGTCTGAGAAATCGTAAGTGCCATTGGCTGCGTCACCGATGCCTACCATCACCTTGGTGCCTGTGGGATCCTTCTCGCGGATATAACCATCGTAGGCATAGCCACTAAACTCCGTTTGGTAAGCGTAGGAAACATAGGGACCCGCTTTGATACGTACCTTTGGGGTGATATCATAAGTGGCCAATACGGGAATGGTTACCATGCCCAAACCCGCTTCACTCACCACCTGACCGGTAAATACACCTCTCACAGGTGCTTCATTGCCGATGCGCATGGCCATGTGATAGTTTTTCACGCGGGCATCCACTTTCATGTCTTTTTGCTCCAAGTGTAGTCCCACCATCAGTCCCCATTTGCTGTCGCCGTACTGCTTGTGTACATCCGCACCAATGAGCAAGTTGGGCTGCAAAGTGTATCTTGACAGGCTCCTGATAGTAGCGGGCATGCCCACGGGAGCAGTACCTCCCACGTTATAGCCCAAGCGAATATAATAAGAATTATTCTCCAATAACTTTTGCGCTTGCGCCTGCCCAAACAAGCAAAGGGCAAGGAGCGAAAGTAAAATATATCTTCTCATATCTGTCTATTCTGTTATTTCGTAACTCACTTTTACCTCGTCTATGCAGAGCGTGCTACCAACAGCACCCTCAAAGTAGGCGCCGTTGATGCTGGAGGAGAACACGATGGCCAAGCTGTAACCATAGTTACGCAAGATTTGCTCATCCAATTGTTCCTTGTACGTGAAGTTGATATCAAAAGGAGTCCACTCCGTAGCGGTTTTCACCTCATCTAAAAGAGCCGTGGCCACGATTTGGTCTGAGGTCTTCACGTTATCCCCGTCCAGCGTAAAGGGGCTTCCTTCACTATCCGTGTTGCGATAGAGTATAGCGTAAATATCGCCTTTATCCTCTTTCCCCGGAATGGGCTGATTATCCTCACCAGTCATTACTTCCCCAGGAGTATATTTATAATATCCTGAGAATGAGATAGGCTTTTTATTTACAGGCGTGCCAAACAGTGTTCCTTTTCTGGCATTGCCCAACGCTCCTAATGCATCAAAGCTTCCTGTAAACAAGTTTCCCGCAGCAATTGGCATATGAAACAACACACCCAAAGTTCCTGTATTACGAGTAACAAGACGTACGCCCTTTCCATTATATCCCTCTTCCAATATGCTAGAAGGATATTCCTCGGGCAATGCATCTCCAGCAGTAATAGCAAATCCTGCATTACCCGTAGCCCATATATTATCCTCGCGACCATCTCCAGTTATCTCATACCACTCTGTGTAGCGATTAGTCTCATCCATCCTTGTTGTTTCAAAGCTAAACAAGGCATCTGTAGTATTCGACTTCTGGTAAATATGCACTTGGTAAGATCTTGTCCAGCTCCCATCTTGGGAAGTGACAATGTAAGTAACAGGACCTTGGCTAAAATCTTGCACGGAACCACTTTCGGGAGAGATGGTAGCCCCCTCTGTGAGGACAAATTGGGGAGCTAGAGCAGTTAAGTCGGCTTTCTTCAAGCCAAACTCAATCCTACTGGTATTAGAAATCACCCTCACCAGTGAGTCTGAAGGCTGGAAAAAAGTAACACTCGGGTCATCTGAATGAAGATAAGCGTACTCAATATCACACTCCGCGTTGAGCGGTTCCTCCTTGAAACAAGAAGTCAACATCGCGCAAAACGCGCAAACCAAAAGAACGTGGGAAAATCTCATATATAATCTCATTGCCTTAAAAGAAGTATGTAAAGATAGTTTAAGTTTCTTTATCCCGCAAGAAAACGGGCGAAAAATAATAGTTTTCACAACATCTTGCGCCAAATCCACTTGGGAATCAGCTTCCAAAGAGTTGTCACGCAACGCCATCGCCAGTCTATCACCCGCACATGACGCTTCCGCAAGACGGAGCGCACGATGTCATCCGCCACGGAATCCACATCAAGCAACAGGGGATAATGATGTGTACCCGAAAGCAAAGGCGTATCCACAAACCCAGGGCGCAAATCAGTGAAGCGGATGTTGAGGCTTTGGCTATTCGCCAACTGCTCCAATGCTTGCAGGTAAGTGTTCTGCAAGGCTTTCGTGGCACTATAGGCAGGAGCGGGTCCCAGCCCCTTGGTGCCCGCAATGGAGGTGACGCAAGCGATGTGACCACCGCCTTGTTCCCTGAAATAGCGAAAAGCCTCACCCACCATGCGGGTAAATCCCTTGGCGTTGGTCTCCATGGTGTCCAGCTCTATAGCGGGATTCAATTCTGGGTTTTGCTTGCCTATGCCCGAGGCGTGGAAATACAAGTCCATGCCTCCATTGCGCCTTATTAACTCACGCAACGCCATGGGAGCGGCCGTGCTGTTGACATCCACGTCAGCATACACCACTTGTCCCGGATAGCGGTCAGCCAACTGGCGCAATGGTTCCACTCGCCTGGCGGCCAAGCCCAGTTGCCATCCCCGGCGCAACAAACGTTCCGCCACGGCTTGCCCAATACCACTGCTCGCGCCCATGACTATCGCCATTTTTCGTCTCTCTTCTGCCATATATTATAATAATGTATAGGAACATCCGCAATCACCCAAGCGTCCTGACAAAAACGCAGTAGTACTGAAATTGAATATCAGTAGTACTTCAAACCCGATCGCAGTACTACTGATATTCAATTTCAATACTACTGCTCCAAAGAGTGTCCTGTTCTGGCCCTAGGGAAGAAGACTATCTCTTCCAAAGGGCACGCAGCAAGAACCAGCCGTGCATAGACAAGGTGACGAACAACCCATAGTGTTTGCACATCACCCGAAAACGCTCCTTGAGCGAGGCTCGATGATATCGCGAGGTCATGCCGCCATCAAGGAAATTGGTCAATACCAACTGGGTGTTTCGCATGCCTAACCCCCTGCGCTTACCTTCTTTCATCACACGGATACACCAGTCTACGTCAGCCGAGTAACGATAGCTGGTATCATAAGGCACGTCTCTGGCTATTGTCCTGAGAGCGTAGAAACTCTGGTGGCATACCAGCATGCCTCGGGAGAAAGAACGCCAAGTCAACTTGCGTGGCGGCCTCAACCTGCGGACACGCAAGAAACGACCACCTTCGTCCACGATATGGGTGTCACCATAGAGCACGGCGGGCAACTCCTCCGCTTCGCCTACACATCCCGCCGCCATCTCCAGGGTATCGTCGGCGGGGAAAGTATCCCCGGCATTGAGAAACACCAGGTAATCCCCCGTGGCGCGGGCGATTCCCTTATTCATGGCATCATAGAGACCTTTGTCGGGCTCTGAGTAGATGACCACATCGTGATTGGTTTCTTCCTCCATGGAACGCGACTGATAGTCTTTCGCCACGCGCAGCGTGGCATCCGTGGAAGCGCCATCGATAATAAGATGCTCAATGGCATGATAGGATTGATGGCGCACGCTGTCAAGTGTACGCTGCAAGACAGACTCGGCGTTGTAAACGCACGTGATAACCGTAAACTGTATCATATGCCGCATTTCTTGAAAGCCATGGCATGATTGTATGTCTCAATGTATTCCACCGCCACGGCGTGTTGCGAATACTTGATCGCCACCTTGTGTAAAGCCATGCGGGAAAGTTCCTCGTGGTCGGCCTCCATCAATACCCAATGGATTCCCTGGGCCAAGTCTTCCACCTGTCGATATCCCGCCACATAGCCATCCCGCTTATGGTCTATCATCTCTGGGATACCTCCCACGCGGAACGCCACGCAAGGCACTCCACAAGCCATCGCTTCCATGATGGTATTTGGCAGATTGTCTTCCAATGACGGCAACACAAAAGCATCCGCGGAATTATAGACACTGACAATATGCTTCTCGTCGTTGACATATCCCAATGGATAGGCCGGCAATGCCAAGCGGTCGGCGACCTCCTCTGAACGTCCCCCCAAGATAACGACTCCCATTTTCTCCTTGGCCTCGGGATGGCTTGCCACCAACTTGTCTATCGCCTCCACAAAATAGTCCAGCCCTTTCCTGGGGTCAGTGACCCGTTGGGAAACAAACAACATCAGCTTCTTGTCTTGTGGCAAACCACAATCCTTGCGGGCTTGCGCCTTATCTTTTGGATGGTATACATGAGTGTCGATAGGATTGGGGATGCTTGTCACCCGCTGCCCGGCGAGCAGCCCGCTCTGCTTGGCTTCCCTTTCCAGCCATTTGCTGCAAGCCACGAAATGTATCAACTGTCCTTGGTAAGCCGACAGTTTCCGCTTCCACACCTTAGAGGAGAGGTCTCGCTGATGCCCCCCAGGCAACAAGGGGCAATCTCCGCATCCTGTCTTGTACTTATCGCAACCACGAGCGTAATGGCAAATACCCGTGGCGGGCCATAGGTCATGCATCGTCCACACCACTGGCTTGCCGCTGCGCAATATCTTCTTGATATCCGCCATGGAAAGCATGCCCTGGTTTATCCATGAGAGATGAATCACGTCTGCTTCCTTGAACTCACGAAGTGAAGTAATATCGGAACCGCATTGAGCGGAATCCACCTCCCATAGATGCTGTTTCCTGAACCTCAGCGAAAGAAAGATGCGCAATCTTTCCCATAGAAAGTTCCACTTCAGCAAAGGCGAACGGGGCAAGGTGGCCACGGTGATATCGTCGGTCAGCTTATCCCTAACCAGCATTTTACATTTTACGCCGTTATTGTTGAGCGCGTCCATCAGGCGATTGGTAGCCACAGCCGCGCCACCTGTCCGCTCACTGGTATTAACGAGAAGTACTCTCATGCCATTCCTTTCCGCTAACTAGATTATCTCCGCTTGCCTGATGCCAACGAAGAGGACGCCAGCACGAAGTCCAACTGCTTTTTCTCGGTATTGGCTTTGGCCACACGAATACGAATAGGATCGCCCAACTGGTATTTATGATGTCTGCGACGGCCCACCAGACAGAAGTTCTTCTCGTCGAAGTCATAGTAGTCGTCGTCCAGGTCTTGTATGGACACCAGTCCCTCGCAGTGGTTGTCGTCTATCTCAGCGTAAACACCATAGCTCGTGATGCCACTCACGTGGGCATCATACACCTCGCCTATCTTGTCGGCCATGAACTCCACCATCTTGTACTTAATGGAGTCCCGCTCCGCGTTGGCGGCCACCTGCTCCATGTCGGAGCAATGTTCGCACAATTCCTCATAATGCTTCTCGTTGGCGGAGCGGCCTCCCTGGGCATAGCGGGTCAACAGCCTGTGGACCATGGTGTCGGGATAACGGCGTATAGGCGAGGTGAAATGGGTGTAGTAGTCGAAAGCCAGACCGAAGTGACCGATATTGTGGACAGAGTATTTCGCCTTCATCATGGCCCGCAAAGCCACGTGCTGTATCATTTTCTGCTCCGGCTTGCCTTGCGTCTCGTCCATCAACTTGTTCAGGCTACGGGCTGCCGCACCCTTGGTGCTGGTGCTCTTCAGGCGATAACCAAACTTCACGATAAACTCCCGCAACGTCTCCAGCTTCTGCGGGTCAGGATTGTCGTGGATACGATAAGGCAAAGTCTTGGGGCGTTTTCCCCTTGCCACCTTGCCCACGCTCTCCGCCACGTAGCGGTTGGCCAAGAGCATGAACTCCTCTATCAGCTTATTGGCATCCTTGGAGCGTTTCACATAGCAACGAATAGGTTTGCCCTTTTCGTCTATATCAAAATGCAGCTCCTCGGAGTCAAACTTCACGGAACCATTCTTGAATCTTTCCGCCCTCAACTTCTTGGCCAAGCGGTCAAGGGTAATCAGTTGGTCAGCGTTCTCGCCTTTATAATGCGTCCCCGCTGGTAATTCAGGAGCGGGCTGTCCCGTTCCGTCTACCACGCCGTTTTCTTCCAATAACTGCTGCACCTCTTCATAGGCATAACGGCGGTTGCTCTTGATGACCGTATGCACGATGCGATATGCCCTCACGTTGGCATCTTCATCCATGTCGAAGATGACACTATAGGTCAGCTTCTCTTCATTGGGGCGCAAAGAGCAGATAAAATTGCACAGCCTTTCGGGAAGCATCGGAATAGTGCGATCCACCAAGTAAACACTCGTGGCACGCTGCTCCGCTTCCTTGTCTATCACACTTCCTTCCGTGACATAATGGCTTACGTCAGCGATATGGACACCCACTTGCCACAATCCGTTCTCCAACTTCTGTATGGACAAAGCGTCATCGAAGTCCTTGGCGTCTTTAGGGTCTATGGTGCAAGTGAAGACATCACGGAAGTCTTCCCTCTCGGCAAGGTCTTGTGGCGTAATCTCGCCTGAGATATGGTTGGCTGCTTCCTCCACGTTCTTGGGATATTTATAGGGCAAACCATACTGGGCGAGAATAGCGTTCATTTCCACGTCATTCTCTCCCTGTACGCCCAGCACGTCCACAACCTCTCCTATAGGGTTCTTCTGCTCATCGTCAGGCCATTTGGTGATTTTCACTACCGCCTTCTCACCCGTCTTGCCTTCCTTCAGCTTGCGCCTGGGAATAATAATGTTGGCGGCAAGCACGTCGTTTTGAGGTACCAAGTAAGCGATATCCTCGCCCACACGCAACTTGCCCACAAAGGTATCCTTGGCCCTCTTCAACACCTCGATGACTTGCGCCTCGCGGATATGGTTCTTTCTTCTGGCAAGATAGGAAAAACGCACACGGTCACCTGTCAAAGCGCCTTTGGAATTACGTTCCGCCACGAAGATAGGCTTGTCACTGCCATCGGCAATGATAGAGTTCTTGCCATTCAACTTGCGCACGAACTTCCCTTCCTGCACTTGTCCGGTGGTATTCAGGCGAAAAGCGTTATCGCTTACCTTGGTAAGCATATCATCCCATACCATCTCCTCCATGATGTCAATGGCAAGCATCTTGAGCGGATGGGTTTTCAGTTTCAGGTCACGGAATATATCCTTGAAACAACAAGTCTTCTCGGGTCTCGACTGGAAATAGTCTTCCAGCAATATCGCCAACTCACGTTTGTTGAGGTGTTTTCCTCCTTTTTTCCCTTTGGCCATAGTGTAACAGGTTAAATAATTGATATTGCAAAGAAACAAAATAAAATCGAGAAAACCTATTATTTTCGATATTTTCACATTAAATTTGCCCGTCAACGGAAATATCATTATCTTTGCGCCCAAATTCCAAGACCACGATGAGAATATTAATCACCGGCGCTTCTGGCTTCATTGGCAGCTTTATCGTAGAGGAAGCACTGGCAAAAGGCATGGAGACATGGGCCGCCGTGCGCAAGTCCAGTTCCCGACAATACTTGCAAGACGACAGGATACACCTGATAGAACTCAATCTATCGGACAAGGAAACGTTGAAACAACAACTCTCGGGACACTCGTTCGACTATGTGGTGCACGCCGCTGGAGCTACCAAGTGTTTGCGCGAACAAGACTTTTTCACCATCAACACCGAAGGCACTCGCCACTTGGTGGAAGCCTTGTTGGAACTGGACATGCCGCTGAAGAAGTTCGTCTATTTATCGAGTCTCAGCGTTTATGGAGCCATCAAGGAAGGGCAACCCTATGAGGAAATCTCGGAACAAGACACGCCGCGTCCCAACACGGCCTATGGACAAAGCAAGCTGGAAGCGGAAAGATTGTTGGAATCTTACGGCACCAAACTCCCCTACGTGATATTAAGACCTACGGGGGTGTATGGTCCAAGGGAGCGCGACTATTACCTCATGGCAAGGTCTATCCAGCGACACGTGGATTTCGCCGTAGGCTACAAACGGCAAGACATCACTTTCGTCTACGTGGCAGATGTCGTGCAAGCCGTATTCCTGGCATTGGAGCACGGGCGGACTGGCAGGAAGTATTTCCTCACCGACGGGAATGTATACCAAAGCAGTACATTCAGCGACCTGTTGCGGACGGCTTTGGGCAATCCGTGGTGGATAAGGATTACCGCGCCACTATGGCTCCTGCATACCGTGACCTCTGTCAATGGAGCATTAACCAAGATTACGGGAAAGCCCAGTACGCTGAACAACGACAAATACCATATACTGAAACAGCGCAACTGGCGATGTGACATCCGCCCCGCCATGGAAGAGTTGGGCTATCAACCCCGTTTCAACCTGGAACAGGGCGTAAAGCTATCGGTGGCTTGGTATAAAAAACATAACTGGCTGTGAAGAATAAACTTTTCAAAATAGAGAAAAAACCCGTCAAAGGCTTGCTGGCGGTGGAGTGGGTGATGCTTGGCTATATGGCCTTGACCATCATCACGCTGCTTTTCACCTTTACCAAAGTGGTGAACCCCGAAGCCATGATATGGGGGAGGATCAGGGTAATCGCCATCACCTTGGCCTTGTGGGGCGTTTATCGCATGTATCCCTGCCGTGTCACCCGTTTCGCCAGGGTAGTGGCGCAGTTGGCTTTGCTGGCCTGGTGGTATCCTGACACCTACGAGATTAACCGCATGTTCCCCAATTTAGACCATGTTTTCGCCCAATGGGAACAGGATTTATTCGATTGCCAACCCGCCTTGCTTTTCTCCAAATACCTGCATTGGCCCGTGGTAAGCGAGCTGATGGACATGGGATACTTCATGTATTACCCCATCATAGCCACCGTGGCGTTCTATTATTTTATTCAACGCTATGGGGAATTTGAGCGATGCGCCACTATCATATTGGCCTCGTTTTTCATCTATTTCGCCATTTTCCTGTTCGTTCCCGTGGTGGGACCCACTTTTTATTACCATGCCGTGGGATTGGGAGACATCGCCAAGGGCATCTTTCCCGCCATGGGCGATTACTTCAGCCATCACCAAGACTGCCTTCCATCCCCTGGATACACCGACGGAATTTTCTACCAGCTCGTGGAAGACGCCAAGGCGGCGGGAGAACGTCCTACGGCAGCCTTCCCCAGCAGTCATGCCGGAGTGAGCACGGTGTGCATGTTCCTGGTATGGCATAGCGGCAACCGCAAGTTTTTCTATATCCTGCTGCCCATCTATTTTTTCCTGTGTCTCGCCACGGTATACATCCAGGCCCATTACCTGGTGGACTTAATCGCCGGATTGCTGTCGGGCGTACTACTTTATTTCCTCTTGGCCTGGATAACCAGGGGAATGCGCGTCAAGGATTAACATTTTTCAGACCGTTATGACAAAGAAACTATACATAGAGACTTATGGCTGCCAGATGAACGTGGCCGACAGCGAGGTGGTGGCCGCCGTGATGAAAATGGCGGGTTACGACCTTTGCGAACGTGAGGAAGAGGCGGATGCCGTGTTCCTCAATACATGTAGCGTAAGAGAAAATGCCGAAAACAAGATATATCACAGGCTAGAGATGTTGCATGCCGAAAGAAAAAAAGGCCGCGCGTTAATATTAGGCGTGCTGGGCTGCATGGCGCAACGGGTGAAAGAGGAGCTTATTGACCAGCACCACGCCAACCTGGTATGCGGCCCCGACAGTTACCTGCGCCTGCCGGAGCTGATAGCCCAATGCGAACTGGGACATCCTGCCGTGGACACGCAACTATCCACCAGCGAGACCTATCGAGATATCGTGCCCTTGCGCATGAGCGCCAACAGGGTGAGCGGTTTCGTGAGCATCATGCGCGGCTGCAATAATTTCTGCCACTACTGCATCGTGCCTTATACCCGCGGACGGGAACGCAGCCGGGACGTGGAGAGCATCTTGCGAGAGGTAAGGGACTTGAGCGAGAGGGGCTTCAAGGAAGTAACCCTCCTGGGGCAGAATGTCAATAGCTACGGCCTGTCACCTGCCGGAAAGCTGGTGGAAGGAGCCGTCTCCTTCGCCCAACTGCTGCGGATGGTGGCCAGGGAAGTGCCCCACATGAGGGTGCGGTTCACCACCTCCAACCCCGAGGACATGTCTGAGGACATTCTCCACGCCATTGCCGAGGAACCCAACCTGTGCCATCACATCCACTTCCCCGCACAAAGCGGCAGCGACAAGATATTGCGCCTGATGAACCGCAAATACACCCGCGAGCAATACCTAGACAAGGTGGCCGCCATCAGGAGAATCATTCCCGATTGCGCCATATCCACGGACATCTTCGTGGGCTATCACGACGAGACAGAGGAAGACCACCGGCAAACGCTCAGCCTAGTGAGAGAGGTAGGCTTCGACTCCGCTTTCATGTTCAAGTATTCTGAGCGTCCTGGCACTTACGCCGCCAAGCACCTGCCCGACAACGTGCCTGAGGAGACGAAGATTGCCCGGCTCAACGAGTTGATACAATTGCAAACCGAGGTAAGCGCGGCGCAAAACCGCAAGGACGAGGGCAAGACGTTCCAAGTATTGGTAGAGGGATACAGCAAACGCAGTCACGATCAGCTCTGCGGACGCACCGGGCAAAACAAGATGGTGGTGTTTGACAAAGGAAACCACCATGTAGGAGACCTCGTGTCCGTACGTGTTACCCACTCCACCAGCGCGACCCTTTTCGGAGAGGAAACGGGCGAATAAGGCGAGAAAACTTGCGAGATTTGAAATTAAATCTTATATTTGTCACATGATTAAGGAATTCCTGCTTGTCTTGCGGCGCTTCTTGCGACCCTACAAGCGCTACCTGGCGCTCTCGGTGCTGTTCAATATCCTTTCGGCGGTATTGAACATATTCTCTTTCGCCGCCATCATCCCCATCTTGCAGATACTCTTCAAGACAGAAGGGGCCGCCACGGCCACCAGGCTGATGGAATGGGGCGAGGCTCCGGTAAAGGACGTGGTAAGCAACAACGCCGACTTCTACGTGCGCGAGCTGATAGGAGACTGTGGGGAAACCACCACCCTGCTATTGATAGGTCTCTTCCTGGCCTTTGCCACCTTCCTGAAGACAGGAGCCTACTTCCTGTCCTCCGCGACTATCATCCCCATCCGCACGGGAGTGGTGAGAGACATCCGCAACCAGATCTACCAGAAGATCAACAGCCTCTCGCTGGGCTTCTTCAGCGAAGAGCGCAAGGGAGACATCATCGCCCGCATGAGCGGTGACGTGCAGGAGATAGAGACCAGCATCATGTCTTCGCTGGACATGCTCTTCAAGAATCCCGTGCTCATCATCGCCTACTTCGGCACGCTGATATTCATCTCCTGGCAACTCACGCTGTTCACGCTTTTCTTCGTTCCCCTCTTCGGTTGGTTCATGGGCTATGTGGGCAGGAAGCTAAAAGCCAGGAGCATCGAGGCGCAACAGCTCTGGAGCGACACCATGAGCCAGGTGGAAGAAACGCTGGGAGGCCTGCGCATCATCAAGGCTTTCTGCGCGGAGGAGAAGATGAACAAGCGGTTTGCCCGCGTGAACGACGCTTACCGCACTTTGGTCATGAAGGTAAACATCCGCCAGCAGATGGCGCATCCCATGAGCGAGTTCCTGGGCACGGTGATGATTATCATCGTGCTGTGGTTTGGCGGCATCCTGGTGCTCAACTATGGTTCCATCTCCGGTCCCACGTTCATCTACTATCTCGTGATACTCTACAGCATCATCAATCCGCTGAAGGAATTCTCCAAGGCCAGCTACAACATTCCCAAGGGCTTGGCTTCCATGGAAAGGGTAGACAAGATACTGAAAGCGGAGGTGACCATCAAGGAACCTGAGCATCCCAAGCCCCTCATCGCCTTTGAGCACGAGATAGAGTTCCGCCACGTTTCTTTCAAATATGACCAGAGATGGGTGCTGAAAGACATCAACCTGGTGATACCAAAGGGCAAGACCATCGCCCTGGTGGGACAGAGCGGCAGTGGCAAGTCTACGTTGCTTGACTTGATTCCCCGCTATTATGACGTGCAGGAAGGCGAGGTGCTCATAGACGGTATCAACGTGAAAGACGTGGGCATCCATGACTTGCGACAGCTGATAGGCAACGTCAACCAGGAAGCCATCCTTTTCAATGACAGCTTCTACAACAACATCTCCTTCGGGGTAGACCACGCCACGCCTGCGCAAGTGGAGCAGGCCGCGAAGATAGCCAACGCCCACGACTTCATCACGCAAAGCGAAAAGGGATATGACACCAACATAGGTGACAGGGGAGGAAGGCTCTCCGGCGGGCAACGCCAAAGGGTGAGCATCGCCCGGGCCATCTTGAAGAACCCGCCCATACTGATACTGGACGAGGCCACCTCGGCCCTCGACACGGAAAGCGAAAGACTGGTGCAAGACGCGTTGGAAAGACTGATGAAGACGCGCACCACCATCGCCGTCGCCCACAGGTTGTCTACCATCAAGAACGCTGACGAGATATGCGTGTTGCACGAAGGGCGCATCGTGGAGCGAGGCACTCATGAGGAACTGATGCAAGAGGATGGCTACTACAAGAAGTTGCACGACATGCAAGAGATATAAGCCATGAGAAAAGCCCTTCACTATACAGCCTACATATTGGCTTACGGCTTTTGGTACGCGGCCTCGCTGTTACCACTGTGGGCGCACTATCTCATCTCCGATTTCCTGGCCTTTCTCCTTATATATATAATAAGGTATAGGCACCGGGTGATATGGAACAACCTGAAGACCTCTTTCCCCGAGAAGTCGGACAAGGAGCTGCGGGCGCTGAGGAACGGCTTCTACCGCTACTTCTGCGACTACCTGGTGGAGACCATCAAGCTGATGACCATGAGCCACGGGCAACTCCGGAAGCGCATGACCTTCACGGGACTGGAGGAAATAAAAAAGGTAGTCGACGAGGGGCAGTCGGTAGCGCTCCTCCTGGGGCACTATGGCAACTGGGAATGGATTACCTCCTTGCCCAACTGGCTGCAAGAGGACGTGACCTGCTGCCAGCTCTATCACCCCTTGGCCAATGAATACTTCGACAAGCTGTTCAAGTTCGTGCGCGAACGCCAAGGCTCCCACTGCGTGCCCAAGAAAGACGCCTTGCGCTGGATGGTGAGATGCCAGCAAGAAGGCAAGATAGTGATATGCGGCTACATAGCCGACCAGTCGCCCAAATGGAACAGCATCCACCACTGGGTAGACTTCCTGCGCCATGACACCCCCGTGTTCACCGGCTCCGAGAAGTTGGCCTGCCACTTCAACCAAGCCGTGTTCTATGGCGACATGAGCCGCGTGAGCCGCGGCCACTATAATTGTGAGTTCCACCTCTTGACACGCTCGCCCAAGGAGCAACCCGAGTTCCACGTCACCGATGTTTATTTCCGGGAGCTGGAGAAGACCATCCGCCGCGCGCCCGCCTACTACCTGTGGAGCCACAACAGATGGAAACGCACCCACGAGGAGTTCAACGCCCACTTCAAGTACGTTAACGGCAAGGTAGTGCATAAGTAATACATTTCCAAAGAAGCCCCGACAATGATACACATCGCCTATACCATCAACAGCGGCTACGTCAAGTATTGCGGCGTAGCCATGCTCTCGGCCGCGAGATCCGCTCCCGGACAACGTTTCTCCTTTCATGTCATCGCCAATGACCTGACACAAGCCGACAGGGAGTTTCTCTCTAAACTGGGCGCCAAGGAAAACGCCAAAGTATCGTTTTACGCCGTGCCCGACGAACTGGCCTCTCGTTACAAGGTGACATGGGATGCCAACCGCCTCCCCTTGCTGGTGTATTACCGCTGCTTCCTGGCCTCTTTGCTCCCGAAAGACGTGGAAAAGGTCATCTACATGGACTGTGACACGCTGGTATTGCACTCACTGCAAGAGCTCTGGGAGACACCTCTCGAGGGCAAGGCCATCGCCGCCTGCCGCGACGAGGTGCAATTCAAGCCAGAAAGAGCCGAGCGACTGATGTATGACGCCTCTTATGGCTACTTCAATGGGGGCGTATTGCTAATCAACCTAAAGTATTGGCGGGAGCACCACGTGGAGGAAGCCTTGCGGGAGTTCTACCAAAAATATCCGGAACGTATCGTCTACAACGACCAGGACTTGCTCAACGCGGTGCTTTACGACAAGAAGGTGATGGTCTCCCTAAGGTGGAACGTGCAAGGAATGTTCTACAAGCGCAAGTTGGTATTAGGAAAACACTACGAGACAGAACACCTGGATGCCGCGTTACATCCCTACGTCGTGCACTACACCAGCCGCCACAAGCCACGGCATCTCTATTGCGTACA
>FR882120.1:0-10984 GCA_000435635.1 Prevotella sp. CAG:1320 | reverse complement strand
GAGGAATGCCGCGAATACCTGCGGGAAGTGACCCCGGAGACCATCGAGGCCATGCGGAAACCTATGGCGCGCCTGCGCCGCTATCTCCACCTGCTGCCCTACTACCTGCGCCTAAAGCCCTGGAAATATATGTCCAAGGAAGAGATGATGGAGTTGAGCCGCCAAAAGCGGTTTCGTCTCTTGCAAGATTAAAATCTTCAAGACGCGAGATTAATAATCTTACAGGACGCGCACCTATATGCGTCAGCCGCCTCATATATATTAACGCGAGTTCGACGAATTCCACTTTATGTGCGCAGCCCTGTTATCACCAAACTGTAGAGACGCATTCTTGCGTCTCAGCCAGCTGCCAAGTCTTCGCGATTGGCGACTTTATTCGGCAATCTTGCTTGCCGAGACGCAAGAATGCGTCTCTACAACTTTTCGTCGAACTCACGTTATATTATATCCGCATGCCCCAATGGCTTGCTCCTAGCATACCACAGCGCGCCGTTTCCTTTCATTCCTTCAGTGTTTCCTCCTCGTGCAAGTTCAAACCGTACGGGGTCCGTATGAGCTTTTCCCGCTTAGAGGCCATCATGATGACGCGGTTTTTCCTCATTTCCTCCTCGTGCTTATAGGGGCGTTTGTGGTCTAGATGAAGGACGATGGCGGAATAGCGTACCTGACAGGGGCGGATGCCCAAGTTGTTGAGACGGACACCCAACTCACGGTCTTCCGCGCCATAGCGCATCTCCTCGTTGAAGCCGTTCACGGCCAGCAAGTCGTCGCGCCAACCGGAGGCATTACACCCATTCCACGTGGCGCGGGCAGGAGTCATGCGGTTCATGAAGCGGGTGAAGGTCCGGCTCTTGGCCAACTTCAGCCACTTCTCGCTCCACTTCATGCCCATCTCCTTGAGCCATCGGGTAGAGAAAGCCCTGCCGGTCTGTATGTCCGCCTGGGTGATAGCCAGGCTGATGTCCATCGGCAAGCGGAAATATCCACCCGAGAGGAAACGCCCACAGCGTGCGTAACGCTCGTGCGTGGCGATGAAATCTTGACGGGGAACGCAGTCTTGGTCGGTGAAGATGAGGTAATCGGCCTTGGATCGCAGCAGGGCGACATTCAGGATACGGGTCTTCCGGAAGCCCTTGTCCTCATGCCACACGTGAGAGATGGGCAACTTACCCATGTAAGCCTCTATTAAGGCCTTGGTCTCCGGCCCCGAACCGTCATCGGCGACGATAATCTCGTCTGCCGGCCTAGACTGGCACATATATCCCCAAAGGGTCTTCTCCAACCACTTGGGGTTATTGTAAGTGGATATGATAACGCCTATCGTGAATCGTTCCATCTTGGTATTTGACTCTATATTACAGGAATTGAGGCCAGCGTTTCCACATAAAGCGGCGCGCGTCGATTGAACCTCATCATGTCATTATATGGATGAGTGCAAAGATAGGCATATTTCGCCAATCCGCCAAAAACGGGGAGGATTATTTCCCAGCCCCTGTTCCTGGGTAGCGGGCAGATTACCCAGTATTATGCGTCTCTACAACTTTTCGTCGAATTCACGTTTGTTAAGTACCGCGAATGGTTTTCCGCGCCAAACGGACGGCGCGATATACCGACATAAAGCGACTGCGGGAAAAGCGGTGGCCGCGGCACGATGTTTCACGCCCTGGGCGACGATACTAGTTTCAAAGGGGCATGAAACTAGTTTCAAAGGCCAACGCAACTAGTTGCGAGGAGCCATGCAACTAGTTGCGTTGTTTCACGGTATTTCATGATCTCTTCCCGCGTAGCAGGTACCATCGACCCGCAACTGATAAAAACACGAGGGGCTTGCGCTTTTCCGCGCAAGCCCCCTCGGTTGTCTAACGCCTGGGCATCCTGTTCTTGAATCGCTCAGCCATTTCCTTTTGCATCTCGTCATACTGCTTCTGCTGGTCGGGGGTCAACACGGCCTTGATGTCCGTCCTCAGCTTTTCCATGGACTCCCTGAACTGCTCCCGGGCAGGTCTCTGCTTGTTGAACTCCGTGTAGATGTCGCGTATCTTCGTCTTCTGCTCATCCGTCAACGACAGTTTCTTGTCCAGTCGCTGGATGTTCCACTCCGTGCGCTGTTCCGGAGTCATACGTTGCCTTCTGGGGCCTTGTGCCGACATGGTCTGTACGGCGAAAGTGGCTATCAGCATAGCCATGATCAACTTTTTCATGTGATTCGTTTTTTAAGTTATGGAACAAAATATACTTATCGGGAGAGTCTCGCATGGTGCCCATGATTCATGCCATGGCGCATGCCGTGATGATTTGACCAACGGCCTGCCGGTTGCTTTTCCAGCTCATAGACACGCTTGATTTGCTTCTGCGTCAGGAACTTGCTGTAGATGCCGTAATACTTTTGCCGCAAGTCCAACAACTTCTGGCTATGGGCGAAACGCGCTTTCAATAATCTTTCAGTTTCCTCGTCGCTCGTCTGCCCACTCCGCAAACGGGGGCGTTTGCCCAGGGCTTTCAAGTCCTGGCGGTACTGGCAGTAAGCCTTCGTGAATTGCTCCGTGGTCTTGTCATCCAGGGCTATTTGTCCGGCAATGCGCCTGGCTCGCGCTTCCGTCAACTGTTCTTGGGTGGGACGTTGCTTGCCACTCTGCGCGGCAACCGGGCCACTAAAGGCTGTCAAGGTAACAGCCAGAAAAAATAACTTGATAATACTTTTCATTGTCTTTACGTTTTTGTTTTCATTTACTTACCATTCAGCCGCGAACATCACGCGGCCTGTTCTATATGGCGCAAGCCCTTGGGCAAACGCTTTACATAAAAGACTCCGCGGGGAAGCGAAAGTAAAGCCAGGGTAGCGTTTTTTGGGATTTATTAATTCTAGACAACGGGATTAAACAGTCACCCACCATGAGGATTGCCCTGTTCCCCCGATGTCCATTGCGCATTTCCTCATATTTTCGGTGGTTATTCCACGGAATATTAGTAACTTCGCGTGCGGAACATAAATAATGGTAATGAGAAGAAAGCAAACATTTGCCCTCATGGCAGGAGTCATAGCCCTGGCAATGACAAGTTGCGGTGGTGGCACGACCCAAGTAATCGTGCAGCAAAGCCAAGTGGTTCAAGAGCCCAAAGTGGACGTGGACACGGTGGAAGCCGTAGAACCCATCAAGGACGTGCTCAGCATAGAAGAGGCCGTCAGGCTGTTGCAAGCGAGCGAGGGCCGGACCACGGTGATGCGCAAGCTGGGCTACAAGCGGAAAGACGGCTACGAGGTGAGCCGCATGGACAAATATGACGTGATGTACTACAAGAACTGCAAACTGCCCCGCATGTTGCGCGAGGGGGTCTACGTGAACTATCCCCAGCCCTTGGTGAAAGGCATCTCCAGCTATGTGGCCTTCACCGACAGGATAGAGATAGGGGTGTTCAACATCAAGGCCTACAACAACCTGGTGGCGCAAGTGAAAGCCTGCGGGTTCAAGTTGGTGGCGGATGGCTACGAGGCAGAGTACAGCAACGGAGCCTATGACATCTTCTGCTACGAGGGAGGCAAACGGGTGAGAATACAGAAGTCGGCCACCCCCTCTGCTCCACAAGAATAAAAGAAAAGACACGACAATATGGAAAACAAGAAATTCAAGCGCACGCTGGTGACCACCGCCCTGCCCTACGCCAACGGCGGCGTGCACATAGGCCACCTGGCCGGCGTGTATGTGCCCGGAGACATCTACGTGAGATATCTCAGGCTGAAGAAAGAGGAAGTGGTATTCATTGGCGGCAGCGACGAGCACGGCGTGCCCATCACCATCAGGGCCAAGAAAGAGGGCATCACGCCCCAAGACGTGGTGGACAGATACCACGAGATGATAAAGAAGAGCTTCGAGGAGTTTGGCATCTCTTTCGACATCTATAGCCGCACCACCAGCGACATCCACAGCCAGGTGGCCAGCGACTTCTTCAAGAAACTCTACGAGGAAGGCAAGCTGGTGGAGAAAGAGTCGGAACAATACTACGACGAGGAAGCTCACCAGTTCCTGGCAGACCGCTACATCGTGGGCGAGTGTCCCCACTGCCATGCCCAGGGAGCTTATGGCGACCAGTGCGAGAAATGCGGCAGCGACCTCTCTCCCATGGAGCTGATCAACCCCCACTCTACCATCAGCGGTTCCAAGCCCGTGGTGAAAAAGACCAAGAACTGGTACCTGCCCCTCAACGAATACCAAGCATGGCTGAAGGAATGGATACTGCAAGGGCACAAGGAGTGGCGCGGCAATGTCTACGGGCAATGCAAGAGCTGGCTGGACATGGATCTGCAGCCCCGCGCCATGACAAGAGACCTGGACTGGGGCATACCCGTTCCCGTGGAGGGAGCGGAAGGCAAGGTGCTCTACGTGTGGTTTGACGCACCCATCGGTTATATCTCCAACACCAAGGAATTGTGTGACCGGGAACCCGAGAAGTGGGGCTCCTGGAAGAAATGGTGGCAAGACCCAGAGACCAGGCTCGTGCACTTTATCGGCAAGGACAACATTGTCTTCCATTGCATCATATTCCCCACGATGCTCAAGGCCCACGGTGACTATATATTGCCCGACAACGTGCCCGCCAATGAGTTCCTGAACCTGGAGGACGACAAGATATCCACCTCCCACAACTGGGCCGTATGGCTGCACGAATACCTGGTGGACTTTCCCGGCAAGCAAGACGTGTTGCGCTACGTGCTCACCGCCAACGCCCCCGAGACCAAGGACAACAACTTTACATGGAAAGACTTCCAGGAGCGCAACAACTCAGAGCTGGTGGCCATCTATGGCAATTTCGTCAACCGAGCCTTGCAGCTGACCAAGAAATACTGGAACGGCGTAGTGCCTGAGTGTGGCCAGCTGAATGAGGTGGATCAGGCCGCCATCGACGAGTTCAAGGACGTGAAGGCCAAGGTGGAAAGCTATCTGGACACCTTCAAGTTCCGCGAAGCGCAGAAAGAAGCCATGAACTTGGCTCGCATCGGCAACAAGTATATCACCGAGTGTGAGCCTTGGAAGGTATGGAAGACAGACCCCAAGCGCGTGGAGACCATCTTGTATGTCTCCCTGCAGCTGGTGGCCAACCTCGCTATCGCCTTCGAGCCTTTCTTGCCTTTCTCATCGGCCAAGTTGCGCAAGCTCATCAACATGCCCGCCTTTGAGTGGGAGCAGCTGGGCAGCACAGACTTGCTTAAGCCCGGGCACCAGTTGGCCGAACCGGAATTGCTGTTCGAGAAGATAGAGGACGAGGCCATAGAGCGACAGCTGCAAAAGCTGGCCGAGGCCAAACGGCAAAACGAGGAACAGGCCTACAAAGCCCAACCCGTCAAGGAGAACATTCCCTTCGAGGACTTCGAGAAACTGGATATCCGAGTGGGGCACATCCTGAACTGCGAGAAAGTGAAGAAAGCCAACAAGCTGCTCAAGTTCACCATCGATGACGGCAGCGGACAGGAGCGCACCATCGTGAGCGGTATCGCCAAGTACTACGAACCCGAGCAACTCATAGGCAAAGACGTTCTCTTCATCGCCAACCTGGCTCCCCGCAAGCTCATGGGCATAGAAAGCCAAGGCATGATACTTTCTGCGGAGAACTTTGACGGAAGCCTGAGCGTGACCACCACATTAAGAGAGGTGAAACCTGGCAGCAAAGTGTGCTGATGCTGGCACTCCTCCTTAGCGCGCTGTTCACGCTCGTGGAATTGAACTGCGAGAATTTGTTCGATACCGAGCACGACTCGCTAAAGCAAGACATGGAGTTCACGCCCAGGAGCGACCACCATTGGACCCGTACCCGCTATTGGCGCAAGTTGAACCATATCTCGAAAGAGATTATCGCCATGGGAGAAGACTCTGTCAACGGATGGCAATTGCCAGACCTGGTGGCTCTTTGCGAAGTGGAAAACGACAGCGTGATGTATGACTTAACCCGCCGTTCGCTATTGCGAGGGGCGGGTTATCAGTATGTGATGACTGAGTCTCCAGACGTGAGGGGCATTGACGTGGCCTTGCTCTACAATCCATTTACGTTCCATCTGTTACGCCACTACAGCTTGCGGGTAACTCCCGTAAAAGACATGCGCCCCACCAGGGACATTCTCTATGCCTGCGGAGTGACGCTCAACAACGACACACTTCATGTCTTTACCCTTCACGCTCCTAGCCGCTCGGGAGGAGAAAGGCCTACCCGACCTCACAGAATGGCAACGGCACGACGGCTGGCCATGGCCATTGACTCCATCAGGACGCTTCACGAAGAGGCGCAAATCATCATCGCGGGCGATTTCAATGATTACGATGACGGCCCCACGCTGGAGTATCTGTGTTCCCAAGGCTTGGTAAACATATCAGCCAAGGCGAGGGGGAACAACGGGGCGAAAGGCACTTATCGCTATCGGGGTGAATGGCGCAGCCTGGACCACATATTATGTTCTCCCACCCTGGCCCGCAGGGTGAGAGAATGCTTCATAGGCGACCGGCCTTTCTTGCTGGAAGAAGAGCCGAAATACGGAGGTTATCGTCCGCGGCGCACCTATCAAGGTCCCAAATACCAACCGGGCTACAGTGACCACCTGCCACTGGTAGCGAGATTTGAATGATGGGATAAGAGCGCCACGGCATTGACTTCCTTGCCAATCCCTGCCGTTAGCGGCTTTGAAACTCCAGTTCCATCAAGTCGCACAACGAGCGGTTTTCCGTTGGCGAGGAGAAGACCAAGTAAATGGCATGCTTATCGCCATAGCCGCAGAGAGCCGATACGTCCGCGCGCACGTCGGTGGCAACCTGCGGAGCATTGGCTTTCAACTGGAAGGTGCCCAGCTTCACGCCGCCATTCACTTCCCAAGGACTGTCCATCATCACCGTCACGGTGCCTTCCACGCCCAGCGGCTTCAGTCGCAACACCAGGTCAAGCTTGCGGGAATGGTCAAGGCTGTCGAGGTTAAAGTACTTGTAACCCACGATGGAGCCCGCCGTGTTGTTCACCACCACGCTTTGGTTCACGCTCAAGTCATAAGGGCGCTTCCGGTTTATCTCCTCGCTATAGGATGGCTTCACGTAGGAACCATAGAACGTGAAGTTGGGGAAATGACTGGTCGCTGGCTTAGGTCCCGTATAATAACAGGCGATGCCCGCGGGATAACGGCGACAGGGATTCAGACCGTTGATCTCAAATCCCTCGGAGGTATATTCCGCTTCCGATATCTCCACCCTTCCGCCGGGGCCTTCGTTGACCTTCACCGTAATGGGAGCCGCCATGGCCTGGCGGGAGAACTCGTTCAGTCCTGTCTGTCGATGATATACCACATACCATTGCCCGTTCACCTCCACGATGCTTCCATGCGTGTTGCCCGTCGGCGTGGCCGTGGCGACAGGTCGTCCGTTGACATCCGATCCCCGGCCGCGCCCATCGATGATGGTGCCTCCATAAGTGAACGGACCAAGGGGATGGTCACTGTAGGCATAGGCCAAGGTATAGTTGCTGACGGGCAGGCCGAACTCATTGTCAGCCGTCTTCCTGCTATAAATGAATACGTACTTATCCTTTATCTTGCGGATAGACGATGCCTCGAAGAAGCGGAACACGCCCTCTTGGCGGGCACTGGGCACCATATCGCTCACCACCTGCGTGCCAGGCTTCACCGTGGCCATGGTCTGGGGGTCAAGCTCCGCGGCGTAAGACCCCATAATTCCCCAATAAGCGTATACCCGTCCATCGTCGTCCACCAACACGGCGGGGTCAAAGTTCAACACGCCCTCTGTCTGCTTTGGGTTGTCTTTGCTCCAGTTACAGGCCACGAAAGGCCCGTCGGGGCGGTTTGCTTTGGCCACCATGTTCTTCCGTCCCTCGCTTTGGTTGTTGGGAAAAAGGTAGTAAGTCTTTTTCCCGTCCTCGCCTTTCACCTCCACGATGTCCGGGGCATAGAGTATATCTCCCACTCCTCCCTCATTGAGCGGCTTCCCGTCCGCCCCGGTCTTCGACTCAAAGATAATCCCCTCGTAACGCCAGTCATTGAGGTTTTCCACGGGAGCCGACCACAACACTTGCTCCCGCCCGCAATACTCGGTCTTCATCGTGTCATGCGAGCCGTATACATACAAGCGGTAGTGTCCCGGGCGATCCGGGTCTTCAAACACGTAAGGTTCCCCGTCCGGGATGTACTCCCATAAAGGAAGGAAAGGATTCGCGGCCTTCAGTGTGCCCCATGAGAGAAAGGCGACAAAGGCAAGCAACGTAAGTCGCAAGTTTCTCATAAGCGTTTTTCAGTTGATATCAGTTACAAATATACGGATTTTTTATGTATCCCAAATGTTCGCGGGCATATTTTTACGCGAGGAAGCTTGGACGGTTTCCAAATCAAGTTGTTTTTCCCATCAAAATAACTTGATTTCCCCTTCAAAACAAGTTATTTTCCCAAGCAAAACAACTTGATTCGCGACGCAAAACAACTTGTTTTGGAAAACCAGGAAATAATCCCGGGTCTTTGGCAGGCAACTTGGGTGAAAATGACATAATGAACAATCTCTAGCAACTTGCATATCGCCGCACCGTGGCACGTCGATTTCCTTTAATATCGCTATTTTTTGCGTATTTTACTTGCAGGTAATGAAATAATTACCTATCTTTGGGACATCAAATAAGAAACTTTATGCCTACGATATTCATATTATTTGGTTTTCGGTTCATGTTTTACGCAAACACCACGAGCCTATCCATGTCCATGTCATAAAAGGAGATGTAAGTGCCAAGTTTACGTTGTTCCCTGTCACCTTGGTAAAGAATAACGGCTTGAAACCATCAGAAATAAAACTTGCGGAATCGGTAATAGAAGAGAATCAGGAAATCATAGCAGAGCATTGGAATAAGTTTTTTAACAAGATAAAATGATAAAGTCATGGGAAATATTGTAGTGGAAAAAGTATGGCTGACCGATACGGCAGTATGGATACGCACAGCTGACGGCAAGGAAGCATGCGAGAAATTCGTCGATTACCCGAGATTGCGTTTCGCCACGCCGGAGCAACGTGCGAACTTCACGCTAAGCGGTGACGGCATCCATTGGGAAGAAATAGAAGAGGACTTAGGTTTTGACGGCTTCTTCATGGAAAAGCCTTCCAATCCCCTGTATGAGGTGTTTATCTCCCACCCGGAGCTTAACGCCTCTGCCATAGCCCGCAGGTTGGGAATATCGCAAAGCCTCTTCGCGCAGTACGTGAGTGGCACCAAGAAGCCTTCCGCGGAACGACTGGCAGCGATATTCGAGACAATACGTTCTGTCGGCAGGGAACTATGTTCTGTTTCCTGCTGACCCCAATTCTGTGGCGACGCAGTGTAGAGACGCATATTTGCGTCTCTGCAAGCAAGGTGAGCAAAGTGGAGGGGGGCAAGCCATCGGGGCACACGAATATGATATGGATATAAAAAATCCGCAACCTGATGATTGCGGATTTTTTTGTGGGCGCTGAGGGATTCGAACCCCCGACCCTCTGCTTGTAAGGCAGACGCTCTAAACCAACTGAGCTAAGCGCCCTTACCTCTGTAAGACGGGTGCAAAGATACGGCGTTTTTTCCATACCACCAAATTTTTTCCCGATTTTTTTTCGAGAAAACTTCATTTTTCCTTTATTTACCCTCTTTTCAGACCCAATAGAAGCGAAAAAAGCTGCCCAGCCTGGCGATGCCTTTCTTTCCATGTCGCCTTATCACACGATTTCAAACGAAAAAGATTGGCGATGTCAAAGATAATCCCTACCTTCGCGAAAGGAAAAACCTTCAACGCCTATGAAAACCATCACATTGAACAACGGAATCGAGATGCCGCTATTGGGCTATGGTGTCTACCTGGTAGACCCAAAGGAGTGCGAACACCACGTGCTGGAGGCCATCGGCATGGGCTATCGGCTAATAGACACCGCGCAGGTCTACCACAACGAGGAAGGCGTGGGCAACGCCATCCAGAAGTGTGGCGTGCCGCGCGAAGAGCTCTTCATCACCACCAAGATATGGGTTTCCAACGCCGGGGAGAAGAAAGCCGCGGACAGCATAGAGGATTCCCTGCGCAAGCTGCGGACAGACTACGTCGACCTGTTGCTCATACACCAGCCTTTCGGTGATTACCCCGGCACGTGGCGAGCCATGGAACGAGCCGTGAAGGAAGGAAAGGCGAGAGCCATCGGCCTTTCCAATTTCTACGCAGACCGCTTTGTGGACTTGGCTCTCTATGCCAATATCAAGCCCGCCATCAATCAGCTGATGACCAACGTGTTCACGCAGCGATGGGAAGATGAGCGGGAAATGAAGCCCTACGGCACACGGCTCATGGCCTGGGGCCCCTTGGCGCAAGGCAAGGAGAACCTGGCGGCCTGCCCCCAGTTAGCCAGCCTGGCGGAGAAATATGGCAAGACCCCGCAGCAAGTGGCCTTGCGCTACCTGCTGGAGCGGGACATCATCGCCATCCCCAAGAGCACGCACGCTGACCGCATGCGGCAAAACCTGGACGTGTTCGACTTCTCGCTCACCAGGGAGGAGGTGGAAAGCCTGCGCCCGCTGGACAAGCCCGTACCCTTCAGCCGTTCCCACCGCAACCCCGAGAAGGTAAGACAATACTGGGCGACAAAAGCATAGGGTTGCCGGGGCATATATAGTGCCTGTCGCGGGAAGTATAGTATCCTTTCTGGTACCAGCTAAGTGGTACTGGAGTTTCAACTAGTTGGTACTGGAGTTTCAACTAGTTGGTACTGGAGTTTCAGTAAGCTGGTACTGCAGTTTCAGTTAACTGGTACTGAAAAGGATACTACGCTTCCGGCAGCATGAAGTAATATTGACTTTCAAGAGGAGCAATATTGGATGCCGCCTAGAATAACGTGCATTCGTCGGGCTCACGTTAACAACGCAAAAACGGGGAGTACCCGCTCGGTACGCCCCGTCTACAATATTCCGAATCTAACAAATCTCTTCCCAGTCCGCTTACTGG
>FR882119.1 GCA_000435635.1 Prevotella sp. CAG:1320 | reverse complement strand
ATTAATTTAAATCATGTCTAAGATATTTTCTTTGGACAGCAGTGCCCACACTAATATAATCTTCAAATATGGTCGCGTCCATATTATAGAACTCATCCATATCCATACGAATATCCTGCTCAAGATATATCTCTACATCCCTCATATAGCGAAGAATGACTTTTGGGGAATTGGCAATCAAATCACACAAAGCCTTTTCCGGTGATGCGATAAGAAATGCATAGTCACCTTTATTCATACTCCTTACCCCTATCGGAAATGCCTTTCTTGAAATATGTTTGTAGTCATAATTGCCGACTGGAGTTTGAAAGCTTCGGGGATGTTTTATTGTCATTGATTGATGAACATATACAGCCTCGGGGATAAGTCCATAATATCGTAGTGCAGTAGACATTGAAATATACGAAGGTGTATAAAGATGATTGGCTATCACCTCACTCGATAGAATCTTTCCTGAATATTCGGGGTTGATCACATAAAGTCCTCGCTTTAGCCTGATGATAAACTTTTGTTTTTCGAGCCAGATTACCTTCTTATTAGCAGACTTAAGGTCCGGATATAACGATTCTATGATCGAAGTCGTTACTGGAATGGTTCCTATTTCAATTAATTGTCTATTCATACTGCAAATATAGCTATAATTTGAACAATAAAAGAAACATAACATCCTTTTTTGTTCAAATTATTACTACTTATAAATTTATAAGATAAGGTGGCTTTTCAAGGCATCCTTACTTGCCTGTCCCGCCCCGGTTGATAAAGATTCACACGAGCCTACCCTATCACCTTTACGCGAGAGGCAAAGAAATCCGCCCGCTTACGGTTAAGACTGAGGAAGTGCCTCATGAAGAAACCGAATACCTTGTTGGGGAGGGGCACGTCGCGCTTGGCTTCCCTCACGAAAGACAGCAACTCCTCGGTGTGGTTGTCGCATTGGCGGGAAAGACTGGACAAACGATGGGCATTGAGGAAAGGAAGATAGAGCTTCCAACACCACCTGACCATGAAGTTCATTCTCGCTCTAATGGTCTCTTGAAAGATATTGCCCACGCTGACAAAAGCCTTAATGGTCTCCGTCTTTCTGGAAGCGTTGACATCTACCCGGTAATAAGTCAAGGGGCAGTCCCTGACCACGAAGGGATGAGCCATGAAGAGGAGCTTCAGCCAGAAATGGTAGTCGGCGCAGGGATAATACGTGTCATTGAAGCCACCC
Organism: Prevotella sp. CAG:1320; assembly: GCA_000435635.1. Lineage (GTDB taxonomy): Bacteria > Bacteroidota > Bacteroidia > Bacteroidales > Bacteroidaceae > Prevotella > Prevotella avicola. The sequence continues at coordinate 61,351 of FR882119.1, read as the reverse complement.
AACCGCATGACCACCTCCCTCCTTATCAAGTTGCCAGGAATGTCCAGACCGTTTCCGGCCATCAGGTCGGCTATGAGAGAGACCTTCCTCAAACGGAATTGACCTTCGGGCGAAGCGGTCTTCATGCGCTTCGTTGCCGTGAGAAAGAGAGCGTCGGCCTTCCCCTCCAGGATTTTCAACATCCTCTTCACATTTACCATACAGCCCGGCAAGAGGCAGTCATCATCATGCAACATGCAGACCCACTCGCCTTTGGCCAATGTATAGAGGCGGTTCCAGTTGCCCGTCATTCCCAAATTGGTCTCGTTCTTATAATAACGCAAACGGGAATCCTGATAGGTGGCCATCAATTGTTCCGTCTCGTCGCCCCGCTCGGGATTGTTGTCCACGACGATAATCTCCACATCGTCAGCGTCGTCCTGAGTCAATACGCTATCCAAAGTTTCCTTGAGCGTGGTAGCCCGTTTGTAGGTAGGGATAGCCACCGTGATGAATGGCCGTTTATCGCCAGAAGCACCACTGATCAAGAGGGATTTCACTTGAGCGTATCGCCCAAACTGGTCACTGGTGCCAAACACCTCGTTGAATTGCTTTTCCATTTCTGTCATTACTTCGGTGAGAATTAAAGGCCTTCCCACTTCATGCCTGTTTCCAAATCCACCCGGGGACTCCATCCCGGCAACACATTGCCCTTGTAGGGTTCCATCACTTCTCTTTCCCGATAAGGACGGCCACCCCACTCGATATGCAACCGCACACCGTTCACCTGTTCATACAAATGAGCCAATTCTCGCAAGCGGAGGGGATGACCCGAGGACAAGACATATTCAGGCAGAAGCGGGGCACTGGGGTCGGCCAACCTATTGGCCAATACCTGAAAACCAGCCACTACGTCGTTGATATGCAGCAAGTCCATGCGTTGTTCGCCTGGCGACATGGCCAGCGTTTCCCCCGACTGGGCTATCTCACGAAACAAGGCGAGTATCTTCCTGCGAGTGTCTCCAGGGCCATAGGTGTCACATAGCTTCAAGGTGGAGAAGCGAATGGGGGAAGTCTCCTGGTAATAGCGGGCCATGGTGATGAAAGCCTGCTTGGTGGCGGCATAGAGATTGACGGGATGGTATTCGTCCGAACACTCGGGCGACTGGTAGTTTTGCCATATCGTGCCCGTATTCAGGAACCACCTTACGCCAGCCAGCTTGGCGGCCTCCAGCAACGAGGTACCCAACAGGATATTGGCGTTCACCAAGTCCGCTACCTGGTCAGGGCGATGGCTCGCCAAGTAAAGAGAAGCCAAATGGATAATGCCTTCCACCTGATGGCTCCGTAAATAATCAGCCAATCGCTCCACGTCTCCCTCGAAACAACAAACATGGCGGGGAGACAGCGCACTATAGTCCGTGGAAGGCCTCACCAATAGATGCAACTCATGTTCACCCGACATGCGGGCGTAGAGATGCTTACCCACGAAACCCGTGGCACCCGTCAGCAATATCCGCATGGCTAGAAAGGAGAGTTAAATTCGTCCAACCGCGGGAAGGTGGTATCCCTGCCCGAGACAATGGGTTTGTCTACACCCCAGTCAAAACCAATGGAGTCGTAGGCCACGCCCGCGTCGTGCTCCCTGGAGTAGCATGAAGTCTGGGCATAGTTCACCACGCTGCCATCCCGCAAGGAGCGGAAGCCATGGGCAAAGCCCTTGGGTATATAGAGGTACTGGGCTTTCTCATCGTCAAGCTCCACGGAAAAGTACTGGCGGAAGGTGGGAGACGACTTGCGCAAGTCCACCACCACGTCAAGGATATGGCCTTGGCTGACATATACCAGCTTGGTGTGGTCAAAAGGCGGCAACTGGAAATGCATGCCCCGTATCACGTCGCGGTGGGAAACGGAATAGTAGAACTCCCGGAAATCCGTGTCCAGGCCGTTCTCACGAAAGAAATCCTCATTAAACAACTTCTGGAAACCGCCTCTCTCATCCTTGAAATGCACGGTCTCCAAGACGTACAAGCCCTCGAAAGGCGTATTGATAATCTTCATGACAGGTACTTGTTGATTTGTTCCACGCATAGCGCATAGACATCCTCCGACTGGTATCGCTTGTACCAGTCGGCCACCATGGCCATGCATTGGTCTATGTTCATTCTCGGTTCCCATCCCAGGCGGAATTTCGCCTTGCTGATGTCCAATAGCAAGAGGTTGGCCTCGTGCAAGGCATTGGGGTCTGAGCAGTCTTTCAACTCTCCTTTGCCATAATAGGCAATCAGCTTTCGGGCGACTTCCCATACGGTGGAAACGCTTTCCTGGCGGGGGCCGAAGTTCCATCCCTCACAGTAGGCAACAGGCTCCTGCCACATCTTTTCCGCCAAGAGCAAGTAACCGCCCAAGGGTTCCAGCACGTGTTGCCAAGGACGGATGGCCTTGGGAGAACGTATCTCTATGGGCTTGTCCGCCTCCAGGGCACGAACGCAATCGGGTATGATGCGGTCCAAAGCCCAGTCACCACCGCCTATCACGTTGCCCGCCCTTACGCTGGCCAGGCTGACATGATGCTTTTGCCCGTAGTCCTTGGGGTTGAAAAAGCTCCTGCGCCAAGAAGCGATGGCTATCTCCGCGGCTCCCTTGGAAGAGGAATAGGGGTCATAGCCTCCCATTGGCTCGTCCTCCCGATAGCCCCACAGCTGCTCCTTGTTCTCGTAACACTTGTCGGTGGTAATCATAATGCCCACCCTCACGCTGTCCGTTTGGCGGATGGCCTCCATCACGTTGATGGTGCCCATCACGTTGGTGGCGTAAGTCTCCACGGGTATCTCATAGCTCAACCGCACCAGTGGCTGGGCGGCCAAATGGAAGACTATCTCAGGCCGGTATTCCTGAAATATCCGCTTCAGCAACTCGCCGTCCCTGATGTCCGCCCGCAAATCTGCCTTGATTTTCCGCCCGATGCCCGAGAGCGCGTAGTTATCTTTATCGGAATAGGGATCCAACGCCACGCCCACCACCTCGGCACCCATCTCGTGGAGCCAGATAGAGAGCCAGGAACCCTTGAAGCCCGTGTGCCCCGTGACGAGCACTCGCTTGCCTTGATAGAAATCTGTTGTCATTCGCGTAGAGATTGTCGTTACCACACCTTCCATGGGGCTTTGCCCTCGTTCCACATGGCGTTCAACTCGTTGTTGTCTCGCAGCGTGTCCATGGGTTTCCAGAAGCCCGTGTGCCTATAGGCCACCATCTTGCCCTCCGCGGCAAGCCGCTCCAGCGGGCCACGCTCAAAAATGACGGTGTCATCTCCTGCGGGAATATAGTCAAACACCTCTGGCTCACAGACAAAATAGCCGGCGTTCACCCAGTTGCGGTCTCCGTCGGGTTTCTCCTGGAAGGCATTCACCTTGCCTGTTTCCAAGTCCAGGTGGAGGGCGCCAAACTTGCCCACGGGCTTATAGGCCGTCACGGAGATGAGACAACCCGACCGCTCATGCGCCTGGATAGTGTCGGCGATATCCAGATCGGTCACTCCGTCGCCATAGGTCAAGAGGAAACGCTCCCTTCCCACAAACTTCTGCACGCGCTTCAATCTTCCTCCAGTCTGCGTATGCAAGCCTGTGTCTATCATGGTGACACGCCAGTCCTCGGAATTGTTCTCCAATATTTCCACGGAATTATCCTTCAGGTTGACCGTCATGTCGCAATTGTGACGGAAATAGTTGGCGAAATATTCCTTGATGACATACTGCTTATAGCCACAGCAGATAACGAAGTCGTTGATGCCATAGTGGCTGTAGGTCTTCATGATATGCCACAATATAGGCTTGCCGCCTATTTCCACCATGGGTTTCGGTATGAGCGTGGTGGCTTCGGAAAGCCTGGTGCCCAGTCCGCCGGCGAATATCACTGCTTTCATCTTTTCTCGTCCTATATATATAATGTGTATCTTTATCGGCAAGCCGTCTTCTCGGCCACGAATTGCCTGATGGTGTCTATCATGTATTGCAACTTCTCTTTCGTCATGCCTGGGTACACGCCTATCCAGAAGCAATCGTTCATCACCCTGTCCGTAACGGGAAGCGAGCCATCCACTACCCTGTAGTCCACGCCCTCTACGTATTGCTCGAACGCAGGATGGCGCAAGAGGTTGCCGGCGAAGAGGTTTCGCGTCTGCACCTTATGTTCCTCCAGATAGGTGGTCAGTTCGGTGCGGGTATAGCCTGCATCTGGTTCTACGGTAATGAAATAGCCAAACCAACTGGGCTTGCTGTTCTTCTGCGGCTGGGGCAGCAGCAAGCCAGGAACGTCCCGCAAACCCTGGGTGAGATAATCGAAGTTCTCCCTGCGCCGGCTGACAATGTCATCCAACTTCTCCAACTGGGCACAACCTATGGCCGCTTGCAGGTCGGTGGCCTTCAGGTTATAGCCCATGTGGCTGTAAACATATTTATGGTCATAGCCCATGGGCAACTGGCCGAATTGCTTGGTAAAGCGGCAACCGCACGTGTTGTCCACGCCTCCCACGCACCAGCAGTCCCTGCCCCAGTCCCTGAAACTGTTCACCAACTTATGGAGCAAGGCATTGTCGGTATAGACGGCACCGCCCTCACCCATGGTCATGTGATGTGGGGGATAAAAAGAGGATGTACCTATATCGCCGATGGTACCTGTTTTCTTCCACTGCCCGTCTATCAGGTATTCCGAGCCCAACGCGTCGCAGTTGTCTTCCACCAGCCATAACTGGTGCTCGCGGCAGAAGTCCACCACGGCTTGCAGGTCAAAGGGATTGCCCAGGGAGTGGGCTATCATCACGGCCTTGGTCTTGGGCGAAAGGGCGGCTTCCAATTGGGTTACGTCTATGTTGGAATCTTCTATGCGCATGTCCACGAACACGGGAACGGCATGGTATTGCAGGATGGCGGAAACCGTAGTGGGAAATCCCGCCGCCACGGTAATCACCTCGTCGCCACGCTTGATAGCCCTATCCCCCAGCTCATGGGCGGTAAGGGCACTGAAGGCCAACAAGTTAGCGGAGGAGCCAGAATTGCAGAGCGAGCAATAGGTTACGCCCAGCCACTTGGCCAATCCCACCTCGAAACGATGCGCCCAAGGGCCTGCCGTCAACCAAAAGTCAAGCGATGCATCCACCAAGTTGACCATCTCCCGGTCATCAAAATAACGTCCGCCGTAGTTCACTTTCGTTTTTCCAGGCACAAAGTCTTGCGCCTTGGCGTGCACCTCTTGATAATATTCACGGGTAAGCCGCAATATCTGTTCCTTCAACTCTTCTTTCTTGCTCATACATCTAATGCTTATACATCATGCAAAGATAGGAATTTATCCCCACACTGCCAAGACTATGGCGAGAATTTCCCCTCGCCGCCAAGTTTTTCACGTCTCCCTGACGGCTTTCCAAGTAAAATCGCTATATTCGCGAAAGATATACCCTGACCAAAATCTATACAGACAGTTATGAAGACCAAAATCTTTTCCCTGATGATGATAGCCTGCCTGGCCACCACGCTATGGGCGCAACGAAGCGTAACCACCCTGGAAAAAGGGTGGAAATTCCACAAGGGCGACGTGCCCGAAGCCATGTCTCCCGACTTTGACGACAGGAAATGGGAGCAGGTGACCATTCCCCACGACTGGGCCATCTATGGTCCTTTCAGCCGGGACAACGACTTGCAGAACGTGGCCATCACGCAAAACTTCGAGACACAAGCCTCCGTGAAGACCGGCAGGACGGGAGGACTGCCCTATGTAGGCGTGGGATGGTATCGCACCACGTTCTCCGCGCCCGCCGGCAAAAGGGTGACACTGGAGTTTGACGGAGCCATGAGCGGAGCCCGCGTATACGTGAACGGAAAAGAAGTATGCCAATGGCCCTATGGATACAACGCCTTTTACCAAGACGTGACAGACTGCCTGAACAAGGACGGCAAGCCAAACACGCTGGCCGTGAGACTGGAAAACCAGCCGCAGTCTTCCCGCTGGTATCCCGGGGCGGGACTCTACAGAAACGTAAGAGTGGTGGTGACCGATGAAATCCACGTACCTACCTGGGGAACGCGTATCACGACCCCCTACGTGAGCGAGGAATACGCCTCGGTGAAGTTGGCCACCACCCTGGCCGGAGCTAACGGAAAGGACGTGCGCATAAAGACAGACATTCTGGATCCAGACGGCAAAAAGGTGGCGAGCAAGGAGCATCTGAGGCGGGTGAACGAGGGAATGGATCTGGAACAGAACTTCCTGGTGAACAATCCAAAGCTCTGGACACCCGAGACTCCCTCGCTCTACAAGGCCGTGACCCAAATCTATGAAGGGAAAAAGTTGGTTGACGAATACACCACACGCTTCGGCATCCGCTCCGTGGCCATTGTGGCGGACAAGGGCTTTATGCTCAATGGCAAGCCCCGCAAATTCCAGGGCGTATGCAACCACCATGACCTGGGTCCGCTGGGAGCCGCCGTCAACAAGGCAGCCCTGCGCCGCCAGCTCACGCTGCTGAAAGACATGGGCTGCGATGCCATCCGCACTTCCCACAACATGCCCGCACCTGAGCTGGTGGAGCTATGCGACGAGATGGGATTCATGATGATGGTGGAGCCGTTTGACGAATGGGACATCGCCAAATGCGAGAACGGATACCACCGCTTCTTCAATGAATGGGCGGAGAAAGACATGGAGAACATGTTGCGCCACTTCCGCAACAACCCCTCGGTAGTAATGTGGAGCATCGGCAACGAGGTGCCCACGCAATGCGACCGGCAAGGCTATCAGGTGCTCGCTTTCTTGCAGGGAATATGCCACAGACTGGACCCCACCCGCCCCGTGACTTGCGGCATGGACCAAGTGAGCTGCGTATTGGAAAACGGTTTTGCCACCTTGCTGGACGTGCCAGGCTTCAACTACCGCACATTCCGCTATCAAGAAGCCTACGACCTACTGCCCCAGTCGGTCGTATTGGGTTCGGAGACGGCCTCCACGGTCAGTTCCAGGGGCGTGTATAAATTTCCCATCGAAAGCAAGAAAGACGCCAAATACGATGACCACCAGTCTTCCAGCTATGACCTGGAGTGTTGCTCGTGGAGCAATCTGCCCGACGAGGACTTCGCCTTGGCTGAGGATTATCCTTGGACAATGGGGCAATTCGTGTGGACAGGCTTTGACTATCTGGGAGAACCTTCCCCTTACGATACCGACGCTTGGCCCAACCACAGCTCGCTCTTTGGCATCATAGACCTGGCGAGCATCCCCAAAGACAGGTATTATCTCTATCGCAGCCAGTGGAACAAGCGGTCGCACACCCTCCACATACTGCCCCACTGGACTTGGCCAGGCCGTGAGGGAGAGGTAACACCCGTGTTTGTCTATACCGACTATCCCGAGGCGGAGCTGTTCGTGAACGGAAAGAGCATGGGCAGGCAACGCAAACTAACCAGGCAGGAGAGCGAGGCTCTGAGGGGAAAAGACTCGCTGTGGCTGCAGAGAAGATACCGATTGATATGGGACCAGGTGAAATACCAGCCCGGAGAGCTGCGCGTGGTGGCCTATGACCAAAACGGGAACAAGGCGGAAGAGCAAGTGACGCGCACCGCGGGCAAGCCTCATCACCTGGAAATAGTGGCCGATCGCACCCTGCTGAGCGCGGACGGAAAGGACTTGGCCTACCTCACCATCAAGGTAGTAGACAAGAACGGCAACCTTTGCCCTGCCGACAACAGGAGCGTGCGCTTCTCCGTGAAGGGAGCGGGCAAGTACAGAGCCGCCGCCAATGGCGACCCCACCTGCCTGGAGCTGTTCCACCAGCCCAAGATGTCAGCCTTCCACGGGCAGCTGACCGCCATCGTGCAGACAGGCGAGAAAGCTGGAGAAATCATTTTCGAGGCAAGAGCCAAGGGCGTGAAACCCGCCAGGTTCACGCTGAAAGCGGAATAACAAAAAGGCCGCGGCATGGGAAAACCCATCCGCGGCCTCTCTATAATCTCTCTTCTATGAGTGGAAAGCTTAGCGCTCTATGCCACGATTATTGATAGTGGCGTTGAGCAACATAACGTAGGTGCGATACTGCTTCTTGGAAAGAACAGTGCGCATGTACTCCAAGTCTTTCTCGATAGCCTTGTCCACCATCTCCTTGCGAGCCTCCTCGGGAGCGCCTGCGGCGTTCAGCATGTCAGCGTTGAAGTTGATGTGGATGTCGCGCACAGCTGCTTGCTGATCAGAGCTCAGTCTCAAAGCCTTGGTAAGACCACTCATGTTGATTTCCATTCCGTAAACGGCAGCGGCATTGTTAGCCTCAGCCTTCTCGTCAGCCGCAAAAGCGGTAGTCATGCTCAAAAGAGCAAATGCCATCAAAACAATCTTTTTCATAATCTTTTTACCTTTCTTACTTTACGGGATTCACTTTTGTGTCCCAATTAAACTTATTATCCTAATTGTCTTTTGACACCGCGAATATACGCCGCTTTCCGATACCCCGCAAACATTTTGGCGGAAAAACGCGTGAAAAGCCGATTTTCTTGACGTAAATCAAACAAATTAAAAGGAAACCTATTATCCCTGCTTTCAAAATAACTTATTTTGCCTCGCGATTTAACTTGTTTTGATAAGCAAAATAAGTTATTTTCATAGGCAAAACAAGTTGTTTTCATGAGCAAAACAACTTGATTTGCCAAGGGGTCGCCATTAAGAGCCGCAAAAGCATGGCTTTATGGGACAATCCTCGCCTTTTGTAACAGGAACTTAGAAATGGAACTGGATGTCCACGCCACAATGGAAAGGATTACCCTGTTGGGCGAAACAATAGGCGGTGCCCGTCGCGGCGCTCTGCAGGGCAAAGGTGTTGTAGCGGGTCTTGGTAAGGTTCTTCGCCCACAAACTGATGCCCACAGAACCGAAATCTGCGTCCACTTGCGCTCCCAGCAAGGCATAGAAGGGCTGCGAGTAGTCATTGTTCTCGTCCCAATAGGTCTTTCCCTGGGCATTGAGCCGTAAGCCAAAAGTAAGACTCCTCAATAAGGAACGGGAGAAATCCCATCGATAGTCCGCCTGGACAGAAAGCGTATGCTGTGGCACATAGGGGACATAGCGATCCTTATAACTAACCGGATTGCCCGCGGCGTCCTTGTCTTCATATTCGTCGAAGACTGCTCGAGTATAGCCATAGGTCAGCCCCCAATTGAAATGAGAATCAAGAGCGGCACCGCGCAAAGTGGTCTCCAATCCGCAACTGTGGCTCCTGCCCGCGTTTACCATCATGCGACCATAACCATAATTTCCCGCCATCACGGAAAGTTGCTGGTCTTGGATGCGCATATAGAAAGCGGCCATGTCCCAATGCAGTTTCTGTTGGAAAAGATTGAGATGGGCACCCAGCTCAAAATTCCAACTGGTTTCGGGCTTATAGGCTATGGTTTCGTTAATACGGCGATAGTCCTCGGCGGTGTGGGGAACGTCGTAGTCTCCCTTCATGGCGTCCTGCCGATGGTCATTCAATTCTGTTTGAAGTATGTCACTAAACATCTGGATGTTGAAACCTCCCGCCCTGTAACCCTTGCTCACCATGGCGTAGACATTGCTGCCAGCGTTGTCCAGCGAATAACGCAAGGAGAATTTTGGCAATAACTGGTTAAAACTATCAGAACCCTTTCCGTCCAATACGGAAGAAAGGAGATTGTCGGCCGACTGGCCCATGATGTGAGCGGAAAGGGACATCAAGGCAGAGGTCTCATAACGCACCTTGGTGTGGGTATAGTCGTAGCGCAAGCCCACGGAAGCCGTCAACCTAGGCGTGATGGCGAAATTGCTCTCGTGGAAGATGCCCAAATTCAACTGCGGAGTATGATAAACCCCTGGCACGGTAAGCGCCACCTGCATATTGACACCTCCCGCAGTCTCAATGGCCTGAGCCGCCATTGCCTCCGCCATGGCTTGGGGCATGCCCTGCGCCACCATGGAAGAAATCATGGATTGATAGACAGCATTATAAATCGAGCTTTGAATGCCCGAAGCGATATTGTCCGTGAAATCGCTGTCAAAGTAAACGGGGGCTTCGGTGCGCAGCCATTGGGAAGAGAAGAAAGCCCCAAAAGCCCAATGCCAGAAACCAGACAAAGGTTCACGGCTCTTGATGGAGAACTCTTGCGTGAAGGCATTCTGGAACTGGCGCTGTTCCAAGTGCATAAAATCTTGGGGCAAATAGTCTTGGTCCATCAGCATGTAATCCTTCAGGTACTGATAGCTGGTGATGCTATGGAAATCGAAAGCGTTGACATGCCACCCCAAATCCAACGCGGTATTGAACATGTTCCTGCGGTAATTGCCCCTGTAATTATTGTCCGGCGCGGCGGTTTCGCCCGTATTCCTGTCCATCACGCCATAGGGGAAAGCGTTCTGGCGGGTGTACTGGTAGTCTGCCACATAAGAAAGACTGAAGTTGTCGCTAGGGCGATAAGCCACCCGAAGACGGCCACCTGCCTCATTACCGTTATCTGCCTTGAGTCCCGAAGACTTGTACTTAAAGAAGCCGTCACTGCCCTGATAGAAACCCGCCAATCCTATAGCCAGTTTTTCGCTGAGTTTTTGATAATGGGCAATTTCCGCCAGCCGCCAATTGTGGCTGCCATAGCCCAATCTCAGGTCAGTGCCATCCGCTTGCAAAGGATCTCTGGTAAAGAGGCGCACCAGCCCTCCCTCTGTGTTAAGTCCATAAAGCGTGCCCTGGGGACCTCTCAACACGTCTACCCTATCGAGCTGATAGGTGTGGAAATTGAAAGCGGCCTTGCTCATGATGGGCATTCCGTCCAAATAGATGCCCACCGCGGGGCTGTTGACGCGGCTTCCTATTCCCCTCACATACATTGAGGAAGTAAGGCGACTGCCATAACTGGGCATCTCGAAATTGGGAACGTAGTCTGAAAGTTCTCTCAAGTCACGCACGCCCAGTGACGAAAGATCTTTTGCGCCCAAGGAGTTAGAGCTAAGAGCCTGTTGGCGCAGCCTGAATACCTCCTTGGGAGAAGAGACAACCACTACTTCGTCTATATCATATACCTTGCTGGTATCATTGAGGTCATAAGTCTTTTCGGAATTGATGCCATCCGCGGACAAGCGCAACACACAGCAAAGGAAAGACACCAAAAGGAAAAATCGAGCCATTAGATAATCATTATATAGTTTCAGTTATACCAACGCGAAGATACGGATAATTATCGAAATAAATTCTAACTCCCGAAAGTTTTTCGCCATCGGGAAATGGAAAACCAGAAATATACCAACAAAAGGGGATAGCCCAAATAGTAGAGCGTGGTCAAACTAAACACGATATAGTCTATGGCGCATACGGCCAAGAGACCAAAGAGGTAAAGAATGCCTTCGCCTGCCATCATGCGGTGGTAGACCTCATCCACGCAAGTGAGACCAACGATGAGGATAGCCCACACACATATCAAGAAAAAGCCTAGCACTGGTGGCACGGCAAAGGGGTTAAGCGTGGGATGGAAATAGAACTGTTGCCAAACCTGGGGCCAAAAGTTCTGTATCGTGGCATAAAACGCCGCCGAGGAAGAGACCAACAACACCAAAGCCGTGGGGTAAGGAGAATCTATATCATTGAAATGCACTATCCGGGCATTCTCGGAACGTATCTTATACACCAAATAAGCCAAGGCTATCACCACTATGATAACAAGGAACACCAACAAATGAATGTCGCTGAACATGGAGATGAACTGCGAAATAGGATCATCGGGCACCACTTGGCGCAACAACGACGACTCATGCGTCCAGCCAATTCTCCCTTTCTCGGTAGCCAATTGCACCCATACAGTATCTATGCTGTCTTGAGGTATCATGCGAATATCGGAGACCACCAACAGATGGCCGCTCTTTACGGCAAAGGTGTCTACGGGCATTTGATTGACATACTCCTCGGGTTGCTGGGCTATCAACAGCAAGGAATCGTGTTTCACCACGAAATTATACTTATTAGTGTAATGGTGAGTGGCCGAGAAATTAATGGAGTCTATTTGCCGTTGGTTGTATGTGACCAATACGTCGGAATGAGTCTCGCCACGTTTGCGGTAACATGACGTGAAAAGCAGCGAGAAAAGCAGGAGCGGCAAGCCGGCCCGCCATAGGAAACGCATAAAACTACTCTGCATAGATATTCATTTGGCATTGGTCACAACGAAACTCCAAACGAAAAAGTCTCTCGCCTGGCAAGCGTAAATAGAGCGGTTCACGCCAAGCAGCGCGTTTGCCGCCATGGCGTTGGCAATAGCCCAGTTCTCTCTTCACGCAATGGCGGCACTGCATCAGCAGGGGATGATTGTGCTTTTCATTCAGCTCAAAAGCGGGAACTGGTTGCCTCAGTCCTTGGGAAACATAAAAGGCCTTGGCCTCTTGGTTTGCTATATTATAAAGGTATGGATAGTCACGGTATGCTGGTTGCCACACTTTCAAGGGAGCCTTGGAAACGGCAACACGCTCATGAGTGTCCGGTTCTGGCGTTTTAGCGTTCTGTTTCTTTACGAACAGCTTGGAGCTTATAGGCATCAATCTGTCAATCAACTTACGACGCAACTCCGTAAGTACCTTATTGGGAATAAAATAATCTTCCGCTCCTGGCGATATGTACAGTTTTTCACAAACAAAGGGAGTGTTCCCCAATTTGGTGAGTTGGTCGCAAATATTCTTTCCCTGGGGCTGCTTCGCCTTTTCCAATGGCCAATTCACCATTACCTTAGTCTCCATGCAAGAAAGCGAAAAACCTTCTGGCTCAGCTTTAAATTCCATGGCCAATGGCAATTTGCGCTCTGCGGTTTTACCTTTCAGTTGACGCGAAAACGCCTCGTCATGATTACGATAAAGAGAAAGCCCCGGACGCAATTCCTTTGGCATACGCTGAGGGAAAAGCCTATTGCCTTCGGCCTTGTTAACCCTAAAGCCTTGCAAGCGATGGTCTTGGTCGAAGAAAGACAAACCATCGCCATTGGCAAAGCTGGCCGTACCCGCCACGGTAAAGCTATTGCCCTTTATTTCTTTTACTTTCCCAACAAACGCTCCGATAGACTTCGGAGTGTCGAAAGAAGCGATACGCTCGGCCACGCCCTCCATGAAATAGGAAGTGTAACCTCTATTGAAAGTTTTTCCTAGAGAGGGTTCGAAATAGTAAGTGACCGTGCCTTGGGAAGCGCGACAATAATCCAGCGGACGACTCTTCACCAACTTGTCAAGACGTTGACTATAGGCTGAGACCACGTTCTTCACATAATCTTCATCCTTGAGGCGGCCTTCTATCTTGAATGTGCAAACACCTGCGTCCGCCAAACGTTCCAGGTAGTCTATGCGACACATATCCTTAAGGGAGAGGAGATGGCGTTGCCGCACAATCTCATTTCCTTCGGCATCTACCAGGTCAAAAGCCAACCTGCAGAACTGGGCGCAAGCACCGCGATTGGCGGAACGTCCCATAGCGTATTGGGAAGCATAGCACACCCCCGAATAAGAAACGCATAAGGCACCATGGACAAATGCCTCTAATTCCACATCCGGCACAGCCTGACGGATTTCACGAATAGCTTGCAAAGACAACTCACGAGCTAACACCACCCTGCGAAAACCTTGGTCGTGGAGCCACGCTACTTTTTCCGCCGTGCGGGTATCACATTGGGTACTGGCGTGAAGGACGTATTTTCCCCTCATCCGCTGCGCCAAGCCCATGTCTTGTACCAGAAAAGCGTCTATCCCCACAGCATCCAGTTGGGTCACCATAGCCAATGTATCCGCCATCTCACTATCGTAAACAATAGTGTTAACCGTAGCGTAAACCTCCGCACCGAAACGATGCGCATAGTCGCACAGCGACCTGATATCCTCCAAGGTATTGGCCGCGGCGATTCTCGCCCCATGACTGGGCGCGCCTATATAAACAGCATCGGCACCGTGGTCTATAGCCGCGATGCCACATGCCAAGTTCTTGGCTGGTGCCAAAAGTTGCAGTTTGCGCATAAAATCACCCTATCAGGTTTATGTCGTAAGGAGTCTCTTGATAAACATAATAATTAATCCAATTGCTATAAAGCAAATTTCCCGCCGATCGCCATGTCACTACCGGCGGCATATCGGGATTATTATCGCGATAATAGTTCAGGGGCATGCCTACGTCGGCACGCACGCCCCTGTCACGCTTATATTCATTATCGAGCGTGTTGGCGGCATACTCCAAATGGCCTGTGATAAAGAACTCACGCCCCCCACGAGCCATCACGATGCCAACGCCACTCTCGTCAGATTCAGCGATAATGCGCAATCCCTCCACCCGCTCTATATCTTCCTTGCGAACTTCCGTATGCCTGCTTTGAGGCATACGGAATACATCGTCGAAACCACGGAAAATAGGCAATTGCGGGTCAAGGGCTCGTTGGTCGAAGATGCCAAACATCTTCTTAGGCAAGGAATATTTAGGAATGCCATAATAATGATACAAGCCCGCCTGGGCCGCCCAGCAAATATAAAGCGTGCTGGTGACATGCGTGCGCGCCCAATCGAAAATGGTGCGCAGCTCATCCCAATAGTTCACACCCTCAAAAGGAATGGATTCCACGGGAGCGCCAGTCACAATCATACCATCGAATTTCTCTTTCCTCAAAGTCTCAAAATCCTTATAGAACATCATCATGTGCTCTATCGGAGTGTTTTTGGGCGTATGGGTACGGAGTTTCATGAAGTAAACCTCCATTTGCAAAGGCGTGTTGGAGAGCAACCGGATAAGGTCGGTCTCCGTGGTAATCTTCAAAGGCATGAGGTTGAGGATAACAATCCGCAAGGGACGGATATCTTGATTGAGCGCACGGCTCTCGTTCATGACGAAGATATTCTCACGCTTCAGCAACTCGATGGCAGGTAACTTATCGGGGAGTCTTAATGGCATTTTCCTGTTTGTTTCTCGCTATCTTATTAAATATAATAATGTTCGTGCGCACGAAGGGAGCTGTTTACCACAGCTCCAAACGCTCGCTCTTTGGAATGAACAACTTGTCACCCTCTTTTACGTTGAACGCCTCATACCAAGCGTCAATGTGAGGCAATGCGCCGTTCACACGCCATCTGCCCAAAGAGTGCGGGTCAACCTTTACGCGGTTGCGTATTTCCTGCTCGGTGATATTGTCTGCCCATACCCCCGCATAAGCCAAGAAGAAGCGCTGGGCGGGAGTGAAACCGTCCTTGTTCTTCAGTTTCTTGCCCTTCGTGGCGTTAAGGAAAGCATTGTAAGCCACTTGCAATCCTCCGTGGTCAGCCAAGTTCTCACCCAAAGTGAAACGGCCATTGGCGTTCAAATCGGGCAACACCTTGATATTGGAGAAGAAATCGGCATACATGTCCGCACGCTGCTTGAAGCCCTCGGCATCGCTAGCTGTCCACCAGTCACGCATATTGCCGTCGGCGTCATACTGGCGGCCTTGGTCATCGAAGCCGTGTGTCATCTCGTGGCCTATCACTACACCGATAGCGCCATAGTTGAAGGCCTCGTCTGCCTTAGGATCAAAGAAAGGATACTGCAGGATACCTGCGGGGAAACAAATCTCGTTGGTAGTGGGGTTGTAATAGGCGTTTACCGTTTGGGGATCCATGAACCACTCATCGCGGTCTACGGGCTTGCCAGCCTTCTCCTCTATGTGCTTGTCGTGAGCGAATTTACGGCAAGCCATCACGTTCTCGTAGTAAGACTTGGCTGGGTCTATGATAAGCGTTGAATAATCACGCCACTTGTTGGGATAGCCTATCTTCACGTAGAAACGATCCAACTTCTTATGAGCGGCAGCCTTAGTGGAGTCGCTCATCCAGGTCTGTGCGTCTATGCGCTGGCCAAGGCTGATTTGCAAGTTGTGCACCAACTCCTCCATCATCTTCTTGGAAGAGGCGGGGAAATAACGTTTTACGTAAATGTTACCCAACGCCTCGCCCATCTGGGACTCCACTTGACTAGTGGCACGCTTCCAAAGAGGATAATCTTCCTTGCGACCGCTCATGGTCTGGCCAAAGAACTGGAAGTTGCGCTCCCTGATTTCATCCGTGAGATAAGAGCAAGAAGACATGATAACATCCCACTCCATCAAGGCACGCAATGTCTCCGCGCTCTCGGCAACCACGATTTTATCAAGTCCTGCCAAGAACTCAGGTTGGCCTACCACCATTTCCTGTATCCACTCCGACTTGATTCCCTCGGCATTGGACATCACTTCCAGGCGCAGGTTGGGATAATTGGCATTGAATTCCATCAATGTCATCTTGTTATAGTTGGCCTGCGGGTCGCGGAGTTCAGTCGCGCTCTTAGAGATGAGAGCCAATGTCGTCTCATGTTGGAAGACGGCCTGTTCCTTTTGCTTGGCGGCCTCCTCGCTGAAGCCATAGAGCTGGAACATATCCGCGATAAATTCACGATAGGCCTTGCGAATAGCTACGGTAGCGGAGTCGTTGTTGACATAGTAATCCTTCTGTCCCAAAGTAAGACCGCTTTGGTAAACATTGAAGATGTTCATGGTGGAATTCTTCTCGTCAGCTCCAAAACCGCAAACGAAACTTACTCCGTAGCCTTGCTCAGCGTACTTCAACTGCAATGCCTGCAAGTCTTCCTTGGTCTTGGCAGCTTCCATCTCGTCCAGCAAAGCCTTCACGGGAGCGATGCCTTCCTGGTTGCGACGGTCTACGTCGAGAGCCAACTTGTAGAAGTCGGAGAGCTTCTGCTCTATGGTACCTGTCTTGTAGGTCTTCTTGCGCAGGTCTGTCAGGATTTCGTTCACTTGCTTGTTCACGTTTTCCTGCAGCAAGTCAAAGCTGCCGAAGCGGCTATAAGCGGCGGGCAGAGGATTGTTTTTCTGCCATCCACCCGTGGCGAACTGATAGAAATCGTCTGCGGGACGCACACTTTTGTCGAAGTTCTCTTCGTGGAGTCCCGACTTGTTGCCCTGCGCCATCACGCCCATGGGGACTACGGCAAACAGGACAGCTGGAATCAAAAATCTCATTTTCATCTTTCCTTGTTCTAAAAGTTTTGTTATATAATTATATGTTATTCTCTTCATTGATTTGCTCCAGTCGCTCGCTGAGAGTAATCCACCGTTCGTTCTCTTCGTCCAGCGTTTTCATGAGCGAGGTATACTCCGTTACCAGTTCCATATTGGATGCGTGGGCTGGCTGGCAAAGTAAATCGTCCAGCTCTTTTTTCCGTTTTTCCAGCGAAGCGATTTTCGTCTCGCAGTCCTTCACGGCATTCTCGGCTCGCCTCACGCGCTTCTGTTGTTCCTTGCGCTCAGCGTAGTCTTGCTTGCCCAGCACTGCTTTTGGAGCGGAAACAGGCTCCTGCGGAGAGGGGGTAACGGGCGAGGAAGAAGCCAAAGCCTCTTGAACCGTCTCTGCCTGATGGGCGCGCAAGTAATCATAGATGCCGCCCAAGTGCTCTCTCACCTTGCCGCCACCAAACTCATATACCTTCTCCACCAGTCCGTCAAGGAACTCGCGGTCGTGGCTCACGATGATGGCCGTGCCGTCAAAAGCCTTGATGGCTTCTTTCAGCACATCCTTGGACTGCATGTCCAGGTGATTGGTCGGTTCATCGAGAATCAAGAGGTTGACAGGTTGCAACAGCAATTTAATCATGGCCAACCTGCTGCGCTCGCCTCCACTCAACACCTTGACGAATTTCTCGCTGGTCTCCCCTCCAAACATGAAAGCACCCAAAAGATCGTTTATTTTCAGCCGGATGTCGCCTGTGGCCACCTCGTCAATCGTTTGGAAGATAGTGAGATTCTCATCCAACAACTGGGCTTGGTTTTGGGCGAAATATCCTATCTGCACGTTATGGCCTATCTTCAAGGTTCCCGTGAAAGGAATTTCGCCCATGATACACTTCACCAACGTGGATTTTCCCTCTCCGTTCTTACCCACGAAAGCCACTTTCTCACCCCGCTTAATGGTCATGGAGACATGGCTGAATACGACATGGTCACCATAAGATTTGCTTACCTCATCGCATATCACGGGATAGTCGCCACTGCGCAAGCACGGGGGGAACTTCAAGCGCATGGCGGAATTGTCAACCTCGTCTACTTCGATGGGCACAATCTTGGCAAGCTGCTTGATGCGGCTCTGCACCTGCACGGCCTTGGTAGGTTTATAACGGAAACGCTCTATGAACTCCTTCGCGTCGGCTATTTCCTTTTGCTGGTTCTCGTAGGCGCGCAGCTGCTGTTGCCTGCGTTCCTCGCGCAAGACCACATATTCATCATACTTCACGCGATAGTCCTCCACCCTACCGCAAGTAATCTCCAAAGTACGATTGGTAACGTGATTGATGAAAGCCCTGTCGTGGCTCACCAACACTACGGCGTTGGCACTCTGGGACAAATATTGCTCCAACCACTGGATACTCTCTATGTCCAAGTGGTTAGTAGGCTCGTCCAGCAACAGCACATCAGGATGACGCAAAAGAATCTTGGCCAACTCAATACGCATACGCCACCCCCCAGAGAACTCCCTGGTAGGACGGTCGAAATCTTCCCTAAGGAAACCCAAACCCATAAGCGTGCGTTCTATCTCCGCCTCGTAATTCTCGCCTCCCAGCATCAAGTAACGCTCGTGCTCTTGCGTAAAGGTTTCCACCAACCTGGCGTAATCATCGCTCTCGTAATCCTCTCTTGTAGCCAACTGCTCTTGCAGGCTGTCTATGCGCTGTTTCAGTTGAACGGTATCGGAGAAAGCCTTGCGGGTTTCTTCCCTCACGGTGGTATCGTCTTGCAATTTCATTACCTGCGGCAGGTAACCCACTGTGGTGTCGTTGGCCACGGCTACCGTTCCCGCCGTGGGCTGCTGCAATCCGCACAATATCTTGAGCATCGTGCTCTTGCCCGCCCCGTTTTTGCCCACCAAGGCAATGCGGTCGCGGTCATTGACCACAAAACTCACGTCATGGAACAAAGGCTTCACGCCAAACTCGACTTTCAATCCCTCAACGGAAATCATACCTTATAACGCAATAAACCTAATAGGGTCACGGCCAAAGAGCCATGATAAAAATTTCATGCAAAGGTACGGGAAATATTCGAAATGGCAAAATATAACCTCCTTTTTCTCGTAAAGGACACATCTTAAGCCAAGGAAAGGAAAGACCAGAATTTCTGAATTCCAGGCCTCGCGCTACGGGGCTCCATCGCGAAACAACTTATTTCGCCAATCAAAACAAGTTATTTTGGCGACGAAAATAAGTTATTTCGCTGACCAAAACAAGTTAAATTGAAAGGCAAAACAAGTTATTTTCAAAAGGCGGGTAAAAAGCCTGAAAGTTAATGGGCATTTCCGCTATTTTCACCTTGTATCCGCTTGTAGTTATCCTAGAATTTCGTATCTTTGCAAACCGAACGCGCGATTGTGCCCAACAAAGGAAAGCGGGCGCAAAACCGCAGGTACTTAAAAACTCGAATCTATATACATACCTTTCTTTCTTGACAAGGAAACACATCATATATTAATAGCCTAGAACATGAAACTACATGAGGCTTTGCGCCAGAAATGGATATTGGCCGCAATAGCGGTGATGTCCGCCAGCACATTGCAGGCACAGCGGGAAATGAAAACCATCAACGACAGCTGGGAATTCCGCAAGCCAACGGAAACGGAATGGAAAATGGTAAATCTCCCGCACACGTATAACCTGGACGCTTATCAACAACCGAACTATTACCAGGGAAAAGGCATATATCGCCGTACGCTCACCTTGCCTGAGGTGATTCCCCACCGTCGTTACTATCTCAAGATAGACGCGGCGAGCAAGGCGGCGGAAGTTCGCATGAACGGAAAGGAGATAGGCAGCCACGCAGGTGGGTATACCGCCTTTATCTTCGACATCACGCCCTACATCCAAAAATAGAATGTCATCGAAATCACCGTGGACAACAGCCGCAAGGATATCACTCCCATTTCGGCCGACTTCACTTTTTGGGGTGGCATCTACAGAGACGTGTGGTTGATATCTACACCCGAACAACATTTCCGCATGGACAACATGGGGTCTGACGGCATTTTTGTCAACACTCCCGAAGTAAACGAGAAATACGCGAAGGTGCGACTTCGCGGCGAAGTGACCAATGACGCTCACGACAACGCCACGCTCATGGTGAGAAACATGCTTTTCGACCCCACAGGGAAACCTCTGCAGACCCGAGAACAGAAGCTGAGACTCAAAGCGGGAGAGACACGCGGCTTTGATGACACATTTGGCAAAATAGCGGAGCCCATGCTTTGGTCGCCGGAAAATCCACAACTCTACACGATAAGAACTGTCTTGATAAATCCGGAAACCAACGAAGTGCTCGACGAGAAAAACCACAACGTGGGACTGCGCTGGTTTTCCTTTGACGGAAACAAGGGTTTCAGCCTCAACGGGAAACCCTACAAGCTGCGCGGAGTAAACCGCCATCAAGACCAAGCACCCGTAGGAGTGGCGCTGGATGACGAGGCACACCGCCGCGATATCCACTTGATGAAGGACTTGGGATGTAATTTCATTCGCGTCTCGCACTTTCCGCAAGATGACGCCCTATTGGAAATGTGTGACAAGTTGGGTCTGCTCGCCTGGGAAGAAATCCCCATTATCAACATCGTCCCTGACACGCCGGGGTACGCGGACAATTGTGAACGCAACCTGCGCGAGATGATTCGGCAGCATTATAACCATCCCTCGGTGATAGCCTGGGGATATATGAACGAGATACTCCTGACGGCACCCCAGGTGAATAGCCCTGAATGGCCAGCATGCAAAGAGCGCACGGTAGCCCTGGCACAAC
Source organism: Prevotella sp. CAG:1320 (assembly GCA_000435635.1). GTDB lineage: Bacteria > Bacteroidota > Bacteroidia > Bacteroidales > Bacteroidaceae > Prevotella > Prevotella avicola. Next base: position 40,520 of record FR882119.1, on the reverse strand, counting down.
GACTGGAGAAAGCCTTGAAAGAAGAAGACCCAAGCAGGGCAAGTGTCATGGCCTTCAATATGACTAACCTTTACAATGAAATAGGATTGGACCTGGAGGACGTGGCAGGCTGGAATCTCTACCAAGGGTGGTACGTGGACAAGCTGGAAGATTTCGACGCCTGGTGTGAAGACCAACACCGGCGTTATCCCGACCACCCCATCATCATCAGCGAATGGGGAGCGGGAAGTGACCGCAGGCTACATTCCACCCACGCGAAAGCCTTCGACTTCAGCATAGAGTATCACCAAACATACGTGAAGCATTATCTGCCCTTCATCGAGGAAAAAGAATGGATCAGTGGATGCGCTTACTGGAATTTCATTGACTTTAACGTAGCGGGGCGGCAAGAGTCTATGCCGAGAGTCAACAACAAAGGTTTGTTCTATAACGACCGCACCCCGAAAGACGTGGCATACTACTTCAAGTCCATGTGGCGGAAAGACATCCCGGTATTGCATATCGCCAGCCGCGACTGGAACGTAAGGACGGGGGAGGCTGACGCTGTCCAGATGGTGAAGATATACACGAACCTGCCCGAAGTGGAATTGCTTGTCAACGGGAAATCCGCGGGACGGCAGGCCGTGGACAATTGCCACGCCGTGTTCAACGTTGTACTTCCCGAGGGAAACTCCATTCTAACGGCAAAAGGCATCTATGAGGGGAAAGCCGTGGAAGACGTAATGTCCATCCGTTTCCAGCAGCTGCCCGACTTGGCGAAAGGAGAGGAACTCGCCATCAACGTGGGCAGCAACTGCTATTTCACCTCTGCCGTGAGCCAGTTGACATGGTTGCCCGACCAGCCATATAAGCCTGGAAGTTGGGGCTATATAGGCGGAAAAGCCCGCGGCACCACTTCTGAAATCACGAATACCATAGATGGACCCATTTACCAAACCTGGCGCGAAGGAGAGATTGCCTATCAAATTGCCGCTCCAAAAGGAGATTACGAGGTGGAATTGCTGATGGCAGACGTGACCCGGCCCGCCGCCCAACTCGCCAATCTCTTAGGAAAAAACAAAGAGGAAATGGTCTCTGGAGAGACTCGTTTCAATATATCCATCTGCGGGAAGCAAGTGGAAAGCGATTTCTCTCCCGCTGACGGTGGACGCTATCGCACTGCCTTCAAGCGCCGGTACATCATCCGCGCTTCCGAAGGAAGCATCACCATCAAACTGGACGCAGTCAAAGGGAAGCCCTTCCTGTCTGGCATAAAGGTGAGAAAGCTCTGAGCCACCAAAGCGATTACCTGCCTTGACGAAGGGTAATATGCTGAATCGCTGACACGAAAACCGCCGGGGAACAGTCCTATCGCAGGAAGATGTTCCCCGGCGTTTATTTCGCTCTAGAGGATAATAGCCGTTTTCCTATTCGTGTCTAACCGCGGGAGCGCCGAAGTAGCTCGGATGTTGGTTGTCTGGATTGACCACAATGCGCTCAAGCACGATTTCCGGGTCTATCATGAAGACTTTCAAGGTGTGCACGCCCGCCTCTTTCACGTTCAGCTTCACGGTAAGCCAACGCTGGTTGTCGAACACTTCCGTTCGGCGAGGCTGTCCCTTCCCTATGAGCTTGACGCTGGCGTCTTGCCGGGGCAATGGTTTCAAGTTGGGGGACTTAGCCAGATTCTCCGAAGTATATTCCTTAAACTCATCATGGAAGCCTTGCCGTGCGTCAAGCACTTGGGGCGTTTCCTCATCCAAGCCTACCGCGAGGCGCAATCCCCGCTCAGGATAAACGTCTTGAACAGGCAAGATGCCAAGACACAGCGAAACAGTTCCCGTATCGGGCAACAAGACTTGATACTCCAAGCGGGGTGCGTCTGCGGGGCTGGCACTGGCGGCCGTGACAGGCGAGATACCCATGCAAGCCTCCGACCTGCCTAAATCAGGCAACACAATCCACGTGGCATCCTTTCCCGATACATTCTTGTTATATAGGTATGCGGGAATGGAGAACTCGCTTCCGCTCAGGTTACCGAAGTATGGTCCATCTGTCTCCGGCTCTTGTTCCTTAACAGCGCGCAGGGCAACAGGCACGCTTGCCTTTCCGCTTTTAATGGTTAGCTGGGCTTCATGCGTTCCTTTCGGAAGGGCTTCCCAGTCAACGCTTACCATGATTCGGCTTTCTTCTGTCACGGTTCCTTTGGCTTGGCTAATCTTTACCCAAGGTTCTGACGCGGTTACCGCATAGTCAAAGCCGCCCTTTCCTCTATTGAAGATGTCGACATAATAGCTCTGGCCAAGCAGCGAGTCAAATACGGGAAGTTCCAGCTTGCCCTCTCTTTCCGTAACTTCACTGCCTTCCGCGGAGACTCCCATGGCGGGAGAATCTTGCGGGGTAACCATTCTTTGTTCGGGCAGTATCGCTTTTTCCGGCATAGACCAAATGGTGTAACCGATATGAATATCAGACATCATGTTTTTCCACTTGCCGTTGGATAACGTATCATTGTAATAACGCGTAAGCCGTTGGTCTCTTTCATACAATGCTTCCGCCATCCGAGCGTAATCATTGGCCAGGAGTCTTCCCTGTTGGGCGTATAAATGGTTCTTTCCCGTAGCCAGATAGATTCGGGCAATGCCAGAAGAGGCCACGGCGGGATAATACACCAACAGGAAATAAGCGTCTCTCGCTTCCTCAGGAACACGGGCTTTCACCGCCTCGGCTTTTTCCTCCAGGTCTTTCCATAGCCGTTCCACATTGTCCGACTCTTTGTGGTTGACGACGCTGAAGATATTTGGCGTTTGCACTTCAGCCTTGCGCCACAAGTTGTACTTGGGATACTTCGTGACAATATCGGCCACATCTTCCGCCAACTCGTCTCCGAAGTTTTGCGCGGCCCACTCAAGGGTATACTCATCCACTTGATTGGCCGAGATTGCATTGGGATTCCAGGCGTATCGCATTATGAAATCTATGGGCAGCTCTTTCGGTTTCAAGTCGCCTACATTAACAATCCACAAATCATCGATACCTGTTTGGTAAGCCAGATTGAACTGTTCACGCAGTTTAGGAATAGGAGAAGTGTTTACCCAACGGTCATTGCAAGGCCCGCCGTTCATGTCGATATGGTAATAAAGCCCCATTCCGTCCTTGCGATTTTTCTCTTTCAGGGGACCACAGCGACGGATATAGCCCCAGTTGTTGTCGCAGAAAAGGAGAAGAACATCATCAGGTATGGTGAAGCCCTTATCATAATAGCGTTGCACCTCGGTAAAGATAGCCCAAAGCTGCGGCACCTCTGATGGGTCTTTCCCATAAACTTCCTCAATAATTTGGCGTTGCCCCGCCACCACGTCACGCAACACCCGCATGTTTTCCTCGTCATCTCCCTTGCCCATGGCCACGTCGCCATCTCCGCGCATGCCTATGGTGACAATGTTGTCGAAGCGTTTGTTGCGCTCCAGTCCTTCGCGGAAGAACTTGTCCAGGTTCTCCTTGTTGGTGGCATAGTCCCACGCGCCTACTTCCTCACGGCGCTTGGTATACTCCTTGTGGGCACGCATCATTGGCTCATGATGGGAAGTTCCCATGACAATACCATATCTATCGGCCAGCGCGGGATTCTCCGGGTCGTCCTCGTTGAAGGCGGTAGCCCACATGGCTGGCCAGAAATAGTTGGCCTTCAGACGCAACAGAAGCTCAAACAAGTGGGCGTACATCTTGGAATTCAATCCTCCGAACTTCCCAGAAGCCCATCCGCCAAACGAAGGCCACTCGTCATTGATGAAAATGCCGCGATATTTCACTTTCGGCGAAGGCTACACATAGCGTCCCGCGGCAACATATAGCGAAGGGCTCTTACGCACCGGCACGTCTGCCCACCAATACCAAGGTGACACGCCTATCTTCTCGGAAATGTCATAGATGGCGTAGATGGTGCCGCGCTTGTCGCTTCCCGCCACCACCAAATTGTCGTCTACGGTCTGTATGAGGAACGATTCCCACTTGCCCTTGATGGCGGAGACATCGAGTCTCCCCTCTTCCACCATTTTGTCTATCAATGGACTATGGCCTACCGTACCGACAATAACCGATCGCGAAACGGGTGAATCTCCTTGAACTAACCGCGGCGTGGCACCAGACACCATGCGAATATCATTCACCAAGTCACCCGCGGCACGGATAACTCCTTCCCAATCCGCGTCAGAAACACAGAGAGTGGCGGCTTTTCCCTCCGCCGCCAAACAGAACGAATTCGCCGTCTGCTCATATCGAACATACTGCGGCGTGCCGCTGAGTAGGTCCGTCTTCACTGGCTCACCATTGGCAGTGGCATATCCCGCCATGAGAAAGGCGCAAAAGGTAAAAAGGAATTGTTTCATAAGAGAGAGTTTTGTGGTGAATGAGTTGAATATAAGTCCGAGAATATTCTCTTATAATACTCCGCCTTCCACTCTACGGAACGGGGATAGGCACGAGAGGTGGAAGGCATACGCCATACTTTCACGGCACGGCCTGCGCATTGCGTCTCCACGCATTCGCCAACCGCCAACGGAGCGCAGCCTAGCACGGAGGCCAACGTATCGGCAGACTTCTGCCCCGTGGCAACAATAGCGTGGCATTCTGGAAGCATCTCCAGCAGACGGGCTATATCCGTGGGACGGATTACCTGCAAGAAATTATCGGAAGCGTTGTCCTTCAGCCGTACGATTTCCTCCGCCGTGTCATAGAGAGCCAATCCATACGCTTGGCAAAAGGCAACGATCTTTTCCTTGTCGAAACGTTTTTCGCCAGGCACGACAAAGTATTCCTTGTCTCCCTGGGCGATATAGCCCCATATTCGCCAGAAGTCGTTGGCCCAATTGGGATAGAAAAACTCCATGCACCACCGTTTTCTTGGCGGAGGGAAACTGCCCAATATCAACACCTTGGCACCTTGGGGCAAGAAAGGTGTCAGGGGATGTGTCTCGCCGTTCATAGTCTTGTAAGTGGACAAGTGAATGATTACAGTCCACAAAGATAATGATAAAGCGCGAGAAACACAAGCCTTCCCGTGGGAAAACTCGGACTTCACGTACAAAAAATAGGCAGTACCAACTCGTGATACTGCCCTCAACGTTTTCTCCCGATGGTGGAAGCCTATCTGTAAAGTGCCTTGGCCAACTCCTCCAGGCCAGCCTCCCCGGGCAAACCGGGATAAGCTTGCTTCATGGCCTCTACGAAAGCCTGCGTCGTCTGGTTGGCGGCCAGCAATTCTTTCATCTTCTTCAAGTAGCCTATCTTGAACTCCACGGCATCCCGACGGGCCGCACCGCCATGTCCGCCAAGGAAAAACTCTGCTCCTGAGGCCAAGGAAAGCTCTGCCTCGGCTATCTCCGCATCGATGGCGGTGGGAGAAGAGACTTGCAAATGGCTCACGTGCGCCTTGGCGGGAGCCCAATGGGTATAGTAGGCCTTACCCGCTATCAAGATGCTGGCGGCGGGAAAGTCGGTCGAGGCACCGTGGCGGAACTCAAAGGTAACGCCTGCCCAAGTCTGCGTAGTGCCAAACGGCACCTCGGCAACCGCGCCCGAGGGCATCTCCGTCATGGTGTCGCCCCACGTCTGCTGAAAGCCTTTCATCATGCCTCCATAGACCGGGCCTTTGGAAAACTCCTCCATGCCCTCCGCCATCACTTGGTCATGGTGCCCAGTGCCACCTACATGATAGTCGGAGATGATTTTCTCGATGGGCTTGCCCTGCTTCTCAATGTAGTCGTTGAACTCCGCCACGTTTTCCTTGAACAAGGGATGCTCCATGGTCACGAGCGAATCCTCGCCCTCGATGATGTAGCTAGCGTCTCCCATCACGTCATTTGTGTAATAAACATGCAGCTTGCAGCTGCCGAGGTCATAGGCCTCAAAACGTCCTTTGGTCTGTGCCATAACTGTCAGCGTTAAAAGATTGAACAATACAAAAAACAATTTTCTCATTTTCCAACATTATTAGTGAATACCAAAAGGTCACTCTCCAAAGGTAACCTTCTATCGTTTACACCGCGAATTTAGTGCGGCTTTTTCTTTCCCGCAAGTAGGCACCAGCATGGAAGATACTTACCTAGAAGTAAGCATTGTTGAATATAAAGCGGTTACGAAAAAGTAAAAAAATCTAAAAAGACATTTGCCTACTTGAAGAGTTTTGCTTACCTTTGTAGACCAATCTGAAAACCAACACGCTATGGACAGAACGACAATAGAAAGCACGGCGTTTCCCGAGTGTCCCATCAGGAACATCCTGGCAAGGATATGTGACAAGTGGTCGCTCGTGGTCATTTACACGCTAGACCAAGCGAAAAAGGAGAACATCCGCTTCAAGGAGCTGCAAAGGTCGATACCCGACATATCGCAAAAGATGTTGACCGTGACGCTGCGCACACTGGAAGAGGATGGCTACGTCACCCGCACCGTCTACCCAGAAGTGCCGCCCAGGGTGGAATATGCCTTGACACCGCGCGCCTACTCCCTCTTGCCTTACATCAACGCACTGACCGGATGGGCGAAAGAAAACATGGATTCCATCATGAGCGACAGGAAAAAGGCACGAGCCAAAACCTAGTTGGCGTGGCTCTTGCCACCAGAAGGTCATCAGCCCGCATAGAGCATCATCATGGTTGGCTTTCGCCCATCTCAAGCCAAATGGCATATCAAAGTGAAAATGAGCGGATGGCAATGTCGCAGGGTACTTTGGCCGCCTCCCAAATCAAGTTATTTCGCCCAGGGAAATAAATTGTTTTGCCCAGGGAAATAAGTTATTTCGAGAAGCAATTCAAGTTGTGTTCATGGCAAAAAGCGTATTGGGTCTCATACATTTAAATAAAGTCTATTCATATTTTGTTTCATAATAACGGGAATTAGATTAGTAAAAAACCATTCGACTGTACTTGGCTATAAGTATGCGGGGCTTCCCTTCAATGTCTTTGACGAAATGCCGTTTTGGAGATAGACGCAGGGTCGTTCTGCGTTTTGCCAATCCGTAAAACTCGCCAAACACATAGTGCTCAATCGTGACATCGTTGGCGTCATATTTAAAGGTGGGGGCCAGGTTCTTTGCCTTGATTTCCCGCAAGGAGTCAAGGGCTATTTTCATCTCATTAATCTTTCGTGCCCCCCACTTGGTTATCTTTGTAGTGTCAATTTTACCATGGAAATAATCAGACTCCCATGCGTTGCGCATGAGGGAGACAACCGAGTCCACGTCCGCGGCTGATGCTATGATGTATTCTTTTCCATAGTTGGCCTCGTTCCTCATCCCCACATAATATTGGGACCAATAAAGGAGAAACGCCTGCCAAATGCTCATTTGCGTTCCTGTCAAGCGGATTTTCTTGTACGGCCAAATATAGGAAACACAGCTATCACTCTCAGTGTATGCCTTGTTCTCCTTTTTGCTTTCCAGATAGCGGGCGTACTCCTTGTCGTAACATTTCTTCTTTGGGAGTTTCCCTTTAGCGGGACGCACGTACAGACGCAGCGAGGAAATGTCCTTGGGCCTGGTGCGTATATCCCACTTTTTCCTGAAGTCGGCCAAGACATAGTTTTCGTCCAGCCTCAATTCATTCAAAGGCTCCAACAGGAAGCCAAGATTCTCTTCAGTGTCAGCCAATCGCCAATGTGTCGTGGCATTGGAACAAAAGAGGTTCTTTACCTCCGAGTATTCCCGCTGGGCGAAGCACCCTGTGCAAGTTGATAACAGGCAGAAGATGATGAATAAATGCTTAGCTTTTTTCATGTAAATGTATATTCCACATGGGTTATTTCTTGGAATCAAGATATTCCCTTATTGTTTTTTGATGAATAGGCCAATAATACACCACAAAATCACCAGTAGTTAAATGTTCTGGCGTAAATTTTGTGTTTAATACAATGTTCTCAAAGTTCAAGATATCCTCGTTTGTAAAATATGATGAAATTTCATATTCCGTCCGGAAGGAAACTTTTTTAACGAGGCCATTATGCGGCGTGATTATTAACCTACAGAGAATAGGACTAGCCTTATGTTTCAAAGCCTTGTTTAATATTCGGACAGGAATTTGCTTTATGATGTTATATTCCATTTGTTCAAATATACTTTTTTGCCTCGTGGCATATTCATTAGTTTCCCAAAACTCGGCTCTTTTCAAGTCTGTTAAGCTTTCTTCTCTTGCGTGTACTATGCTGATGCGTTCAAATCTATTCGAGTAAATACGCTCACGCAACACACTATCCTTTTGTCCTAATACAATATTATTGCATTCTCCCGTACCGATATGGCAAGGATGACCGCTTAAGGGAAAATGTCCCCACAGGAATAAGAACAAACTAATAATCAGATATTTCATAGCAGTATTTAAAATCACGATTTCTTACCATATGATGAATCACAAGAGTAAAACGTCTATCTAGATTTGTAACGAATAGACTGGAGAATTATTGCCCTTATAGATGAGCCAATTGTGCTATAACAAATTGGTTTAATATAATCGAATTATTCACCAATCTAAGTTTATTTTCGCATTTATTCAGACCATGCCATTTCACTCTTTAATGATAGCCATCAGCATGTGGGTAGTCGCAAGCCTACCCACAAGACTTATACTCATAAGTAATATGTGATTACTCACAAAAGCAAATCTAGGGAATAGAAATCTACAAACCTAGCAAATCAAAGAACTCATCCCAATGCCAGTTATAATTATCCTCTAAAGAATCATTGTATCCAGAAACATTGGAGTGGGTATCTTGGAATATATCAAAGAAGTCCATTATGCCCTCCTTGAATGCATCTCTATCAAAATTATCATCATCATCGAAACAACTTCCTACAAATTCCGACCAACTGGAATTTCCGTCACTAAAATCTAAAGTAAAGCCACATCCTCCATTCTCATTAATAACACCATTAAAATAGCTTGCCAAATCCCCTAACGCTTTTTCTTGGAATTCTTCGGCAGAATGTGACATGCCATCTAGTGACCCCATTGCGTCTTGAACGGCGTGAATGACTTCTCGTAACAATATGTTATCATCTAATGAGGAGGTTTTTATGGATTTATCCTCGGAAAAATATGACGCAGGGCCTCCACTTCCATTTTTATAATTGGGATCATAAATTATTTTAATGTTATTTGCCTTCAAGAAATCTTGTATTTTTTCCGGCAACTTTTCAAATGTTCCTTTCAATTGGTCTGGTACGTTATAATCATTATCATGGCTATTATCGTAATCATGGTCATAGCCGTAATCATTTTGTTCATCATCAAGGGTGTCATCTTGATAGTCGTAATCAGAGTGGTCAGGCCTGTAACCGTCTGCTGTTATGACACATTCTTGAAGGTCCCCTCCAATGACATCATAACCATAACCATCACCGCCCATTAGGGTCTTGCACTCACTGCTGTCCAAAGTAGGTATGGACAACTTCAAAACTTTCAAGTCTTTCATTTGCTTTGTTTTTTATAAAGTTGAACTTATTTGACAGGATGATAGCCATCCTTTTATATCTCTGCAAGCTGTTGCTGGACCCAAAGGTCACTCATACACCTATAAATATAGAATGCCCCTAACCTTGGCCTCGTGATTTGCCAAGAGTGGAAGTTACTTCATGCGGTCTAATGACCGATTTGAGTTAAATGGCATAATAAGGTGGAAATGGGCGGAAAGCAATGCTTTTTCTTCCGTTCGGATGCGTTTTATCGCACTTTATTTTGGAGTCTTAAGTGCTCTATAGAATATTTCCTATCATTTCTATAGACCACCTCACTTCGCTTCTATAGATCACATGACCCCATCTCTATAGATTACTTGGAAGGCCTTCAGCAGGGCATTTGGCCACCTTCCAAATCAAGTTGCTTTATAGTAAAAACCGTGCTGGCAAAGTGGATGTTTTATACTTTGCCGACACAGTTTAATTCATGTCCTCGCCCCCTTTAAGCGGATGGATAGCCGGCAATGTTCCAAGACCTTGCCCGTTAATGAAAAGAGCCAAGATGGCATGGCTTTTATTCGTAATAAATGATATGGTTCTTCGAGTCAATAATCACACAGCTTTTGCGAAACATGGAAGGGCCTATACACCCGAGAACATTTGGCAAGTTCATTCTCCCGCCTACTCCAATTGCGACCTTTCTTCTTTTCCGCTCTCCAACTTGGCAGACTGCGGCAAGAATCCCTTTTCCGACTTCATTACCGGCCTTGTCTTGGGCGGGAAGTATCCTAAATTTGTTCTTTCTTATGAAATTTAGCGCAGAAGGATTCCTGACGCAAAGATACAGCGGAGAACCACTGTTAAGATTAAAAAGAAACCTCCCTTCAATACTGCCCAGATGTCCGTATGTATCTGAGAGGAACAATGTTGTCTCGATGATAGGCAGGGGAGACGATTCCACCATTTTATATTGATGCATGTTTGTTTTACTTATGGCCTCTTGCCTGACAAAATCGAGCGTTTCTTGATCAAAATCCAGGCGCACCAAATGAGCTGTTGTATCCTTCTCGTTTTTCAGCAGATACATAGGAATATTTATCTTACTCCATTTATCCACCACATAGATATTGCCTTGATAGCTTAAGTCCCCAATAGAGACCTTGCCATATTTGACTTTGCTGACAGGATGCTTTCTATAGAAGTCTTTAATCCCCGCGATGTCTGAATCAACGGTTTGGTATAAAGAGTCAACAAACAACCTGCCATAGTCATCTTCACTGACGATAATCCCATGAAAGCCAGATGCTACAAATATTTCTGTATTGTCATGGTTGTTTATGGACGTGGTGATGAAATATCCTCCTTCTTTATATGTCATCTGAAAACTTGTCTGACCAAGGGAGACAAGAGGATGAATGACAAAAAACAATATCAATATAAGATGATTCCCAACAAGTTTCATACTCAATTATTTAAAAATCCCGACAAATTCCCATCTAACACATTCCATCATCTCCTTACTACAATGTACCGTATATAACTATTCTCTGGGAAAGGCCTCATATCGTTCATCGGTATGTTTTTTACTTGACGCAATATGTTGGACATGTGCTTGGCTTTTATCACTTCTTCCATCAACCAATTTGAGGACAGCTCTACAAAAAGAATCTTTCCATTGGCATCTACGGACATATAAACGAATATCCAGTATTTATTTTCAGCCAATCGCTCTTTTTCCTTGTTGGAGAGTTCCCTGTCCAAAACACTCAAAACACTCTTTCCAAATGCTTTCCTTGCGTCTCGAGAGAGAAAAACGCCATTGTCGGCAGACAATCTTTCAAGATGATTGTCTGAAATCTGTTTCTGGAAAGCGCGATAATCGTCTATCAGATGGTAAGCATACCATTCTTTCTTGTCGGCCTTTTTCCCCATACTGACTCTTTCCAGTTGGTATCGAGAGGAAACGAGCTTTGTCTGGGAATACAGGCATGAAGTGAACACGCACAACAGCAATAGGACACACAGCCTATTCAGGTTTTGTTTCATAATCGTTTGTTTCATAATTGACTAGATTTTAAGTCCTATATTTATGTAAAACGTAAATTTCAATGTCTTATTGCACGGGAAAATAATTATAGGACTTCAGGGTTGTGAGTTACTTGACTTTTTGAAGTAGACTATGGATGTTTGATACCTAATTGGTCAAAAATTTGTTCCCAATTGTAATCCCAATTGTCTTGAGCGCCTTCTGTGTATATATCACCGCCCATTAGGGTCTTGCACTCACTGCTGTCCAAAGTAGGTATGGACAACTTCATTTTTTTTAAGTCTTTCATTTGCGTTGTTGTTTATAAAGTTGAACTTATCAGACAGGATGGTAACCATCCTTTTATAATTCTTCATTTGATTCAATATCAAACAATGCGAGATATCTATACTTGTATATACATATATAATACGACTTTATTAACGTCAGATACGCCATATACGATTGGCTATACTGTGACTTCAGCCTGATGTATTGCTCCATGTTGATTCTTCCATAATCCATGGCCAATTTCACGTTGGCCATTTGCACATTAAGCAGACGCAATGTTTCCCTATAGTTGTTGATTGATTCTATGATTATATTGATATTATATAGGTCTCTTACGATATCCGCTGTCGCAACTGCCTTGTCGTACTCTCTCTGCTCTTTGAGTTTCTGCATTTGTATCTGCGAAATCCTATATTTATTTTTTAACGTACCACCATTATACAAGGGAATGGAAACGGAGAGTGAAATGCTTCGGCTGGCTAAGCGGTCATCTAAAGCATGCCCAAAACTTTCAAATTGCGTGTTATATCCTCCTCCCATTTCTACAATTAATGAGAATATTTATTCGTATTACTCAAAACGTCACATGTTTGAAGCCCAGTGTCTTGACAATTCTCAAAGACGTGCTACCACACTTCCTCGCGTGTGCGATATAGTAACACAAGTTCCAAAGCCCTATTGGCAGGCACGAGGCAAAAGGTTGCCCCCAACGGGGAAGCCAGTACCTTTCCCAGTACCACCTAGCTGGTACTGGAGTTTCACTTAGCTGACACCGCAGTACCAGCTATGTGGTACTGGGCGAGATACTGGATGTCTGTCATCGTGAGCCAACGAAGACGCTTTCATTGGGCAATGAAGGTATCTTCATTATTTTGCCTGCCTTCCTTGCCCGGAAACATACGCTAAATGGACTGGCAAAAGAACGCTTACAAGGGAACGGCATCCGTAACCATCACCTTTCCATCCTGACAACGGAAGTGGATATCATAGCCCGCGAAAGGCATGCCATAGACACGGGCGGGGTCTTGCTGATACCTGGGACGGGGGTCTTGCTCCAACACCTTGACCAGAGTGTCTACTAGCTCTTCGCTCCAACCCGCCTGGCGAAGGACGGAGAGGACAACCGCAGGCAAGATGACTTCCGACTTTGTCCATTGCCTGGCATCCACAAAACCGCTACGGGCTTCGGGATGGCTGTCGGCATAGACCACGTAGGGCTTGATGTCGTAAATAGGCGTGCCATCCATCAGGTCCGCCCCCAAAACATGGAGAACTGGCCCTCGTGGGGTATCCCACTCCACATGGCTCAAGCGCACGGAAGAAAGCCCCAACCCATTGGGACGGAAAGGGCTACGGGAAGCGAATACCCCCACCCGCTCGTTGCCGCCCAAGCGAGGAGGCCTGACCAACAAGCCGTGGGCAGCATGAGGATTGGCGGAAAACTCCCAAATAAGCCAAAGGTAATCAAACGCGTCTATGCCTCGCAAGGCATCTGGATTGCGGAAAGGCGACTCAAACTCTATGCTGCCACGCAGGGAAGCGATGATTCCCGACTGCTTGGGAATGCCAAACTTGGAGCTGAACGGGGAACGGAAACGGGCGACAGGGGTAATATCCATGTGGAACAGAATATAAATTAATGGTGCAAAAGTAAGGAATTTCCACCGAATAACGCCATTGAGACAAAAAGAAAATAAATGGGAACATGATTTTCCCAGGGAGAGAAGGAAGGCTAAGTGAAGAAAAATTAGTATCTTCGCGAGAGAAACATATAACTGAAACACTTATGAGAATCATCCTTCCAAACTACGAGATATGGGAGCAGGAACCCGGAGAAGACGGCATCTACAGACAAGTAGAGCGCGCGGGCAGAGTATGTTACAAGAGTGAAGACCGTGCCACCAAGGACTCGGCACGTCCCTTCGCCCAGAGAATGATCAACAACCAGCATACCGCCATGCTGGAGCATGCCACGGTATACCTGCGGGCAAAGCAGGGGGAACTTCCTTTCTATGCCACCAACCGCTTTAGCGTAGTGAAGTCAGCCCAAGGCCATGACTACATCACCACCAACCTGAGAGTATTGGCGCAAAACGGGAAAATGGACGACTTGAAATATCTCTCTGACTACACACCAAGCCATGAGCGAAGAGTGACCGTCCACTTCACCACGCAAATTTCCATCACCCGCGAGTATAATCGCCACCGCGTGAACAGCATAGCGGAGCAAAGCACTCGCTACTGCAACTATAACAAAGACAAATTCGGCAACGAGATAACCATCAACCTCCCCTCTTGGGTAAAGGAAATGACCAACCAAGACGTGAAAGAGGAACAAGGGCAAGAGGCTTTCATACAGCTTTGCAGAGACATCACCGAAGGCTTGACGGACGAATGGAACGAGGTGGACTACTGGAACTTCGGCAACCTGGCCGCGGAATTCTCTTACCTGAACCTCATCAAAATGGGCCGCACGCCACAAGAGGCAAGAGCCGTATTGCCACTGGACACCAATACGGAACTGGTGCACACGGCATTCGTGAGCGACTGGCTGCACTTCTTCGACCTCAGGGCTAAAGGCACTACGGGCGCGCCCCACCCCGACGCCAAGGCATTGGCGTGGCCCCTGATGGAGGAGTTTGTAAGGAGAGGATATATTGACAAGGCGGAAGACTAAAACCAGTAAAGTTGGTCGCGACGGGAAAACAAGTTGTTTTCCTGTGCAAAACAAGTTAAATCGCCAGGCAAAATAAGTTGTTTTGTTCATCAAAACAACTTATTTTGTCAAGCGAAACAAGTTATTTTCCGAAAAGGGTGAAACCACCGGCAAGACAAAACGACCGCTTCAACGGAATATATAACAAAAGGCGCATGCACCACACGGAGCATGCGCCTTTAAATATGATAGGATTTATCGATTACGCCGCAAGGGAAGCCGCGCTAATCCAATCGTATACCACTGAGCAAACACCAAAGAGCACGATGCCCGCGGTACAGATGGCAAGGGCAAGCTTGGTGCTGCCCGCGCTCTGGAAAGTAGGCAACGGATTGTCATTGTGCTTGATGAACATGGCCTTCACGATGAGCAAGTAGTAATAGAGGCTCACCACCGTGTTGAGCAATGCCACGAATACAACGGCGTATGCCAAGGCACCCACCGTGGTGTCAATGCTGGCGCCGTTGACAGCGGCCATGAACACGAAGAACTTGGAGAACATTCCCGCGAAAGGAGGAATACCACCCAGCGAGAACAAGGCCAAGGTCATCAGGAAAGCCAAACGGGGATTGGTAGTATAGAGGCCATTGTAGCTATCCATGTCTACCGTGCCGTTGTTATGTTCCTCTATGGCGCTGATAATGGTAAAGACACTTAAGTTGGCCACCACGTAAATAAGCACATAGTAACTCAAAGCGGTCACGCTCACGGCACTATCGCCAATCACGGCCAGCACGATGTAGCCCGCCTGGGAGATAGAACTGAAAGCCATGAAACGCTTGAGGTCTTTCTGGTGGATGGCAAAAAGGTTGGCTATGGTGATGGACAATACAGCCACGATGAAGAGCAGGTATGCCCAGTACTCATACATGAAGTCGAACACCTTCATCAAGATAGTGCAGAGGGTGAAAGCCGCCGCGCCCTTAGAGACTACCGAGAGATACCCGGTCACCGTCGTGGGCGCTCCCTGATAGGAGTCTGCCGTCCAGAAGTGGAAGGGCACAAGGGATATCTTGAAGCCCAAGCCGCTGAAGAAGAACACCATGCCCATGATGGTGAGCGGGGTGGCCGTGAAGGTCAGATCATCAAAGTAGAGCGTGCCCGCGGCACCATATAGGAATGAAATGCCATAGAGCATCACGCCACTGGAGAACGCCGCCGTGAGGATGAACTTGGCGCCAGCCTCAGCGGAGTTATGACGATATTTGTCGAAAGCCACTAAACAAGCCATGGGCACGGATGCCATCTCAAGGCCAAGATAGAACAACAGGAAGTGGTTGGCACTTACCATCATGTTCATTCCCAGCAAGGTGGAAACAATCAACATGTAAAACTCACCCTCCTTGAAAGAAGTGTCTGGCCGGCGAAGCCACTCACGTGACTGAATGAGAACTATCAGGGTTCCCAAGGCAAGAATTGTCTTGATAACGCCAATGGCGGCGTTGGTGTGATACATTCCGCCAAAAGTCTGGGAAGGCTCTACAGGGAAGATGTTGATTACGAGGTGGGCGGCCATCAAAATAACCATAAGCGGATTGAACCACTTGCGTTCCTCGCTCTTCGCGCTACAGAAGTCGGCCACGAAAGCTATCACCAGGACGGCCATCAAGGTGACCTCTGGTATCATGTGCAGGAATTGACTATAATTGATTTCCATGATTCTGCGTCTTTAGAATTATAGTGATGCTATTACGGCGAACTTGCCGATGTGCTCGATGACAGGACCTACTGCGTCGCTGATAATGTCATTGGCCCAAAGCGGGAACATACCCAAGCCTGCCACGCAAGCTATCAGGCCGATAACGGCCACTCGCTCATCCCAAGTGGCGTCATGCAACTCGTAGAATTTTTGATTGGGCACTTTCTGATAAAGTATCTTACCCACCACGCGCAAGATGTAAACGGCCGTAACCACGATAGAGGTACAAGCGCAAATGGTACATACGCGATGGAACAAGTCCGCGTTTTGGAATGAACCCACAAAGATGGTCATCTCGGCCACGAAGCCTGAGAAGCCTGGCAAACCCAGGTTGGCCAAACCCGCGACAACGTATCCCACGGACAAGAAAGGAACAACCTTCATCAATCCACCCAAATAGCGAACGTCGCGAGTACCCGCACGGTGATAAATCATACCGATAACCGCAAAGAAGAGAGCCGTCATCAAACCATGGGACAACATCTGCAACACGGCACCGGTGATAGCGGTCTGCGTCATCATCAGCAAAGCGAAGAGCACCATGCCGCAGTGGCTCACTGAAGAATAAGCGTTGATATACTTCAAGTCTGTCTGCACGCAAGCGGAAAGTGCTCCATAGACTACGGAGATGGTAGTCAACACCAAGAATACAGGTGCCCACGTGTCAAGAGCCTCAGGCAAAAGATACATGGCGATACGGAAGCAACCGTAACCTCCCAATTTCATTAGCACACCAGCGTGGAGCATGGAAACCGCGGTAGGTGCGGAAGCGTGACCGTCGGGGCTCCATGTGTGGAACGGGAAAAGTGCGCCAAGAACTCCAAAACCGATGAAAACAAACGGGAAGAACACCTTCTGCACATGCTCGGGGATATTGGCCATGTTGGCAATCTCCACTACATTCATCGTGGTGGCACCACTGAAATAATAGATGGCGAGGATACCGATTATCAAAAGGGCGGAACCTCCCATCAGCATCAAAGTCAACTTCATGGCGGAATACTCCTTGGCACCACTTCCCCAAACGCCTATCAAGAGGTACATCGGGATAAGGGCCACCTCGTAGAACATGAACATGGTGAACATATCCACGGAGATGAAGAATCCAAACACACCCGTGCTCAGCAATACAAACCAAAGGAAATACTCTTTCTTCATGGGTTCCATTTGCCAAGAAGCGAAAGTACCCGTGAACACGATAATGGCCGAAAGCAGCAACATCACCACGGAGATACCATCCACACCAATGGCGTAATGGATATGCAATGGCTCAAACCAAGGTATGCTGTCCGTGAAAAGCATAGGATACTGGTCGGCCGGCATCGTCTCACGCAAGTCGAGGAAAGCGAATACCAGGTAAATGGATAAACCCAGCAAGCAGGTGGCACCCGCCACCATCACACCACGCACTTGGTTGTCGTTGCGGGCAAGCCACAAACCCAACAACATCAGCACGGGGATTACTACGAATAAACTCAGTATATTCATTTTCTTAACTTTTCTAGAGTGATTGATTACATTGCTACAGCCAACAGGATAAGCGTTATTGCCACTGTGCCGGTGAGGAACCATACAGCATAAGAACGCACATCACCATTCTGCCAAGGACGTATCGCCTGTCCTCCCTCTTGGGTGCTCCAAGCGAGGAAGTTCATGAAACCATCCACGCAATGACGGTCAAACCAAGCAATGGGTTTGGAGAAGCAATTGAAGATGATCTTATGGGTAACGAACTGCCAGATATCGTCAATGTAAAAGCGATTGAGCGCGGCCTTATGCAAACGAGGCATACGCTTGGCGAGCATATCTGCCAAAGGTGTCTTCTTGGGCGCATACATATAGGTTGCCAATCCTATACCTATCAATGCCACGATAACACTGGTGACCGCGATACGGGTATTGATATGAATATCATACTCCATGCCCGTAGCCGAAACAAAATGACCGAACGGTATCATGCCGGCGAATACGGAAATGACTGCCAAAATAATCAAGGGAATACACATCACCATTGGTGCCTCTTGGGGCTTGCGGCGATGCTCTGGATCCAACTCATAATAGCTCTGTCCCCAGAAGATGACATAGTAGAGACGGAACATATAAAACGCCGTCATGCCTGCTACAACGGTGAGCAACCAACCAAAGAACTGGCCTTCCCATCCTGGCAACTGGAAGCAAGCGGTGATAATCTCATCCTTGGACCAGAAGCCTGCGAATGGAGGTATACCAGCTATGGCCAAGCAACCTATCAAGAAACAAATATTGGTAATAGGCATATACTTGTGAAGACCGCCCATATACTCCTTGAAGTTACTGCCAATGATAACAATGATAGAACCCGAGCAAAGGAAGAGCAAAGCCTTGAACATAGCATGGGTAAACAAGTGGAACATACCAGCCATGTAACCCAAACCGCCTTCATGATTGTCTACCGCATAGCAAACACCCAACGCTACCAACATGTAAGCAATCTGCGAAATGGTAGAGAAAGCCAAACCTCTCTTGATGTCTCGCTGCGTACATGCTACAGCGGCAGCATAGAAAGCGGTGAAAGCGGCAATGTAAGCTATCCAATGCAATTGCTCAACCGCACCGAACTTGATATAGATGGGGAAGAGCGAAGCTACTTGGTATACACCTGCCACAACCATGGTAGCGGCGTGAATCAACGCGGATACAGGCGTAGGACCTTCCATGGCATCGGGCAACCAAATATGCAAAGGGAACATGGCACTCTTGCCGGCACCTCCGATAAACATCAAGAAAAGGGCCGTGGGGATAATCCAGGTAGCTCCTGCCAGGTTGGTAGCCAACTCGGGCATATCGTGCAAGTCGTAGCTGAAAGTTCCTACATAGTAACTATAGAAGAGGATACCTATCAGGAAGAACAAGTCTGCGAAACGCGTCACGATGAACGCTTTCTTGGAAGCATGCACGGCAGCGTGCTTGGGATAGTAGAAACCTATCAACAGGTAGGAGCAAACGCCCACGAGCTCCCAGAAGAGATACATCTGGAAAATATTGGTAGCCACCACCAAACCCAGCATAGACATGGTGAAGAGACTCAGGAAAGCGTAGAAACGCTGGAAACCCTTCTCGTAACCTTCCTTATGATAATGCTCGTCGCGCTCAGCCATGTAACCGAAAGAGTAGATATGCACCATGAGACTCACGGTGGTAATCACGATAAGCATCATCACGCTGATAGGCGTAAGGCGGAATCCTATGTTGAATGTCAACAGTTCGGTAAACCTTAACCAGGTGAAATTAAACACGGTAACCGTGGGATACATTCCCGTGGCATCACGGCCAACAGCAAAGAAGTATTCATAGGCAGTGTATACCGACATGGCAAACACTACGCCCAGCATCACGGTACCTATCCATCCGGCCACAGCCGGCTTCATCTTCATGCCCGCTAGTCCCAACACGACAAAGCTGAGAAACGGAAGCAAGAGTATCAAAAACGCATAACTATATTCCATGGCCTTCTAGAATTTCATGTTTTCAATGGAGTTCACCGAGTCACTCTTATAGTTGCGGTAAACATTCAGGATGATAGCGATAGCCACCGCAGTCTCGGCTGCGCTCACGCCAATGGAGAACAACGTGAAGAAGAAGCCCTCCAACAAACCTGGATAGAGAATACGGTTGAACGCGGCGAAGTTAATGTCGACAGCGTTAAGCACCAATTCTATGGAGATAAGCATGGCTATCAAATTACGACGGGTCACAAAACCAAAGACCCCAATGAAGAACAACAGTGCGCTAAGCACGAAAAAACACTCTACGGGTATCATTTCTTATCCTCCTTTCTGGCTATCATAATGCCGCCAATGATACAGGCGAGCAGGAATACGGATATAAACTCGAAGGGGAGTACGTACTGGTACTTGCCGCTTCCAAGCAAGGCTGTGCCTATTTGGGTCATGGGAACCTCAGCGTCGGGAACACTGGCAGCCATGTTGATGAAATGATTCTTCAACAACACCACAACCACCGTAGCCAAACCCAGCAATGATATCAACACGCCTCCTACCAGGCGACTGCGATGGAAACGTTCCACGAGTCCTTGCAGGGTACGTTTGTTCACCAACTGGATGGCAAAGATATAGAGCATGGTGATACCACCAGCGTAAACACTGATTTGCGCGGCTCCCAGGAAAGTATAGTCTAGCAGGAAATAGATGCCCGCTACACCAAAAAGCACGAACAACAAGAACGTGGCCGCACGCATAATCCTTTTAGTCGAGACGCATAATATGGCAGAGCCTAAGATGACAACCGCCAAGATGCAAAACATTACTATATTTGCCATTTCCTCTACTTCGTTTTGGTGTTAAACTTACCAATCGTGAGCGGCGCGCCTCCATCAATCAAACCAGGCAGACTACCACCTTCATATACTTCCTTGTCAAGGTGAAGCACCAGCTTGTCACGATCAAACACACTGTTCTCGAAATCATTCGTGAACTCAATAGCGCCAAAGTTGCAGGCATTTACGCACAACTGGCAGAACATGCAGTCTCCCATGTCATAACTGTAATCCAGCAAATAGCGTTTCTTTTTCCCTGTCTCAGGGTCTTCACGCATCTCTGAGAGAATCTTGATGCTCCCATTAGGACAAGACTTCTCACACATAGTGCAAGCCACACACTTATGCGCACCAGCCTCATCGCGGACGAAAACCAATCGTCCACGATGCCGCTTAGCTACATGCAGCGTGGTCTTGCGGTTCTCAGGGTACTGTTCGGTGCTCTTCGGGGTGAAGTATTCCTTAAGGGTAACCTTCAGTCCCGTGGCGAGCGTCTTCAGTCCCGCGGTGATACCGCCGAAATATGATTGATTACTCATATATATATTTATAATATGTATATCGTTACTAGAATCGTTAAACTCTCACTCTTTTAGAAATGCCAGCCAAAAGCAACCACCACTGTCATGATGACAATGTTAAGCAATGCCAACGGCATCAAGTATTTCCATTCCAGCTTCAGGATTTGGTCAATGCGCAGACGGGGATAAGTCCAACGTATCCACATCAGCAACCAAACGATGAGGAACGTTTTCCCCAAGAACCAGACAATGCCAGGGATGTAGTTCATCACCATGTCAAAACCATCTACCCCAATATTAAGAGGTGCCCATCCACCAAGGAAGACGGTAGCGGCGATACCGCTGATGACAAAGAGATTAAGATACTCTGCCAAGTAATAGAAACCGAAACCCATTCCAGAGTATTCTGTGTGGTAACCTGCCGTTAACTCGCTCTCGGCCTCAGCCAGGTCAAATGGGCCACGATTAGCTTCGGCATTACCTGCGATGAGGAATACCAAGAAAGCGATAATGGCAGGAATATGTCCCTTGACAATAAGCCATTGCCAAGGCCCGGTCTGCGCCTCAACAATGCCACTTATCTGCATTGTGCCAGTCAAGGCAACTGCGGCGATAAGACACAAGCACAATGACATTTCATAAGAAATCATCTGCACGGCACCACGCATGGCACTCACCACGGAATACTTATTATTACTACCCCAACCTGCGAGGAACACACCCACTACTCCAATGCTGGATATGGCTGTCACCAAGAAAATACCCACATTGAAGTCAAGAATATGGGCGCCCATATTCCATGGCAGGAATGAGAATGTACCCACAGAAGCGATAATCACCAAGAAGGGAGCCAAGAAATAGAGCAACTTGTCTGCCTTGTCGACCGTGAAAATCTCTTTAATGAGCATCTTCAGCACATCGGCAAAGACTTGCAACAATCCCCAAGGGCCTACACGCATAGGACCCAAACGGCATTGGAAGTAAGCGCAGACCTTGCGCTCCATGAATATCAAGACGATGGCGAGCGTGGCATAAGCCAACAATATCAGTACGCCCACCACGATGCACTCTATGAGGATTGACCAAAAATCACCCAATCCCAGCGTTTGACGCAGGAGGGAGTCAAACCATGTTGTTACGATTGAAAAATCAAACATCTTGTTGAATGCTAAGAGTTCATATATTTACTTGTCTTCACACACGTTTAACGGTCAATGTCAGGTATCACGAAGTCGAGTGCCGCACCTGTAGTAATCAAGTCGGCAATCTTCTCGCCACGCAACATCTCGTTCATGGCAGCTACCAGAGTAAGACCCATAGGACGGAACTTGAGGCGATAAGGAGACTTGTCGCCCTTGCTATCCAAGTAAACGCCAATCTCACCACGAGAACCCTCGCAAGAGAAATACCATTGTCCCTCAGGAACCTTGATGATAGGTTTCTGCTTGATGTAATACTCACCTTCGGGAATATTGTCTATCAACTGCTCAATGATATGCAAGCTCTGATACAACTCATCCACGCGGTTCATATAGCGAGCCATGGAATCTCCTTCCGTACGAAGCACTTGCTCCCATTCCACCTTATCATACATGGCATAGGGATGGTTCTTTCGCACGTCATTTGCCCAACCACTAGCACGGCCACTGGCGCCTGTAACACCATAAGAAATGATGTTTTCCTTGTCCATATAACCTATTTTCTCAAAACGCTGATGGGTAATGACATTATCACCGAACACATCTACGTATTCCTGTATCATTGGCTTCAAGTAAGCAACAAGTGCTTTGACATTAGCCACAAAATTAGGATCAATGTCGTCTTGCAATCCTCCAATACGATAATAGTTCTGTATCAGTCGGCCCCCCGTGGTCTCTTCCATCACGTTAAGCACATGCTCGCGGTCACGCATACTATAAAGAAACGCTGTCAAGGCGCCCAAGTCTTGGGCACAGCATCCCAAATAAAGCAAGTGAGAGTCTATACGCTGCAACTCATCCATGATAGTACGCACGTATTGGATGCGGTCCGAAAGCTCTATGCCCATAGCCTCTTCGATCACACCTACCAGGGCATGACGATTCATCATGGCGCTTAGATAGTCGAGTCGATCGGTGAAGGCCAGTGTCTGGGGATAAGTATAACTCTCGCTGATTTTCTCAATACCACGATGAATATAACCCAAATGGGGATAAATCCTCTTGATTACCTCACCATCAAGCACCGTCTGCAAACGGAGCACACCATGCGTAGAGGGGTGTTGCGGGCCAATATTGATCACGAACTCATCATCAGTGAAGAGAGGAACCTTCTCCTCCACCAATTTTCCGTGCTTGTCTATACTATACCGGCTAGTGAGTCCACTTTCCACGTCATCTTCCAAGGAATAGCCATAGTCCTTGTGGAAGTTCTTGCGCAAAGGATAGCCTTTGAAGTCTTGGCGCAAGTAGAGGCGGCGCATATCTGGATGTCCCAGGAACTTAATGCCCAAGAAATCGAAGACCTCACGTTCCAGCAAATCAGCGCCCTTATACAGATTCGTGATAGTGGGCAACACATAGTCCTCGTCCATTTGCTTGGCGATTTGCTTCACAGAAGTACGCTCATGGGTATCTGTGTTTTCCAGAATATAAATACATCCCAAGCCTTCCTCGCCAAAATCCTCGCCGATAATAGTAACAAGGTAGTCGAAATGTTTCTCGTTTTTGAGCTTCGCCATCTCCACGGCAAAGCTGTCATATCCAAATGAAAGGTTATTCAGTTTCATATCTCGCTCACCTTATTATTGATTACTGTCTTCAGGAAGTCCTGCCTTGGGGTCAAAATCATCGGGGACATTCGTGACGACGATGGGTTTCTTACCCAACTTATGTTCGAAACACAGAGCCTCGTTGCTTACGCCCAATGCCTTTTCCTCTTCTGACTGTTTGTGGTTGGCACCGCCCAAGAATTTCTCAATCTTCACCTTGCGCTGTAATTGCATCATGCCATACATGATAGCCTCTGGACGAGGAGGACAACCTGGAATATAAACATCCACAGGCACAATCTCGTCTATTCCTCTTACTACATGATAGCTTGATTTAAACGGACCGCCAGAAATGGCGCATCCACCTACGGCAATCACGTACTTAGGCTCAGCCATTTGATCATACAGACGTTTCAAGGCTGGCGCCATCTTGTCTGTGATTGTACCAGCGCACATTATCAAATCAGCCTGTCGGGGAGAATTACGCGTAACCTCAAAACCAAAACGGGCGAAGTCATAGCGGGCACAACCCACGGCCATAAACTCGATTCCACAGCAAGAGGTGGCAAACGTCAAACTCCAAAGGGAATTGGAACGTCCCCAGTTAATCAACTGGTCTAAAGAGCCTGTCACTACATTGACTCCACCCTCATGCAATTCGTCGACAATAGTCTCCAGCGTTTCGTTGTCCTTGAATTCCTCATAAGGAATACTCTTGATGCGCGGTTTTCTTACTTCCATTCCAAAGCTCCTTTCCGCCAGGCATACGCCAAGCCAAATACCAACACCAAGAGGAAGAACCCTACGCTCACCAAGGCCATAGAGCCAAATTGCTTCACGGCGACAGCCCATGGATAAAGGAATACGGTCTCGACATCGAACATCAAGAACAGGATGGCGAACAGATAATAGCCAATGCTCACAGGCAACCACGAGGTACCTCGTGTGGGCACGCCACACTCAAAAGGCTCACCCTTTACCTTGTTGTACGAACGGGGACCTACGAGCTTGGCGATGAGATAAGCTGCAATCACCAAGACCATGGCCGTCAGTAAAACGGTAATCAATAGTGTGAAATTCATAAAAAAATATAACGTTATTATTAGTATACTTCAAAGTGCTGCAAAGTTAACAATAATTATTTAGAACACAACCCTTTTAACTAAATTTTTTCCCTTTTGCCAGACTTTTTCCCCACGCTTCTTCCCGTTCTCGCATAAGAGTGCGACAACCCAGCAGGGCATTCACCATGGAAAAGAAAACGTCCCTATCTATACATTATATATAATACGCGCGCGCGAGGAAATTCTCCGAAAAGTGTTTCTCCGCTGCCTTGGCAAGAGATATAAACATGAAAAAAGTGTCACCGCCTCATGCCTGTGGCACGAATAGCGGTGACACCGTTATGTCAAAAAGCCCTATAAACGGACAAAAAGACTAGAAGGTGTAGCGCAAACCTATCTGGCCACGCCAGCGGCTATAGTAGTCGGAGTAGTTGCGGGAAGCATAGCCGCCCGTGAACTGGTAAACTCCGCTGCCTCGGTAGGTCACAGGACTATAGTAGATTCCGAAGCCATCGCCATAGGTATGTCCCCAATCCTTGTTGAGCAAGTTACCCACGTTGATGATATCGAAACTCAACTCCACGGAATTCACTTGCTTGCCCACCTTGAAGCTGAACTTTTGAGCCAAGTGCACATCGAAATGATGCTCGAAGGCTAAGTTGTCGGCGTACCTCTTATAGTATTCGCCGCGATGATCTCTCATGTAAGAGTCCCCGGCAATCCATGCCTTCATCAACTGGCGCTGGTCGGCAGCGGACAGAGAGGTTCTGTCTCCCAATATTTGCTGCGCGAAAGCGGTGGTTCCATTATACTCCTCAAACTGCATCTGGTCTATCTGCTCATCGGTGGGGATGTAGAACAGGTCATTGCCATTGGATCCATCCTCGTTCACGTCTCCATAGTAATAGAGCGTGTAAGGAGAGCCGCTCTTGCCCTGGTAAATCAATCCCACCGTGGTCTGCCAAGCCTTGTTGTGGCCATAAGACACGTGATAGTAAGCGGAAGCCTGTATGCGGTGGGGCACGTTGAAGGCGGAGTTGCCCAACTCTGGGTCGTTGGAGTTGCGATAGGTATAGTTGTATCGCCAGTTGCTCTCAGCCACCGAAGAGGTACCATTGTTCACGCTCTTAGACTTGGTCCAGGTATAGCTGGCCATCAAGTCGAGTCCAAAATCGAAATGCTTCTCGGCCTTCAGCGAGAGGTTTACGGTATAACCCTTGGAGGTATTGCTCAGGGCGTAGACGTTGGTGAAATCGGTGCCCGTGGTCACGCGGGTGAACATAGGTCGGTTGTCCCAAGCGTATCCATAGGTATTTCCATAGGTCTCACCCGTCATCTCGTAGGCGAGGTTCTGGTAGAGAATGTCGTTCAAAGTCTTGGAGTAGATGGCCTCGGCGGTCCAATTGATGCCCAGTACCTGGAAATCGAAACCCAGGTTGAGCCTCAAGTTCTGCGCGAACTTGAAGTCCTTGTCGTAAACGTTCACCGTCTGGCTGCCACTAGCCTTCAGCAGAGCCTCGTTTTGGCTTTGCTTGTTGGGGTCGAGCAACAGGGTGAGGTCATCAGCGCTATAGGTGCTGTAGGTGGAGAGCTGGATACCCGTGTTGGAGAAATTGTTGCTTATCCACACAAAGGGGATACGGCCTGTGAATATTCCGATTCCACCACGCAAGATGAAGCGGCGGTCATTGTTGATGTCCCAACGGAAGCCTACACGAGGACTCCACATGGGCGAGCTGGAAAGCCTGTGGTTTGTCTTTACGTCCCATCCCTTCTCGGCCGCATAGGCATTGAAAGGTGCGTTCTCAGCGGGAGTGTCGGGGAAGATAGGCACATCCACGCGCAAACCATAAGTAAGCTGGAAGTTCTCGGTAGCGTCCCATTTGTCTTGCGCATAGAAGCCCAACTGCATGGCCGTGAAGCTAGCTTGCCAACGAGGGTCTCCCGTCACGTCGGTATTGGCGTGACCATAACGATACTGGTTGATATATTGTCCCGCCGTGGGGTCGCCAGCCATATAAGCGTTGTAATAGTTCTCGAAATCACTATAGGAGCTGAAATAATAGCTGCCGAAGAGGTCTTGGATGAAGAGGTTGGAGAAATGGAATATCTCGTTGTGGGTTCCGAAAGTGAAAGTGTGGTTGCCCCTGTACCAAGTGAGGTTGTCCTCTATGGTGTAGATATCCTGGTCTAGGCTGTTGGCTTGCGCCGAGCGTTCTATACCGAGGTTCACGGAGCCACTGCCCACGCTGTTCACGGTTATCATGGGGAACTCTGATTTCACGTCGCGCTTGTCCCTTACCCTGACATAAGAAGCACGGAACTCGTTGCTCACGTTGGGAGAGATGCGGCTCTGCAACTCAGCGATGAAAGAGTTGGTATTGCTCTTGAAAGGATAAGTGTAAAGATTGTCGTTCAACGAGCTGCGGCCTCCCGTGTTGTTCAATTGCTCCGCTGCCACGAGACTCCAGCGAACAGTTGCCTTGTTGAAGTCGTTGATGTTCCAGTCCAGTTTCAAGCCCGCCTTATGGCTGCGGGTATAAATATCCTCGCCTGAGAAAACGCCAGGGTAGTTCACTCCCTGCTTTTGGGCGATGTCCTGTATCATGTCCACCACGTTTTGCGCCAAGTCCATGTCCACGCTAGACTCAGCGGAACCAAAGCCGTAGTTATTGGGATACTGCTTGTTAGTGCGCTCATAGTTGGCGAAGAAGAAGAGCTTGTCCTTCACGATAGGACCGCCCAGTGTGATGCCGGCGTTATATTCCTGCTGCTCCTGGTAGGGAGTGGCATAGCCAGAACCATCTTGCAAGGGATATTTGCGACCGATAAGTTCTTGGTTGTTGCCAAATCCGTAGACGCTGCCATGGAACTGGTTGGTACCACTCTTGGTGATGGCGTTGATGGCACCACCCGTGAAACCACCCTGTCTTACGTCGAAAGGAGCCACGTTCACCTGTATCTGCTCAATGGTCTCCATGGAAACAGGTTCCGTACCTGCCTGGCCGCCATTAGAACCACTGGAAGTAAGGCCAAACACGTCGTTGTTGGCGGCACCGTCTATCATGAAAGAGTTGTAGCGGTTATTGGTACCGGCAAACGACATCACGCCGCTGTTGGTGGTGGTCAACTGCGGATTGAGTCTCACGACGTCCGCGATGCCATGGCCTATACTTGGCATGTCTTGTATTTGCTGAGACGTAAGGCTCATGGCCGCACCTGTCTTGGTGGCATTCAGGCCCGCGCGGCCAGACACCACCACTTCTTGCAGCAACTGCTCATCCGTCTGCAACGAGCAAGAGAGGTTTTGGGTCTCACCCAAACTAAGGCTTACATTGTCAAATGTCTTGGCCTCGTGTCCCACGTAAGTGATTTCCACCTTGTAGGGTCCACCAGGTCGCATACCCTGAATAGTGTAACGACCATCCACGTTAGTGACAGCGTAATACACCGTACCAGAGGGTTGGTGAGTGGCGGTAACAGTCGCGCCTATCACGTCTTCCCCCTCGGAAGTCACCTTACCACTTATGCCGGAAGTGGTAATCTGCGCCATGGCCACTGATGCATACACCAGCGTCATGACAACAACTAACTGCAATCTTTTTAACATACTGTCTTATTTTAAATCCCTAAAAGAAAAGAAGCGAGCTTCTCTTCACATTCACACTGCAAATTTAAACAAATTTTTTCAAACGCATGTTACAAACGCATGAAATATTATAAGTTATCGAAGCTTTCGGACATAGTGGACAAGAAACTTCTCAAATGGCATAGAAGTTTCACGCAAAATTATCTTGTAGGCAAAATAACTTGTTTTCATGATCAAAACAATTTGTTTTCAAAAGCAAAATAACTTGTTTTCAAAAGCAAAATAACTTGTTTTCGAAAGCAAAATAAGTTGTTTCCGAAAGCAAAATAAGTTAGTGTGAATTCGGTGAATTGCGATTTACGTAAATACGCTATAATTCCCAAAATGTAGAGTAGTGGCACGACAACTTGACAAGAGACGCGGCACGCCACGCTTCTACGGCTGGGACGCATGTTGTTGTCGTCTCCCGGTATATTCAGTACTACTCCTTTTGAAAGTCAGTACTACTAAAACCCCAGTACCAGTAGGCTGGTACTGGGGTTTCAGCGAGCTGATACCGGAAACGAAGCATCGCTCCCGGAATCAGAAAGCAATATCTCAGAAGCGATAAGACACCTGCACGTCCACCATGGAATAATCATGCTTGGCCAACGAACGGTCGTTGACGAAGGCGTATTCAGCAGATACCTGGAAGTTGCGATGGAACTCATAGTCCATGCCTACCTCGTAAAGCGTCTTCGCGGAATCCCAATCGGCCTTGTTGCGATAAAGATCGTAACGTGCCTTTACGTGAAGTTTCTTCTGGATGATAGGCGCGATGGCCAAAGCGTAGAAACCGTCAGCCTTGTCTCCCGCTTGCGAGAGGCTGCAATCCCTGGAGTTCTCGTCGTCGTGATTGGTGAGTGCCTTGGCGAAAGCGGCTCCCGTGGAGTGTATATACTCAGAACGCAACGTCCAGTCATTGACCACATACTCAGCGGAGAAGGCATAACGGCGTTGGGGCAGTCGGCGCACGCCTGTCTTGGCCTCCTCCACTCCACTTTGTGGATTAATCTCCGTCCACTCTCCCTTGCGGGCATAGGAGCCAGTCCAGCCAAACACGCCCAGGCGCATACCCTTCACGGGCATCACCCAAAGACCGCCTATAAGGTTCTTCTGCTGGTCTACGTCTTTCGTGTTGATGCCT
The DNA here is from genome assembly GCA_000435635.1 of Prevotella sp. CAG:1320. Lineage (GTDB taxonomy): Bacteria > Bacteroidota > Bacteroidia > Bacteroidales > Bacteroidaceae > Prevotella > Prevotella avicola. The sequence continues at coordinate 10,937 of FR882119.1, read as the reverse complement.
TGTCCGTTGAAGACACCCACCTGATAGTGCACGAGGGCACGCCCCTTGGCGTTCTTGAGCACATCTCCTTGCAGTTGCAAGCCTATGTCACGCCCATTAGAGGCATGCGCGCCGGCCCGGTCGTTGAATCCCGCCAACTTGCTGACGTTCTGAGAATAGCTCATGAAACCCTGGTCGATGGGGTTCATGGGGTTCTCAAACGTAAAGGGGTTCTTGAACTGTCCTATCTTCACGTTGAGGAAATCCAAGCCTTGCCACTCCGCGAACACATCCACCACACGGGGGCTGCTGCCCAACGTGGAAGTATTGCCATTGACTTGCAGCTGAATCTTCCAGTAAAAATCATCGAGAACGCGGCCGTCCAACGAGAGACGAGCCATGCGCAAGTCAAAAGAGTTGGACTCCGCTCCCTCCTGACCGTTATACTGGTATTGCGTGAGCACATAACCAGAAAGGTTCACTTGCGAAAGCCACTTGGGCAACTTCACTTGCGCCGTAGCTGTAAGGGAAGCCAGGGCAAGCGTAAACATCAAAAGCTTCTTTTTCATCTTATCTATTGTCTTTAGCGTCTTGCCAGCGACACCACGTTCTCCACGTGGGGCGTATGGGGGAACATGTCCACGGGCTGCACCGCTTCCACTTTATACTTCTGGTCCAACAGGGAAAGATCCCTGGCTTGCGTGGCGGGATTGCAGCTCACGTAGACAATGCGGCTTGGCTCTGTGCGCAAGATAACATCCACCACGTCGGGATGCATGCCTGCCCTGGGTGGATCGGTGATGATTACGTCGGGCTTTCCGTGCTCTCGCACGAACTCGTCAGTAAGTATGTCTTTCATGTCGCCCGCGTAGAAAAGGGTATTCTTGATACCGTTGATATCGCTGTTTATCTTGGCGTCCTCGATGGCTTCGGGCACATACTCGATGCCGATAACCCGCTTGGCCTGTCGAGCCACGAAGTTGGCGATGGTTCCCGTGCCCGTATAGAGGTCGTAGACTAACTCATTGCCCGTAAGGGCGGCGAAGTCTCTCGCCACCTTATATAATATGTAGGCTTGTTCGGTGTTGGTTTGGTAGAAGCTCTTGGCTCCCACCTTGAAACGGAGGCCTTCCATGGTTTCGTAAATATGGTCACTGCCTCGATACACCTGCAATTCCAAGTCCGCGAAAGTATCGTTTCCCTTTTGGTTGTCCACGTAAAGCAAGGCGGTGATTTGGGGGAAACGTTCCGCTATATGCTCCATCAAGTCCAACGCGCGAGCCTCATCCGCGGGTTCGTCATAATGGAATTGCACCAGCAGCATCCACTCTCCCGTGTTGGAATTGCGTATCATCAGGTCGCGCAACAATCCCCTTTGCGCCTTGAGGTCATAGAAAGAAAGCCCCTTCCGCTGCGCGTAGTCGAAAATATCGTTGCGAATATCGTTGCAAAGGTCATCCATCAACCAGCATTTGCGGATGGGATATATCTTGTCAAAAGCCCCCGTGATATGGAAACCTATGGCGTTCTCCCCCCTGCGCTGGCTCAGCGTGCCTTCCTCCTCCGCTTGTCTTTCTGGCAAGGAGGCCAATTCCTCGGCGGTAAACCAGCGGCGGTTGCTGCAACCGAACTCTATCTTGTTGCGATATTCCGTGGTCTTCACCGAGCCCAAGATAGGCTGAAAATCGGGCAACTCTATTTTCCCAATGCGATGCAGCTGGTCGTAAACCTGTTGCTGCTTGGCCTTGAGCTGCTCCTCGTAGGGCAGGTTCTGCCACTTGCAACCACCGCAAATGCCGAAATGCTCGCAAAAGGGAACCGCTCTCACTTCGCTCATTTTCACAAAGCGGGTCACCCTGGCCTCACAATACTTATGCTTGCGCTTGGTAACTTGCAAATCCACCACGTCACCTGGCACGCAGAAAGGAACAAACACGGCCATGTCATCCACATGGGTGACACATTTCCCCTCGGCGGCAACCGCCTCTATGGTGACATTCTCAAACAACGGCAGGGATTTCTTTTTGCTCATGGGTTTACGTGAAATTTGCCCGCGAAGGTAATGAAACTTGCCAAACTGACGAAATAAAAAGTTGAAAAAGTGAACGTGTGAGCGCAAACAGATGAAAATGTAATGTGCGCATAGCAAAAAAACTTTCAAAAAGTTGGTGGAAAAATAAATAATTATTATTTTTGCGCTAGATTATAATCTTAACTTAAACATATAAAACCATTTTAATCAACTATGAGTGAAAAACGAGTTTATACCTTCGGCAATGGGAAAGCGGAAGGTAGAGCAGACATGAGAAACCTCTTGGGCGGCAAAGGAGCCAATCTGGCCGAAATGAACTTAATCGGCGTACCCGTTCCTCCAGGATTTACCATCACCACCGATGTGTGCAGTGAATACTATGAAAAAGGTAAAGACGAAGTGGTAGCCTTGATGAGAGACGAAGTGGAGCAATCAGTGAAACACATCGAGAAACTGATGAACTCCAGGTTTGGCGATGTCGAGAACCCGCTATTGGTAAGCGTGCGCTCCGGAGCACGCGCTTCCATGCCAGGCATGATGGATACCATCCTCAACCTGGGACTCAACGACCAGGTGGTAGAAGGCCTTGCCCGCAAGACCGGCAACGAGAGGTTCGCCTATGACAGCTATCGTCGCTTCGTGCAGATGTATGGTGACGTGGTGCTCGGCATGAAACCCGTCAACAAAGATGACATCGACCCCTTTGAAGCAATCATCATGGACGTGAAACGCCAGCGTAACATCAAGCTGGACAACGAGATGAACATCGACGAGCTGAAGCAACTCGTGAAACTCTTCAAGGCTGCCATCCACCAGCAGACTGGCAAGGAATTCCCCGATGACCCCATGGAACAATTGTGGGGAGCTATCTGCGCCGTGTTCGACAGCTGGATGAACGAGCGCGCCATCCTCTACCGCAAGATGGAGGGCATACCCTCCGAATGGGGTACGGCCGTCACCGTCATGGCCATGGTATTCGGCAACATGGGCGAGACTTCCGCCACGGGTGTATGTTTCAGCCGTGATGCCGCTACGGGCGAGAACATTTTCAACGGAGAATACTTGGTCAACGCACAGGGCGAAGACGTGGTGGCAGGTATCCGCACTCCTCAGCAAATCACCAAGGAAGGCTCTCAACGCTGGGCCAAGCAACAGGGCATTGACGAAGAGACCCGCGCCACGAAGTATCCTTCTATGGAAGAGGCTATGCCAGAGATATTCGCGCAGCTGAACGCCATACAAGAGAAACTGGAGAAGCACTACCACGACATGCAAGACATGGAGTTCACCGTACAGGAAGGCCACCTATGGTTCTTGCAGACCCGTAACGGCAAGCGAACAGGTACAGCCATGGTGAAGATTGCCATGGACTTGCTGCGCGAAGGCGAGATAGACGAGAAGACAGCTCTAGAGCGTTGCGAGCCCAACAAGCTGGATGAACTGTTACACCCTGTATTCGACAAGTTGGCGCAAGCGCAAGCAAAGGTGCTCACCCGTGGTCTTCCCGCCTCCCCTGGTGCCGCTTGCGGACAGATTGTATTCTTTGCCGAGGACGCCGCCAAGTGGCATGAGGCAGGTCATCGCGTAGTCATGGTGAGACTGGAGACCAGCCCTGAGGACTTGGCTGGCATGAGCGCCGCCGAGGGAATCCTTACCGCTCGCGGCGGTATGACTAGCCACGCCGACGTTGTCCTCACCCGTCGCGGCGGTATGACTAGCCACGCCGCCGTTGTTGCCCGTGGTATGGGCAAATGCTGCGTATCTGGCGCTGGTGGCATCAACGTAGACTACAAGGCTCGCACCTTGGAAATCGATGGCGTAATCCTGCGTGAGGGAGACTACATCTCTATCAATGGTACTACGGGAGAAGTATACCAAGGCGAGGTAAAGACCAAACCTGCCGAGATGACAGGCGACTTCGCCGAGTTGATGAAGCTCTGCGACAAATACACCAAGTTGGTGGTACGCACCAATGCGGATACGCCCCACGACGCCAAGGTGGCTCGCAGTTTCGGAGCGGTAGGTATCGGACTCTGCCGCACTGAGCACATGTTCTTCGAGAACGAGAAGATCAAGGCCATGCGCGAGATGATATTGGCAGACAACACCCAAGGCCGCGAGAAGGCACTGGCCAAGCTCCTCCCCTATCAGAAGCAAGATTTCTATGGCATATTGAAAGCCATGGACGGCTATCCCGTCAATATCCGCTTGCTCGATCCTCCTTTGCACGAGTTCGTTCCCCACGACTTGAAAGGCCAACAGACTATGGCAGACGACATGGGCATCTCCGTAGAGGAAATCCAGAGGCGTGTCAACTCCCTCAGCGAGCACAACCCCATGCTGGGTCACCGCGGATGCCGCTTGGGCAACACCTATCCTGAGATCACGGCTATGCAGACCAAGGCCATCCTGGGAGCCGCCATCGACTTGAAAAAGGAAGGCTTCGATCCCCATCCAGAGATTATGGTGCCCCTGATTGGTATCGTCAACGAGTTCGACGAGCAAGAGAAAGTGATTCGCGAGACCGCCCAAAAGCTCTTCGAGGAAGAGGGTGTCACTATCGACTTCAAGATTGGAACCATGATAGAGATACCTCGCGCCGCCTTGACAGCCGACTACATCGCCAAGAAAGCCGAGTACTTCAGCTTCGGAACCAATGACTTGACACAGATGACCTTCGGCTACAGCCGTGATGACATAGCCAGCTTCTTGCCCGCTTATTTGGAGAAGAAGATCCTGAATGTAGACCCGTTCCAGGTGCTTGACCAAACTGGCGTGGGCCAACTGATAGACATGGCCGTGAAGAAAGGTCGCTCTACCCGTCCCGACTTGAAATGCGGTATCTGTGGAGAGCATGGCGGTGAGCCTTCATCCGTGAAGTTCTGCCACAAGGTAGGCCTCAATTACGTCAGCTGTTCACCTTTCCGTGTGCCAATCGCCAGGTTAGCGGCGGCGCAGGCTGCGGTAGAGGATACTCTCTAAAAATATCTTAGGCATTGATTTAGGCTGTAATGTCCTGTATGACAGGCGTTACAGCCTAAACTATTTTTATACGGTTCTTACGAAATCTAATTTATATCCTAAAGCATTGGCTATTTTGGAAAGAATGTCCAAGCCTGTGGACACTTTGCCTTGTTAAATCCTACTAAGATTCGCTGGGGATGAACATTGAAAAGTTCATGAATTACCCTTACGTACTGTTCTTCTGCTTGTAATGGAAATATCGAGTTGAACAACAATACAGTTGTTTCCCCGAATCATGGATCAGTCTAATTTCCGACTGCCCGTTGGATTTTGATACAAAAAAAATAATCCTTGAAGCATATTTTTTCTTTTTATGGAGCAAAGATACGAGATCATTTATAATTGGCAAATATGACAACTACAAATTATTTTTTTGACTATGGATTTATACATGATTTAGGTATGACAAGGCTCAATATTTCATCTTTTCAAAGTTGAACTTGTCTAACATGTCTCCTGAAATCGAAATTATAGTCTCAATAAGAATGACAGTTCCATCCTCCAATGCTATTTTCTTTTCAAAATCATCATATGCTCGTAATATTCCGGAAGTGCTTACATACCTACCTCCTTCCTTCTGGGTATCAGGAATAAAATAAGTGAATGTAAGGTTGGGACGCTCACCGACATGGCCTATGGCATAAGCCAGACGCTTGGACAGTATCTCCTGTTCATCCGATGACAATATCCGCTTCGGCGTGGTCTGCCGTGCGGTTTCAGTAATCGCCTCGTCATGGCCGGTCAGAGCGGCGAAGGGCGCAAACTGGGCGGCACGGTTTATCATCGGCATCGGCTTCCGGATTTTGGAAACGTGGTGCGGCAGGTTGATGATGTCGTCATATCTACTCATGGTGTCCTCCTATCTGTTGATTACGCTCCCTTTGAGTGGCTCCGTCCGCATAGTTCAAACCTTTAAGGATGGCGTTCTTGCCGAACTTCTTCTTTATCTGCAGCACGGCTTCCTGGCGACGGCGTTCCTTGGCCAACATCTCTTCTTCGGCTTTCCGTTCCATTTCCAGCTGCTCATAGTCGGTGAAAAGGTCGAGCTGGATTGCTTTATTGTTCGGCTGTATATCCGTCTCGTGCATAAGATGGTTAGCCGACAGGGTGATGCGGCGCACCAGCAGGTCGGGGTTTACGATGCGGTCAAACAGTCCGCCAGCCTTCTCCATGAGGATTCTTTCGGAAGAGGTCGGACGCTCCATGTTGGCTGTTCCATGGGCATGAGCAGGGACTTGTCTACCGTAACGGTCGGTCGCCACCTTGCCCTGATACTTTTTTCGGATATCTTTGTCCGTCAGCGATTCGGTGTCGTAACCGACGGTCAGCACGAGCTGGTCGGTCACTAATTTCTTGTCCACCAGGTCGAGTGAAAGACTGTCCGCCATTTCCAGCACCACATTCCGGGCTTTGGCCGACGTGTAGGGTGACTGGAGCACTTGTCCGCTGCTGATGGAGCTTGTCTCCGGACGGTATGCCTTTATCATGTCCATTGTCACCGGCTCCCATCCCCAGGCATGGTCTATCAGCAGCTCCGCATTGACCCCGAACAGCTTATACAGCAAATCCTCGTGCTCGATGGAACATCGGGCGATATCGCCCATTGTCAGGATGCCGTAGATTGCTAGCCGTGCGGCAATTCCACGCCCCACGCGCCAAAAATCCGTGAGCGGAGTGTGTTCCCATAACTGGCGGCGGTAGGACATCTCGTCAAGCTCGGCTATACGCACACCGTCCTTGTCCGGCTTCATTTTCTTGGCTACAATATCCATCGCTATCTTGCAGAGGTAAAGGTTGGTTCCGATGCCGGCAGTAGCGGTGATGCCTGTTTCTTTCAAGACCTCACAAATCATTTTCATAGCCAACTCATGGGCGGTCATCTTATAATTTTTGAGATATGCCGTCACGTCCATAAACACCTCGTCTATGGAATAGACGTGAATATCCTCCGGGGCGATATATCGGAGATATACCTCGTAAACGCGTGTGCTGTATTTGATATAGTGAGCCATGCGTGGCTGTGCTACCAGATAATCCACAGCAAGTTCCTTATGCGCGTCCAGTTCCTTTTTGGAGTGCGATTTTCCGCTATGTCCCCGTTGCCGATTAACCTCACGCACTCTTTGTACCACCTCGAACAGCCGTGGCCTGCCGCCGATACCGTAACTTTTCAGTGCGGGCGACACGGCAAGACAGATGGTCTTTTCCGTCCTTGCTGGGTCGGCCACGACAAGAAACGTGTCAAGCGGATCAAGCCCTCGCTCTACACATTCCACGGAAGCGTAGAATGATTTTAGGTCTATTGCTATATATTGTCGTGAAACTTGCTCTTCCATAATATTCTGCCTTTGTTTAAGAAGCAACTATATATCGGGCTACAAGGATAATAAAATTACTACAAGAACATTCTAATATTGGAAAGAAACATCTGAATCTATCAAAATATTCCATCCGCGCTCTCCAGCCTCATGCTTGCCTTATTCTCCCTTTTGTCCGCAATACCAGCAACTTGATTTAGACCGATATGACCATGCGATTGTACTTATCCGCTATTCTTCCTGTTATCCGCTGAATGACGCAGAACTGGAGGCATTCCGTCAAGGCAGGACGCCATTGCAGTTGAGAAAGTATAGGAACAAAGCTGCCGCTATGCGTTTGTTGCCATCGTTAAAACTGTGGTTCTTGGTGATGAAATAAAGCAGATTGGCAGCTTTCTCTTCCACCGATGGAGAGATTGAGGCGTTTCGTCTCTTTCAATTCCCGGTAGCAACGCATCTGTTTGATGAGATTCTTGCTCTCGCGGTAAGCATCCATATACTTTTGTGGCAGTGGTGCATACTTGTTGTCCCGATAATTGCGCCCTGACGGGATGTGATGTAGGATGAACTCATTCAAGGCGTGGTAATCTATCTCTTTCATGCAGGTGAACGGTTGTGCCAAAATGCCGCAACCGATGTCCACACCTACGATATTATGGATAACCTTGTCTCCCAAGTCACCTGTAAAGCCAATGACACAACCTGCCCCTGCATGAACATCAGGCATGACGCGGATTTTGCAACCGCCGAATGCGGGGATAGTCAGCAACCGTTCTATCTGTTCGATGGCGGTCGTTTCGATATTGTCCGTGAATATCTTCACGTCGTGATTCTGAATGTTTCTCATTGTTTTCACCTATTTAGAGTTTACGAGTACAAAATAAGAGAAGGCGTGTGCCGAATTGAGGCATAAGCAAAAAATATATCAACCCAGTACTTTGTTTTGGCACAGAAAAACACTTGCTTTACGCAAAACTATTTGCTTATGACACTGAAAGAATTGGTAATGAAGGTAGATTTCGAATTAGAAACCTTTAATCGGAAGTTTGATCACCATAAGCCGACTAAAGCCACGCTGTTACTGAACCATAGATTACTTGCCCAAGTATCCAATAATAAATGAGCAGGTATTATTGGATAAATGGGCAAGTATCCTATAATACTTTGGCAAGTAAGCAATAAGTCCAAGCATACACAAAAGAGTCTACCCTTCCTGACCAGTTTGGGGATAGCCTCTTCATGAAATAATATTTGAGTTCGGGATAAAGTATAGTTAGAAAAGTTCCAGTTGAGCAGTTCTTTCGACATGCACGGGCAATGCCCCCGGCTTGTTGTCGAAGGAACTGTAGGCGGTGAGCGCGGAGCAAAGGTTGACGAGGAAGTTGCGCACGGAGCGGAACAATAGCGTACACCCCCATCGTATCCAAATCACCCAACTTCGCGACATGGCGAAAAGTATTCGTTACACCATCTTTCAAGGTTTTCGGATTTATTTTCATAACTTCGCGAAGTCTTGTAAAGAACAAGATAATAATACCATAAACATCTAATATGAAAAAACATCTTTACATACTTCTGGCGGCCACGCTCATGGCATCCGCTACGTTCGCAGACAACCCATTACCTGAAAGAGACGCCACACAACCTGATCCGAACTTCCACATCTACCTGTGTTTCGGCCAATCCAACATGGAAGGAAACGCCGCCATAGAGGAAATCGACAAGACAGGAGTAGACGATCGCTTCCAGGTGATGAGCATGTGCGACGGGGATCGTGACATCAATCGCGTTCCCGGTGAATGGTACACGGCCATTCCTCCATTGTGCCGCGCCAATACAGGCCTAACTCCCGTCGACTATTTCGGGCGTACTTTGGTAGAATACCTGCCAAATATCCATCGTATAGGTGTAATCGTCGTGGCCATGGGAGGCTCTGGCATCGATGCCTTTGACAAGGAGAACTACAAGAACTACTATGCCACGACCGACGACTGGCAACGCTCGCTGATGGATTTATATGACGGAAATCCCTACGCGAAAATGGTGACCATGGCCAAGAAAGCACAAAAAGACGGTGTTATCAAGGGTATCTTGCTTCATCAAGGCGAAAGCAACAACACGCAAGGCGACTGGCCAATGAAAGTGCGAAAGATATATGAAGACCTGATACACGACCTCAACCTGGATGGCGATGAAGTGCCCCTGTTCGCGGGAGAAACGCTGCGCCAGGAAGAAGGCGGTGTCTGCTACGGCCACAATGACATCATCGCCCGCCTCCCAGACATGATGAACGCCTATGTTGTCTCTTCCGAGGGCTGCGCGGGAGCGAACGACGGGTTACACTTCACGGCCGCGGGCTACCGGGAACTGGGAAAGCATTACGCCATGTCTGTATTGAAAAACGTCTATCGCATGTTGCCAGGCATGCCCGAACGGCCTGCCGAGAGGCTGACCCTGGAAGAGACCGACATGGAAATCCAGATAGGGACGGGAAAAGAGCTGAACCTAACGGCGGACTTCGGTGACGGATACATTGAGAACATAGCCTCCATCGCCAGCTACGAGTTGAGCAACCCCGAAGTGGCACGCGTCTCCAACGGGAGGGTAATAGGACTCGCCCAGGGAGAAACAGACGTGAAAGCCACCTACACCGACCCGACAGGCCAGACACTCACCGCCACTTTCACCCTGCGAGCCACCTATTTCCCTTTCAGCGAGGAATTCATCCACACCGACCTCTTCGGTGAAGGCATCTACGATGAAGCTACGCGGTCATTCTCTCCTGGCCAATACGGACAAATGGGTTGGGTATATAGCAGCGGCATCGACATGAGCGATTACAAATACCTAGTACTGAAGCTGGACAAGCCGCAAAACGTGAACGCCAGCATCAACATCTATCCCGAGAGCAATATTTGGACACCTAACCACAGCCACCCTATCGAACCGAATACGACGACTATCGCCATACCGCTCCAGGAAATCACCTATACCAGCGGCGATGACCTGAAAGGACAACCTATGGACGTTTCCCACGTCTCGATTATTTCCCTATGGGCTGGAGCGGAAGGCATCATAGACGTAGCCGACATGTACCTGACCAACAACGACGACTATTCAAGCGAAACCACCTCAATATCTTCCGTGTCGACCATCACGGTTGAAGAAGATGAGGCAATCTACAACCTGCAAGGCATCCGTATGCCCGATACCGACAACCTGCCAAGGGGCATCTACATCCGTGGCGGAAAGAAATTCGTCATACGATAAACCCTAGAGGCAACAACTTAATAGCACCATGGCTTTTTACGGAGACACCAATCTTGGCAATTGAATAGATATGCGTTCGGGGCTTCGCCTATATTGGGAGTTGCCACCTAACTGTATTCTCGGTAACTGTTTTCTCCGTGGGAAGCTATGGCGAAGGGGTGATGAACATTTATAGGTTCTCCCCTTCTCCTAAGACTAAGGCAAACGCCATCTCAGCAATAGAATGACAGAACATCTTTTCTTGGTGAAAATGACCGCCCATGCTTTGTTGTGATTTGCTGAAAAATTCGTATCTTTGCTTATTGAACAACACC
>FR882118.1 GCA_000435635.1 Prevotella sp. CAG:1320 | reverse complement strand
GTACCTGGACAACCAGGCGTGGATGGACAACGTGACCAGCGGCGACTACCAGCGGTACTACGAGGAGATGTACAAGGGAAGGTAAGCGGCGTGATGGTATGAGGAGGTTGCTGATGTATTTCGTGATGGCGTTGGGCTGTGTTGTGCTGACGGCTCATAGGCATGGGCGAATACCCTAACATGAAGACGGGCTGGTCTCACGACCAGCCCGCTTCCATTGCTGACTATACAAAAACATTATGAATCTTTATCTTGAGAACAAGATGATAAAGCTTATCACTGGCTTACGCCCTGGCTTTGGCGTTCCGCTCTTTTAGCTCGCAGTACCGCTCGCACTGGGCGCAAATATCGTAGCCCAACATGGCACCCAGCATGAAGTCCTCCTCGGGGGAGAGCTGGTGGAGCGGTCGGTTTATCATTAGGCGGATGGCCTCCACGCATTGGGGCTTGCCGAAAAACAGGTTGAACCGGTCGTTGCCCACGGGCATGAGCAGGTACTGTATACCCTTGCTCCTCAAGCGGTTGACGGCGAACTCCCGGTAGCGCTTGTTGAACGTGAAGAGCACCATGCTGCGCACTCCTTTTTGGTATTCATATATGTGGTTCATCAACACCTTCATGTCGATGGGCATGACCTCGGTTCTATTCATAGGCTTCTGGGATTAGGGAGTTTCAGAGAGAAGGAGAGATTGCGGCGAGCCAATCGTCAATGCGTGACTCGGTCTTGTCGCTTTCGTTCACGTCGTCGAGAGCCAGTCCCACGAAGTGGCCTTCTATCACGGCTTCGGAGTCGTCGTATTGATAATCGCTGGCGGAAACGCCTGGCAGCACATTGGCTCCCGCTTTCACCGCTGCGTCATAAAGCTCGCGCATAGCACCGCAGAAGGTGTCGGGATAGGATTCTGCGTCACCGCAGCCGAAGAGTGCCACGGTCTTGCCTTTTAAGTCGGTTCCTTCTAGTGTCTTCAGTCCGTCATACCAGTCGTCTTGCAACTCACCCGCGCCCCAGGTGGAGGTGCCCAACAACAGATTGTCGTTTGCCAACAATAAATTTTCATCTATTTGGGCCACGTCTACGGCTTTCGCGCCCAGTTTTTGGGCTATGGTTTGCGCGATGGCTTGGCAGGTTCCAGTGGAGGAACCATAAATCACTACGGTAGGTTTCATGTTACGATGTTCTTTTAGTTACAGATTTTTTGATATCTCATGTCGCGAAGATACACCTTTCCCCACGTTCCCACAATACCTAAAAATGAGGGTTTGGCATTTATCCTCCAAGTCTCATCCAGTTGCGGGGCAACGTTAGTGGCGTTTTTCCTATATCGTAATTCACCGAACTCGCGCTAACTCAACGTCGTGAGTTTGACGAAAAGTTGTAGAGACGCATTCTTGCGTCTCAGCAAACCGCAGGCTTTCGCTAGTGGCATTTTTATTCAGCCTTCTTGCTCGCTGAGACGCAAGAATGCGTCTCTACACTTTGGCAATGACAGTTGTTGTTTTTGCGAGCGAAAACGGAGAGGACTTCTTCGAAGCCCTTTTTCACGATAATCGCCACAGGATTTCTACAGACCACTGATTTCCCGTTGAGCAAAGAAACCTGAAAACGAGAAAGGGAGCGGATTCCAGTTGCTAAACCTGGCTCCGCTCCCTTTAGAGGAGGATTTTATCAAGTGGGGCAACGTTTGCCCCTATATAAATCAATGTAACGTGAGTTCGGCGAAAAGTTGTAGAGACGCATTCTTGCGTCTCAGCGAGCCGCCAGGCTTTCGCGATTGGCGGTTTCATTCAGTCTTTTTGCTTGCCGAGACGTGGCACGCCGCGTCTCTACTGTTAGGCAATGACAGTTTACGTGCGCAAGCTGGGATTCGTCGAACTCACGATAAATAATGCAGTGTCAGGCTTGGTGCTGGTCACGCAACAAGTCGTTGACAGTCTTCACGGGGTTGAAGGTGGTCAGCGGCACTTCCACGAAGATGGTGTTCCAGTCGCTCATGGCTCCGTTCCACAATCCAGGCAGCTCCAGGGCCTTCAATTCCTTGCCTCCCTTGCTCTTGCTGCTGATGAAGCCTGTACTGGGGTCTACGTAGTCGGGCAGGTTGAAGGGCTTTCCCTTGTAATCCCTCGTGGCACACACGAGATCCACAGGATTGAAGTGGGTTCCCTCGGTGAACATCTTCATATACTCCTCGTTGTTCTTGTCTATCTGGCTGCTCTCCAGTATTTGCAGGCTCACGGTGCCGTCGCTGTTGTAGGTGAGGAATGGGCCTCCGCCAGGTTCTCCCACGTTTTTCACCACGCCGCAGACACGCATGGGGCGGTTGAGCTTTTTGCGTAAGTAGATGACCAGTTCCGCGTCTTCCAGTTCCTTGATGTCCGCACGGCGGCAGCACAGGTCTCGCTGCAAGAAGCGTATCATCTCCTCCAACTTGGCGTGGTTGTATTGTCCAGAGTCGAGTACTTTCAGGTATTCGAAGGCTTTCCGCTGCAACGTGACGAGGATGCCGGCTATAAGTTGCTTGTAGGTGACGGTATCTCCCTTCAGCCTGTCAGGTACCACGTTGTCTATGTTCTTGATAAACACCGTGTCCGCCTCTATCTCGTTGAGGTTCTCTATCAAGGCGCCATGTCCTCCGGGCCTGAAGAGCAGCGAGCCGTCCTTTTCGCGGAAGGGGGTGTTGTCCGCGTTGGCGGCGATGGTGTCTGTGCTGGGCTTTTGTTCGGAGAAGGAAATGTTGAATTTCACGCCGTATTTCTCCTCATACCCCTTGGCTTTCTCTGCCACCTTGGCCTTGAAGAGCTCCAGGTGGTCGTGCGACACGGTGAAGTGCACGTTGGCCTCGCCGTTGCTGCTGGCATACAAGGCTGCCTCCACTAAGTGTTCTTCCATGGGCGTGCGCACCTCGCCGTTGCCATAGTCATGGAACAGCAGCAGTCCCTTGGGCAGCTGCCCGTAGTTGAGTCCCTTGGCCTGCAGCAGGTTGGCCACTATGGCCTTGTAGTTTCCCTCTTCAAGCAACTGCTTAATGTCTTTGCCTTCGTTTTCCTGGCATTTTTGGCAGAGAGCCTTGCGGAAAGCGAACTTCTTGATGTTGGTGAAGAATTCTTTTTCGAAATCGGTGGTGGGTACGTCATAGGGCGCGTCGAGGAACGCGAACATGTTCTTGAACATGCGGCTGGCCGCGCCCGACGCGGGCACGAACTTCACCACCGTGTGGCCTTCCTTCTTATATTCTTCCCATGCTTTTACGTATTGGTTTTTCTCCTCTTCGGTGGGAGACATGATGCCCTTGCCGATGGCGGCCGCGCCCTCCAACTTGAGGAAGGGGAAACCATTCTCGATTTGCTTTAACTGTCGCTCAATCTGTGCCTCGCTGATGCCGCGCGCCGAGATTTGCGCAAGATCTTGTTGTGTCATCATAGGTCTTTAAAAAGTATTTGTGTTTCAGATAAATATTAGCGTCTGGTTTTTAGATGCCACAAATATAGGAACTTTTCACGAAAAGAAGAAATATCTGCGGGGAAATTTGTATCTTTGCACTAGGTTTTTAACTTTCGAGGGTATTATTATGTCAGAATCCAACATCTTTACCACCGCCGAGAAGCAGGAGTCTATAGGCGTAGTTCGCCGGCTCTTGGCCACCATGGGCCCTTCCTTGAAAGAAGGTGACCGAGAAAAACTTCACCAACTATTGCGCCAGCAGATGGGCGAAGGAGGCTTGAAGCGCGGTTTCTTTGGCATACATCCCGTGCTGCACGCCTTGCGTACGGCCGATATCGCAGTGAGAGAGATAGGGCTGAGGCGTGACGGCGTGATAGCCATTACGCTCTATCCTGGCGCGCTGGAAGGGCTTGCCTCGCTGGATGACATCCGTGAGGCATTTGGCGAAAGCGTAGCTCACATCATCAGGGGCCTTATCCGTGTGCAAGAACTCTATAAGCGCAACCCCACCATAGAGAGCGAGAACTTCCGCAACCTCCTCATCACTTTCTCGGAAGACATGAGGGTGATACTCATCATGATAGCCGATAGGGTAAACCTGATGAGGCAGATACGCGATTGTCCCGACACGCCCCAGAAACGCGAGGTTAGCATGGAGGCAAGTTACCTATACGCCCCATTGGCGCATAAGTTGGGACTCTATAAGTTGAAGAGTGAGCTGGAAGACCTGAGCATGAAGTATCTGGAACCAGCTCCTTACTATCATATCAAGGAGAAACTGAACGCCACCAAGGCCGCTCGTGACGCTTATGTGGCTCGCTTCATAGCTCCATTGGAGGAACGCCTCAAGGAGGCAGGGCTCCATTTCCACCTGAAGGCACGTACCAAGAGCATACACTCTATCTGGCAGAAGATGAAGAAACAGCAGTGCGAGTTTGAGGGTGTTTATGATCTTTTCGCTATCCGTGTCATACTCGATTCCCCCGCGGACAAGGAGAAAATGCAGTGCTGGCAGGTGTTCTCCATTGTCACCGATATGTATCAGCCCAACCCAAAACGTCTGAGAGACTGGCTCAGCGTGCCCAAGAGCAATGGTTACGAGAGTCTTCACATCACCGTGCTGGGGCCTGAGAACAAGTGGGTGGAGGTACAGATACGCACCGAGCGCATGGATGAGGTGGCGGAACATGGGTTGGCCGCCCACTGGCGCTACAAGGGCGTGAAAAGCGAAGGAGGTATAGACGAGTGGCTAGCCAATATCAGGTCGGTGCTGGAAGGTAATGACAACCTGCAAATCATGGACGAGTTCAAGATGGACTTGGCGGAAGACGAGGTGTATGTCTTCACCCCCAAGGGTGACCTTCTGAAATTCCCCAAGGGAGCCACGGTGCTTGATTTCGCCTACTACATCCATTCAGGCGTGGGCAACGCCTGCGTGGGCGGCAGGGTGAATGGCAGGGCGGTGAGTTTCCGTGAGCCGTTGCGCTCGGGTGACCAGGTGGAAATCATCACGCAGGCTAGCCAGCAGCCTCGCAGGGAGTGGCTCAACATCGTAAAGACATCGAAAGCCAAGAACAAGATACGTTTGGCCTTGAAGGAAACCCAGCAGCAAGAGGGCAAAATGGCCCGGGAGATGTTGGAAAGGCGGCTGAAAAACCGCAAGATAGACAACGATGAGGCTACAATGGCCCGCACTATCAAGCGGCTGGGGTACAAGGAAAACAGCGATTTCTATCGTGACGTGGCCGAAGAGAAGGTAGACGTGAACACCGTCATAGAAAAGTATCTGGAGGAAAGGGAGAGGGAACAGGCCGCCAACCAACCCAAGAGCAACCCAAGCGCGGAGAAGTTCGCCTTTGAGAATCCCGAAGACGAATACCTGCGCCAGAACGATGACGTGCTTACCATAGATAAAGACTTGAAAGGCGTGGACTATCAATTGGCTAAGTGCTGCCATCCTATTTACGGTGACCCTATCTTCGGTTTTGTCACGGTCAATGGAGGCATCAAGATACATCGCCAGGATTGCCCAAACGCCCCCGAATTGCGCCGTCGTTTCGGCTACAGGGTGGTGAAAGCTCAATGGAGCGGTAAGGGAAAGTCGCAATACGCCATCACGCTCAGGATCATTGGCAATGATGATATCGGCATCGTGAGCAATATCACCAACATTATCTCAAAGGAGGACAAGCTTTCCATGCGCAGTATCAACATCTCCTCGCAAGACGGCCTTTTCTCGGGCAACGTGGTAATCATGGTGGAAGACGCCAGCAAGACGGCCTCGCTTATCAAGAAACTCTCCACCGTGAAAGGTGTAAAACAAGTGATAAGGTTATAATAAAAAATCCAATCGGCCGTTATCTTGAGTGATGAAACGCAGATTTTCACTCACGCTTATCCTGCTGTGCGTATGGGTATCGCAAGTGTTAGCCCAGCGCTTTACCCTTGTGGGCAAGGTGACCGATCCTGATATGAACCCCGTGGAGCTGGCCACTGTAGCCGTGCCCAGCCAGGGCAAGGTGACCATGACCTCGCTCCAGGGGGAGTTCCGCCTGGAACTGCGGAGCGAGGACAGCGTGGCGGTGAGGTTCTCGATGGTGGGTTACAGAACCAAGACCCGCGTACTTCGCCGCCCCAAAGGCAAGCAAACGTTAAGGGTGATACTTTATAGCGACAACACGTTGGCCGAGGTGCAAGTGACGGGTGACAAGATACAGACTGGCCAGACCCAGGAACTGGACACCAAGGACATGCGCCTGGCTCCTTCCGCTTCGGGAAACGCCGTGGAGAGTCTTATCCAGTCACAGGCGGGTGTCAGCACTCATAACGAGCTTTCTTCGCAATACAACGTCAGGGGTGGCTCTTTCAATGAGAATTCCGTTTATATCAATCACGTGGAGGTATACAGGCCATTTCTTTTGCGTACAGGACAGCAGGAGGGACTTTCCTTCATCAATCCCTATATGGTGGATCGCATAGGTTTTTCTACGGGAGGATACGCTGCCCGTTATGGCGATAAGATGAGTTCCGCGCTAGATATCACTTACAAGACGCTCACCCCCAAGGCAGGTCAGAAGACCATGGCCGAGGCTACTGTGGCTGCCAGCTTATTGGGCGCTGACGCTTATGTGGGTTTTGCCACCAAGCGTTTCTCTTGGCTCAACAGCGTGCGTTACAAGACTAATCGATATCTTTTGGGAAGCATGGATACCCATGGTGAATACAGGCCCAACTTTCTGGATTACCAGACTTACTTGACCTATCAACCCACAAAGAATTGGAAGATAGATTTCATTGGCAATATCTCTGACAATCACTATGACTTTGAGCCAGAAGACCGCGAAACCACTTTCGGTACGCAGGCTGACGTGAAGAATTTCCGTGTCTATTTTGACGGTAAGGAGAAGGATCGTTTCCTTACTTATTTCGGCTCGTTGGGCATCACCCGCCAATTAGGAAAGAACACCTCCGTTTCCCTGTTGACTTCGGCGTTCTATTCCAAGGAGAAGGAAACCTATGATATACAGGGGCAATATTGGCTCGACCAGACCGAGACTTCGCAGAGCTTGGGCGTGGGTACTTACTTCGAGCATGCCCGCAACTACCTGGAGGCGCGCGTGTGGACCGCTAAGTTGATGTTGCGCCATAAGACAATGCGGCATGACTGGGAAGCTGCCGTCACTTTCAAGCGGGAGCATGTAAAGGAAAACTCCGTGGAGTATGAGATGCGTGACTCGGCGGGATATAGCATTCCCCATACGGGGGAGGATCTTTACATGATTTATTCCCTCAATGCCCGCAACCAGTTAGATGCCAATCGTGTGGAAGCCTATTTGCAAGATGCCTATCGCTTTACCAGCAAGGGAGGCCATACACACTTCACGCTCAACTATGGTTTGCGACTCAGCCACTGGGATTATAATGGCGAAACCATCCTGAGTCCCCGCGTGAGCTTGGCCATCGTTCCGCCTTTCTCTCAAAACACTACGTTTCGAATGGCGGCGGGACTTTATTACCAGGCACCTTTCTTCAAGGAATTGCGAGATACCTCTACGGTGAACGGCATCACTTATGCCACGCTCAATCCCGATATCAAGAGCCAACGCTCCATTCATTTCATCTTGGGATATGACTACCGCTTCCGCTTGGCGCAGCGCAGGTTCAGGTTTTCGGCAGAGGCTTACTATAAGGCCTTGGGCAATTTGGTGCCTTATTCAGTCAACAATGTCAAGGTGGTATATTATGGAAATAATCTCTGCAGTGGACACGCCATGGGACTTGACATGAAACTTTATGGCGAGTTTGTGCCAGGGACGGATTCTTGGCTCAGCCTGTCGCTCATGGATACTCGCATGAAATTGAACGGGAGAAGCATTCCGCTGCCCACAGACCAGCGATACGCCATCAATCTTTATTTCACGGATTATTTCCCTGGCACCACTCGCTGGCGCATGTCACTCCGGCTTGCTTGGGCTGACGGACTGCCCTTTAGCGCACCTCACCAGGAATTGGAGACCAATCAGTTTAGGGCTCCCGCCTATCGCAGGGCGGATATAGGCATGAGTTATCTGCTGTTTGACAATAGGGAACGTCAACGCAAGAACTTATTTAAGAGCGTTTGGCTGGGTGTGGATTGCCTCAATCTGCTGGGGATTGACAATGTGAGTAGCTATTATTGGGTGACTGATGTGACAAGCCATCAGTATGCTGTGCCTAATTATCTTACGGGCAGGCAGGTCAATGTGCGTGTTTTGATAGATTTCTAAAGATTTTGTCGTCGATTGCGCCACATCTGCGGTTTTTTTATTACCTTCGCGGAGTTTAATGAAAACCAAATAAAAATCATATAGGTTATGAGCAAACAAGTAGAAAAAATCAAAGAGCTTATCGCTAAGCGTGAGCAAGCACGTCTGGGTGGCGGAGAAAAAGCCATCGAGAAGCAGCATGCGCGCGGTAAATATACCGCCCGTGAGCGCATAGAGATGTTGGTAGACGAAGGTAGCTTCGAGGAGTACGACATGTTCAAGCTGCATCGTTGCCACAACTTCGGTATGGAGAAGAAGCAGTTCTTGGGCGATGGCGTAGTGGCTGGCTCCGCTACTATCGACGGCAGGTTGGTTTACGTCTATGCTCAAGATTTCACCGTCAACGGAGGCTCTCTCTCCGAGACCATGGCTCAAAAGATATGCAAGGTAATGGATATGGCCATGACCATGGGTGCCCCAGTGATTTGCATGAATGACTCTGGTGGCGCACGTATTCAAGAGGGTATTTGCGCCTTGGCAGGCTATGGCGAGATATTCGAGCGTAATATCTTGGCTAGTGGTGTGATACCCCAGATATCCGGCATTTTCGGCCCCTGTGCGGGTGGTGCGGTCTACAGTCCCGCTCTTACTGATTTTATTTGCATGATGGAGAACACCTCTTACATGTTCTTGACAGGTCCGAAAGTGGTAAAGACCGTGACGGGTGAGGATATTGACGCAGAACACCTGGGTGGCGCTTCTGTACACGCCAGCAAGAGTGGCGTGACCCACTTCACTGCCAAGACGGAAGAGGAGGCTATGCAAATCATTCGCACGTTGCTTTCCTATATTCCTTCCAATAATACAGAAGAGGCTCCCCGCGTGGAGTGCACTGACCCTATCGATCGTAAGGAAGACTTGCTGAACGAGATCATTCCTGATGACCCTAACCAGGCTTACGATATGTATAAGGTAATTGGTGCCATCACTGACAATGGCGAGTTCTTTGAGGTGCAGCCCAAGTTCGCCAAGAACATCATCACGGGTTTTGCCCGTTTCAACGGACAGAGCGTGGGTATTGTGGCCAACCAGCCCTCAGCCTATGCAGGTGTGCTTGATGTGAACGCCAGCCGTAAGGGCGCTCGCTTCGTGCGCTTTTGTGACGCTTTCAACATCCCCATTGTCAGCTTGGTAGATGTACCAGGATTCCTTCCTGGTACGGGGCAGGAGTATAATGCGGTTATCCAGCACGGAGCGCAGTTGCTTTTTGCTTATGGCGAGGCTACAGTGCCCAAGATTACCATTACCCTTCGCAAGAGCTATGGTGGAAGCCATATCGTGATGGGCTGCAAGCAATTGAGAGCAGATCTTAACTTCGCTTGGCCTACTTCTGAGATCGCCGTGATGGGTGCCAGTGGCGCCGTTGCCGTGCTTTGTGGCAAGGAGGCGAAGCTGAAGAAGGAAGCTGGCGAGGACGTAAAGGCTTTCTTGGCCGAGAAGGAGGACGAGTATACGGAGAAGTTCGCCAATCCTTATCAGGCGGCTCAGTATGGCTACATTGATGACGTGATAGAGCCTCGCAACACTCGTTTCCGCATTTGCCGTGGACTTGCCCAGTTGGCCACTAAGCGTCAAAGCCTTCCCGCCAAGAAGCATGGTTGCATGCCCATGTGATCTTTTTGAGTATAATCATCAAAAAAGAAATGGAAATGGACAACAATGTATATGCGGCTATCGCCATGGCACTCTATGAGTTTCAAGGCAACAACGTGCACGACAAGGAGCCTGGCTTCATCACCATACGTCCTAAGCAGACGTTGTGGAACGCCAAATTCTTGTCTATGACAGTAAAACCATAACCTAACAGCATAGCGAAATATGAAACAGTTCAAGTATACTATTGACGGCAAGGAATATACCGTCGAGATAGAAGGCATAGAGGGCAACGTGGCCACCCTGAGCGTCAACGGCCAGAGCTATAGCGTGGAGATGGAGCAAGAGGCTGGGCCTGAGAAAAAGAAAGTGGTGCTCGGCCAACCCGCCGCTCCCTCTAATGATGAGGAAGCGACTCCCGCGGCCAACGTAAACGCCGCCAATGCCATCAAGGCTCCATTGCCCGGTACCATCACCAGTGTCAACGTGGCGGTGGGTGACGAGGTAAAGGCAGGAGATACCGTGGTGGTATTGGAAGCCATGAAGATGCAGAACAATATTGAGGCCGAGAAGGATGGCAAGGTGACTGCCATCTGCGTCAAGCCGGGTCAGGCGGTATTGGAGGAAGACCCTCTGGTGGTCATCGAGTAAGTTTGTTTTGTAAACTCCTGTAATATTATAAAAGAGAGTCCCAAGACCCGATGGTCTTGGGACTCTCTTTGTCTTATCTCTCTATGGTGATTAAAGTCACTTCTTCTCCTCTTTCTGTAAGTCCTCACCCCAGTGCACGCGGGCTTCTCGCTCTTCCCGCTCCTTTACTTCCTTGGCTTTGCGAGCGTAAACGATAATGCGGAGCGACTGGTCGTAGGTGAAGTAGTTGTACATCCAGTTCAGCATGACGCTGATACGGTTGCGCACGCCCAAGATAGAGCGCAGGTGCACCACTAACCAAAGTATCCAAGCAATCCAGCCTTGCGTCTTGACCTTCTTGAATTCCGCCACGGCACGATTGCGTCCCACGGTGGCCATTGAGCCTAGATTTCTGTAATGGAAAGGTTTCAGGGCTTTCTTCTTCTTTTTCTCCATGCGTTTCAGGTTTTCTGCCAGGAGTTTGCCCTGTTGTATGGCTACTTGAGCCAATTGAGGATGCCCGTTGGGGTAATCCTTGTCCGCTGTCATGATACATTGGTCACCGATGGCGAACACATCTTCCATTCCTTCCACTCGGTTGTAGGCATCTACTTTCAATCGTCCACCACGCCCTATACACTCACTTGGCAGGTTGTCGATGGGCGAAGCCTTCACGCCGCTCACCCATATGAAAGTACGGGTGGGGATTTCCATGCCGTCCTCTAGAATGACTTTGTGGTCTCGGTAGTCTATTACCTTTTTGTGCAAGCAGACGTTCACGCCCATATTGCGCAAGAATTGCTCTGCCGCCTCCGAGGATTTTGGCGACATGCCGCTAAGCAATCTGCCGCCGGCCTCTATCAAGAATATGTTCAGTTGACTGCTGTCCATGTCGGGGTAATCTGCTGGAAGCACATATTTCTTCATCTCAGACAGAACGCCCGCAATCTCTACGCCAGTGGCGCCACCGCCCACGATGACAATATTCTGCAATTCGTTGCGCTCTTGTTCTGTGGCACACGTGATGCTGCGCTCCAAATTACTCAACAAAGCGTTGCGCAACCCCATGGCCTCGGAAAGGGTTTTCATAGGCATGGCCTCATCTTCCAAGTGCTTGTTACCGAAGAAGTTGGTCGTCGTGCCAGCGGCGAATACCAGGTAGTCATATTCCACCTTGCCTATCGAGGTTTGCAATATCTTCTTCTCGGGGAAGATAGAGCGAGCCTCCGCCATGCGGAAATAGAAATTCTTCCGCTTCTTGAATATCTTCCGGAAGGGGAAAGAGATAGAGCTTGGCTCCAGGCCGGAGGAAGCCACTTGATAAATCAGTGGGGGGAACTGATGGTAGTTGTTCTTGTCTACCAGTACCACCTGCATTCCAGAATTGCGGAGCGCATTGGCCAGTTTCAGGCCACCGAAGCCTCCGCCCACAATCACTACTCGTTTCGCTTTTGTCTTTGCAATGTTAAAACTCATACCTGCATTAGTTAGGGGGTTCTTGAAGTCTGAGCCGCAAAGATACTAAAAAAGAACGACATAGCGTGACATTTTTCCTGAAAACTTTTATCTTTTCCGTTGACAGGCTCTCTGTTCCCCTATGCTGTGTGCGGAATGATTATTGTGATTAAGCGTTGTCGTACTTTTGCGAGTTCTTATACCATTCGACCCCAAAACGAAGTGTTCTGCCGTTAAATGACGTTAAAAGAAAGCTGTGTCTTTGGCTATGTCACATAAAAAGCATACTTTTGCACCGCAATTAAGCGCACAGAACTGAGGAGAGATGCTCGAGTGGCTTAAGAGGCACGCCTGGAAAGCGTGTATACGCCAAAAGCGTATCGGGGGTTCGAATCCCCCTCTCTCCGCAACAAACGCTGAAAA
>FR882117.1:8363-17356 GCA_000435635.1 Prevotella sp. CAG:1320 | reverse complement strand
TCAATCTTCGCTATATGAAAGATGTGGAAACATATCTTGAACAGGATATTCGTATGGATATGGATGAGTTCAATAAGATGGATAAAACCATATTCGAAGACTACATAAAAGTTGGCAAAAAGGCCGATTCAATTTCGACACTTTTAAAATTCTTAAGACGATGAAAAATGAAATATTCGACAATATGCTCTCCCGTTATGATTTAACCACGGAGCAACATAAGAGAAACGCCATATTTGAAGTCAATCAACAAATGATACTTGCAGGCCTGTATGCTGGAGGCTTCTTTGAATCAGCCGCTTTCTATGGCGATACCTGCCTCAGAATTTTTCATGGTCTCCAACGCTTTAGTGAGGATATGGATTTTTCTCTTTTGGCTTCCGATGACAAGTTCGATTTCACGAAATACTTCCAGCCTATAATCGATGAATTTGCCATTGTCGGTCGGGAGGTGGAGATTAAAAAGAAGGACAAAAAGAGTTTTGGTAAGGTCGAATCGGCATTTCTTAAAGATAATACCGATGTGTATGATGTTACTTTCCAGGCAGAGAAGTCAATAAAGATAAAGATTGAAGTGGATACTTTTCCACCGTTGAACTTCAAGACGGAACAAAAGCTATTGCTTCAGCCACATTCATTTATGACCCGTTGTTTCACACTTCCGGACTTGTTCGCGGGCAAGATGCACGCGCTGGTCTATCGTGTATGGAAGAATAGGGTCAAAGGTCGTGACTGGTACGATTTTGAATGGTATGTACGCCATAATGTTCCGTTGGATTTTGCCCATTTGGCAGAACGATGCAAGCAGTTTAACAATGAGGATATTACCCCGGCGTTATTCAAAGAGAAACTCATTGAGCGTCTCTCTACGGCTGATATAAAACAAGTGAAAGAAGATGTATTGCCTTTCGTGCGCAATCCAAAGGAACTTGACATTTGGTCAAATGATTATTTCGTGCAGCTGGCGGGGATGGTAAGAATGGGATAACTCTATATGACACAGAGGTAAGGATGCCTTGAAAAGCCACCTTAGGTGACCAAGCCAAGTCACTAAGGTGAGTTTCGATTTTAATATAGGTGCGTTGGGCAAGTAAGTAAGGATACTTTTGGGTGAAAATTTTTTCGCCCTTCAGGGAACAACGTATCGGATTATTTCCTATATTCGCGCATAGTAATCTACTTAAGCCCAAACTTGAAAGACCATGAAAAAGAAAATCACCCTGTTAGGCATATTGTTGTCTACTATTTTTTGCTCCTCATTCGGGCAAAACGTGAGTTATGCCTATGATGAGGCTGGCAACCGGGTGAAAAGGGAAATCGTATTGCAGACGAGGGCTGCGGAAGAGTTCACCAATGAAAGCTATTCAGAGATGTTGAATGACAGAGACATCCGTATCTATCCTAATCCTACGGAAGGTCAATTGACAGTGGAAATTACGGGAGATGGAGCGTGTCGCTTTGACATTTACAATATTTCCGGGCAGCAAGTGCTTACCACTAATTCAGGACCTGGCCGTGTGGCCTTGGACATCAGTTCCCAGCCAAAAGGGCTTTATATCCTGCGCGTCACTACGGAAAATGGTGGCGATTCTTCTACTTGGAAGATAGTCAAGAAGTAAAAGCCTGTAACCTGCTAGTGCCATGAAAAGATACCTATACCTTATTATATATATAGCAGTTTCGCTGCTCTTTGATACGAGCGAGATAATGGCTTCCTCACGGGAGGCGGATAGCGTCTCCATTTGGGCGAAACAGTTTGAGGGGTGGACAGAAGAACGGTTCAGGCAATATGAGGACTCGGTTTATTCTTCCATTTACGGTCCGGTGATAGCCCGCAAGGCTGACAGCTCCAGCTTTGGCACGACTACCTATGAATACGATGCCTCGGGAAATCTCTCTCAAGGAGACGGATGCCAATGGCAAGGTGAAGGAATACGCTTACGATGATTATGGCAGGCTCACGCAGGCCACCACGCTGGAACTGGTCACCACCTATACCTATAAAATGTTGATACGTGAAAAACAATTGCTTCGGGATTATTTCATAACTCATGGGCAATTACCTCCTGGAAACAAAAGATTTCATTAATTATGTATTTAATTATTTTGCTATGAAGTTTCAATTTGCATTTGACATCTCTCGCGAAATAGCATATGCGAAGTGTTTGCTTGCCAGAAATCTCGGGAAAATGCTCAACGAGAAGTTGCAAGAAAAGTTTTGTTCTGAGATGGTGGACATGTTCTTTATCATATTTGTGTGTAAATCTCCAATTTTTCATGATTTTGAAAAGCTTCCTCGTCCTAAATATTACGCAGAGAAGGAATGGAAAGGAAAAGATAATATTCCCGGCACAAAAGTGTGGAAGAAGCGTTTACAATTATTTGTTGAGATAGATTTTCAAGCTCTCTATGAGGCGGAACTCGGACAGGAGACCCTCAAAGTAATAGCTAAAGCGTTGATGTCTTATTTGGAGACCATGACCTACCCTGTGGTGTTGCGGAAGACTTTCGACCGCAAGGCGTTCGAGCAATGCGTTAGGGACATCCTCACGGAGCATGGGTTGCTGGAGGCTCAGTAGCGACGTGCCGTGACACGTCGCATGGCAACGAGGAACATGCGTAAGGACATTCACTTATGGGTTCAGTGGATTTTTAGTGGAGAATAATAAGTTCTTTTCTTGCGGTGCCCGGGAATACGCGAAGATGTCGTGAACGCCATGCATGGGAAATGGGAGGGATAAGTGAATGAATCTTGACAAATCAGGATAGGGTCGGGATCGGTTATGGGTGCGGGGAAAAACGCAACTAGTTGCGTAGGGCTTCGCAACTAGTTGCGATGGCCGATGAAACTAGTTGCGTGACCCTTTGAAACTAGTTTCGTTTCCCACCGCCTGTATATGGGCTGACCGGGGCTTCCGCTCCCGAGAAAACCAGAAAGTACGATTTCTTGACATTTCACCCACGTGACCCATGCCCGGAAACGACTCGCGCACCATTTGCCGCTACCATGCCAATCTCTTGTTATCCCATGGCATTCCCACGGAGCCGTGATGTGCTGGCGAGTTGTGGGTCGCGGACCTGAGGTCCCGGAAATGAAAGACCGCGCGCGTACATTTATATATGTATGCGCGCGGGAAGTATAGATGATCGGAATATCCCTCTTTTACCGGGCGGACTCGAACTGGCGCAGGAAGCGGATGTCATTTTCCGAGAACATGCGCAAGTCGCTCACGCGGTATTTCAAGTTGGTGATGCGCTCTATGCCCATACCAAAAGCGTAACCGCTATATATCTTGGAGTCTATGCCGCAGGCTTCCAACACGTTGGGGTCTACCATGCCGCAGCCCAATATCTCTACCCATCCCGTGTGCTTGCAGAAGCCACAGCCCTTGCCGCCACAGATGTGGCACGAGATGTCCATCTCGGCGCTAGGCTCGGTGAAGGGGAAGTAGCTGGGACGGAGGCGTATCTTGGTGTCGGGGCCAAACATCTCCCTGGCGAAGGTGAGCAATACCTGCTTCAAGTCGGTGAAGCTGACGTTCTTGTCCACGTAGAGTCCTTCCACCTGGTGGAAGAAACAGTGGGCGCGGGCACTGATGGCTTCGTTGCGGTATACCCTTCCCGGGCAGAGTATGCGCAAGGGAGGCTGGTGGGTTTCCATGTAGTGCGCCTGGTCATCGGACGTATGGGAACGCAAGATGACGTTCTTGGTCACGTCGTTGGGGTCGCTTTGCTCTATGAAGAAAGTGTCCTGCATGTCGCGGGCGGGATGGTCGGCGGCGAAGTTCAGCTTGGTGAACACGTGCAGGTCGTCGTCTATCTCGGGACCCTCTGCCAGCACGAAGCCCATCCTGGAAAAGATGTCCACTATCTTGTTCTTCACGATGGTGAGCGGATGGCGCGTGCCCAGCTGGATGGGGTAGGGCGTGCGGGTGAGGTCGATGTCGTCAGCGGCGGCTTCGCTTTCTTCCAGCTGCTCTCTCAGGCTGTTTATCTTCTGCAGAGCGGTTTGTTTCAGCTCGTTGATCTTGATGCCGATGGTCTTTTTCTGCTCCGCGGGCACGTTTCTGAAGTCGGCCATCAAGGCGTTGATTTCTCCTTTCTTGCTCAGGTATTTCAGTCTCAGCTGCTCCAGCTCTTCCGCGTTTTGGGCGGTGAGGGTGTTTACCTCTTGCAGCAGTTTTTCTATCTTTTCCAGTAACATATAATAAAATTGTCTATTTTGAGTGCAAAGATACTATTTTTCCCATGAATGGAGAAAGATTCTCGAAATAAAGTTGTACTTTTGCATGGAAAATTTGAGGAAATGATTGGTTTATGAGAAGACTCTCTTTTATCCTGGTTTTCATGTCGGCACTTATCATCGCGTGCTTTACCGCCACGGGATGTTCCGAGAAAAAAGCACCGGCGCAAGATTCCGTGTATTCTGATACGCTTGTCGCTGATACGGCTGTCGCGGTAGACACGGTGGCTGCACTGATAGCGGAAGCTCCTATGCCGAAGGCGGCGGACGAGTTGTTTGACGACTTCATCTTCAATTTTGGGGCTAACAAGCGTTTGCAGCTGCGCCGCGTGCAGTTCCCTTTGCGGGAATACCATGATGGGAAGTTGGTGGGCAAGGTAAGCCGCCAGCAATGGAAGATGGAACGCTTTTTTATGGACCAAGATTTCTACACCTTGATCCTGGACGACATGGGACAGGTAGAAGCGGGCAAGGACACCACGGTCAATCATGTGGTGGTGGAGAAGATATTCCTGGATGACAATGTCGTGAGGCAATATCTCTTTAACAGGATAGAGGGGCAATGGAAAATGACCTCTATCAACCAGCAAGAGATGGGGGTAAACCGCAACGGCGGATTCCTGAGTTTCTATAAATCGTTCGCCACGGATTCCGCCTTCCAGCAACACCACTTGCAAGACCCGGTCTATTTCAGCGGGCCTGATCCTGATGACGACTTTGGCACCATGACGGGCGAGATAGCCCCAGAGACATGGCCTGCCTTTGCCCCGCAATTGCCCACGGGTACTATATATAATATCATTTACGGCAAGAACCATCGTGAGAGCCATACCAAGATATTCATGTTGAGGGGCATCGCCAATGGCTTGGAGATGTGGCTCACTTTCCGGCACGATGGAGATAAATGGGTACTTACCAAGTTGAATACCTGACATGAGAGACCTGCGTGACTATAGTCTTTTGGAGCATAACACCTTTGGGATAGACGCCCGATGCCGAAGGTTTTTGGAATTTGATTCCGTGGAGGAGGCCGTGCGGATGGTTCATTCCCTTTCCGCGGCGGATGAACCTTTGCTGGTTATCGGTGGAGGCAGTAATCTTTTGCTCACCCAGGATTACCAAGGCACCGTGCTCCATTCCGCCATTAAGGGTATTGAGGCGACGCTTGACCCCGACGGGGAGCATGTATATCTTCGTTGTGGCAGTGGAGAGGTCTTTGACGAAATGGTTTCCTATGCCGTATCCCATGGCTATCATGGACTGGAAAACCTGTCCGCCATTCCTGGAGAGGTGGGCGCGAGTGCCGTGCAGAACATCGGCGCTTACGGCGTGGAGGCCAAGGATGTACTGCATGAGATAGAGGCTGTGGAAATAGCCACGGGCAAACTTGTCGTTTTCCGGCAAGAGGAATGCGATTACGCCTATCGTAAAAGCAAATTCAAGACTGCCTGGAAGGGTAGGTTCCTGATAACATACGTCACCTATCGGCTTTCCCGCGATTTTCGCCCGCGCTTGGATTATGGAAATATCCGCGGTGCTCTTCAAGCCCAGGCTATAGAACAACCCACCGCACAGCAACTGCGCAAGACGATTTGCGCTATTCGCGCCTCAAAGCTGCCCGACCCCAAAGAATTGGGCAACGCTGGAAGTTTCTTTGTCAATCCCGTAGTGGATGAAGCGAAGTGGCGCACCTTGTCGGAGCGGTATCCAGGGATGCCCTACTATGTCGTTTCCAGCGAGAAGGGAGAATACAAGATACCGGCAGGCTGGATGATTGAGCAATGTGGCTGGAAAGGCAAGAGCCTGGGACCTGCGGGCGTGCACGAGAAGCAAGCCCTGGTGCTCGTCAATAGGGGAGGGGCCACGGGCAAGGATGTCCTTCAACTGTGTGAACGGATAAGGAATGATGTTCGGCAACGCTTTGGCGTGGAGATATATCCGGAAGTGAATATCCTATGAAAGTGACGTTTTTGGGAACTGGAACATCCGCTGGTGTTCCTGTTTTGGGCTGTGATTGCGCCGTGTGCCATAGCGCAGACCCTAGGGACAAGCGTTTCCGTTCGGCCGCGATGATAGAGAGCCAGACGACACGCCTTCTCATAGATTGCGGCCCGGACATCCGTATGTCCCTGCTTAGGGTTCCTTTCCGCAAGCTGGACGGCGTGTTGCTCACTCATATTCATTACGACCATGTGGCGGGAATAGATGACTTGCGGGCTTTTTGCGTGTTTGGAGATATCAATATCTACGCGGAAGATAACGTGATAGCGGGCTTGCGGCATACCATGCCCTATTGTTTCCCGCCCCAGGGCGAGAAGCTGTATCCAGGCGCGCCAAAGTTAAATCTCCATCCCGTATTCCCCCACAGGGAGTTTCTGATAGGCGATATCCCCGTGTTGCCTATCCGTGTAATGCACGACGAGTTGCCTATCGTGGGCTATCGTTTCGGCTCTTTTGCCTACATCACGGACATGAAGTCCTTAGAGGAAGACGAATATCGTTACTTGCGAGGCGTAGAGACCTTGGTCATCAACGCCTTGCGCTTCAACAGACCGCACCATAGCCATCAGTTGGTGGACGACGCAATTGCCGTGGCTCGCCGTATTGGGGCGAAGCGTACTTATTTTACCCATGTTACCCACGAGATTGGCTTCCATGACGAGGCGAATAGCCGTCTGCCCGAGGGTTTCTTCTTTGGATTTGATGGCCTTTCTTTTGACATATAGGATAGGTTCTATATGTTGAAATAAGTTAACGGCAAGGAAAATTCAGACGTTTGTAGTTAAAACATGTTAATTAAATATATATTAATGGTATAAACGCTTGCGGGTATGGAGAAATATTCATACCTTTGCAACGTGTTTTTCATAGTATTAGATTTAAGGTTAACAAGGTTGGACTACGGCGGTAGTCCTTTTTTTATGTCCTTAAGTTAACGCTTCTTGGCTTTAAACCTATGGTAAAGCTTCCATCCCAATATAAATCCATCCACCAATTTCCATCCGTTGGAGAGTACGCTGACTATCCTTTTTGAGGCGGGCGCGTTATTGGAGAACATGGCGGGAGCCTTAAACAGCTGTTGCCATTTTTCTTGTATTCGCGACTCATCGTCTTTAATCGCCTCACGCAACACCTGTTTGCGATTGGTGATGTCTTGCAACGTGTTATAGCTGGTTTGGTCAATGAGGGGTGTGGGCATAACTCTTCGTCATTATTTCTTAAGCAAAACACTTACCAAGAACCTTACCAAAGGTTTCTCTACCAATTGGTGGCGGAAGCCAAGGAAAAGCAAGAGGATTAGCAGGTAAAAACCGGTCACCAGGCAAAAAGCGGTTCCGGCACCCGTATAGGGAGCCAAGGCAAACGCGATGGCGAAAGAAAGGTATATCAACATGATGGCTATCAATATGAAGGCGACCAGCAACACCGCAAGTCCCGTCAGCACGCGGATAATCCTTTCACTGACATCGAACTTCAGATATTCACTCCGAAGTCCGATGTAATGTTTCAACAGCTTGACAAGCTGTTCTATGGTCTCTATGTTCTTGTCGCTAGAGAGCATGGGCAGATTTATTCCGCAGCTTCCTTGATGTCGTCAATCAAGTCACTTTCCTCTTTCTTGGAGAGGTTCAGGTTGTGTTTCTTGCAGAAATCAGTAACCGTGTCGGCTATCTTGCTGCGAGTGTCCTTACCCTTCTCGGGAGCGAGAAGCAAACCTACTGCGGCTCCGGCGATGCAACCGCCCAGGAACGCGCCAATGATACCTAATGTCTTCATAACCGTTGAATTTATTAAGAGTTAAACAAATGTCTTACCGCAAAAATACGAATTCTTTCCCTAACCGCAAGCGATTTGTCTCTAAATTTTAGTTAAAAGTGTGATATAATGTGGATTTAACAAACTTTATGCGGCGATTTGATTATTCTTTGCGATATATTTTGTACTTTCGCATCATAAAATAAACTATAAACCATAAACCCAAACAGAAAATGATGAAGAAACTGACAATGATTTGCGCGCTGGCTTGCGCCGTATTGGCTTTCTCTAGTTGTAAATCCAGCGAAAGCGCTTACAAGAAAGCTTACGAGAAGGCCAAGGCCCAGGAGGCCCAGAACGCCACTCCCGCCGTGGAGGAAGCTCCTGTAGTGACACCTTTGGAGACAAAGCCCGCCGCTGAGGCCATGGTAGAGAACGCTACCGTAAGGCAAGAGAACGTGGAGCTGATTGATGGCGCTGGCTTGCAGACCTATAGCGTTATCGTGGGCTCTTTCCAGCTGAAGGCCAACGCCGAAGGCTTGCAAAGCACCTTGAAGTCCGCAGGATACGCCGCCCAGATAGTCTATAACGCAGAGCGCAATATGTATCGCGTGGTAGCTTCTACTTTCGCGGACAAGGCCGCAGCGGTTCAAAGCCGCAACCAATTCCGTGCGGGCAACTATCCCGACGCATGGCTGCTTTATAAGAACTAATGCGCGTCTTATCCGTAGACTACGGCAAGAAACGAACAGGATTGGCAGTGACCGACCCGTTGCAAATCATCGCCAACGGGTTGGCCACTGTTCCTACGTCAGAGCTTTTCTCCTATTTGGAACGGTATGTCGCCCAAGAGGCGGTGGAGCGTATCGTGGTGGGAAAACCTACGCAGGCCAACGGGCAACCCAGCGAGAACTTGCCGCGGGTGGAGGCTTTTGTCAACAGGTGGCGCAAGGCCCATCCCGAGATACCCGTCGTTTATTATGACGAGCGGTTC
>FR882117.1:0-8331 GCA_000435635.1 Prevotella sp. CAG:1320 | reverse complement strand
ACGAGCGGTTCACCTCTGTTTTGGCCCAAAGGGCTATCTTGGACGGAGGCGTGAAGAAAAAACAACGTAGAGAAAACAAGGGGTTGGTAGACGAAGTGTCCGCCACCATTATACTGCAAGACTACATGAACGCCCGCCGTTGAGGGCTTGATTCATGAAGTCTGTCAATATGTAACAAGCATGAAATTACCTATTTATATATATGGGCAGCCTGTGTTGCGCAAGGTAGCGGAGGACATCACGCCCGAGTATCCTGAGTTGAAGAAACTGATAGCGGACATGTTCGAGACGTGTACTGCCAGTGATGGCGTAGGCTTGGCAGCCCCCCAGATAGGCAAGGCCATCCGCGTGGTGGTCATAGACTTGACTCCTTTGGCGGAAGACCTGCCCGAGTACAAGGATTTCCGCAAGGCTTACATCAACGCCCATATATTGGAGGTGGACGAGGAAAGCGAGCGTGAGACCATGGAAGAGGGTTGCCTCTCTATTCCTGGCATTCACGAGCCGGTCACTCGCCATACCCGTATCCACGTGAAGTACATGGACGAGGACTTCCAGCCCCATGACGAGTGGGTGGATGGTTACCTGGCCAGGGTGATGCAGCATGAATTCGACCACCTGGAGGGCGTGATGTTCGTGGACCGCCTTTCCGGTTTGCGCAAAAACCTGATAGGCGGCAAGCTGAAGAACATCATGAAAGGCAAGTTCAGCTGTTCTTATCACGTGAAGGTGAGACGCTGATTTACGGGGGTAGGATAGGGTAAGGTTTTCTCATTAAGGTAATTGGATTCGCATGAAAAGGTTCGCTTTCCTCACGTTGTTGCTTCTCTCGCTCACCGCGGTAAAAGCGCAATACAGGGTGGACAGGCTGATAACGGCAGGTCGCAGTGCCCTTTATTATGATGACTTCGTGTTGTCCATCAAGTATTTTAACTTGGCCATCTCCGCCAAGCCTTACCTTTACGAGCCTTGGTATTACCGCAGCATCGCCAAATACAATCTCGATGACTTCCAGGGCGCGGAGAACGATGCCACAGAGGCAATTGGGCTAAATCCCTATATCAATGACATTTATGACTTGCGCGCTATCTGCAAGATTCGGCAAGAACGATATGACGAGGCGGTAACCGATTATGATGAAGCCATTCGCCTGGAGCCTCGCAACCAGAATTATTGGTACAACCGGGCGTTGTGCCTGATGCAGGGCGGCCACTATGATTCCGCCCAAGTGCAGTTGGACACCATCGTCACGAAGTGGGCTAAGTTCGCCAACGCCTATTCCTTGAAGGCGGAAGTCTATTTGCGCCAGCAAGACACCCTTTCCGCAGAGAAATGGTTGGACAAGAGCCTGGATATAGACCCTTATGACGCTGACGCTTGGGGAACGAGGGCGGCCATGGCGCTTTCCAGAAAGGAGTGGGGCGATGCCGACAATGCTTTGGGGAAGGCCATCCACTTGCGCCCCAATAACGTGAACAATTATCTTAACCGTGCCTTGGCCCGTATTAACCTCAATAATCTGCGAGGAGCCATGGCGGATTATGACATGGCCTTGGACTTGGATCCCAATAATTTCCTGGGACACTACAATCGAGGTTTGCTCCGTATGCAATTAGGCGATGACAACCGGGCCATTACCGATTTCGACTTTGTCATCAAGATGGAGCCGGAAAACTTCCTGGCTCTCTTTAACCGAGGCGTGCTCCACGACAAGACGGGCGATTTGCGCGCGGCCATCGCGGACTATTCCAAGGTGATAGCGCAGTTCCCCAATTTCTGGACAGGATTGTCCTATCGTGCCAGCTGCTATCGCAGGCTGGGCATGACGGCCAAGGCGGAGGCCGACGAGTTCCGTATATTCAAGGCGCAGATGGACAAGCATATCGGAATCCAGCCCCGCTGGACCGCCAGCATGAAGAAAATGGTGCGCAAGCGTTCCGAGATAGATATCGATAAATACAACAATCTCATCGTGGAAGACGATGACAACATCAAGTCGGAGCACGAATACAAGAGCGAGTACCGCGGGCGCATACAAAACAGGGCTGTGCAGCTGGACTATATGCCAATGTATCAACTCTCTTATTTCCAGACACAGACGGGCATCTCCGCCGCCCACGTGTTTGACAAGGAAGTGGAAGAGTTTAACGCCAAGGTGGAGAAGAACCCCTTCTTTATCGTTTGCAACCGCGAGCGACTCGACGAGAACACCTCTTCCGCCATCTTTGCCCTCATAGACAAGTGCTCTGCCCAACTCTCCGTGGTCAAGGACGACGAGAGCAAGAAGCGGCTGCTCATGCAAAGAGGCGTGGCTTACGCCGTCTTGCGCGACTTCCAGGCCGCCATGAGTGATTTTACGGACTACCTGCACATAGACGGCCAGGCTTCCATGCCATACTGGATGAGGGCGGTCTGCCAGGTGGAGATGGACGCTTTCTTCAAGTCGCAAGGCGGCTCCTCCACCAGCTTGGCCTCACCGGAGGCTGATTTCAGCGAGGCCATAAAGCTCAATCCCAACAACGCGTACCTATATTATAATAGGGGCAACATGCACGTGGCTCGCAACGAGTATTCCAAGGCGATAGACGATTATACCATCGCCCTCAACCTAGACCCCAATTTGGCGGAGGCTTACTATAACCGGGGCATTGTCAGGATTACCACCAAGAACACTGACAAGGCCATTAGCGATCTCAGCAAGGCAGGAGAGCTGGGGCTCTATGACGCCTATTCCATTATCAAGCGGGTCTCCCGGCAGAAGTAAAATCCCGCTCGATTTCAAAACAACTTGTTTTGCCTGGCAATTTAACTTGTTTTGCTCGGCAAAACAAGTTGTTTTCATTTGTGAAATAAGTTGTTTTCGAGAGCAATTTAACTTGTTTTCCAGCAGGGAAGATTTCATAACCGCATGGGGGAAAGAGTCGAAGAGGTCTCCCGCTTGCGGATGATAGCGACTTTTAATACCTTATAAACAGAAAAGGAAGCTTTGACTCACGTCGAAGCTTCCCTCGATTTTGAATGTTTCAGCAGTTGTTATTTATGTAGTTATGATTTTTGTTTCTTGAAAATCTGTGCGTGATTGATGATGCAAATATACGATATAATTGATTTAAGTCAAAAAATCGGGGTCGTTTTATGCGAAAAACTTACGAAAACGTTTGCGGAAAAGCGCATTTTCTTTATGTCCCGTATCAGAAAGGGAGAGAAATGGGAGAAAGATTTTGGCAAGCGGGATATTTTGTGTAACTTTGCCACTAATTAACTTAAATCTGTATCACATGATAAAAGTATTGTTTACTGGCCTTATGGCTTTATCGGCACTTTCCGTGGCTGCCGATACCAAGACTGTCACCTCGCCCGACGGTAAGGTGGCGGTAAGTGTTTCCGCGGAGAACGGACAGGCTTTTTATACCGTTGACTACGACGGGAAACCCATGCTCACCCGTTCAGCCCTTGGACTTAACACCAGCTATGGAGACTTCACCAAGGAGTTGACCTTGGCGAACGCAAGCGAAAAGAATGTGGACGTGAACTACGAGCTCAGCCGCAGCAAGATGGCCAAGGTGGCGCATAAGGCAAAGGAACTGACCGTGGCGTTCACCAACGCCAAGACGGACACCATGAAGGTGGTCTTCCACGTGTCTGACAACGCCGTGGCTTATCGCTATACCTTGGTGCGCCCTAAGCGCAACAATCCCAAGACCGCCATCATCTACAGCGAGGCGAGTGCCTTCAATTTCCCGGAGTACACCACTACCTTCCTCACCCCCCAAAGCGTGCCCATGGTGGGCTTTGAGCGCACCAAGCCCTCTTATGAGGAGGAGTATCATGCAGACCAGCCTTTGAAGCAGAAGTCCGCCTTCGGACAGGGCTATACCTTCCCCTGCCTGTTCAAGGTGGGAGCCGATGGATGGGTGTTGGTATCAGAGACGGGCACCAACAGCAACTATCCCGGTTGCCGCTTGACAGACTACGAGGAGGGCAAGGGTTACACCGTCAACTTCCCGCAAGAGGGAGAGAATAACGGCTACGGCCCCGTGACGGCCTCCGTGCCCGTGCCTTTCGACACGCCTTGGCGCACCATCGCGTTGGGCAAGACCCTGAAGCCCGTCGTGGAGACCACTATACAATACGACGTGGTAGAACCTCTTTATGAGGCGTCCCAGGTTTATGAGCCCGGTCGCTATACTTGGAGCTGGCTGATATGGCAAGACGGCTCCACCATCTATGAAGACCAGGTGAAGTTTATCGACGTGGCCGCTGAGATGGGCTATGAGTATATCTTGGTGGACGCGTTGTGGGACACCCAGATAGGCTATGACCGCATAGAGCAATTAGCCCAGTATGCCAAGGGCAAGGGCGTGTCACTGCTGTTGTGGTATAACTCCAACGGCCACGCGAATGACGCTCCCCAAGGCCCCCGCGGCATCATGGGCAACACCATAGAGCGCAAGAAAGCAATGGCCTGGATGAAGCGCGTCGGCGTGAAGGGTATCAAGGTGGACTTCTTCGGCGGCGACAAGCAGGAGACCATGAAGCTCTATGAGGACATCTTGAGCGACGCCAACGACTACGGCATACAGGTAATCTTCCATGGTTGCACCCTGCCCAGGGGATGGGAGCGCATGTATCCCAACTACGTAGGCAGCGAAGCCGCCTTGGCCAGCGAGAACGTGTTCTTCAGCGAGTATCACGCCAAGAAGGAGGGCTTCGAGATGAACATGTATCCCTATACCCGCAACGTAGTGGGCAGCTTTGACTGGGGTGGTGTCATCATGAACCGCTTCCTGAGCAAGGACAACAAGAGCCGCCATCGCCGCTACACCACCGATGCCTTTGAGTTGGCCACCGCCATTACCAACCAGTGTAGCGTGAACTGCGTAGCTCTCACGCCCAACGCCTTGGAGGTGCAGAGCGAGGAGATGAAGGCAGAGCTGAAGGCCTTGCCTACCGTATGGAGCGAGACGAGCTTCATAGACGGTTACCCCGGTAAGTATACCGTGATAGCCCGCAAGTGCGCCGAGACGGGCAAGTGGTACGTGGGCGGCATCAACGCCACCGAGGAAGCCCTCACGCTGAAGTTGCAATTGCCTATGCTGGCTGGCCAGGAGGTGAGCCTCGTGGGAGACGACAAGAAAGGTGAGCCTACCTTCAAGAAGGTGAAAGTGGGCAAGGACGGCAAGCTGAAGGTGACCATGCAGTCACAGGGTGGTGTCTACATACACCAGTAAGCCATCCCCCTTACGGCATGAGACAAAGAAAGCGCCTGGCGATTGATTCGAATCGCCAGGCGCTTTGCCTATGGTAGTGTCCTTCTCCCCGCGGGGCGGGGAAGGGGAATGTTACTCGTTGCGGAAGGTGAGTTGCTCGCCCAGTCGGTCAATGGTGATGGGTCGCTCGCGGGAGACCTCATCGTTGAGCAGCTTCTTGCTCAAGTCGTTGAGCACGTAGTCCTGTATGGCCCGCTTGACGGGACGGGCACCGAAGTTGGGGTCGTAGCCCCGCTCGGCCAGGAACTCTATGGCGGCGGGAGTCCAGCGCAACTCGAAGCCTTGCGGTTGCAGCATGTCCTTGACGCGGTTCATCTGCAATTCCACTACCTGCGCTATCTCCTCGCGGGTGAGCTGCTTGAAGGTGATGATGTCGTCCACGCGGTTGAGGAACTCTGGACGGAACGTATGCTTCAGCATGTCCATGGAAGCGTTGGAGGTCATGATGATGATGGTGTTCTTGAAGTTGACCGTGCGGCCCTTGTTGTCGGTGAGCCGTCCGTCGTCCAGCACTTGCAGCAAGGTGTTGAACACGTCGGGGTGCGCCTTCTCTATCTCGTCGAAGAGCACGACGGAGTAAGGCTTCCTCCTCACGGCCTCGGTCAGCTGGCCGCCCTCATCATAGCCCACGTATCCGGGAGGCGCGCCTATCAGTCGGGTGGTGCTGAACTTGTCTTGGTACTCGCTCATGTCTATGCGGGTCATCATGGACTCGTCGTTGAACAGGTACTCCGCCAGGGCCTTGGCCAGCTCCGTCTTGCCCACGCCCGTGGTGCCCAGGAAGATGAACGAGGCGATAGGCCGCTTGGGGTCTTGCAGCCCGGCCCTGCTGCGGCGCACGGCGTCGCTCACGGCGGTGATGGCTTCCTCCTGGCCTATGACGCGGTGGTGCAGTTCTTCCTCTAGGTGGAGCAGCTTCTCGCGCTCGCTTTGCATCATGCGGCTCACGGGTATGCCCGTCCAGCGGCTTACCACCTCGGCGATGTCGTCCGCGGTGACTTCCTCCCTCACCATGGCGTTGCCGCCCTGAGTGGATTGCAGTTGGGTTTGTATGGACTTTATGTCATCCTCCAGCTGCTTCAGCTTGGAGTAACGTATCTCGGCCACCCGCTCGTAGTTGCCTTCCCTCTCGGCTCGCTCGGCCTCGTAGCGCAAGTCTTCCATGCGCTGCTTGTCTTGCTGTATGCGGTTGACCAGCTCGCGCTCGCCTTCCCACTTGGCCCTGAGGGTCTTCTCCTGGTCTCTCAGCTCGGAGATGTCCTTGTCCAGCTGGGCTATCTTCTCGGTGTCGTTCTCCCGCTTGATGGCCTCTCGCTCTATCTCCAGCTGCTTCAGCTTGCGGTCTATCTCGTCCAGCTCCTCGGGCACGGAGTCTCGCTCCATCCTGAGCTTGGCGGCGGCCTCATCCATCAGGTCTATGGCCTTGTCGGGCAGGAAGCGGTCGCTGATGTACCGCTCGGAGAGCTTCACGGCGGCGATGCAGGCATCGTCCTGTATCCTCACCTTGTGGTGGTTCTCGTAACGCTCCTTCAGTCCGCGGAGTATGGAGATGGCCGACAGCTCGTCGGGCTCGTCCACCATGACGGTCTGGAAGCGTCGCTCCAGGGCCTTGTCCTTCTCGAAGTACTTCTGGTACTCGTCGAGCGTGGTGGCTCCGATGGCCCTCAGCTCGCCGCGGGCCAGGGCAGGCTTCAGGATGTTGGCCGCATCCATGGCTCCCTCGCCGCCGCCGGCACCCACCAGGGTGTGTATCTCGTCGATGAAGAGGATGATTTCGCCTTGCGCCTGCGTCACCTCACGGACAACGCCCTTCAGCCGCTCCTCGAACTCGCCCTTGTACTTGGCGCCCGCCAGGAGGGCGCCCATGTCCAGCGAGTAGAGCTGCTTGTTCTTCAGGTTCTCGGGCACGTCGCCCCTCACGATGCGCTGCGCCAGTCCCTCCACGATGGCGGTCTTGCCGGTGCCCGGCTCGCCGATGAGGATGGGGTTGTTCTTGGTGCGGCGGGAGAGTATCTGCAGCACGCGGCGTATCTCCTCGTCACGTCCTATCACGGGGTCCAGCTTTCCCTGGCGTGCGTCCTCCACCAGGTTCCTGGCGTATTTGCGCAGGGCCTGGAAGTTCTCGTCGCCCGACTGCGACTCCACCTTCTGCCCCTGCCTCAGCTCCTGTATGGCCTTGCGCAGCTCGCTCTCGGTGATGCCCGCGTCCTTCAGTATGCGGGAGGCGGTGGAGTTCACGCTGAGCAGCGCCAGCAGCAGGGGCTCCACGCTGACGAACTCGTCGCCCATGCGGGTGGCGAAGTCCTGCGCCCGGTTGAGCACCTGCGTGGTGTCGTTGGAGAAGTAGGGCTCGCCGCCTTGCACGCGTGGCAGGTGGTTGAGCTCCGAGTCCACGAGCGTCTCTATCCGCTGCGGGTTCACGCCCAGCTTCTGGAAGAGGAAGTTCGTGATGTCCTTGCCCTTGTCCATCACGCCGGCCAGCAGGTGGACAGGCTCTATGGTCTGCTGCCCCAGGGACTGGCCCTTGTTGACAGCGGCTTGCACAATCTCTTGCGCCTTGATGGTGAATTTGTCGAATGTCATGTTTTTCTCCTTTCTGTATATATTAATAATGTGTATTCAGGGGGTGGAAGTTCAAATAGCGTGCTAAAGCGGGAGGGACTGCCAATTTGGCAGATTCTCCGCCATCTCCTTGCCCAGGGCGAGGCTGTTGGGGCAAGGGAAAGCGTACCCCTTTTCTTCGCCCTGTGGGGGAAATATCCACAAAATGCGCGAAAACTTTCCTCTATATGTTTCTTGTTTCACTAAAATTGATTATATTTGGAGGCGAAAACGGAAACAGGTTCTCCCCCTGGAGGCGGGTTCCTATGTATGAAACGCAAACAGAGAAGAAGAATGCCTCATCTCACGTGGAAACATCGCCCATTGCCAATGTCTGTCCCCACGGGGGCGGACTCTCGCCTTATGGTGCCCTTGGCATTTGGTTTTCCCGTAAAAAAGTGGCCTGAATATTTGTGTATTCGGGGAATTTTTATACTCTCTCTCTCTCTCTCTCTCTCTC
>FR882116.1 GCA_000435635.1 Prevotella sp. CAG:1320 | reverse complement strand
CCTTATATTTCAAAGCCTTGTTTAATATTCGAGCAGGAATTTGCTTTATGATGTTATATTCCATTTGCTCAAATATATTTTTTTGTCTCGTGGCATATTCGTTAGTTTCCCAAAACTCGGCTCGTTTCAAGTCTGTTAAGCTTTCTTCTCTTGCGTGTACTATGCTGATACGTTCAAATCTATTCGAGTAAATACGCTCACGCAACACACTGTCCTTTTGTCCTGATACAATATTATTGCATTCTTCCGTGCCAATATGGCAAGGATGGCTGCTTAAGGGAAAATGTCCCCACAGAAATAAGAACAAACTAATAATCAGATATTTCATAACCGCAGTATAAAACCATCTCCCGAAAACGTCTATCGTTTCCTTAGCAACGTAAGGCCATCGCGGATGGGGAGGATGACCGTTTCCACCCTCGTATCATTGGCCACCAGATCGTTGAAGGCACGAATGCCTTGGGTTTGATGGTCATGATCGTAGGCAGGGTCTATCACATGGCCGTCCCACAAGGTGTTGTCCACCAAGATGAAACCGCCTGGACGGAGTATGCCCAGCGCCATCTCGTAGGTCTCCACGTAGTGCCGCTTGTCGCCGTCAATGAACGCCATGTCGAAAGTGATGCCCAACTTGGGAGCTTCCTGTATGGCGTCGCCTATGCGGAAGTCTATCTTGTCGGCCACGTCGCTGCCCTCTATCCACGGACGGGTGAAGTCTTCCATTTCGTCGTTTATCTCGAAAGTGTAGAGCTTGCCGTCTTCGGGCAGTCCTTGGGCCAGGCAAATGGCACTATAACCGCTAAAAGTCCCCACCTCGAGCACACGCTTTGGGCGAACCATCTTCACCAGCATGCGCAACAATCTGCCTTGTATATGTCCGCTGGCCATGCGCCCGTGGATGGTGTGGATATTCGTAGCGCGCCACAGCCTATACAGATAGTCGCCCTCAGGCTCTATATGGCTCTCTATGTAACGGTCCAATTGTTCTGTTTCGGTCATGTCATTTCCCTGCCAGGATACCCGCGATGGCCAGGTCGTAGGAAGCCAGGCCGAAGCCACAGATCACTCCCTTGCAGGCCGCGGATATGAAAGAATGGTGACGGAACTCCTCCCTTTGATGGACATTGGAGATATGCACTTCCACCACGGGGCAGCGCAGGCTGCGGATGCAGTCGTGCAAAGCCACGCTGGTGTGGGTATAAGCGCCGGCGTTGAGCACGATGCCGTCGAAGGAGAAGCCCACTTCCTGCATCTTGTCTATCAAGGCTCCCTCGCAGTTACTTTGGAAATACGCTATCTCCAC
This sequence comes from Prevotella sp. CAG:1320, assembly GCA_000435635.1. Taxonomy (GTDB): domain Bacteria; phylum Bacteroidota; class Bacteroidia; order Bacteroidales; family Bacteroidaceae; genus Prevotella; species Prevotella avicola. The sequence goes on along the minus strand of FR882116.1, from coordinate 6,553 downwards.
GTGGGGATACTTCTCGCGCAACTTAGGCAGATAACTCTCAAAAGAATCGCTGCCATAGATGCCCGGCTCCCTTACGCCCAACAGATTCAAGTTGGGACCATTGATGATTTGTATCTTCATCGCTCGGTTTGGTTGTTGGTATGTCATCGCGAAGTTAAGCATATTTTTCGGAACGGCAAGCGAAAAGCCCGGGAAATGTCTTTGCCACGTCGGAAGGAATTCGTACCTTCGCGCCCAAGGGCATACGTCCAGGGACAAATGCCCTTCTCGGCCAACACACGCAGAACCATGCCACAAGAGACGAAGCACATAGAAAATCCGCCGCGAGGGGAGGAAACGGAAATGCTGGAACGATACGTCCGCTACATGAAACTGGAGCGCAACGCCTCGAAGAACACGCTCTTGGCCTACCAACACGACTTGAGCTACCTGACCACTTATTGCCACCAGCAAGAAATCAGGTTGGTGGACATGCGGCTGGAAGACCTGGAGCGATTCGCCGCCAGCCTGCACGACAGCGTCTCCGCCCGTTCACAGGCCAGGATACTGAGCGGCGTGCGCTCCTTCTACCGCTTCCTGCAACTGGACGGATATATTAAAGACGACCCCACGGAGTTGCTTCCCTCCCCCCAGATAGGCCAGCACTTGCCCGAATACCTCTCATTGGAGGAGGTGGACATGCTCGAAAACAGCATCGACCTGAGCAAATGGGAGGGGCAACGCAACAAAGCCATCATCGAAGTGCTCTTCTCTTGCGGACTGCGCGTTTCGGAATTGGTCAACCTGCGGTCAAGCGACCTCTTCCTGGAAGAGCGCTTCGTGAGAGTGATAGGCAAGGGAAACAAGGAGCGGCTGGTGCCTATCTCCGAGCGTGCCATCAAGGAATTGCGCTATTGGTTTATGGATCGCAACCTGATGCAAGTGAAGCCCGGAGAGGAAGACTACGTGTTTCTGAACCGCCGCGGCACTCACCTCACCCGGGTAATGATACTCATCATGATCAAGAAGCAAGCGCGAGAGGCGGGCATACAGAAAGTCATCTCCCCCCACACGCTGCGCCACTCCTTCGCCACCGCCTTGCTGAAGGGTGGAGCCGACCTGCGGGCCATTCAGGATATGCTCGGCCATGAAGACATAGGCACTACCGAGATATACACACACATGGAAACCTCTGACCTGAGACGGGAGATCTTGGAGCATCACCCTCGCAACCAACATGACAAGGATACTGGCAAAAGGGAAGAAGATAACTCACGAAATTAACGGGAATTATTGGTGATATGGAAATAAATGCCTAACTTTGCGCGCAAAAAAGATATGCCCTATTTGTTTTCTTCAGAATCCGTGTCGGAAGGACATCCCGATAAAGTTTGTGACCAAATCTCTGACGCCCTGCTAGACCAGTTCCTGGCCTACGACCCACAAGCCCGTTGCGCCATAGAGACCTTTTGCACCACTGGCCAAGTAATCATAATGGGAGAGGTGCGCTCCCAAGTCTATATAGACCTGCAGACCGTAGCCCGCAAAACCATAGAACGCATCGGTTACACCAAGGCAGAATACCAATTTGACAGTAAGTCTTGTGGCATCCTGACCGCCATCCACGAACAGAGCGACGACATAAGCCGCGGCGTGGACAGGGAAACTGACGAGGAACAGGGAGCGGGAGACCAAGGCATGATGTTTGGCTACGCCATCAACGAAACCAGCAACTACATGCCCGTATCGCTAGACTTGGCTCACCTCATCATGCGGGAACTGGCCGCCATACGCAAGGAAGGCAAGCAAATGACTTACTTGCGCCCGGACGCCAAGAGCCAAGTGACCGTGGAATATGGCGACGATGACATACCCCGCCGCATACACACCATCGTGGTTTCCACCCAACACGACGATTTCATCAAGAAAGAAGACGGTTCCGACGATGACGAGGCCATGCTCAACCAGATAAGACAAGACGTGGAAAACATCCTCATGCCCAGGGTGAAAGCGCAATTGAGCGAAAAAGTATTGGCGTTATTCGACGGCAAAGAGCATTACCTGGTAAATCCCACGGGTAAATTCGTGATAGGCGGACCGCACGGAGACACGGGCCTCACGGGCAGAAAGATTATCGTAGACACCTATGGCGGAAGGGGAGCCCATGGCGGAGGAGCTTTCTCGGGAAAAGACTCCAGCAAGGTAGACCGTTCTGCCGCTTACGCCGCAAGACATATCGCCAAGAACATGGTAGCCGCTGGCGTAGCGGACGAAATGCTCGTGCAAGTGAGCTACGCCATCGGCAAGGCCGAACCCGTAAGCGTCTATGTCAACACCTATGGACGCAGCCACGTAAACATGACCGATGGCGAGATTGCCCAGCGCATACAAGAGCTGTATGACCTGAAGCCAAAGTCAATAGAGCGTAGGCTTAAATTACGTCAACCCATCTTCTTGGAGACAGCCGCCTATGGGCACATGGGCAGGGAAAACAGGATAGTGAAGAAAGCCTTCACCAGCCATTACAACGAGAACAAGACCATGGAAGTGGAATTGTTCACCTGGGAAAAGCTAGACTTGGTAGACACCTTTAAGCAGGCTTTCGGACTGGCATAAATGACTTCGCTCATTGACACGGTGACGCAAGTGTCACCCATTCCCGCCGCCCCCGCGGTCAAGGCAAAAAACAGCAGACCGCTTACCGCGGGTGACATCATCGAGCAGTTGCCAGCGGACGCTACGCCTGCCCAACAAGATTCGGCGGTAAGGGCGAACATCACCCCTGAGCCTATCACCCATTGGAGCAAATGCCCGGACACCTTGCACTTGCCTGGGCACTCCAAGGGGAAGACCCTGGAAGATTTCAGCATTCCCCATCTATACTACACCGAGTCTTTTTTCTCCACAGACTCCATGTTCCATCCAGAAGTGGCGGGCAGGTCGCAAGGTGTTTCCGGTGACCCTGTTCCCTATACCGTAGCGGGAGACAGCTGGGTATCCAGCGTATTGATACTATGTTTCATATTGGCATCGCTGGCCATCTCACGTTCCCGCCAGCTGATTGCGCAGCAAGTAAAGCGTTTCTTCCCTACGGGCAGCTCAGAGAAATTGACCCTCAACGAGACCTCTGAGGAATTCCGCTACCAGCTGTTTTTCGTAGTGGTTACCTGCCTGATGTTAGGTATAGGTTACTTTCTCTACTCCCAAGGTAGCGGCCCCGCCACCTATGTCTTGCCCGAATATTGGGTGATGGGCATCTGCGTGGCCATAGTGATGGCCTACTTCTTGTTGAAATTCTCTCTTTTCGCCATAGTGAACAGCGTGTTTTTTGATCGCAGGGACAACGAACAGTGGCTGAAGTCATATTTGTTCCTGGTGGCACTGGAAGGCGCGTTGCTTTTTCCTGTCATCATGCTCGTGGCCTACTTCTCGTTACCCATGCGTATAGCAGGTGTTTGTGTGGCTTTTATCCTTATTTTCATCAAGATCTTGTCAATTTATAAGTGCAAAACCATCTTTTTCAAGAAAACGGGGGTTTTTCTGCAGATTTTTTTGTACTTTTGCGCCCTTGAAGTGATACCCTTGCTTGCGCTCGCTGGAAGCCTCAGCATGGTGAGCCAATATTTGAGAATAAACTTTTGACTACGATGATAAAGAAGATTTTGGTGTCTCAGCCAAAGCCCACAAGTGAGAAGTCACCCTACTTCGACTTGGAACGAGAGTTTGGAGTGGAATGCGTGTTCCGCCCTTTCTTTAAGGTAGAAGGTCTTTCCAATAAGGAGTTCCGACAGCAAAAACTCAACCTGCTGGACTATACGGCCGTGGTATTCACCTCGCGCCATGCCGTAGACAATTACTTCAACCTGGCCAAGGAGTTGCGCGTAACAATCCCGCAAGAGATGAAATATTTCTGCGTCATCGAGAGCGTGGCTCTCTACATCCAGAAATATGTGCAATACCGCAAGCGCAAGGTGTTCTTTGGCACCACGGGAAAAATAGACGGCCTGCTGCCCCAGATGGTAAAACACAAGACCGAGAAATACCTGGTGCCGCTGAGCAGCGTACACAACGACGAAATCGCCAGCAAGCTGGACGAGAAAAAGCTTATCCATCGTGAATGCGTGATGTACCGCACGGTAAGCAATGACTTCACTCCCGAGGAGGCCGAGAACTTCAACTACGACATGCTCGTATTCTTCAGCCCCACGGGCGTAAAGGCCTTGCGCAAAAACCTGCCCAACTTCCAGCAGGGAGACATCAGCATCGCGGCCTTTGGCCCAGCTACCGCGAAGACCATAGCAGAAGAAGGACTGCGGCTGGACTTGGAGGCTCCCTCCGAGAAATTCCCTTCCATGACGAGCGCGCTAAGGGACTATCTGCGCAAGCAAAACGAATAATCCCCTTCCCATCATGGATGCCGACGCTAAGTTCACCCTATCCAAGGAAGAACGCCTGCATGGCGTAAGGCTCACCTCCAGGCTTTTCTCTGGCAGCGAAGCTCATTCCATGACCGTTTTCCCTCTGCGTGCGGTGTGGCTACTGATACCTAGGCAGCCAAGAGAAGTCCCAGCCAAGATGATGGTCAGCGTATCCAAACGCCACTTCAAGCATGCCATAGACCGCAACCGGGCAAAGCGACAAGTGAGAGAGGCGTATCGCAAGCACAAGCAGTTGTTGTGGGAAGCGATGCGGGAAAAGGAAGACAAGACATTGCTCGTGGCCTTCATCTGGCAGGGAGACAAGCCTTTGTCCTCCGCTTACGTGGAAGAAAAAGCGACACGGCTGTTACAGAAATTGAGCGAACGCATATGAGAATGTTTCGCTGGTTGTCCAGGATTCTAGTTTGGGCGCTTGTGCTGCCCATCCGCTTCTATCAGCGATGCGTCTCCCCCTATACCCCACCCTCATGCAGATTCACCCCTACCTGTTCCGAATATGCCAAGCAAGCGCTCATCAAGCATGGTCCCGTCAAGGGGTTGGCCTTGGCCATTTGGCGGTTGTTGCGCTGCAATCCCTGGGGAGGCTCGGGCTATGACCCCGTTCCTTGACTTATTCCAATTTATGTATATCTAGAAAAAACATCAAAAAACAAAAACATAACGATGGCAAAGAATTTCGTAGAAGAACTGAAATGGCGCGGCATGCTGGCCCAAATCATGCCTGGCACCGAAGAATTGCTGGAAAAAGAGATGGTCTCCGCCTATTTGGGCACTGACCCCACGGCAGACTCTCTCCACATAGGCCACCTTTGTGGCATCATGATGCTGCGCCACTTGCAACGCTGCGGCCATAAGCCCTTCATCTTGGTAGGTGGAGCCACGGGCATGATAGGTGACCCCTCGGGCAAGAGCCAAGAGCGAAACCTGCTGGACGCGGATACACTTTACCACAACCAAGAGGCCATCAAGGCCCAGGTGGCCAAGTTCCTGGACTTCGACACAGACGCTCCCAACAAGGCGGAGATGGTCAACAACTATGACTGGATGAAGGAATTCACCTTCCTGGACTTCGCCCGCGTGGTGGGAAAGCATATCACCGTCAACTACATGATGGCGAAAGACAGCGTGAAGAAACGCCTCAACGGCGAGGCGCGCGACGGCCTTTCCTTCACGGAGTTCACCTACCAGCTTCTGCAAGGCTACGACTTCCTCTATCTCTACGAACACCAGGGCGTGAAACTGCAGTTGGGCGGCAACGACCAGTGGGGCAACATGACCACGGGAACGGAACTGATACGCCGCACGCTGGGCAACGAGAACGAGGCTTTCTGCCTCACCTGCCCGCTCATCACCAAGGCCGACGGCAAGAAATTCGGCAAGACGGAGAGCGGCAACGTATGGCTGGACCGCAACCGCACCACTCCTTACGCCTTCTATCAGTTCTGGCTCAACGTGAGCGACGATGACGCGGAGAAGTATATCAAGATATTCACCTCGCTGGACAAGCCTACCATCGACAGCCTGGTGGCTGAACATCAGCAAGATCCAGGCCGCCGCGTGCTGCAAAAACGCCTGGCAGAGGAGGTAACCCTGTTGGTTCACTCCCAGGAAGACCTTGACATGGCCAAGGAGGCTTCCAACATTCTCTTCGGAAAAGCCACCAAAGACAGCTTGGTAAAGCTGGACGAGGCCACGCTGCTGGATGTATTCCAGGGCGTTCCCCACTACGAGATGGACAAGAGCCAGCTGGGTCAGCCCGCCATAGACGTATTCTGCCAAGAAGGCATGGACATCTTCCCCAGCAAGAGCGAGATGCGCAAGCTGGTGAAAGGCGGCGGCGTGTCACTCAACAAGGAAAAACTCACAGCCTTCGACCGCACCGTGACGGCCGAGGACTTAATAGACGGCAAGTACCTGTTGGTGCAGAAAGGCAAGAAGAACTATTTCCTCATCACCGTGAAGGATTAGTTCCCGCCCCTTTACGCATAGATTTATCCACCATCACTATAGCCTCACGCGCGCGTACATTTATTATATACGCGCGCGTGAGTTTTTTGTGTCAACGAAAACAACTTGTTTTGGTCGGCAAAATAAGTTAACGTGAGTTCGATGAATTTAGAATAAGGCCAGCTGTG
>FR882115.1 GCA_000435635.1 Prevotella sp. CAG:1320 | reverse complement strand
CCATGTCATCGTCATTGAGTTTGCGGCTTTTGCCTGTATCGTGGTTCATACAATCGAATACGATATGCGCATGGTAATTCGGTTTGAACCACCTTTCGCCAACCTTGAAACTCTCCCTGTCCTCCGGTTCAGGCTGTCCGTTCAGCCAATGTCCTTCGTCTTTGTGCAGGAAGATTCGGAGCGGTGTAATGCCCAAGCGTTTTTGGCACTCCTCGCCAAATTTATGCACATCTGCCAGTGTGGTGTCAGGTCTGATGAGCAATACTCCCTCACGTATGGGTGAACATCCTGCCACTTTGATAATCTTGCCGTTCTTCCCTTTGCGCTCACGCTCCTTTTTTTTGTCTCAAATCCCCTTTTTCTTGTATAAAAAACTGCAAAAAAGGTTGAAAGCAATGGGGTTGGAATGGGCTTCAGTGTGCTTTCTAAACCATATTCCCGTGCAGGAATGGGCATTTCTGCACGGGAATATGGTTTTGTCAAGTAATTAAAGTCGAGTTATAACTATCTAAAGCAGGTATAGTTTATGGAGGAAAAAACTCGACCTGCTTATTCCGAACGTTCATCTTCCTTTTTGTCTTCCTGGTTATCGGTGTCTATCACCCCATACATGGTCTCCAGGTTGGAGCAGGGCAGGCTGCGGTAGATGGCTGATTTGAAGGAGATGATGGTCTCCGTGCGGCTCAACCCCAGTGGTTGCAGCTTGTCGTGGATGATTTCCAGGAGATGATGATTGTTGTGGGCGTATATCTTGACAAAGAGATCCATGCCGCCCGTGGTGTAGTGGCACTCTACCACCTCTGGTATTTGCTTGAGTTTTTCCACTACGTCTTCGAAGTTCTCTGGTTGTTTCAGGTAGAGCCCGATAAAAGCGCAGGTCTCGTAGCCTACTCGCTCTGGGTCTATGATGAATTGCGAACCCTTGATGACCCCCATGCGTATGAGTTTGGAGACATGTTGGTGTACCGCGGCGCCGCTCACCTTGCAGAGTCGGGCCACTTCCAGAAAAGGAATGCGTGCGTCTTGCGAGACCAGTTTCAGGATTTCTAAGTCTAGTTTGTCTAAGTTTAAGCGTACCATTTTATTACAATTTGCTACAAAGATAGCATTTATTTTTCGCATTCCAAACTAAAATGGCAATTTTATGACAATATAATCACGTATGGCATTCTCCCAACCTGGGGATATCATGCCGCGCGGGATTTATTGTTCCGCGGGTTTTTGCGAGGCGGAATAGCTTATCTTGAGGGCGTTGGCTTGACGAAGGGCTTGCTTTACCTCTTGCACGACAGACATTTTGGTGTGCAGGTCGCCTTTTAGCGAGACGATCATGCGTTCGCGGTCTTCGGGTGCCATGCGTGCTCGTTCGTCCGCCAGGTATCGAGCCAGTTCTTGGGGCGTTACATACTTGTCGTTATATTGTATGCGAGTGCCCTTGCCCATGGCGGATGCCATGTCGGCGGACGGCTCCCCGATGTAGACGTGCGATATGGTCGATTTCTTGGTGAGGCGGGTGAGCTGCGTGCCCTGCGGCACCTGGTATCTCACCTTGAGTGTCTCTTGCCGCATGTGGGTCACTATCATGAAGAAGAAAAGCACGGAGAATATCAGGTCTGGCAGTGAGGCGGTGTTCAGTCCTGGCACTTCCCGATTGCGGCGACGTGCGAAGAGGCTCATGGGTTGCCTCCTTCCTTTATGCCAGAGGGATTGTTTTCCTCTGTCGTGTGGTCTTGTTCCGCCACCCTCTGGGGTGTAAGTTCCCTGATGGTGGCCTGTTGCTCGGCAGACAGGCGGGCGTAGGGCTTGCCCGTCTTTTGCCGAGATACCTCCTCGCGCCACTGGGCATATCCTTTGACCAACTGGTCCTGCACTTGGAAATAGGTGTCGTAATTGGCTTCCGGGTCGCAACTCAGCCATACCACGTGGTTTTTCCCCGCCTTTCGGGCGAGCGGCAATAGCTTGTCGGGTATTTCCTCGGGAGTGATAGGCTGTCCGTCAGCGGTCAGTTGGCCTTGGCTGTTGATTTCCAGTCGCAGCAGGTTTCGCTTTTCTATCAGTTCTTCTTTTGCCACGGTTTCCTTTGGCTCCATGGGCGGCAACTGGCGAAGCAGTCCTTTGTCAGGATCCATGGACGTGGTGACCAGGAAAAATATCAAGAGCATGAAAGAGATGTCTGCCGTGGATGTGGTGTTCAGCCCAGGCACTTCATGCCGTTTGCGGCGTATCATCATGGTTTGCCCCCTTTCCTGTTTTTGCGGATGTAGCGAGTGGCTCCGAACACCATCGCTCCCACGGCGGCTGCCAACAACGCCAGTGATGTATAGACGAACATGTCGGCCACTCTCAGCCAAAGCGGGTCTTCGTAGTCTTCGCCATTGATAAACATGGGAGCGGTGGAGCCTATGGCGAAGGTCAGGCCCAGGCAAAGGATTACCACCAGCCATACTATGAGTGACAGTCGGCGGTGGGCGATGCCGTTTCTTTCCGCCTTGCGGGGGGAGGCTGTGGGCGATGCCGTTTTTTTCCGCCTGGCGGGGGGATAGCTTGTGGCTATGGACGGTGGAAGCCACCGCCAGGACCAGGGAAAGAACCAGGGTGATCCAGCCTAGCCAGAGGAGCAGGTCGGTGAAAAGCGGGGCGTTCTTGTCTGGATCCTGCTCGTAAGGAATGTTGAATCCCACCAATGCGAAGAGGGCATAAGCCACCACGGTGACACCTATCAAGGCGTAGAGCACACGGTGGGAAATCCGTTCCGTAGACCAATGACGCAGTGGTCTCATCGTTTCTCCTGGTATTTTGAGATCACGTCGAGCAGCGTGATGGCAGATTCCTCCATCTGGCTCGTCAGGTGGTCTATCTTGGACAATATATAGTTATAGAACACCTGCAGTATCAAGGCCACGATGATACCGAAGATGGTGGTGATAAGCGCCACTTTCATGCCCGATGCCACGATGGTGGGGCTGATGTCGCCCGCTTGCTGTATTTGGTCAAAGGCCATCACCATGCCGATTACCGTGCCCAGGAAGCCCAATGAGGGAGCCATGGCGATGAAGAGCGTTATCCAGCTGCAGCCTTTTTCCAGGTTGGCCGCCTCCACGGTGCCATATCCCGCGATGGTGCGCTCCACGTCTTCCAGTTTCTCGTCTTTGCGTTCCAGCCCCTGGTAGCAGATGGCGGCCACGGGCCCCCTGCTTTCCTGGCAGAGTCGCTTGGCTCCTTCCACGTCTCCTTCAGCCACCTTGTCGCTTATGTCGCTCATTAGTTGCTTGGCGTTGATTTCCGACAGGCTCAGGTAGATCATGCGTTCTATGCAGAAAGCCAGTCCGATGACCAGCGCCAGGGCCACGAGCGACATAAATCCCGCGTCGCCCTCTATGAATTTCTGTTTCAGTTCCTGGTGGATGCCTTCGGCCTGCGCTTGCGTGGCCAGCGTGGTGAGGGCCAGGGTCATAATGGTCAATGTTTTCCTCATGTTGTCTCTTGTTTGCCTATTTCGGGAATGGTTTGTCTCTTACGCCGCGAATATACGCAAAACATTTTAAATGCCCAAGCTGAGGCGGGAAAATATTGACGATAGAGGTGCCTTCCGCGTTTATCGGCGGAAGGCACCTCTACTTACGCGATTGTCGTTACGCTTGATTTCTCTTTTGGCTTCACTCGCCAAAGGTGGTGAACTTCACGTTGTTTAGCGTTATCTTGCAGGCGGGGTCTATGTCTTTGGCGGTTTTGTTGTAGAAGATAAGGGAATTGCTGACGGTGATGTCGTGCACCATTCCCTCGGCTCCATGAGCCGCGATGCCCGTCTCGCACCCATTCACCACGATGTCGCTGATATGGATGTCCTGGAATTCGGGGGCGTATTCCTGGGTGGCGGCGGCCTGTTGCTTCTTGGCACCCACGTGGTTGTCGAAGTAAGTGGTCTCGAAGACGATGGCCTCGTCCTTGATGTCCGTCATGTAGATATGGTCTATGAAAAGCTTCTCGGTCTTGCCGCCTCTCTTCACGGCGCTCTTGAAGCGCAATCCCGTATCTGTGCCGCAGAACTTGTTGTCGCGCACCACCACGTTCTTCACGCCGCCAGAGAACTCGCTGCCTATCACGAAGCCTCCATGGGCGTGGTAGACGGTATTGTTCTGGATGTTGATGTTCTCGCAAGGGCCATATTCCACGCCCTTGGCTCCCGCCCCTGCTTTCATGCAGATGCCGTCGTCTCCAGCGTCCACTACGTTATTGACGATAAGCACGTTCTTGCAGCTGCTGATGTCTATGGCGTCGCCATTTTGCGCGTTCCAGGGACACTTCACCGTGATGCCGTCAATGATGACGTTATCGCAGCGGGTGGGTATCAAGTGGAATTTGGGAGAGTTGAGTAGTGTCACTCCTTGCACGAGCACGTTTTCGCAGTCGGTGAAGCGTATCATGTGGTTGCGGTATTTCTCTTGCGTCTCCTTGTCAGCGCAAATATTCTCGTAGTGGGTCAGGTCAAAAGGATACCACAGGTCTCCCTTCTCGGTCACGGTGCCGCCCATGCTCTTGAACACGTTCCACTCCGTGTCGCTCACCTTGTTCCGCTTCACGGGTCTCCACCATTCTCCGTTTCCGTCTATGGTTCCCTCGCCCGTGATGGAGACGTTCTTGCGCTTGCTCACGTTGATGAAGGGCGTGGCCTTGTCGTCCATCTTTCCGTCTTTCAGCTTGAGGAGGTCTTTCTTGTCGGGTGAGAACATCAGTATGGCGTTCTTTTCCAAGTGGAGGTCGATGTTGTCTTTCAGCGAGATGAGCCCCGTGCGCCATATTCCCGCGGGTACTATCAAGTGTCCGCCGCCCATTTTGCTGAGCTGGTTGATGGCCTTGCTGATGGCTTCGGTATTGAGGGTCACCCCGTCGCCCACGGCTCCGAAGTCGGCCAAGTTCACTTTGTTGTCGGGTATGGAGGGTAGGGTAGGCACGGGCATTTCCGTGGGCAGGTTCTCGTAATACTTGCCGTAGTCGGTTTGCGCCATGGACGTGAGCGCGCTTAGCAGCATGAAGGCTGTTATCAAGATTCTGTTCATAGTAGATGTGTAAATAGTTTATTCTTCGCGAATATAGACATTATTTATTGCCTTGGCAAACAAATGAGCAAAAATTAAGATAAAGGTGGTGAAAGAGTGTGAAAACAAAAAAGGCGGCCTCTTGCGAGGACCGCCAATGAAAGGAGGAGTGGTACCTCTTGGAGTCGAACCAAGGACACACGGATTTTCAGTCCGATGCTCTACCACCTGAGCTAAGGTACCATTGTTTCTCGTTTGCGGGTGCAAAGGTACGAATTATTATTTGTCCTCAAAAATATATGGCAAGGAATTTTCCGTGCGTTAATGTTTATTAACAAACAAGGGCGTTTTCGAAAAGTCAGTACTACTGCTTTTCGTTTTCAGTAGTACTGAAATCGGATATCAGTAGTACTGAAATCCCCAGGGCAGTAGTACTGGCTTTTTTAGCGAATCTCCATGGAATGCTTCGCGTGGGGTGTGCCACCATGGCGAGGCGGCTCAATGGGGAATGAAAAGCGAACAAGCGTTCAGTTCCGCCAATCGTTTTGCGGGTTTTTCAAGACAAGTTTTCTTGGAATGCGAAACAAGTTATTTTGCCTAGGAAAACAAGTTATTTTGATGAGCAAAATAACTTGAATTGCCAAGCGAAACAAGTTGTTTCCAAGGGCAAACAGATTGGATGTTTCAATGGGCGGGTCTAGTGGGCGGTGAGAGACGATTAAGGAGTTTACCAAGTATCATCTTGCCGCGCCCGCGAGCCATCATGGAAAATGAATAAAGGTTCCCTTGCCCAAGGGAACCTTTACCTTATTCTCGTGTATGCTGGCTGTTCACCATTTCCTTGATTTCATCGAGCAGACTCTTGTATTGGTCTCTCTCTTGCTCCAAGAGAAGGTTGGTGAACTCGTGGCTGGCGATTTTCCTTTCCATTTCCAGTATCTTCTCGTCTGAGCGGAAAAGTCTCGCCGTGAGTTCTATTTCTTTGTCTGTCTCCATTTTCTTGGTCATGGAGTACAGTTTCCATACCTTGGCCATGTTGTCCTCCCAGGGTCTGCGGCAGGCGTACAGTTTGTGGTAGCCGTGGTAGAGGGACATCACCTGGTTGGCGAACGTGTCGCGCGAGGAGATGGAAAGCTTGAAGCCTTGGCCCAGGTTGCCGTCGGTCACGCATCCATTCCCGTCGATATAGTCTACTTTATACCAAGAATACCAATTGGTGACTGCCAGTTGCTTTTTCTAGTGTATCAGGACGCATTTGGAGGCCTGTTCGAGTATGCTCGGTATCTTGGAGCAGAGTACGTCGTCCTTTTCCGTGATGGCCACGAACAGGGTGTCCACATAGCGTTCACGCTCATTGTCCAGCGAGTTTTTGTATTTCTGGACGCAGAGGCTCGCCAATTTCTTGAAATCCATATTGCCCATGGTGCCGTTTGTGGATTACTTGTTTTTCTCAATGTACTGTTCCGCTCGGGTGTCTCCCAGTTCCTTGGCTTTCTCCAGGTTCTTGAGTCCTTCCTCCTTCATGCCTTTCTCTATCTGCGCCAATCCCAGCAGCAGGTAGCCATCGGCGTATTCGGGAGCCAGCTCTATGCACTTGGTGGCCGCGCTGACGGCCTCGTCATAGCGTTTCACCCGTAAGTCAAGCGAAGCCCACTCCGCGAAGTAGGTAGGTTCTTTGGGATTGAGGAAGCAGGCGCGGGCGATATCGAAGAGAGCTTGTTGCCACTGGCGCACCTGGGTCTCGCACTTGTATCGCAGGTAGAAGAACACGGGGTCGGTGGTGGCGGTGAGGGTGTCGTAGGCGTTGTAGTCCTTGAGTGCCTCGCGGTATTCGCCTTTGTCGTGCAGGTATTGCGCGCGGGCGAGAATATAAGGCGCTTCCCCTGTGCCCATGCGCTTGCCCACGTTGACGGCACTGTCCAGCAAGACCCTGATTTCAGTGTCGGGCGCGTTCAGGCGGATTTTGCTTTGCGCGGCCTCATAGTAAAGCTCGGCGTTGGAGATGGACGATTTGGTGAGTGCCATGAAGATGTCGTAAGCCTCTTGGTATTTGCCTTGGGCGAAGATGATTTGCGCCTCCTGGTGCTGGTATATGGGTTGCGGGTTGATTCCGTAGGCGGTTTTCGCCTCTTCCAGGGCCTTGTCCAGTGTCCATGGCTCGTAGGGCTTGTCTGACTTGTATATGTTTTTCTGGTAAATCAAGTTGGCGTAGTCGCTGTGGGCCTCGTCCTTGGCCCTGCTTTGCTTGATGGCGGCTTCCATGGTCTTGCTGGCCTCGTCGAACAGGTCTTGCCCCATTTGTATCAAGCCCAGTTCCTGGTATCCGAAAGAGGACGTGGGAAACTTCTCCAGGAACTCGTCCACGTAGGCTCTGTAGGTGTCTTCTTTCACCGAGCCTTTCTTGAGCGTCATCATGGTGATGGCTTCCTCCTCATTGTCGGGCAGAGCCGTGCGCACGCCCGTCTCTTGCAACGAGGCGTCGAGTGACGAAAGTCCGCTGACAGAGAGTTGCTTGACATAGGCGCCATCCACGGCCGTGGTGTGGCTGTCGCTCTTGTGCATGATGCCCACCACTTGTCCGTTGCCGTTGACGACCGGGCAGCCCACGGCGTTGTCTGGCACTTCTCCGTCAAGGATGTAGTAATTATAGCTGTTGTGGAACCGCTCCACGGAGGAAAGCGTGAGTTGGAGCGGCTGGGGATTGTTGATGGAGTAGGGCATTAACCATACTTTCGCTCCCTGTTTCTCCGCCGCGGTGGCCAACGGGGCCGCCTTGGTGGAAGCCTTTACCCTGAGTTTGGCCACGTCGTATAGCTCGTCGGCTCCCAGCAGGGCATCCACTTCCATGGAATTACCGTCAGCGTCTACCACCGTGGCTCTTTCCGCGCCCACGAAAACCTTGAAGGGGCAGATTCCCGTGCCCTTCTCGTCGATGAAAACGCCTTGGGTGGAGGCCACTATACTGCCTTTCTCGTCGAAAGAGGTAAGGGAGAACGTGCTTTTCGCGACCTTTTTCACCCCGGCGGGTTGAGCCGCCATGGTGACGCTCACCAGGAGCATCGTCAAGATATGTACTGTTTTCTTCATGTTTTTTCTTATATATAATATAGGTGTCAATTTTCTGTTTTCAGGAGTGTGCGTGCATTGGCCAGCGCGGCCTCGGTCACGTCGCTGCCGCTCAGCATGCCCGCTATCTCGGCCACTCTCTCCTCGGGCGTGAGTTCTTTCATCACGCTCACCGTTCCTAGGGCGGTCTCCTGCTTGGCAACCTTGTAGTGGTGGCTGCCCAAGGCCGCTATCTGTGGCAGGTGGGTGATGGAAATCACTTGCCTGTTGGCCGCTCCCATCTCTCGCATGATGTGGGCCATGCGTTCGGCTATGCTGCCGCTTACCCCCGTGTCTATCTCGTCGAAGATGATGGTGGGCAACTTGATGGTTCCGCTTATCATGGCTTTGAGCGAGAGCATTACGCGGGCTATCTCTCCACCCGACGCTATTTGGCTGACGGGCATGGCAGGCGTACCTGTGTTGGCACTGAAAAGGAATGATATCTTGTCCTTTCCGTCCACGCTCAGCGGCTTTTGTTCCATCTTTACCTCAAACCTGACACGGGGCATGCCAAGGGGTATGAGCCTTTGGCGCATTTCCTCGGCTACCTTCTGGGCGGCCTGTCGGCGTGTCTCGGTCAGCAGTTGGGCTTTCTCCTCGCAATCCTGCAGCAGCTTTTCCACTTCAGCCGCCAACATGGCTATGTTCTCCTCTCCGTGTTCCAACTGGTCTAGTTGCCGGGCCAGGTTGTCCCTGAGGGCTATCAGTTGCTCCTCGTCTTCTGCGTGGTATTTCCGTTGCAGGGCGTAGAGGGTGTCCAGCCTGGCGTTGAGTTTCTCCAGAAGAGCGGGGTCGAAGTCCACTCGTTCCATTTTCTGGCTTAAGTCATCGGCGATGTCTTTCAGTTCGATGTCGCAGGAGTCCAGTCTTTCCAGAAGGGATTGCGCTTGTGGGTATACTTGCCCGATGGATTGCAATTGGCGAGAGGCTTCACGCAACGAGGCAATCGCTCCGCCTTCATCGCCATTGAGGGCGTTGCAGGCGGTATAGAGTGCCGACTTGATGTCCTCGGCATGGGTCATGGCCTGTGTCTCTTGCTCCACTTGCGCTTGTTCGCCCGCTTGCAGTTGGGCTTGTTCCAGTTCGTTATACTGATAGCGCAGGTAGTCCTCGTTGTCTTGCTGGCGTCGCGCTTCCTCTTTCGCGGCACGCAGTTCTCTCTCTTTCCGCTGGTAGGCGAGGAAGGCTTGGGCGTAGTCTTTTGACAAATGCTTGTCTCCGGCTATGATGTCCACCACTTGCAGTTGGAAATCCTCTTTCTGCAGCAGCAGATTCTGATGTTGCGAATGGATATCCACCAGTGTCTCGCCAAGTTCCCGCATGGTGGCCAGCGGCACGGGGGTATCGTTGATGAAGGCACGGCTCTTTCCCGCTGACGTAAGTTCCCTGCGGATGATAGTGTCGGCAGGGCAATAGTCTATGTCGTGGTTGAGGAAGAAATCTTCCAGCTCATAGCGCGAGAGGTCAAACTGGGCTTCTATCACGCAGCGGTCACAACCTGGCTTGATGGCTTTGGAGTCCGCCCTGTTGCCCAGCAGCAGCCCGATCGCTCCCAAGATGATGCTCTTTCCCGCCCCAGTCTCTCCCGTGATGACCGAGAAACCCTCGTGAAAGGAGATGTCGAGCAGGTCGATGAGCGTATAGTTTTTTATGTATAGATGTGTCAGCATTGTTATTGTCGAAGTTTAGACCATGCGTTTTCTTGCGAGGGATTGATGCTTGAGAGCAACTCGTAAATCTTCTCTTTCTCTTTCGCGGTGCCTTTCCCTTGGTAGATATTGGCCAATTCGTCCCTCTTGTAGTCTGTCCATATCTGCGGCCACATGCTCAAAGGCTTGTTCTCCCTTGCCTGTCTCAGCTGCGTATCCAGTGCTTGGGTGATTTCCGTTCTTCCTCTTTCCACCTGGTTGGCCATTTCGTCCAGCCCTTTGCGGTAATAGTCATACTGCAACTGCCGCAGGGGTTGCAAGCCCCCGTCCAGGTAATCGTTGATGATGGCGTAGCGATTGCGGTCATCCTCGAAAGCCTTCCATCCTGGCATGTCCAGGTTTTGGGCGTTGTTGGCCACGTTGAGGCAGCGTTGCAGCACGTCGGTTCCGCCCATGGGGGCGAAGGTGTCCAGGTTGATGCCTATGATGAGATAGGCGTAGTAGGCCATCAGTGCGGTCAGTGAATTGTCTATGTATTCATCCGAATAGTTGAGCTGGTCAAACTGGGCGTATTGGAAGGTGAAGTCGTTGTCGGTATTGCTGTAGATAGTGGTGGTGTAAGCGGAATTGTAGACAGGGCGGTTCGCCTGTATGATGGCCTTGCAGGTGAAAAGGTTGTTGTCCCGGTCATAGGCGGTCACGGTGATGTTGAAGCTGCAAACAATGCGCTCGCTCTTGGCGAATTGCAAGTTTGTCCATTGGCGGTCGTTGACGAATTGCTCCAGGTTGCGTTGCAAGTCATTGAACACAGACTCGTCCGTGCCTTGCACTTGGGCATGGTTGATATTCACCGTGGCTTGCAGCTCTTGCGCCGCCATGGGATTACAATATAGACACCAGCTCATTGACAATGTCACGAGCCACTTCAGCCTTCGGTTTCTTGCCATATTCTTTCTTGCCTTGTGGAGAGACAATGATTATCTGGTTGTCGTCCGTGCGGAATGTGGTCCCTTTGTTGCGGGTGGAGTTGAGCACCACGAAATCAGCGTTTTTCTTCTTCAGCTTGCTTTCGGCGTTTGACTCTTCATGGTCTGTCTCCAGCGCGAATGCCACCAATCGTTGCTCCTCCCGCTTCATCTTCCCTAGCGAGGCGGCAATGTCTTGTGTGGGTTCCAATTGCAGCCGCAGTCCATCTTCCCCCCTTTTTATCTTGCGGTCAGCGGTCGTGGCTGGCTTGAAATCGGCCACGGCGGCGCAGAGGATGGCGGCGTCTTGCAGGGGAAAGGCTTCTATCGAGGCGTTATACATCTCTTGGCAACTTTCCACGTTTACGCGATGTATGCCGCTTGAGCAACTTAACGCGACGGGACCGGCTATCAGTGTGACTTCCGCCCCTCGCTTGGCGCATTCTTCCGCCAAGGCGAAGCCCATCTTCCCCGAAGAGTAATTGCCAATAAAGCGTACGGGGTCTATTTTCTCGTAGGTTGGGCCTGCGGTGATCAGTATCTTTTTGCCTCTCAAGTCTTGTTGAGCCTGGAAAAAATCTTCCAATGCCTGGATGATATTCTCGGGTTCTTCCATCCGGCCTTTGCCCTCCAGCCCGCTGGCCAAGAAACCGCAACCAGGCTCTATCACGTGATTGCCATATCCAATCAAGGTGCGAAGGTTTTCTTGCGTGGCGGGATGGCTATACATATCCAAGTCCATAGCGGGGGCTATGAACACGGGGGCTTTCATGGAAAGATAGGTGGTGATGAGCATGTTGTCGGCTATACCATGCGCCATCTTGCCCAGCGTTGAGGCCGTGCAGGGCGCGATTAGCATGGCGTCTGCCCATAGCCCCAAGTCTACATGGGAGTGCCAAGAGCCGTCCCTTTGTGAGAAGAACTCGCTGATGACGGGCTTATGGGTGAGGGCGGAGAGCGTAACTGGCGTGATGAACTCTTTGCCAGCGGGCGTAATGACCACTTGCACCTCGGCTCCGCGCTTGATAAGCCCCCTGATGATGAGGCATGCCTTATAGGCGGCTATGGAGCCTGTGATTCCGAGTACAATCTTTTTTCCCGCTATCATTTCTTTCCCATGTCACGCAGGCGGATTCTTGTCAATACCTGCTTAGTGTTATACGTGAAGTCGCTATTCAGTATCCAATTGAAATAACCTGGGTCTTTGCGCAGCACCTCGCTTACGGGCATGTCCTTGTATTTGCCGAAATTGAACACTTCCTGCTTGAGGGGATTGCCGCTGTCATCAAGCGACACGTTGCCCGAGGCGTCTTTTAGTGGACGCCATACGATGCGGCCCGCGAAATCCACGTTATCGTTTTGCACGGAAAGACGTGCCAGCTCATCCATGTCATTGTGTATTACGCGATCTGGCTCTTCTTGCATGCCAGGAGCGTATTTATCCAGTTGTCCTTGCAGTACCCTGTAAGTGGCTTCGGTGTCCTGGTCGGCTCTATGGGCTTGGAAATCATCTTCCATCTTCCTGCCGCAATAATATTTGTAGGCCGCGGCTAGGTTACGCTTCTCCATTTTGAAGAATATGGTCTGCGCGTCTATCAATCGGCAGCGAGAGAAGTCGAAGTCGATGCCAGCACGTAGGAATTCCTCCGCCAATAAAGGTATGTCAAAGTGATTGGAATTGTATCCCGCGAAATCGCAACCTGTGAAAGTTTTCGCCAAGTCTGTGGCTACTTGCTTGAAGGTGGGCGCGTCTTTCACGTCGTCATTGGTGATGCCGGTCAGTTTCTTGACTTCGGCGGGGATGGGCTTCCCTGGGTTTATCAATAAGTTCTTGCGCTCTTCCTTTCCGTCAGGATAAGCCTTGATATAAGAAAGTTGTATGATACGGTCATTGACGAGATCCAGCCCCGTGCTTTCCAAGTCAAAGACTACCAGCGGCTTAGTTAAGTTGAGTCTCATCTTGCGTTAGTCGTTAAGCAACATGGGCATGATAAGCATCAGGATGTCCTCGTTTTCCGGTTGCTGTGCGGGAATGATGATGCCAGCGCGGCTGGGATCCGCCAGTTGCATGATAATCTGTTCGCCCTCCAGGTTGGCAAGTACTTCCTGTAGCGTTCCTCCCTTGAAGCCGATGCTCATGGGGTGTCCCTGGTAGTCGCAGGCGAGTTGCTCCTTGGCGGCGGTGGCGAATTGAATGTCTTCAGAGGATAATTCAATCCTTCCTTGTTCCAGGTGGAATCTTATCAGCTGGCTGCTCTCGTCGGCAAAAGGCAACACGCGTCTCAAGGCACTGGCGAGGGAGGCTCTGTCGATGGTGGCGCTATTGGGATTGTTCTCTGGAATGACGGAGTTATAGTTGGGATAACGGCCTTCTATGAGGCGGCAACTCAGTTGCCCTCCTTCGTATTTCAACTCCGCTCCACGGTCATCAAAGCGTACTTCCACATCACCGCCGTCCTTATCCAGCGTGTTGCGTAACAACATGGCGGGTTTCTTTGGCATGATGAATGCCGTGGGCACCTCGCTCTTTATGGTGAAATCTTGGCAGCGTACCAGTTTGTGTCCGTCACTGGCAACCATGGTGAGAGAATCGGGCGTGAAGTCAAAGTATATACCATTCATCACGGGGCGCAATTCATCATTGGCGGTGGCGAAAAGAGAACGGTTGATATTGTCTATCAGTATCTGGGAAGAAAGGGTGATGGTGGAGGCGGCGTCGCTCACGTGTTGTGGGCGTGGGTATTCGTCAGCTCTTTGGGCGGTGAAGTTATACATTCCATTTTGGTAATTAACCTTCATGGCCATGGTGTCCATGTCTACCTCGAAATTCAAGGGTTGCTCTGGCAATTCCTTCATGGCATCCAGCATGGTGCGATGGGGAAGGGCGAACTCTCCCTCTCCGTCACACTCGGTCAATTCCACGATGGCTTGCATCATATTACTGCTGTCGCTAGCGGTTATGGTCAGTTGATTGTTGCTTACTTGGAAGAGAAAGCAGTCCAGTATGGGCAATGAGTTCTTGCCTGCGATGACTTTGGAAAGCGTGTTAAGCCGGCTGCTCACGGCCGAGCTGGAAACGGTAAATTTCATGTTTATGTATTGTTTAGATATGGTTGATGTGTTTATGGCCACAAAAATACGAAAATAATTTCGCATCAACAAAAAAAGAGTAAAACTTTCGTTTTTTTGAGACTAATTTATTACTTTCGCAAAGTATTTTGAAAGTTTAAACAAAGACCCATGGAATTACAAGGAAAAATCATCGTCGTTTTGCCTGAAAGAAGCGGCGTCTCTCAAAGAGGAGAGTGGAAGGCCCAGACGTTTGTTATAGAGACCCATGACCAATATCCCAAGCAAATGGCGTTTGACGTGTTTGGAGCAGATCGCCTCGCGCAGTTCAATATCAAGTTGGGTGATGAAGTGAGTGTGTCTTTCGACATCAGTGCCCATGAATATCAAGGAAGGTGGTACAACAGTGTGCGTGCGTGGAATGTGGTCCATGTAGACCCTGCCGCGGCGCAGGCTGCCGCATATGGCGCACAACCTGGAGCAATGCCCTTCCCCCCGCAATCTCCCGCTGCTTATGGAGCTGCTCCAGCGCAGTCCCCCGTTCAGCCAGCCGCTCCTGTCGCTCCCGCTCCTTCCCAGGAAGACAGCGCGGACGATTTGCCTTTCTAAAAACATCACGGGCTTCCATCATCAGAATGGAAGCCCGGATTGTTATGAGTGCTGTTGTTGCTTGGTTTCTTGTTCTTCTTGCATGTCAATGTATTCGTTGTTCTTGTCATAGAACTCGTATTGCAAGAAGGCCAGTTTCTGTGAGGGTATCACCCTGATGCCAAATCCGTACTTGAGCTGCCACTTCCGGTGGAGCGAGATGAACCCCTTGTTGATATAAGCCGCTACGTAAGGATTGACGTAGAGGTCAAATCTTTTAATGCCTATCTTGTTGACCAAACGGTCTATCTTCCTTTCCAGTTGGTCTGTAAACAGGATGCTTGATTTTATTTTTCCGCTGCCGAAGCAAGTGGGACAAGTCTCATCCACGTTCACGTCCATGGCGGGCCTTACCCTTTGTCGCGTGATTTGCATCAGGCCAAATTTGCTTAAGGGGAGTATATTGTGCTTGGCGCGGTCTTTCTGCATGTTCTTGCACATACGTTCGTAGAGCATTTGCCTGTCCTCTGCCAGGCTCATGTCTATGAAGTCTACCACGATGATGCCGCCCATGTCCCTTAGTCTCAATTGCCTTGCCAACTCGTCGGCCGCGCCCAGGTTCACGTCTAACGCGTTGGCTTCCTGTCCGTTCACCCTCGTTCTGTTGCCGCTGTTCACGTCAACTACATGTAGAGCCTCTGTGTGTTCAATGATGAGGTAAGCGCCATGTTTGTAGTTCACGGTGCGTCCGAAAGAGGCCTTGATTTGTTTCGTGACGTTGAAGTTGTCGAAGATGGGAACCTTGCCAGTGTACAATTTCACGACACCGACCCTTTCGGGAGCTATGAGCGATATATAGTGCTTTACTTCCTCTTTCACCTCTTCGTTGTTGATATAGACATTCTCGTAAGTGGGGTTGAAGAGGTCTCTGATCATGGCTACGGCTCTTCCCGTTTCCTCAAAAACGGTCTTGGGTAAAGTCTGTGCCTTTTGTGTCTTTTCCAGCGTAGACACCCAGCGTTGGGTAAGCACCTTCAATTCGGCATCCAGTTCCGCCACTCTTTTTCCTTCCGCCACGGTGCGCACAATCACGCCGCAGTTCTCGGGCTTTATGCTCTGTATGAGGTGCTTAAGCCTCGCCCTCTCCTCTCCGCTCTTGATTTTAGAGGATACGGACACCTTGGCGCCGAAAGGTATGAGCACCAAAAACCGTCCGGCGAAAGAGAGCTCTCCCGTCAGTCTTGGCCCTTTGGTGGATATAGGCTCCTTTACGATTTGCACCAGCACTTCTTGGCCAGGCTTCAAAACATTCTGTACGCTGCCTTCTTTGTCCAAGTCTGGCAATTTGCTGGCTTTGGTGAATGGATAGAGTTTCTTGCGGTCGCTTAGTACCTGCTTCAGGTATTTTTGGTAAGAAGGGAAGTGGCTGCCCAGGTCTTGGTAGTGTAAGAAAGCATCCCGCTCAAATCCCACATCCACGAAACAGGCGTTTAGGCCTGGCATGAGTTTTTTTACCTTCGCGATGTAGATGTTGCCCACGCTGAACGAAGCTTCCCGGGCCTCGTTCTGGTACTCCACCAGCTGCTTGTCTTCTAGCAGCGCGATGGAGATGTTTTTCTGCTGGACATCGATGATGAGTTCGCTAGTCATTGCTTACTTTCCTTTCTTATTCGAAAAAAGGGCATGCCAACACTTTTTCCCAGTTGACATACCCCCTCTCAATTTTTTCTTAGACGGCGCGAGCCAGCAATAAGCTTACTTGCTCTTGTGTCTGTTCTTACGTAATCTCTTCTTACGCTTGTGGGTGGCCATCTTGTGGCCCTTCTTCTTCTTTCCGTTAGGCATAGTCTTAAATTTTAATCTGTTATTGTATTATCTAATTTGATGTCTTCTAAAGAAGCGTTTCCGCTTGAGGATTGGTTATTCCGCTTGCGCGGGAATTTCCTCCAAGGTTTCCTCCCTTACTTTTTCCATGAATTCCTTTGCTGGCTTGAAGTAAGGCCTGTCATGCGCTCCCAGCACCAAGGTGGTGTTCTTGGAGATGTTTCTGGCGGTCTTTACGGCTCTGTGTTTCAGCATGAAGCTGCCGAAGCCCCTCAAGTGTACGCTCTCCCTCCTTTCCAGCAGGCTGCTCTTGACGCATGTCATGAATGATTCAACCACTGCGCTCACTTCCGTTTTTGTTAAGCCAGTGGCTTCACAAATTTCCTTGATGAGGTCTGCTTTTGTCATGTCTCTCTGCTAGTTTTTGGATTCGTATATTGAATTTCGGTGTGCAAAGGTACAAAATTTTATCGAATAAAGAAAAAGTTCACTTGTTTTTTTCAAAAAATATCACGCTAAGTATTTGTAAATTAGGTTTTTATTGTGTATTTTCGCGCTATGGACTTTTATTTCACGCAAATGCCCGATAGGCTTTTCCGTTCCGAGATGCCAATGAGAAGTTGTGCGATAGACTTCTCGCTTTCCATGTTCCCGTTGCGCATATTCTTGGTTCTCATTTGTTTATGGGCTTATGCCGCCCAGCTTCCCGCTCAACGGGAGTGGCAGGCCAGCGATGTGCCTATCCCTTATTTGCGAAATAGCACCAGATATGTTTCTGACCCTGACGGATTGCTCAAGCCTGCCGAGCGAGATTCCGCGGATTACTATCTCGGACGGCTGGAGCGGGACAAGGGCGTGCAGTCGCTCTTCGTGATTGTCAATAGGGTGAAAGATGGTGACGCTTTTCGCATGGCGCAAGACTTAGGTAACCGCCTTGGAGTGGGTGACAAGGAGACACGCAGGGGCTTGGTGGTAGTTATCGCCGTGGAGGATAAACGTTACTTCATCGCTCCAGGTATGGGCTTGGAATCGGAACTTACCGACGTGGATTGTGACGACATTGCCCAGGCTTGCGTGGTGCCATACATGCGGGAGGGACAACCTGGAAAAGCGGTATGGGCTACCGCACGTGCGCTATATAATAAGGTATCCACTGGCAAGACAGGCGTGAAGAGCATCGATGAAGGCGGCGACGTCGGAGACCTCGTGTTTGCCATTGCGCTCACGTTGCTTTTCTTCTCGATACCCATTTACATGCTCATCCGCACCATACTGGTGAAATTGGGCGTGGTGAAGCCCTCGCCCAAAGCTTCCCATTCTCGCTCCCGCCACGACGATGATTGGTTTCCGCCCTTCATTTTCGGTGGAGGAGGTTCGTTGGGACATGGGGGCGGTTTCTCGGGAGGCTCGTTTGGCGGCGGAAGCTTCGGTGGCGGCGGAGCAGGAGGCAGTTGGTAAAAAGGTTAAACCATAAACAACAAATAGTATGAATGATTACAATCAGGGGTTTCAAAACCTCAATTCCCGCCGCAAGACTGGCGGAAAGACATGGCTTTGGGTGTTGCTTGCCGTTCTCGTGGTGCTCGTGTTCTGGGGCGTCTCGGGTTACAATGGCTTCGTCAAGAAGCAGGAAGTGGCCTATACGGAGCTTTCCAACGTGCAGACAGCTTATCAGCGCAGGGCCGACCTGTTGCCCCAATTGGCCAAGATAGTGAAATCATACGCCGCCCATGAGCGGGAGACTTTCACGCAGGTAACGCAAGCGCGCGCCTCGGCCACGCAAATGAGCATAGACCCCACTAACCTCACGGCCGACAAGTTGCGCCAATACACGGAGGCGCAGGGGGAACTGTCGGCGGCTCTGGGCAGGCTGATGGTGGTGGCCGAGCGTTACCCCGAGCTGAAGGCCAGCGAGAACTACAAGTCCTTGCAGATACAGGTGGAGGGAACCGAGAATCGCATACAGGAAGCCCGCCGCAAGTACAACGATGCCGTGCAGGCCTATAACATCAGCGTGCGCCGCATGCCCGCTGTCATACTGGCTAATCTTTTCGGTTTCGACGTAATGCCAAAGTTTGAGGCGGCCCAAGGAGCGGAAAAGGCTCCCGACCTCGATATCTAGCCTAATTGGCGCTTGTGGATGAAATCGTCGGGCAAATGTTTTCAAGTTTGCCCGATTTTCATTAACTTTGCGCCAAGTAACGTATTTAAGCCCATGAAGCAAACAAAGATTGTAGCATCTATTAGCGACAGAAGATGCGAGCAGGAGTTCATACGCAAGCTTTTTTTCGCAGGCATGAACGTGGTGAGAATCAATACCGCCCACGCCACCGAGGAAGGCATGCGCACTATCGTAAGGAATGTGAGGGCGGTGTCTCCCCACATAGCCATCATGATAGACACCAAAGGCCCGGAGATAAGGACTACCAACGTAGAGGAGCCTATCCACTATAAGTCGGGCGATGTGGTCAAGATATTCGGCCGCCCCGGCATGGACACATCCCACGACATTATCAATGTGTCTTATCCCAATATCACCGATGACGTGAAGGTGGGTGACGACATCCTTTTCGATGACGGCGAACTGGACATGAAGGTCATCGAGAATACGGGTCCCATGCTTATAGCCAGGGTGGAGAACGAGGGCACGCTGGGGGCGCGCAAGAGCGTCAACGTGCCTGGGGAGCATATAGACTTGCCAGCGCTCACCGAGAAAGACAAGCACAACATAGAACTGGCCATAGAAATGGACGTGGAGTTCATCGCCCATTCATTTGTGAGGAACGCTTCGGACGTGCATGCCGTGCAGGAAATCCTGGACCAGCATGGTTCCGACATCAAGATTATTTCCAAGATAGAGAACCAGGAGGGAGTGGACAACATCGAAGAAATCATAGACGCTTCCTACGGAGTGATGGTGGCCCGCGGCGATCTCGGCATCGAGGTGCCCATAGAGCGCATTCCCGGTATCCAACGACGCATCATCGCAAGTTGCATCGCCAAGAAGAAGCCTGTCATCGTGGCTACCCAGATGCTCCACACCATGATAAATAACCCACGTCCCACCCGCGCGGAGGTGACAGATATTGCCAACGCCATCTTTTATCGCACGGATGCGCTCATGCTGAGCGGTGAGACCGCTAGCGGAAAGTATCCCGTGGAGGCCGTGCAGACCATGGCTCGCATAGCCGAGCAAGCGGAGAAAGACCGTACGGCAGCCCTCGACGTGCAACTTTCCGCCGACCGCGCCATCACGCAGAGGGAGTTTCTCGCCCACGCGGCTATTGACAGTACCCGCAAGTTGGGCGTGAAGGGCATCATCACCGACAGTGATTCTGGCGAGACTGCCCGCGTGTTGGCCAGCTTCCGTGGCCCCACGCCCATCTTGGCCATTTGTTACAGGGAGAAGACGCAGCGTTTTCTCAACCTCTCCTATGGCGTGATACCCATCTACCAAAAGAAGCATATCTCCAACCAACAAGTCTTCATGGCGGCGGTGCGCATGTTGCGGCAGAAGGGATACCTGCAACTAGACGACAGCATAGCCTACCTGAGCGGTAGCTTCGGTGAGGGCGGAGGCACTACCTTCGTGGAAATCAACAAGGTGCGCAAGGTATTCGACAATAGTTACCAGTTTAATCTGCCTGGAGTCAACGACCTCCCAGAGCAGTAAACGTATTTTTTCAATATATCCCCGTGCGGGCTGCGTTTTTTTGATATGCGTCAAGAAATGTGGCTCGCATGGTGCTTTTTATGGCATGAAGTTTGCATATAATGGGGAAACGCCGTATCTTTGCGGCGGATTTAAGAATAAGATGGTCGCCAAGCGAGGCGGCAGATGTTTAACAGGTGAGGCCTTCGGGCCTGGTAAAAAGATGAAGAAAGGATAATATTATGTTGATGACATCAATTGCATTGGTAGTGGTTACCGCCGCATTGGCAAACGCTATCCACGTAATGAACAAGCTTTCCTAAGCGAAAGCGAACGCCCTTAGGAGGGCGATGGTTTTGAGAAAACAAATGTATCATATGTTAGAGTGGGGCGTGCCCAATGAGGGTTACGCCCCGCTTTTTTGTGTTTTCCGCATTTGATGCGGGCTATGTGGAGTTCCTTTCCTGTTATGGCATGACGCATGCGATAAGCATTTGTTTTCCGTCTAATCGAGGATGTTTGGGAAAACAACTTGTTTCGCTCGTCAATTTAACTTGTTTCGCTCCTCAAATCAACTTGTTTTGCCAACCAAAACAAGTTGTTTTCATTTCGTGTTTCAGGATGGTATCAAATGTTTACAAATCTGGGTATATGGCGATGGGAGGATAAAAAACTCGGCACTATCATCCGCTATGCGTGACAGTGCCGAGCATTAAAGCTATGTGTGCTTTTCGAAAGATACAGGATGCGTTTAGAAACCCATTTCTTCCAGTGCCTTGGCCAGTTGGTCGGGGCAGCTGGTGCCCTTGTTGCCGCAGGGGATGCCTTTCAGCCGTTGTTTCACCTCCGTGGCTTTCATGCCCTTGGCCAGGGCGCATACGCCTTGAGTGTTGCCCATGCAGCCGCCAAAGATACGGGCGTTGGTAATCACGCCCTCATCGTTGACAGTGATTTCCATCAGCCGTGAGCAGGTGCCCTTTGGCTCATAGGTGTAGGTGCGGGCTTCCGCCGGGTTATTCTCCATCCGCGGTCTCCTCGGGTTTCATGTTGGTATAGACGGTCTGCACGTCGTCAAACTCCTCGAGACGCTCTACCATCTTCTCGATAACCTCACGCTGCTCGGGAGTTACTTCCTTCAGGTCGTTGGGGATGCGGGTGAACTCTGCTCCAGTCACCTCATAGCCCTCAGCCTCCAGGTGCTTTTGTATCTCGCCGAAGCTGGTGGGTGCGCCATAAATGGTCACCTCGCCCGTTTCCTCGTCCTCGTCATACTCGTCTTCCACTCCGTAATCTATCAAGTCGAGTATCAGGTCGTCCATGTTGATGCCTTCTTTCTTCTTGAAAGTGAACACGGCCTTGTGGTCGAAAAGGAACGAGAGGCTTCCTTGGTTGCCCAGGTTGCCGTTGAATTTATTGAAGATGGAGCGCACGTCAGCCACTGTTCTCGTGGTGTTGTCGGTCAAAGTCTCCACGAACACGGCGATGCCATGGGGGCCATATCCCTCGTAGGTCACTTCCTTGTATTCGCTTTGGTCTTTGCCCATGGCGTTCTTGATGGCGCGCTCTATGTTGTCCTTGGGCATGTTCTCGCGCTTGCAGTTGGCGATGATAGCTCGCAGAGTGGGGTTGTTCTCCGGTTCAGGTCCACCAGCCTTGACGGCGATGGCAATCTGCTTGCCCAGTTTGGTGAACGTGCGGGCCATGTGACCCCATCTCTTCAGTTTCGCAGCCTTGCGGTATTCAAATGCTCTTCCCATATTGTCTTTATGTTTTTTTGTGATTATCCTTTTATCTGAGTTGTGCGTTCAGCTTGCCAGTGAGGTTGGCAATCAGTTTCTGCATGATAGCGTCTATCTGCTTGTCGTTGAGTGTCTTCTGCTCATCTTGCAGTATGAAGTTCACGGCATAGCTCTTCTTGCCCTCTGGCAGGTTCTTGCCCTCGTATACGTCGAAGAGCACGACGCTCTTCAGCAGTTTCTTCTCGGTCTGGCGGGCGATGCGCTCTATCTCCGCGAATTCCACTCCCTTGTCCACCAGCAGGGCCAGGTCTCGGCTTACGGCGGGATACTTGCTCAGTTCCTGGTAAGTGACTTGCTCCTTGCAGACAGCCTTCATGAGGTTGTCCCAATGGATGTCGGCGTAGTAGACGTCTTGCTCCAGGTCGAACGCCTTGCGTAGTTTCAGGCTGATGATACCCATTTCCACCAAGGTCTTGCCACCGCGGCTTTCCAGCGCGAGTCCCTTGGAGAAGATGTTGTTTTCGCTCTTCTTCAACACGGCCATGGCTTGGGGCAGGCCTACGCGGCGCAGGATGTTGTCCACGCAGGCTTTCAACTCATAGAAGTTGGAGTCCTCGTCGGGGTGCGCCCAATTGCCCTCCACTCTCTTTCCTGTTATCCAAAGTGCCACGTGGGCTTCTTGGCTATAGGCTTTGATGGGTTGTTCCGCTGTCCATTTCGCCTGGTTGTAGGCATAGGTGTTGCCTACTTCGAAGAATCTCAGGTTGGCCGCCTTGCGATTGATGTTGCGCACGATGCTCTCCAGTCCGCCAAAGAGCAGCGTCTGCCTCATGGCTCCTAGATCCGCGCTCAGTGGGTTGACTATCTTGACGGTGTCGCTGTCGGGATAGGCGTTCAGTTCCAGTGAGGAATAATAGCTCGTCTTGGTCTGCGAGTTGTTGAGTATCTCGCTGAAACCCGCTCCCACCAACTGCTCCGCTACCAGGTTTTGCGTCTTGTAGCGTCGGTCTGTATCGGTGGCTATAGTGAGGGAGCTTTTCAGTTGGGTGGGTATCTCCACGTTGTTATACCCATAGACGCGCAAGATGTCTTCCACCACGTCGCAAGGCCGTTGCACGTCTACTCTGTAGGCGGGTATTTCGAGCGTGAGGCCTTCTTCGGTTTCTTCCAATACCTTCATCTCCAATGAGGTCACGATGCTCTTGATGGTCTCGCGGCCTATCTCTTTTCCTATCAGGTCATGCACGTAGGCGTATGGGAGATTCACTTTTGGGTTCTCGATGGGAGTGGGGTAGACGTCGCGTATCTCCATGCTCACCTTGCCGCCCGCCAGCTCTTGGCAGAGGATGGCGGCTTGCTTCAGGGCGTAGATGGTTCCGTTTGGGTCTACGCCACGCTCAAAACGATAGCTGGAGTCGGTGCTCAGGCCATGGCGGCGGGCGCTCTTGCGTATCCATGTGGGATGGAAGTAGGCGCTTTCCAGTACTACGTTGCGGGTGGTCTCGTATGTGCCAGAGCCTTTGCCTCCGAAGATGCCGGCTATACACATAGGCTCTTCCGCGTTGCAAATGCTCAGGTCGTGCGTTCCCAGTTCATGCTCCTCGCCGTCGAGAGTGACGAACTTGGTACCCTCCGGCTGGGTGCGCACCACGATATGATGGCCTGCCACCATGTCCGCGTCGAAACAATGCATGGGCTGTCCATAGGCCATCATGATATAATTGGTGATGTCCACGATGTTGTTGATAGGCCTGAGACCTATCACGTTGAGCTTGTCTTTCAGCCATTGCGGGCTTTCCTTCACCTCGCATCCCGTGATGCTTACGCAAGCGTATCGCCTGCAGGCCTCGGCGTTCTCTATGGTTACGTCGATGGGCAGGTCATGGTTGTCTACGTGGAAAGCTTCGCAGCCAGGGCGATGTAGGCTCGTTTGGTATCCGTTCTGTTTCAGCCAGGCGTAAAGGTCGCGTGCCACGCCGTAGTGGCTGAGTGCGTCGCCTCGGTTGGCGGTGATGTCTATTTCTATCACCCAGTCACTTTCCAGCCCGTAATATTCGGCGGCGGGCTGCCCCACGGGAGCGTCATCGGGCAATACGATAATGCCGGCGTGGTCGGTGCCAATGCCAATCTCGTCCTCGGCGCATATCATGCCCAGGCTTTCTACGCCGCGCAGTTTGCTTTTCTTGATGGTGAAACTTTGGTCTCCGTCATAGAGCACGCAACCGAGATCGGCCACGATGACTTTCTGGCCAGCGGCCACGTTGGGCGCGCCGCATACTATTTGTTGTGGCTCACCCTTGCCAAGGTCCACCATGGTAACATGCAGATGGTCGCTATTGGGATGCGCTTCGCAAGTGAGCACCTTGCCCACGTAGAGGCCTTTCAGTCCTCCCTTGATGGTTTGCACTTCCTCCAAAGCGTCAACCTCCAGCCCGCACGAGGTCAGCGCGTCCGCGGTCTGTTGCGGCGTGAGGTCAAAGTCTACGTATTCCTTAAGCCATTTATATGAGATATTCATCGCGTGAATGATTAGTATTTTCAGAAAAACACGGCAAAATTACTAATTTTCCACGAACCACGCAAGAATTTTCCTGCCTATATTCGTGAGTTCGCCGAAAAGTCATAGAGATGCCGTGACATATATAGCTCTATGTCGCGGGAAGAAGTATAGTATCCTTTCCAGTACCAGCTAAGTGAAACTCCAGTACCAGCTAATTGGTACTGGAGTTTCACTTAGCTGGTACTGGGGTTTCAATAGTATTAACTTTCAAGAGGAGTAGTACTTGGATGCCGCCAAGAATATTTCCGCGAGGCGGCGCACCATGCATTCCCAACTATGGAGATGTGGCGTGCCGCGTCGTCTGTCAAGTTGCCGTCTTGCGTCTCTTGTCAGATGGATACGTTGCGCTTCCCATCGAACGGGCGCGGCAATTCCATGATTCTCCCCAGGGGAGGCGCGCCACGTCTCTACACTTTTGGAATTGCAGTGTAGTATCTGATACTCTTCGCCAGGATGCCTGGAGTTCGGTGCCAAAAAGACGGGAGCCTTTATGGCGGGAAAACCACGAGTGTGCTCTTTTTACTCTTGGTAAAGGAAGCGCTTGATGGACTTCTTGGGCGTCTTGGCGAATTCCTCTTCGTGTATTCTCATCTCGCTGATTCTGGCGTAAGCGGGTGTTGAGGCGTTGAAGTCGTTTTTGTTTTGCTCCAGTATTTGCTCTATGTCGCTGGTGGTCAACCCTAGTTGGGTCGCCTCGTCATAGTCGGGGTGTATGAGCGCCACCAGTTTCTCTCCTTTCTGTATCACCAGGCTCTCGGCCACCAGCGGCATGGAGTTGAGCTTGTCTTCCAGTTCCTCGGGATAGATGTTCTGCCCGTTAGCGCCCAGGAGCATGTTTTTGCTGCGTCCCTTTATGAAGACGTTGCCTTCCGCGTCCATGGTGCCCAAGTCGCCTGTGTGGTACCACCCATCCTTGTCTAAGGCCAGGCGCGTGGCTTCTTCATTTTTGTAGTATCCCAGCATTACGTTGGTTCCCTTGGCCAATATCTCTCCAGGTATTTCCGCCGGGTTGGGGCTGTCTATACGCACTTGCATGTGGACGACGGCCTTGCCGCATGAGCCAGGGGCGAATTCTTTGTGGTCAGCGTAGCAGATGATGGGGGCGCATTCCGTGCTGCCGTAGCCCACGGTATAGGGGAAGTTGATGCTTTTCAGGAAATTCTCCACTTCTTGGTTGAAGGCCGCTCCGCCGATGATGATTTCATAGAAGTTGCCGCCGAAAGCCTCGCTCACTTGCTGCGCTATCTTTTCCTTTATTCTCTTGCTCAACACGGGGGTGTGTAGCAAGAGCCTCATGGTGTTGGTCTGTACCTTGGGGAAAACTTTCTTGCGAATGATTTTCTCTATGATGAGAGGCACGGCGATGATGATGACGGGCTTTAGGCGTGCGAAGGCCTCGGCGATGATGGCGGGGGAAGGGGTGCGGGTGAGGTAGAAGATGTGGCATCCTGCCAGGAACTCGAAGATGAATTCAAAAGCCATGCCGTACATGTGGGCCATGGGCAGTATGCTGATGATGTTGTCGCCTGGTTTCACGTGCTCTCCCAACACTTGCCGCGCGAAGTCGTTGTTGCTCCACAAGGCCCTGTAAGGTATCATCACTCCCTTGGAGAAGCCCGTGGTACCGCTGGTATAATTGATCATGGCCAGCTGCTCGGGGCTTTTTTCCACGGCGTAGTTCACGTGCTGGCGGCGGAAATACTTGGGGTATTTGGCTCCGAACATCTCGTTGAGATGCTCACGGGCATAGGTGAGCTTTTCGCTGCGGGATATCATGAGCGTGAAGTCGGGCAGGTAGATGATGCCTTCCAGCTGGGGCATCTTCTCGGGATCCACTTGCGTGGCCGCCACGTCACCCACGCATAGCAACTTGGCGTCACTGTGGTTGACGATGTTGTGTATTTGTTCGCTGGTGAATTCGTGGAGTATGGGCACCACCACCGCTCCATAGGTGAGCGTGGCAAGGAAAGCCACTGCCCAATGTGCGCTGTTGCGGCCACAGAGGGCAATCTTGTCTCCTGGTTTCACCCCCGAGTTCTCGAACATGATGTGTAACTTCTCTATTTTGCGTGCCACGTCGTGGTATTGCAAGGTGGCTCCCTTGTAGTCGGTGAGCGCGTCAAGATCCCAATGGGTGGTGATACACTCCTGGATGAGGGCGATGAAACTAGGTGTTGATTCCATGGCTATAGGGTGTTGGTTTATTCTTTGAGTACGGGCATTCGGTAGAGATAGCGCTTGATGGATTTCTTGGGCGTCTTCTCGAACTCCTCATGCAGCCGGATTTCGGATATTTTGCAGAAGGCGGGCAGCTGCATGTTCAGCTCTTGCCTGTTTTGCTCCATGATGTTCTGCAGGTCTTCCTCCGTGAATCCCATGGCCTCGGCCTCGTCGTTGTCAGGATGCACCAACGCCACCAGCTTGTCCTCATTTTGCACGATGAGGCTCTCGCTCACCAGTGCCATGGAGTTGAGTATGTTCTCTATCTCTTCCGGGAAGACGTTCTGGCCATTGGAGCCTAGCAGCATGTTCTTGATGCGGCCGTTGATATAAAGGTGGCCGTCTGCGCTCATGGTGCCCAAGTCTCCCGTGTGGAACCACCCGTCTTGGTCTATCACGGCATCGGTGGCCTCTGGGTTCTTGTAATATCCGTGCATCAGGTTGATGCCTTTTGTGATTACTTCTCCAGGTATGCGTTCAGGATCTTCGCTCAATATTTTCACCTCCATGTATTTCACGGGCGTGCCGCAACTATGGCTTGCGAAGTCTGTCCAGTTGCTATAGGTGATGAGCGGCGCGGTTTCCGTTGTGCCATAGGCCATGGTTATGGGGAAGCCTATTCCCGTGAGGAAGTCCTCTATCTCTTTGTTGAGGCCGGCTCCTCCCACGACCACCTCATACATGTTGTCACCCAGTTCTTTCCTCACCATCTCGCAGATGCGCTCTTTCACGCGCTTGTTGATGACGGGCATGTTGAGCAGCAGTTTCACGCGGTGGGTCTGTATGATGGGGAATACTTTCTTGCGGATGATTTTCTCTATTACCAATGGCACGGAGAATATGATGGCGGGCTTTATCTCGGCGCAAGCCTGCGCGATGAAAGTGGGGCTGGGCAGACGTGTGAGGAAGAATATGTGGTTTCCCCAACAGAATTGCAGCAGCATGTCCACCAACATACCATACATATGGGCCATGGGCAGTATGCTCACGATATTGCTGTGGCGAGGATACTTGTCGCCGAGTTGCTCCATCATGCCGTCCACGTTTCCCCACAACGCGCGATAGGGCAGCATCACCCCCTTGGAAAAGCCCGTGGTGCCGCTGGTGTAATTGATGAGTGCCAGCTCCTCAGGCTCGTCCTTGTGGTAATTGACGTGGTTCTTGCGGAAATACATGGGAAACCTTTGCCCAAACATCGCGTTGAGATGCTCTCGGGCATAGGTGAGCTGCTCGCTGCGGGATATCACCAGCGAGTAGTCTGGTATATAGATGATGCCTTCCAGCGAGGGCATCTCTTCCGCGTCTATCTGCGTGGCGGCCACGTCACCCACGAAAAGCAACTTGGCCTCGCTATGGTTGACGATGTTATGTATCTGCTCTGGAGTGAACTCGTTTTGTACGGGTACGGCCACCGCTCCATAAGTGAGCGTGGCCAAGAAGGCTACACTCCAATGCGCGCTGTTACGGCCACATAGTGCGATCTTGTCCCCACGCTGTATGCCGCTGTTCTCAAACAGGATGTGTAGTTTTTCTATTTTGCGGGCAACGTCATGGTACTGCAAAGTTATCCCTTTGTAGTCGGTCAAGGCATCGTAGTCCCAGTTGTCCACGATGGCTTTTTGGATATAACTGTTAAAGCTAGGTATATTCATGATTGCACAAATCCGTAAATTTCGTGCAAAGATAAGGCTATTTTTGCACATTGCAAAACTTTTTGCGCGGAAAATAAAAAACGGAATAAAAATTATGGGTTTTATGCCAACATTTCATTCATATCGCATGGATTTAGCGGGGCGAATGAAAGAAACGAGGTAGCTTGGCCCAATCAGCATGATTGTACATACAATCAGGGTCATGGCGTTGATGCCCGCGATGAGTGCCCAATTGAAGTCTATGGGGACGGTGCTCACGTAGTAGGTTTGCGCGTCCAGCTTTACTACGCCCAGGTAGCGTTGCGCCAATAGCAGTCCCAGTCCTAAGATGTTGCCCCATAGCATTCCCCTGCCGATGATGAAGACGGCAAACCACAGGAAGGTGGAACGTATGCTGCTATTGCGGCAGCCTAACGCCTTGAGCAGGCCTATCATGTTGGTGCGTTCAAGTATGATGATAAGCAAGCCGCTAATCATGGTCACCCCCGCCACGGCCAACATCAGGCCTAAGATAATCCACACGTTGAGGTCGAGCAACTCCAGCCACGAGAAGATGCTGGGGTTTAGCTCTTGTATGGTGGCGCTGGAGTAGGTCTCTCCGTATTTGTCTTGTGTGCGGTTCACCTTATTGATGATGTGCTCTTCCGTCTCGTCCAGCTTGTCGAAATCCTCCACGGCCAGTTCCACGCCGCTTACCTGGTCGTTTTCCCAGCTATTGAGCCTTACGGCCGTGTAGAGGTCGATATAGCACATCGCCTCGTCATAGCGTTTCAGGTTGGTTTCATAGATGCCGTCTATGGTGAATCGCCTGGCTCTTGCCCCTTGTTCGTTGATGAAGTAGGCGTAGATTTTGTCCCCCGCTTTCAAGTGCAGCTTGTCCGCCATCAGTTTCGAGATAAGCA
Source organism: Prevotella sp. CAG:1320 (assembly GCA_000435635.1). Taxonomy (GTDB): domain Bacteria; phylum Bacteroidota; class Bacteroidia; order Bacteroidales; family Bacteroidaceae; genus Prevotella; species Prevotella avicola. Next base: position 57,225 of record FR882115.1, on the reverse strand, counting down.
GGTGATTGCGGTTAGCCTTGTCGTCAAACTTGGGGATGGAACCTTCCACGAGGTTTTGGCGCAGGAAGGTGGAATCGAAGTCGGGTCCCACGCCCTTGAACATTACACCCAGGAAGTCGGAGTCCGTCTTCAGTATGCCTTGCTTCATGGCGAAACGCTGGGTATGCTTTACGCCGGGGATGTTTCTCAGCGTCTTGATAAAAGAGTCGTTCACGGCCACGGGGTAGGGAGTTTGCGACTGCACCGACATAAAATTGGTCACTTGGATATGGCTGCCGAAACCTATCACCTTGTCCCTGATGGTATGCTTGAAGCCCAGCACTACGCAAACGGATACCAGCATCACGGCCAGGCCGATGGCAACGCCGGCGGTGGCTATCTGGATGGCGGGGCGAGACACTTTGCGCTTGTCTCCCTTGTCGCTGTAAATGCGCTTGGCGAGGTAGTAGGCTAGGTTCATCTTCCTTTATCAGTCTTCGTCCACTCTGCCGGGATAGGCCTCCAAAGCCTTGCGCAATACCAGCAGCGCCCTGTTGAGGTCTTCCTTCTTCAGCACGTAGGCGATGCGCACTTGGTTGATGCCCGCGCCAGGAGTGGTGTAAAAGCCGGAAGCGGGAGCCATCATCACGGTCTCCCCCTCATAGTTGAACTCCTCCAGGCACCAGCGGCAGAACTTCTCCGCGTCGTCCACGGGCAGTTTGGCCACGGTGTAGAAAGCTCCCATGGGGATAGGGGAGTAAACGCCCTGTATCCTGTTGAGCCCGTCGATGAGGCATTTCCGTCGTTCCACGTATTCTTCGTAGACATCACGATAATACTCCTCGGGAGCGTCAAGCGAGGCCTCGGCCACTATTTGCCCTATCAAGGGAGGCGAGAGGCGCGCCTGGCAAAACTTCATCACCGCTTGCCGTATACGCTCGTTCTTGGTGATGAGCGCGCCTATACGGATGCCACACTCACTGTATCGCTTCGACACGGAGTCTATCAGCACCACGTTTTGCTCTATTCCCTCCAGGTGGCAGGCAGATATGTAGGGGCTGCCCGTATAGATATACTCGCGGTAAACCTCGTCGGAGAAGAGATAGAGGTCGTATTTCTTCACCAGGTCACGTATCTGGTTCATTTCCCTGCGGGTGTAGAGATATCCCGTGGGGTTATTGGGGTTGCAGATCATGATGGCGCGGGTTCGCTCGTTGATGAGCTCCTCGAATTTCTCCACCTTGGGCAGCGAGAACCCCTCTTCTATGGTCGTGGCGATAGTGCGTATCTTTGCCCCCGCGCTGATGGCGAAAGCCATGTAGTTGGCGTAGGCAGGCTCTGGCACGATAATCTCGTCGCCTGGGTTCAGGCAGCTCATGAAAGCGAAAAGCACGGCTTCCGAGCCTCCCGCGGTGATGATGATGTCATCTGCCGTGACGTGGATATTGTATTTCGCGTAGTAATGCGTCAGTTTCTCCCTGTAGCTCAGGTATCCCTGGCTGGGGGAGTATTCCAGTATTTTCCTGTCTATGGTTTTCAGAGCGTCGAGCCCGCACTGCGGGGTGGGCAAGTCGGGTTGTCCTATGTTAAGGTGATACACCTTGACACCGCGCTTCTTGGCGGCGGCGGCCAAGGGAGATAGTTTCCTGATGGGTGACTCGGGCATCTCTACCCCGCGTACAGATATTTCTGGCATTGTTGATACACGCTGATTGATAACAGTGGGCAAAGATAATAAAAATATGCCACTAAAAAGAAGAAACCTCTGATTTTTTCTCCATTTCCGTTTTGGGTGGGTTTTGGCGGGGCGGTAAGCGGAAGCGATGGATGCGTTTAGGGTCTTTTCAAACTGCCGCCTTCTTTGCTTGCAGTTAGTGTACAATCATGGTTACGTCTATTGGCTTGTTTTACATCTTCTGTTTAGAAACAACTTTTACTTCCAGGAAGTGGTGCGCTGACGGAAGGCAGGCTTCGCCCTACGGGGTATTTGCTGTATATCCTGCTATGTTTTCCGTGTCGCCGATGAGATACTGCCCCCATAGGGTAGCAAAAAATAACCTGGTCTGAAAAGTCAGTACTACTGCTCTGACGTTTTAGTACTACTGAAATCCAATATCAGTAGTACTGCGTTGGCCAACGCAGTATATCTTCCCTGAAGGGGGAGTCTATTATATATTATATAAGGTATGATAGGTTTACGATGTAGATGCCCGCCAAAAAAGCGGGTCTTTTATTTTGTATTGTCTCCGATTCGCGCTATCTTTGCAACTCAGTTTACTATAAAAAATAAAAGACAGGTATAAACAATGGCAATGAGAAGCAGAACGAGCAACTGGTATGAATGCAAGGTGAAATACCAGAAAACAATGGAGGACGGTGCGGAGAAAGTGGTCTCCGAGCAATATGTGGTAGACGCGTTGAGCTTTACGGAGGCTGAGAGCGTCATGCTGGAGGAGATGTCGGCCTACGTGAGCGGAAGCATCACCATCACGGGTATCGTGAAGGCGTCTTATGGAGAAGTGTTCTTCAGCGACAACGACGCGGACGACCGTTGGTATAAGGTGAAGTTGCAGTTTATCACCATCGATGAGAAGACGGAGAAAGAGAAGCGCAGCAACGTCAACTACCTGGTTCAGGCCAACAGCCTGCCCCGTTGCGTGCGCTACGTGGATGAAGTCATGGGCGGCACTATGGTGGATTACGCTATCGCATCGGTGGCGGAAACCCATATCTTGGATGTCTATGAGCATCGTGTTACCTCTGGAAAAGGGCAGGAGGAGAAGAACGACCGCCCTGAGTATGAGCAGGTGGCGGAATGATGTACGACGTGGCGAAAGGTTTGCGTGAGGTGCGCGCCTCGTTGCCCGAGGGCGTGAAGCTTGTGGCCGTAAGCAAGTTTCACCCCACGGAGTATTTGCGTGCGGCTTACGACGAGGGGCAGAGGGTTTTCGGCGAGAGCCAAGTGCAGGAGCTGTCCCGCAAGGTGACGGAATTGCCAGACGACATAGAGTGGCATTTCATAGGCCACCTGCAGACCAACAAGGTGAAGTATATCGCTCCCTATATCTCCATGATAGACGCGGTGGACAGCCTGCGCCTGTTGAGGGAGATAGAGAAGCAGGCAGCCAAGCATGACCGTGTGATAGACGTGCTGCTGGAGTTGCACATCGCCGAGGAGGAAACCAAATACGGCTTCTCGCTAGATGACTGCCGCACTTTCCTGGAGGAAGGGGAATGGCGCACGTTGTCCCATGTCCGCATATGCGGCTTGATGATGATGGCTTCAAACGTGGATGATTCCGCGAGGATAGCCGATGAGTTTGACGTGGCTAACCGCTTTTTCCAGGAGGTGAAGCAGCGTTATTTTCCCGATGAAGACGCTTTCCGGGAGCGTAGTTGGGGCATGAGCCATGATTTCCCGATAGCCGTGCGCCATGGCTCTACCATGGTGAGGATAGGCACGGCTATTTTTGGCCCCAGGGTCTATTAGCCGTTTGGATAAAAAATAAGAAAGCCAACTCCCGTGAGGGAATTGGCTTTTATGTTTGTTTGGAATAGCTTTTTGTTTTTTTATGCTTGTGTCGGCTTCGTTTTTTCAGCGTAAGCCTCGGGAGAGAGCACGGAAACGGTACTCTTGTTGCGCTTGCCCTTGTGGAAGTAAACCACGCCATCGGTCAATGCGTAGAGCGTGTCATCCTTTCCCTGCGCTACATTCTCTCCAGGGTAATGCCTGTTGCCACGCTGGCGAACGATGATGTTGCCGGCGATAATTTTCTGGCCACCCCAAATCTTTACGCCAAGTCGTTGTGAAGCTGACTCACGGCCGTTCTTAGAACTACCTACACCTTTTTTGTGTGCCATTTCAAGTCCTCCTTACTTAAGCGATTACTGATTTAACTTTAACTTCCGTGAACTGAGAGCGGTGACCACGCTTCTTGCGATAGTCCTTGCGGCGCTTCATCTTGAACACGATGACCTTGTCGCCTTTTACCAGCGGGGTCAATACCTCTAACACTACTTTCGCGCCATCTACAGTGGGCGCACCGACAGTCACTGCTCCGTCTTTGTCTACGAGCAGCACCTTGTCGTACTCAACAGTCGCACCGGCTTCCACGTCGTTGATGTGGTGAACGAAGAGCTTCTTGCCTTCTTCTACCTTGAACTGTTGACCGTTAATTTCTACAATTGCGTACATTGAAAATAAAAATATAAACGGTTTTTTCCGCGAGGCGTCTGGCTTCGTGCCAGTGCTTTCTTGAGCCTCCACGGACTCTAATTTGTCAAATCCACAATGTCCCCATAGAGACAATCGACCGCGAAGTTACGAAAATCTGCCATTCCAGGGAAATTATTCCTGGCTGCCAGCATTTCTTTTAAGAATAATTAACATCCTTGCCGCTTATCTGCCCCTTGCCGCTGGAGGTTTTTCATTTTTATGGTCTTGAACTTGCTTGTAGTTCGGATAAATTTCGTATTTTTGCAGCCAAAAATCAGTACATTAAATATGTTTGAAAATCTAAGTGACAGACTCGAACGCTCGTTCAAGATATTGAAGGGTGAAGGTAAGATAACCGAGATAAACGTGGCGGAGACCATGAAGGACATCCGCCGTGCGTTGCTGGACGCGGACGTGAATTTCAAGGTGGCCAAGGAATTTACCAACAAGGTGAAGGAAAAGGCGTTGGGCATGCACGTGCTCACGGCGGTGAAGCCCGGTCAGTTGTTGGTGAAACTGGTACACGACGAATTGGCCGAGCTGATGGGCGGAGAGGAAGCCCCGTTGAGGCTGGAGAGCCGTCCCGCGATTATCTTGATGAGCGGACTGCAAGGTTCTGGTAAGACAACCTTCAGCGGTAAGCTGGCAAACATGCTCAAGACCAAGCGCGGCAAGAATCCTTTGCTGGTGGCTTGCGATATCTATCGCCCCGCTGCCATCGAGCAGTTGCGCGTGGTGGGAGAGCAGATAGGTGTTCCCGTATATAGTGAGCCAGAGAACAAGGACGTGCTTTCTATTGCCGACCACGCCCTGCAAGAAGCCAAGACCCGTGGTAACGACGTGGTTATCATAGACACGGCGGGACGCTTGGCCATCGACGAGCAGATGATGGACGAGATCAGCAACCTGAAGGCTCACGTGAAGCCCGACGAGACCCTCTTCGTGGTGGATTCCATGACGGGACAGGACGCCGTGAACACCGCGAAGGAATTCAACGAGCGGCTGGACTTTGACGGAGTGGTGCTCACCAAGTTGGATGGTGACACTCGCGGTGGCGCGGCGTTGAGCATACGCACAGTGGTTACCAAGCCCATCAAGTTCATAGGTACGGGCGAGAAGATGGAGGCCATAGACGTGTTCCACCCCACCCGCATGGCCGACCGCATCCTGGGCATGGGCGACGTGGTGTCACTGGTGGAGCGCGCCCAGGAGCAGTTTGACGAGGAAGAGGCTCGTCGCTTGCAGAAGAAGATACAGAAAAACAAGTTCGACTTCGATGATTTCCTGAAGCAGATAGAGCAAATCAAGAAGATGGGCAACCTGAAAGACCTGGCCGCCATGATTCCCGGAGTGGGCAAGGCCTTGCGCGACGTGGACATAGACGACAACGCCTTTAAGAGCCTGGAGGCCATGATACACAGCATGACACCCAAGGAACGGCAGAACCCCGAGTTGCTCAACACCAGCAGGCGCATGCGCATCGCCAAGGGCTCCGGCACCTCGATACAGGAAGTGAACCGATTCATCAAGCAATTTGACCAGATGCGCAAGATGATGAAGATGATGAGCGGCAACAAGATGTCCGCCCTCATGAAGGGAATGCCAGGTATGCCGGGCATGCCCAAATAAAGCGGAAAGCGGTGGGAAATCATGCGCAAGCATAGCGATAACAATTAGAAAACTAAGACGGACAATATGCAGTTGATAGACGGAAAGGCCACCGCCGCCCATATCAAGGCGGAGATAGCCGAGGAAGTGAAACGGATAGTGGAGGCTGGCGGCAAGCAGCCCCACTTGGCCGCGGTGCTCGTGGGGCACGACGGCGGCAGTGAGACTTACGTGAAGAACAAGGTGATAGCCTGTGAGCAGTGCGGATTCAAGAGCACGCTCATACGCTACGAGGACGACGTGACCGAGGAGGAACTGCTGGCCTGCGTAGACAGGCTTAACAAAGACGAGGACGTGGACGGCTTCATCGTGCAGTTGCCCCTGCCCAGGCATATCGACGAGCAGAAAGTCATCATGGCCATAGACTACCGCAAGGACGTGGACGGCTTCCATCCCATCAACGTGGGACGCATGGCGGCTGGTCTGCCCTGCTTCATCTCCGCCACGCCACTGGGCATACTCACCCTCTTGCGCCACTACCAGATAGAGACCAGCGGCAAGAAGTGTGTCATCCTGGGGCGTAGCAATATCGTGGGCAAGCCCATGGCCCAGCTCATGATGCAGAAACAGTATGGTGACGCCACGGTCACCGTGTGCCATTCCCATTCCGCCACCCTGAAAGAGGAGTGCCGGCAGGCAGACATCATCATCGCTGCCATAGGCCAGCCCAACTTCGTCACCGCTGACATGGTAAAAGAAGGAGCCGTGGTTATCGACGTGGGTACTACCCGCGTGCCAGACGCTACCCGAAAGAGCGGCTTCCGTCTCAATGGCGACGTGAAGTTTGACGAGGTGGCACCCAAGTGTTCCTATATCACTCCCGTGCCAGGCGGTGTGGGCCCCATGACCATTTGCTCGCTGATGAAGAACACGCTCGCGGCGGGCAAAAAGGAATACTACAAGTAATCTACTAATAATCTTTAGCAACCCACAAGGCGCGGCACGTACCCTGTGCCGCGCCTTATACCTATTAATAAACCTAAACTATATCCGCTTATGATGATGAAGAAACCATTCATCGCCCTCTGTGCCATGGCATCCCTGTCTATAGGGGGATTTCACGCCCAGGCACAAGGCATCGAGCCTGCCTACACTATCGTGGGCAATGACTCCACTTGCCAAATCTTTGTTTATTCCCCCGCTCCCGACCAGGGACTTCGTTTGGCCTACCTCACCGAACATGGTGCGTGGCAAGAGGTGGGACAGCTCTGCTCCTCCGATTACGGGCAGTGGGGAGCCGAGAAGAAGATGTATGCCCCCTTCGTGACCAAGGCCGCTGACGGTACATGGCGTGCCGCCTGGAGCGTGAACGACTATTCGCCTTGCTTCGCTGTGGCCTACTCAGAAGACTTGGTGACCTGGAGGCCCCAAGACTACCCGATAGTGAAGGAAAAGGGTGTATTGGCTCCCGCCATCTATCAATTGGATGACGGCTCTTTCTCCATCTACCTGAAGACCAAGCAGGGCAAGCGTTATGTGTCGGCCAGCGAAGACTTCCGCACCTTTAAGGAAGATGATTTTGAGGCACAGGCCGAGGATGTTCTCTGGACGAGGGATACCGCCACGGTGGCCGGTAAGTTGCTGGAGGGAAACGCCTTCCAGGTGCCCGCCACTCATTTGCGATATATCCAGGACTGGTTTCACGCCATGGCGCAACTCAACGCCAAAACCCAGGAACAGCTGCCCAAGACCGCCGCGGAGCTGAAAACCCTGACGGGCAAGGACTATCCCGAGACCATAGAGGCCACGCTCACCATAGACGAGGGCAAGGCCAAGCGGATATCCGACCGCCTGATGGGCATCTTCTTCGAGGATATCAGCCGTGCCGCCGATGGTGGTCTTTACGCCGAGATGGTGCAGAACGGAGATTTCGAGTACAACAACGACAAACCGGGGGAGAACTGGAACGCCAAGACGGCCTGGACAAACGCCGTCATCAATACCCACTTTGATGTGCTTGATTTGGCAAGTATCAAACCCCTGAGCCAAAACAATCCCCACTTCGCCTTGCTCTCCAACCAAGAGATGGTGAATGCAGGATGGGACGGCTTTGCGGTGATACCTGCCCCGCTGGCAGAAGGACTCACTTTGAAGAAAGGCCCCAAGTTTGACTTCAGCCTCTATGCCTGCGTGCCTGGTGGCAAGAAACAACTCTCCGTAGAGCTGCGCGCCAAGGGAGGCATCGTCTTGGCCAGGGCCAAGCTGAAGTTGGAGGACAATGAATGGAAACAATATAAGGTCGAGCTGCAAATAAATCCCAAAGCCCTGCAAGAGGGGATGACATCGAAAGACGTCACGCTGGCTCTCGTGCCCAAGGGGAACAACGTAGCCGCCATTGATATGGTGAGCCTCTTCCCTCGCGAGACCTACAAGGGACACGGCTTGCGGAAGGACTTGGCAGAGACCATCGCCGCCTTGAAGCCCAAGTTCGTGCGTTTCCCTGGTGGCTGTATGTTGCATGGCGACGGCCTGGGCAACATCTATAATTGGAAGGAGAGCATCGGCCCTTTGAAGGATCGAAAGCCAGCCCGCAACATCTGGAACTACCACCAGACCCGCGGCCTGGGCTTCTATGAGTACTTCCAGTGGTGCGAAGACATGGGCGCACAGCCTTTGCCCGTTTTGGCGGCAGGTGTTCCCTGCCAGAACTCGGCGGCCAACGCCGACGGCCTGGGCGGTCAGCAGGGTGGCATTCCCATGGCGGACATGCCCGCCTACATACAAGACGTGCTCGACCTGATAGAGTGGGCCAACGGAGACCCCGCCACTTCCAAGTGGGCGAAGATGCGCGCGGATGCCGGCCACCCCGCTCCCTTCAACCTCTCCATGATAGGCATAGGCAACGAGGACTTGGTATCCACCACTTTCACCGAGCGTTACCTGATGATTAGCAAGGCCGTGAAGGAGCGCTATCCTAATATTGAGGTCATCGGCACCGTGGGTCCTTTCCATTGGCCTTCCTCTGACTATATCGAGGGTTGGAAAATCGCCAACGAAAACAAGGGCGTGTTCAGCATGGTGGATGAGCATTACTACGAGCAGCCAGGCTGGTTCATCAACAACCAGGACTACTACGACCACTACGACCGCCAGGCTCCCAAGGTATACCTGGGAGAATATGCCTCTCACGGCAAGGACCCCAAGGACAACGCCTTGGCCGAGGGCATACACATGTGCCAGCTGGAGAGGAACGGCGACGTGGTGGAGATGGCCTCCTATGCCCCCCTGCTCAGCAAGGACGGCTATTCCAACTGGGCTCCGGACATGATTTACTTCACCAACGACTCCATTCGCCTCTCTGACAGCTACCACATGCAGCGGCTTTTCTCTACTCACCATGGCGATACCTACTTGCCTTCCACCACCGATTTGCCCCAGGAACTGAAAAAGTATGTGGGTATCAGCGTGGTAAAAGACAGCCAGCAGGGGACTACGTGGCTTAAGATCGTCAATGCTCTGCCTATCGGCCTGAACTTGCAAGTGAAGGGCAAGACTTATAGCGTAGCGGCACGTGATGCCGAGGCGTTCGCCCTCTAGTGTGCGAGGTTCTATAAGACATCGCTCGTTTATATGTATACGACCTCCGTCGCCCTGTTGCGACGGAGGTTTTTTCTTGCTTGGAAAGTGGGATGGTGTTTTTTTTAGCATGAAAAGCAGGGAAAGGCTCAGCGGGATATTCATGGGGGAGGAGATCGTCACATGTGTCCTCTTGTCGAAACAAGTTGTTTCGCGTCGGAAAATAACTTGTTTTGATGGGCAAAACAAGTTAAATTGACGAGCAAAACAAGTTGAATTGACATGGGGTACCTTGAGCGGGAGATTGTCCTGGAAAGTGACGGCGTTCTTCCCGCCTTGATATCGCGAAGAACTCATATCCGCGGGGCGATGCTTAGAGGAGATATCGTGCGAGTCTTCTTCTCCCCCCCTCGTTTTCCCGCCGCATAAAACAAACGCCCTGGGAACGCGGTAAGCGAACCCAGGGCGTTTGATTTCTTGGCAGGGAAACCCCGCGTGGGGTTATCCGTAGATGATTTTTCCGTTTTCGTCCTCGTAGGGCGCGAGGTCTTTGGCGTATTGGTTCATGGCGCGAAGGCTCATGCCCATGGAGGAGAAGCCACCGTCATGGAAAAGATTCTGCATGGTGACTTTACGGGTAAAGTCTGAGAACATCACAACGCAATAATCCGCGCACTCATCCGCCGTGGCATTGCCAAGTGGAGACATCTTGTTGGCGAAACTCATCAGGTTTTCCATGTCCTTGATGCCCTTGCCCGCGGTGGTGGGGGTGGGAGATTGGGAGATGGTATTGATGCGTACGTTTTTCTCTCGTCCATAGATGTAGCCAAAGCTGCGGGCTATGCTTTCCAGCATGCTCTTCGCGTCGGCCATGTCGTTATAACCGAAGAAGGTGCGCTGTGAGGCCACGTAGGTGAGGGCGAGCACGGAGCCATACTCGGCAATGGCGTCTTGCTTCTTGGCCACCTGCAACATCTTGTGGAAAGATATGGCGGATATGTCGAGTGTCTTTTGCAGATATCCATAGTCCAGGTCATCGTAGGTGCGATGCTTGCGCACGTTAGGGCTCATGCCGATAGAGTGGAGTACGAAGTCGATTTTTCCGCCAAGTAATTCCACGGACTCCTTGAACACTTTCTCAAGGTCTTCCACGCTGGTGGCATCAGCTGCCACAATGGGGGCGTTGAGCTTCTCGCTTAGCTTGTCAAGCGTTCCCATACGGATGGCCATGGGAGTGTTGCTCAACGTGATGGAGGCTCCTTGCGCCACGGTCTTTTCAGCTACCTTCCAAGCGATTGATTCCTCATTGAGCGCGCCGAAGATGATACCGCGCTTACCTTTCAATAAATCTTGTGTCATTTCAGTTCTTGATAATATACCTATTTATAGTAATTAGTTTCTTAAGTTGTTCACGACAATAATCGTGAATAGCGGCCGCGAAGTTAGGCAAAATCATCGAAACACAGGGCGGCCACCTTTCCGTATTACGATTTATTAACATTACGGACTGTTTTATAGGGACTATAAAGTTTCTTAAAAGTAGGATTTGAGAAGTTTTTTTAATATAATTTAGTTGCGCCCATCTGATGTATATCACCCAAAATAAGTACTTTTGCGGTGAATTTGAAATCAACGATAAAAGGACACTTAATTTTATGGCAGAATCAATTGATATTCGTGAGCTCAATGTCCGTATAGAGCAGCAGAGTCAGTTTGTCACCAATTTAGTGACGGGCATGAATCGGGTCATCGTTGGACAAAGGCATCTTATAGACACTTTGCTTATAGGCTTGCTTAGTGATGGGCATATCTTGCTTGAGGGCGTCCCTGGATTGGCCAAGACATTGGCTATCAAGACATTGGCGCAATTGATAGACGCGGACTACAGCCGTATACAGTTCACGCCCGACCTTTTGCCTGCCGATGTCATAGGCACGCAGGTATATTCCCAGAAAGACGAGACTTTCCAAGTGAAGAAAGGCCCCGTTTTTGCCAACTTTGTATTGGCGGATGAAATCAACCGGGCACCCGCGAAAGTGCAGAGCGCGTTGTTGGAAGCCATGCAGGAGCATCAGGTTACTATCGGAGAGAAGACTTTTCGCCTGCCTAATCCTTTCCTCGTGATGGCTACGCAGAACCCCATAGAGCAAGAGGGCACTTATCAATTGCCGGAGGCGCAGGTGGACCGTTTCCTGTTGAAGGTGATTATCGATTATCCTACCTTGGAAGAGGAGAAGCTCATCATACGCGAGAATCTGAAAGGAAGTCTGCCACAAGTGACACCTGTAACTACGGCCGAGGAGATACTTAACGCCCGCGGGATAGTGAATGAGGTTTATATTGACGAGAAGATAGAGCAATACATCGCTGATGTCGTGTTCGCGACTCGTTACCCAGACCGCTACGGTTTGGTTGAATTGAAAGACATGATCAGTTTTGGCGGTAGCCCCCGCGCAAGTATCTCGCTTGCCAAGGCGTCCCGTGCGTACGCTTTCATCAAGCATCGCGGATACGTTGTGCCGGAGGATGTGAGAGCCGTTGCCCATGACGTGCTTCGCCATCGTGTGGGACTTTCTTATGAGGCTGAGGCTAGCAATGTGACCAGCGAGGAAATAATCAGCAAGGTCATCAACAAAGTGGAGGTGCCCTGATTAATGGGTGAAGCATAACGATGGATACGTCGGAAATACTCAAGAAGGTACGCAAGATAGAGATAAAGACCCGCATGCTGAGCCAAAACGTCTTCGCGGGTGAGTACCATTCTGCCTTTAAGGGAAGGGGTATGACCTTTGCCGAGGTGAGGGAGTATCAGTATGGGGATGATGTTCGCGACATAGACTGGAACGTCACCGCCCGTTTCCATCGTCCCTACGTGAAGGTTTTTGAGGAAGAAAGAGAGCTGACGCTGATGTTGCTCATAGATGTGAGCGGCTCGCTCAATTTCGGAACCATGCGGCAAATGAAGCGGGACATGGCTACGGAGATAGCTGCCACATTGGCTTTCAGTGCCTTGCTCAATAATGACAAGATAGGCGTTATCTTCTTTTCAGACCATGTAGAGAAGTATATTCCTCCCAAGAAAGGACGCAAGCATATTTTGCATATCATTAGGGAAACATTGGATTTCCAGCCACGAAGTTTGCGCACGAATATCGATGTCGCGTTAGAACACCTCACTCGGGTGATGAAGCACAGATGCATGGCTTTTGTTATCAGTGACTTTTATGACAACGCGGACTTTTCTCATACGTTGCGCATAGCCAACAAAAAACATGATGTCGTGGCGATACAGGTATATGACCCTCGTGCGAAAACGTTGCCGGACGTAGGCCTGCTCAAGGTGAAGGACGCGGAAACAGGGATGGAGATGTATGTGGATACAAGTAGCAAGAAGACGCGTATGGCACATACCCGCTATTTCACAAGGAGGCAGGAGCGGTTGCGGGAGACATTCACCAAGAGCGATGTCGATTGGACTTCCATCGCTACGGATGAGGATTTCTCCAAGTCGCTCTTGATGTTATTCAAGCAAAGGGCATGATAAAATGATGAAAGGATTACCCATAAGACATACATTGGTATTGGTTTGGGCACTGGGTTATGCGTTGTTCGCCACCGCTCAGGTTCAAGTGGAGCAGCGTATAGATTCCCTGCAGATGCTCATAGGTGAGCAGACGGTGTTGCATCTTAGAGTGAACCTGAAGAAAGGTACCAATGCTTTGTTGCCCCACTTCCAGCCTTCGCAGCAAATCACGGAAGGAGTAGAGGTGTTGGCGCAAAAGGATATTGACACCACGGAACTGGATAATGGGATGGTTACCTTAGGCAGGGATTATGTGCTCACGGCGTTTGACGAGAAGTTATATGCCATACCTCCCTTGCCAGTGAAAGTGAATGGCAAGACCTACAAGGGTAACATGGTGGCGCTGAAAATACTTACCGTACCAGTGGACACCCTGCATCCTGAGAAATTCTATCCCCCGAAACCAGTGCAGCCCAATCCTTTCCTGTGGAGTGAATGGAAAGGATTGTTTGTGATGTCAGTGATAAGTCTCTTGTTGCTGATAGTCTTGGTGTATCTTGTTCATCGTTTGCGTCAGAACAAGCCTGTCATAGCCAAGATACGTTTCGTGCGCAGGATTCCTGCCCACGAGGCCGCGTTGCGAGAGATAGAGGATATCAAGAAGCAACATGTAGAGAGCCAAGAGAGCCAGAAAGTGTATTATACCAAGCTAACCGATACTTTGCGTGGCTATATCGTGAAGCGCTTTGGCTTCAATGCCATGGAGATGACTAGCTCGGAGATTATAGAACGCTTGCGCCAGGAAAAAGACCAGGCGATGATAGAGGAACTGAGAAATCTTTTCCAGACCGCTGATTTGGTGAAATTTGCCAAATATGAAACGCTGATCAACGAGAACGATCGCAATTTGGTGAACGCCATTGACTTTATAGACCAGACCAAGACCAATGAGGTGGTTCACGACGAACGGGTGAAAGAGCAACTGAGTGCGGCTGATGTGAAGTCGCAAAAGACCAGGCGGCTTACCCAGGCTTTTATAATTGTGGCGGGAGTGGGCTTTTTGGCCTTGGTGGCGTGCGTGGTGTATGGTTTCATGCAATTGATGATGTAAGATGGAATTTGTCAACAAAGAATATTTCTTGTTGCTCCTGTTGTTGATACCTTATATATTATGGTATTTCATGTACAGGAAAAAGTCCGAGCCCACTATGCGGATGGGGGATACCCGTGCTTACCTGTATGCTCCTAAGAGCTTGCGAGTTAGGTTGGTGCATTTACCCATGGCATTGCGGTGCGCGGCTTTTGTGCTATTGGTGCTGGTAATGGCTCGGCCGCAGACTCACAATGCTTGGAACGATAAGCAAGTGGAGGGCATTGATATCATGTTGGCCATGGATGTTTCCACCTCCATGTTGGCGGAGGATTTGAAGCCTAATCGTATTGAGGCGGCCAAGGAAGTGGCTGCGGAATTTATTTCCAGCAGGCCTAATGACAATATAGGTCTTACCATTTTCGCGGGTGAATCGTTTACGCAATGCCCCATGACCACAGATCACGCCAGTTTGTTGCAACTGTTGCATAATACACGCACTGATATTGCCCAACGAGGTTTCATAGAGGACGGTACGGCTATCGGTATGGGAATAGCTAATGCCGTGAGTCGTTTGAAAGACTCGAAGACAAAAAGCAAGGTTATCATTTTGTTGACTGACGGCAGTAATAACATGGGCGACATTTCACCTATGACCGCTGCGGAGATAGCTAAAAGCTTCGGAATCAGGGTATATACCATTGCGGTGGGTTCCAATAAGGTCGCTCCCTATCCTATGCCTGTGGGCGGCACCGTGCAATATGTGACAATGAAGGTAGATATAGATACCGAGACGTTGCGGGACATCGCTTCCGCCACTGAGGGAAATTTTTATCGTGCCACCAATAACAGTGAGTTGAAGAAGATATACAACGATATAGACAAATTGGAAAAGACCAAGATGCAAGTGCGCCATTATGCCAAACGCTATGAAGCATACTTGCCTTTTGCCATCGCGGCGTTGGCTTGTTTGCTGCTCGAGGTTTTACTGCGTGTCACTTGGTTTAGGAGGATTCCGTAGTTTTGTATGATAACGTGGTGAGAAGATGCTAAGATTAGAAGACCCTATATATCTCTGGCTATTGCTGGTCATTCCCGTCCTGGTCCTGATACGGTTTGTCGGTTGGCGCAGGCGCAAGATGAAATTTCGCAAGTTGGGTGACCCTCAGCTCATCAAGGAGTTGATGCCTGATATATCGTGTTATCGTCCCACCTTGAAGTTTGTCTTGCAATTGGTTGCCATAGCGTTATTGGTTGTGGTGCTGGCTCGTCCGCAAATGGGTACAAAGACCACGCACGACAAGCGGAAAGGCATAGAGGCCATCATTGCCTTGGATATCTCCAACTCTATGTTGGCGCAAGATGTGGCTCCGTCCAGATTGGACAAGAGCAAGTTGCTGATAGAAAACCTTGTGGATAAGTTTACCAATGACAAAATAGGGCTTATAGTTTTTGCGGGCGAGGCATACGTACAGTTGCCTATCACTTCAGACTACGTATCAGCCAAGATGTTTCTGCAAGATATCACGCCAGGGCTTATCCAGACGCAAGGCACCGACATCGCGGGAGCGATAGAATTGGCCTCCCAAAGTTTTACCCAAGCAGACAAGGTGGGCAAGGCCATTATCGTGATTACAGACGGCGAGAATCATGAGGGTGGGGCTCAGGAAGCGGCGGAGGCTGCTCGCAAGAAGGGAATCAACGTGTATATGCTGGGTGTGGGAAACACCAAAGGAGCACCTATTCCCATGGAAGATGGCAGTTATCTGCAAGATAACACAGGCCACACAGTGATGACGTTCCTCAACGAGGATATGTGCAAGGAGATAGCTCAAGCGGGCAAAGGCAGTTACATCCACGTAGACAATACCAGCGACGCGGAAGAATTGTTGAATGAAGACCTGGAAAGATTGCAACGAGGAGAAACAGATACGGTCATATATAGTGAGTATAATGAGCAATTCCAGGCTTTTGCCCTGTTGGCCATATTGGTGTTGATCATAGAGGCTTGTATATTGGAGATAAAAAATCCCATACTCAGGAAATATCATTTTTTCAAGAGGCAATAGGCAGATGAAGACGAAAATATACATCTTGTTACTGGTTATGCATACGTTGACGACTGTCACGGTTTTGGCCCAGACAGACCGTCAGTTGATACGTGAAGGAAATCGTGCGTATGCTAAAGGCGAGTGGGTGAAAGCGGAAACGCAATACCGAAAGGCCTTAGCCCAAAACAAGGAGAATCCCCAAGCAAATTATAATCTGGCTTGTGCGCTCATGGCTCAGCAGAAAGACTCCATGGCGCTGCAGCAATATGTTACGGCGGCACAGCTGGAACAGAACCCTATGAGGAAAGCCATGTCTTATCATAATATAGGTACGATATGGCAGAACCATAGACAATACGCTCAAGCTATAGACGCTTACAAAATGGCTTTGCGCAATAATCCTAAAGACAATGAGACGAGGTATAACTTGGCTCTCTGCCAAAAGTTATTGAAAAACCAGCCCCAGCAAGACAAAAACAAAGACAAGAACAAGAAAGAGCAAGATAAGAAACAGAATAAGCAAGACCAAGATAAAAACCAAGATAAAGATAAAAATAAAAACCAACGGCAGAAGCCTGACCAAGATAAAATGAGCAGGGAAAATGCTGAGCAGATGCTCAATGCGGCCGTACAAAGCGAGAAGGCTACAAAGCGGAAAATACAGAAAGCTTTGTCGCAACCACGCAAAAAGTCTTTAGAGAAGAACTGGTGATGAAGGAGGTACGCCTATGACGAGAACGTTACGCATAGAAATATGGTTGATGGCATTGTTGCTGCAGGCGATTGCGCCAGCCTTGGCACAACAGATGTCTGTAAAAGCCCCACGTCAGGTATTCGAGGGAGAGAACTTCCGCGTGGCATATACTGTGGACTCAAAGGAAGTGGAGAATTTCAGGGCAGACGCTTTCCCCGACGGCTTGGAAGTTGTGGCAGGCCCTTATGTCTCCTCTCAAATCAGTTACCAAATAGATGGCAACCATGCCAGTTCGTCCTCTTCCGCCACTTTTACTTTTACGGTATTCGCGGACAAGGAAGGCTCTTATTCCATTCCCGCGGCTCACGCTACGGTAAATGGCAAGCGCGTGTCTTCGCGTCCCACGAAATTGCACGTGGCAAAGCAGACAGCCCGCACGCATAGCGGTGCGCCTAGAATGCATGGCGATTCTGATTATGCACCCGGCATGCGTGACGCGGGTTCCGCCATTACGGGCAATGATCTTTTCATTAAGGTGTCGGCAAATAAGAGGAGGGTACACGAGCAAGAGCCTGTGCTGTTAACCTATAAGGTATACACACAAGTGGAACTGACGCAGCTAGAGGGGAAAATGCCCGACCTGAAAGGTTTTCATACCCAGGAAGTGAAGCTGCCAAACCAGAAATCATTTCATACAGAGATGATCAATGGCCGCCCTTATCGTTGTGTGACATGGAGCCAATACGTAATGTATCCCCAGATGACAGGTGAGTTGGAAATACCAAGTATCGTTTTTAAGGGTATCGTGGTGCAGCAGAACCGAAACGTTGACCCATTAGAGGCTTTCTTTAATGGTGGTTCTGGCTATATAGAGGTTAACAAGAATATCACGGCTCCAGGTATTTCTATAAAAGTAGACCCATTGCCCAAGCGTCCGGCGGATTTCTCGGGCGGTGTCGGCCGTTTCAATATTTCGGCCACATTGGACAACAAAGAGGTAAAGGCAGGTGACCCCATTAACATAAGAGTGGTGGTGGGAGGAATTGGTAACCTGAAATTATTGAAACAACCTACCATTGAGCTTCCGAAAGACTTTGACAAATATGACGCTAAGGTAACTGACAAGACGAAACTGACAGCCAACGGCGTTGAGGGTAACATGATATATGACTTCCTGGCAGTGCCCCGTAACCAGGGAGAGTATACTATTCCACCAATCTCTTTTACTTATTATGATACGGCGGAGAACGCTTATCGTACTATTAAAACCCAGTCTTTTACGTTGAAGGTGGCCAAAGGCGATGATGACTCTTCGGGGAGCGAAAATCAGATTGCCGCGGAACAGAAAGATATTCGCCCTATCAAGCAGGGTGCCGTGGAGCTGAAGAAGGACGAAGACTTTTTCTATGGTAGTGTTAATTATTGGATATGCCTATTGGTGCCGCTGGTTACCTTCTGTGCGTTGCTGGTTATTTTCCGGCGCAGGGCTATCGAGAATGCCGATTTGGTCAAGGCTCGTTCTAACAGGGCAAAGAAAATGGCTACCAAGCGATTGCGCAAGGCAGACCTTTTGAGGAAACAAGGTCATCAGGCCGCTTTCTATGACGAGGTGCTTAGGGCATTATGGGATTATGTGAGCAACAAGTTGAATATGCGTGTGGAACAACTATCTCGTGAGAACATACAGGAAAGACTTAGCGAGCGCATGGTGGATGAAGACACTATAGGCAAGTTTACCTCGGCACTTGACGAGTGTGAATTTGAAAGATACGCTCCTGGCGACCCCAAAGGAAACATGGACAAGACTTTTGAGTCCGCCATGACCGCGATCATGGATATAGAGCAGGCTATCAAGGCTTCCCGAAAGAACGGGAGGACCAAGAGTTTCCGATTGATATTACTGTCTCTGTTAGCCATGCTGGCCTTATCGGTCAATGCCGCGACCAAGGAGAATGGTGACAGGGAGTATCAAAAAGGTAATTATCAGCAGGCTATCAAGGATTACCAGGAAGTGCTGAAAGAAGGTGTCTCGGCAGAGGTCTATTATAATCTGGGCAACGCTTATTTCCGCAGCGATAACCTGACACAAGCCATATTGGCCTATGAACGTGCGAGAATATTGTCGCCAGGAGATGATGACATCAACTTCAACTTGGAGTTCGCCCGTTCTAAAACAATCGATAAGATACCTGTAAACGATGAGATGTTTTATGTCACGGGTTATCGCTCATTGGTAAACCTCATGGGAGTGGATAGTTGGGCTAGTTTGGGCGTCGCAGCTGTCGTGGTGATGCTTCTGCTGGTGTTGCTTTATCTCTTCTCCTCCAGTGTGATAATGAGAAAGGTGGGATTCTTTGGCGGAATCTTTTTCCTCTTCCTGTTTATATTGTCGACTTTTTTTGCTTATCAGCAGAAGTTGGCGATTGAGCGTAAATGTGGGGCGATAGTAATTTCCCCAACTGTCAACGTGAAGAAAACACCATCTAAAACAAGTGGCGATGTGTTTGTCATTCACGAAGGGACCCGTGTTGACATCACGGATAAAACGATTCATCCTTGGCGCGGCATCAAGTTGAGCGATGGCAGGACAGGATGGGTTTTGGCTTCACAAATCGAGGAGATATAATTTGGTGGATATAGAATACTGGATACAGCTAGACCAACAAGTGTTGCGTTTTTTTAATGGCAGCGACAACTTGATGTTGGATGGAGTGGTGATGTCGCTCACTTCGGGACTGACGTGGGTGCCGCTTTATATAACTTTGCTGTATGTAGTCATCAAAAACAATCAGACCATGTCCCAGATTATGCTGGTGATAGGCAGCGCGCTACTCTGCATAGTTCTCGCGGACGGCATGGCGGACTTTCTGTGTAAGCCGTTTGTTGCCAGGTGGCGTCCCACCAATGACCCTGTCATCAAGTACACGATAGATACGGTGAACAATCTGAGAGAGACTAGCTACGGTTTCTTCTCCGCCCATGCGGCTAACACGATGTCGATTGCGGTTTTCTTCAGTTTGCTTATGAAGAGCAAACGGGTGACCATTGCCTTGGTGATGTGGTCGCTTCTGAACTGCTGGACCCGTCTTTACTTAGGGGTGCATTATCCTGGCGATGTCTTGGTGGGTATCGCGTGGGGAGCCTTGGCGGGCGGATTGGTTTACATGCTCTATGTGAGAGCGTACCGTAAGTTGTCCACCGGCAGCCGTTATGTGTCTTCCTATTACACGAGCAGTGGCTATGAGCGGAGAGACATGAACTTGATATTGAATATATTGTTCCTTATCGTGGCCTATACGTTTATAAGGGGAATCCTTTTGGTTAATACGTAACATGATGAATACAAAACACATACACATCAGCGATTATAACTATGAGTTGCCTGATGAAAGGATAGCCAAGTTTCCACTGGCGCAACGAGACCATTCCAAGCTGCTTGTCTACAAGCACGGCGAAATTGGGGAAGGCTTGTTCTTAGACTTACCGTCCTATTTGCCCCAGGGCGCTTTGATGATATTCAACAATACGCGGGTGATACAGGCCCGTCTGCATTTCCGCAAGGAGACGGGCGCCTTGATAGAGGTGTTCTTGATGGAGCCTGCTATGCCGGCGGATTATGAGCGGATGTTCCAGGCGAAGGGCCATTGCTCATGGCTGTGCATGGTGGGCAATTTGAAAAAGTGGAAAGAGGGCAGCTTGCGCCAGCCATTTGAATTGAATGGCGAAAGCTTGACCTTGTCTGCCACCATGCGTAGGGACATCGAGGCCAAAGGAACAAATTATTGGATAGATTTGGATTGGGGCAACGATGATGTCACTTTCGCGCAAGTGTTGGACGCGGTAGGCGAATTGCCTATCCCTCCATATCTGAACCGGGAAACGCAAGAAAGCGACAAGACTACTTATCAGACGGTGTATTCCAAGATAAAAGGGAGCGTGGCGGCTCCTACGGCAGGCCTTCATTTTACCGACGCTGTGCTGGCCGCTATAGACGAGAAGGGCATTGACCGGGAGGAAGTGACGCTGCATGTCGGTGCCGGCACCTTCAAGCCCGTGAAAGCCAAGGAAATAGAAGGCCACGAGATGCATTCCGAGTATATCGTGGTGAGAAAATCTACACTGGAGAAGCTATTGCGCCATGATTGCAAGGCTATCGCGGTGGGCACCACTAGCGTCAGGACTATCGAGAGTCTCTATTACATGGGCGTTTACCTGGAGACTCATCCTGATGCTTCTGAGTCTGATTTGCACGTGAACCAGTGGACTCCCTATGATGAAGAAGCGGAAGGAGGCTTGCTAAATGGCATCACGCCACGGCGCGCCATCGAGAATATCGTCTCTTTCTTGGACAGGCATGGGTTGCAGGCTTTGCATAGCAGCACCCAAATCATCATCGCCCCAGGTTATACCTACAAGATTATCAATGCGCTGGTCACCAATTTCCATCAACCGCAAAGCACGTTGCTGTTGCTGGTGAGCGCTTTTCTTCATGGAGACTGGAAAGCCGTTTACGACTACGCCTTGGCTCATGACTTCCGCTTCTTGAGCTATGGAGACTCTTCGCTGTTGATACCTTGATGGCGATACGGCCATAAGGAAGGTCTCCATGCTTCTCCGCTTCCGCGGAGAGGGGGAATATGTTGATATAACTTTGGCAATGACAGGTTACATGCACAAGTGGAGATTCGTCGAGCTCACGTTAAATACACTGAAACCCAGTAGAGACATGGCGTGCCGCGTCTCCCCTTGGCGGTAATTCATGGAATTGGAAGACAGTAAAGCAAACGGGCATAACCCCAAATCGGTCATTAGACTGCATAAGCCCCCATTTTCCTCTAAAGAGAAGCTCTTTGGCATCTTGCCCGCTTCTGCCTGCGTCTTGCTCTCCGTCTTGCCTCGACGTAGCCCGCTACGCCTTCGGCAAACTGAAAAGCAAGCCTCTAGCCATAAGTGAGCAATCCATCCAAAGTCTAATGATCGATTTGGGATAAAAGATGTGCCCCCAAAAAGTCAGTACACTCCTTTTCAATATCAGTAGTACTGATTTTCAATTTCAGTACTACTGATTTTCAATTTCAGTACTACTGCGTTTTTCTCCCTATTCATGCGGTTTTTCAAAACAAGTTATTTTGCCAATGAAGATAACTTGATTTGCTCTGCGATTTAACTTAACGTGAGTTCGACGAAAACTTGTAGAGACGCATTCTTGCGTCTCGGCAAGCAAGATTGCCGAATAAAATCGCCTGTCGCGAAGACTTGGCAGCTGTCTGAGACGCAAGAAGGCGTCTCTACAGTTTGGCAATAACAGGGCTGCGCACATAAAGTGGAATTCGTCGAACTCACATTAACTTATTTTGCCCGCGAAAATAAGTTGTTTTGTCCATGAAAATAACTTGTTTTGTTGAGCGACCTAATATGGTTCCATCATCGTGGCAACTCGCTCCCATGCCCAGCGAGGCCATATGCGCTACGCATTTTGCCATTATCACCCAAAAATGCCGCGGAAATCATTTACCATCCAAAATATTTCCTTAAATCTGTATAAGGAATATACTTCTTTGAAATCAAGAGAGTTAGAAGAATTTTCTCGTTTTCGGGTAATGAGTTGGCAACCGTCCTAATTGCCGTGGTCTGCATTGCTTTGCTTATTCAGGTAACTCTTACGATTGCAAAATTAGCATAATCTTCTAAAATCTCAAAAACAAGCTACATAAGAGAATGGAAAAATTCTATTTGCTCCTTTAATGCTGTTTCAGAAAGCATTATATTCTTTTCAAAATCTTCATAGCTTGAAGCTTCTGTTGGAATATGAAACTGATATTCAATCAGACGAGCATCGTTAGCATCACCATATCCTCGCAAGCTATATGATTTTAGTTCGTTTTCATCTACTGTTGGGTGGACAAACATGCCGATACGCCCTTTCATCCGATACAAATATGTAATGACTTGATTTACATCAGCAACATAATCAATTTGGTTCTTGTATTTGGCATCCAAGATGATACTCCTTTCTTTGTCATAAAAGTCGGGATAGCGCAAAAAAACGTTTCTTTTCTTGTTCTCTCTCAGACTATATCCCAACCAGACGCCTCCATTATTTTGCCTGTTATTCGGATGCTTGAATCCTAATGGAACAAGCAATGTGTTTAAATACTCTTCCCAAAGCCATGATACATCGAATAGAATGCCAAAAATTTCATCCTTGCTTTGTCCGTATTTTAATTGTTCATGGCTTAGTATTTTCAGGCAAAGCTTTTGTAAAGCTATATATTGTGTATAGTAGGGATGGACGAAAGGCCTCAAGTTACTTTTGATTACCTGTTGCCTGTCTTGTTTCTGATACGTTGAGGTTGCTGAAACTATTTGGGAAACATTTCCTTGCGTATCTACATTTGTGTGCAAAACCATTTCGCCCAACCGTTTAGTGCGGATATATTCCACCGTATGACGTATCAATTGGGTCACATGATTGTCATAACTGAACTCCCTCGTGCGATATGCTACACGCCCGTTGAAGGGCATATTGCATTTGATATGCCGGTTGATGTCAATCGTGCCTCTTGGGTTGCCGTCGTTATATTCGTTTCGCTGATATTCCTTATAAAGACCTTGCATCAATGCTTTATTCAGGGAATAGGGAAACAGATGCAGCAGGAAATCAAATACTTGTTCATCTGTAGCCGTATGCTTCAGATTGAATAGATTGACGGATAAGACTTTTTTCAACATATAATGCAGGAAATAGTCTTCACCACTCTCCGTTCCGAACCGTGAACGGATAGTTATGTACATATCATTCAGACCAATGAATCCAGCTAAGTTGCCTGTCTTCACCACATAGCTCTTCCCTTTTGGTGCAATATCAAACAGGTGTTGACTGCCATGCAGTCTTCACACTCCTGAAAGGATAAAGGAAAAACGAGCAAAGACTTTCCTTTATCATCCAAGAAGGAAGATACTGGAGCATTGGCAAAAGGCAATACCTTTTCTACATTGTCCGTCAAAAGGTGTTCGCTATTGTCTTTCCACTCCATCATTCGTTATATCTTCCGAATAATAAACTTCTTCCAACATTTTCAGGTTGTCAGCCGCATTAAATGAACCTCTTAGGTATTCAAAAAGTACACCTCGCAAATGGTTTTCCCATAGTTTCTGATAAGCTTCTTTCAAATTGCTTGCATCCTCATTCAAATACAGTTCTAGCTTCTTGAAATATGCGCCCCCAATGTGATAAGCCGCACTAAGTCCTTCGATGCCTTCATTGGTCTCTTCATTCCAAATGGCATTATTCAGCCGATTCATCTTTTTCACAATCCCATCCTTCAAATTTCCCAAACTATCCAGCATACCAGTATTCTCATTTGCCTTTACTTCTTTCCATGCAAAGCGGCGACGCATGGCAAAGTCCATACTTTCCACGCTTCGGTCAATGTCGTTCATCGTTCCGACGATATAAACATTTTCCGGAACATAAAAGCCTTTGTAGAATGGGTCTGTTGTATCTGTTATCAGATTTTGGTATTGGGTTTTAACCAGTCCTTTTCTCCCACGATAACCAGGGTCAATGCTGAAAAATAGTTCTCCAAATATCTTTGAAATTTCTCCACGGTTGATTTCATCGATAATAAAGACAAATTTCTTATTACTGTCAAATAATTCCGTCCCTTTTGAATATGGCAACAAACCAACATTTTGAATCATATATTGAATTATGGCTTTCCTATAATTATCATGCCCTCCACTTGGAACTCCTGCTAACCCCCTATATACATTGTATATTTGCTCTTTACTAAAGAACTTTGACATGCCATGTATCCATGCGTCTTTTGAATAGTCGTTGTTTTCATAGGTTCTATTTGTCAATCCATCCCCATTGACATTTAGTTCTAGACGAAAACTAGACTTTCCGCTAAGTAAAGGTATCTGTAAGTAATCTTGTTCGTTTAGTATGTTTATCAATTTGTCCCAGCATTCATTGAAATTATCAATAGCATTTAATGTTTTACTATTTAACGCTTTCTTGCAAAAAGATTTAAACACACCGTCTTTTCTTTCGAAACCAATATTACCATTATTATCAGGTGGAGTTGGACGTAAGCCTTCCACGAAATCAGTGTAATCGTATGATGGATGAAACTGGACGAAATCATACTCGGCTTCCATGGCTTTTGCTATTGCCCTTGCCAAGTGTGTTTTGCCTGTTCCTGGTGCCCCTGTAAGAATTAAATTGTAATTCTTTTCAATGAGTTCTTTTTTCTCCTCAATGTAGTTATTTGTATTATTTTTCTCCCCTTGAATATATCTTAAATGTTCCAAAACCTGCCAAGGGTATGTTACTATATCCATCGCATCTTGAGGTTGTAGCACTTTTTGAAAAAGATTAGATATTTTATGGCTATTTATAAACCAATTTCCTCCAACAAAATCAATGTGTTCTACAGTAGTGTATGTTTCCAATTTACTGAAGAGTTCCCACAAGTTGTCTTCATTGACAATTGTACACAAAAGATTAGGTTGTAAAGAAGCTATCAAACGATTTGTAGCAGCTTTCCTATCTTGAGATGTGAAGCGTCTTATCCATTGTTTTATCTCTTGATATACCTCCCACAGAGGGTGGTACTGACTATCTGCTATCTTTTTCAATAAAGGAGCAAGTTCATTCCAATGCTCTTTAATTTGTTGCCGTTCGTTTTTAGTAAAATATCCTTGTTTTAAAGAAGAGACACACTGACCATTAGAACGTTCAAAAAATTCTTTAAAAACATCCTCATCCCAGGTTTCCCAATCTGTCTTGGTCGTTGCTTCTTTAATAAATAGAGGCACATATTTTTTGTAATTATTCATCCAAGTATCCCAAAGGTCTATTTCGCTACAATATTGCTTCAATGACTTTTTTATCATATTCTTAAAATATTATTCCAACAAATCTGTATGCAAAAGTACAAAAAATCCGAGATGTAATATCCTACTATCACGGATTTTATTTTGATTTACAAGTTAATAATACATCGATTTTATTTCTTTGCTTGTAGTCTCAGTTTCTCTACATATGGAAAATAGTGTCTGGCAAAATCCACAAACTTGGATAATTTGTGGCGCTGTTGTTCGTAAGCATTCTTTATCTTCCACATCTGCTTAGTATATTATCCCTTTCGTCGCAGGGCTTCTTCTTCAAGTTTCTGCATGCGGTCTTGCAAATCCTGGTTCCTACGTTCTAGTTCTTTCAACTTGCTGCTGCCTAAAAAAGAACCGACCTTTGCCACGAGTCCTGCTTTCGCCTCGGTCTTGTCGGCTCCCAGCTTTTCTGACTTGATTTCTTTCCACACTTCGTCAAGCTGTTGTCGTGCCTGTAGCTGTTTGGTCTGCGACTTCTGCATATTGGTTTCAAGCTCTCTCGTCTGTCTAATTTCTGCGATTTACTTCTAACTCTTTAATTTTCAAATTCTGTTGCGTTAATCTGCTGTAATTCGGAGGATATTCCAGAGAATTTCCGTAACTTTGCCGCCGATGTTCAAGGCGGTTGTCATGGCTCGCCAAGCATGCGTTATAATACATATATATAATAGGAAAGACATGAAAATAGGAGATAAAGTAAGGTTTTTGAGTGAGACGGGAGGTGGCGTTGTCGCAGGCTTCCAGGGTAAGAATATCGTTTTGGTGGAGGACGAGGATGGTTTCCAGATACCTATGGCCATCAATGACGTGGTACTTGTGGCCAGTGAGAATTACGATATGGGGAAAGTCGTAAGCGGAAAGATGGCCGCTTCTTCCAATCCCTCTCCCATTGGTACGGGCAATCGCAGCGTGAAGTCATTGTTGGATGATGGCGAGGAAGACGTTTCCATGGAGGTGGATGATGACCCCGCCAGCAGGGAGGTCACTTTCCGCATGCCAGCAGAGGAGCGTGAAGGCGGAAACAAGCTGTCCGTTTACCTCGCGTTTGCCCCTCTCGACATCAAGGAGATTACCCAGACCCGTTTTGAGTCGTATATCGTGAATGATTGCAATTATTATATCCGCTTCGCATATTTCACCGCGGAGGGGAACGCTTGGAACTTGAAGGCAGAAGGGGAAGTGGAACCTAACACGAAGCTCTTCGTTGAGGAATTCGGGAGAGAAGAACTCGGTGACATGGGGCATATCGCCATACAGCTGATGGCGTATAAACGTGAGAAAAGCTTTATACTGAAACCCGCCGTGGACGTGCGGTTTCGCCTTGACCCCGTGAAGTTCTACAAATTGCACACGTTTACCGAGAACGATTTCTTTGAGCAACCGGCCTTGTTGTACACAATCGTGGAGAATGACGAGCTGGGGCAACTGGTGACAATGGATGCCGATAAACTGAAGCGGCAAATGTACAAGGATAAGCAGGTAATAGTGAATACGGCTTCCAAGACCAAGCGGGAGGAGAACGGAGAGATAGTGGTGGACTTGCATATCAACGAGTTGCTGGACACTACCGCGGGCATGAGCTCCGCGGAAATCTTGAATTACCAGATGGAGGTGTTCCGCAAGACGATGAAGGAACACACGAACCATAAAGGCCAGAAGATTATTTTCATACATGGCAAGGGGGAGGGCGTGTTGCGTCAAGCCATCATCCATGAATTGAATTATCGTTACAAGCGTTGCCCTTATCAAGACGCTTCATTTCGGGAGTATGGATACGGAGCGACCCAAGTGACCATTAAATAATAAAAAGCGAGGACATGAACTACGGATACGTGAAAGTTGCCAGCGCCATTCCCGCTGTGAGGGTTGGTGACGTTGCCTATAATGTAGAGCAAATAGAGAACTTGGTCATTCAGGCGGAAGGCAAGGGCGTGGAAGTGATAGTTTTCCCAGAGTTGTCACTGACGGGGTATACTTGCCAGGACTTATTCCGCCAACAGCTGTTGCTTGACAGGGTAGAGCAGGGCGTTATGCGTTTAATGGATTTTACGCGCAAGTTGGATATCATCGCCATTGTTGGCGCTCCCATTCCCGTGGGCAACCTACTGCTCAATTGCGCTGTCGTTATCCAGAAAGGGCACGTATTGGGCATGGTGCCCAAGTTCTACCTGCCCAATTATAGTGAATTTTATGAGAAGAGGTGGTTCGCCTCCGCCCAGGACTTGCGTGACATGGAACTGAGGTATGCGGGGAATGTAGTGAACATGACCGCTGACATCCAGTTGTTCCGCACTGCTGACGGTATGCTCTTTGGTATTGAGATATGCGAGGATGTATGGGCTCCCGCTCCGCCGAGTAACAAGTTGGCGTTGGCGGGCGCGGACATTGTTTTCAATCTGTCTGCCAGCGATGAGTTGATAGGCAAGCATGACTACTTGAAAAGTCTGCTGAGCCAACAGAGTGCCCGTACGATGACAGGGTACGTGTATAGCAGTTGTGGATTTGGGGAGAGCACCCAAGACGTGGTCTATGGTGGAAACGCCATGATATACGAGAATGGCAAGCTGTTGGCTGAGGCGGCTCGTTTCAGTCTTGAGCCGCAAATAATGATGACGCAGATTGACGTGGAGAAGCTCCGCTCGGAACGTCGGGGGAATTCCACTTATGTCAATGCGCAACGAAACGTGAAATTCTCGCTGCTCGACAAGCAGTTTGGCATAAGGATTATTGACGCTTTCTCCAAGGAGATGGAGCGGGAGTTTAAATTGGAACGCACGATCTCTCCCCATCCTTTCATTCCGGCGATGGAGGACATGGAGGTCTCTTGCGAAGAGATTTTCAATATCCAGGTGATGGGCCTGGTGAAACGATTGGTTCATACCCATGCCGAAACGGCGGTGATAGGTATCAGCGGTGGACTGGATTCCACGTTGGCGTTATTGGTGTGCGTGAAAGCTTTTGATAAGTTGAAGAGAAGCCGTAAGGGAATTGTGGGTGTGACAATGCCAGGGTTCGGCACTACGGGAAGAACTTATAATAACGCAATGGAATTGATGCGTAGTCTTGGGATTACAGTCAAGGAGGTAAGTATTGTAGATGCCGTTACTCAGCATTTTGAGGATATAAACCATGATATTTCCGTTCATGATGTTACCTACGAGAATTCCCAGGCAAGGGAACGCACGCAAGTGTTGATGGACATGGCGAACAAATTGAACGGCATGGTGGTAGGCACGGGTGACCTTTCCGAATTGGCGTTGGGGTGGGCTACTTATAATGGTGACCATATGAGCATGTATGGCGTAAACGCAAGCGTGCCAAAGACTTTGATAAGGTATCTCGTGAATTATGTGGCTCAGCGCGAGGTGGACGACCAAAGCGCGCAGACGCTTCAAGACATTATAGAAACGCCGATTAGCCCCGAGCTGATACCGGCGGACGAGAAGGGAAACATCCAGCAAAAGACTGAAGATTTGGTAGGGCCATATGAGTTGCATGATTTTTTCTTGTATTATTTCTTGCGGTTTGGTTTCAGTCCCAAAAAGATATTCATGTTGGCAAAAAACGCGTTTATCGAGAATAAGTCCAAGCGTGTGAAGCTAGGCCCTAATGATCCGGAAACTTATGACGAGGAGACCATTAAGAAATGGTTGCGTGTGTTTGTGCGTCGTTTCTTTAGCCAGCAATTCAAGCGTTCTTGCTTGCCCGATGGCCCCAAGGTGGGCAGCGTAAGTTTGAGTCCTCGCGGAGATTGGCGCATGCCCTCTGACGCTATGGCGGCGATGTGGATGCAAGACGCAGAAAATATGTGATAGATTTGTGTGTAAGATAATTTTTTGCTACCTTTGCGCTCTATAAAAAAGTTATACGAAAAAAAAGAGTACGAATATGGCCAAGAGATTTGCCGAATATAAAGGCCTTGACTTGACAAGGATTAACGAAAAGATATTAGCGGAATGGGAGAAGAATGATGTCTTCCACCAGACTATTGCCGCAAGAGAAGGATGTCCACAATTTATATTTTTCGAAGGTCCTCCATCGGCAAATGGTCATCCTGGTATTCACCATGTGCTGGCGCGCAGTATTAAGGATACGTTTAATAGATATAAAACCATGCGGGGTTATCAAGTGCCCCGTAAGGCAGGGTGGGATACCCATGGACTTCCCGTTGAGCTTGGCGTGGAGAAAGAATTGGGAATCACCAAGAAAGATATAGATAATCACGACTCCGAAAAATACATATCCACAGAGGATTATAACCATAAGTGCCGTGAAAACGTGATGACGTTCACCGCTGAGTGGCGTGAGCTGACGGAAAAGATGGGCTATTTTGTGGATTTGGATCATCCTTATGTCACTTATGACAATAAGTATATTGAGACATTGTGGTGGCTATTGAGGCAGCTCTATGACAAGGGCTTGTTGTATAAGGGATATACCATTCAACCTTATTCTCCAGCGGCAGGCACGGGCTTGAGTTCGCATGAGTTGAATCAGCCAGGTTGTTATCGTGACGTGAAAGATACCACGGTAACCGCGCAATTCTTGATTAAGGATCCCAAAGAAGAGTGGACAAAATGGGGCAAGCCCTATTTCTTGGCTTGGACCACTACGCCATGGACGTTACCCTCTAACACGGCTTTGTGTGTGGGTCCGAAATTTGATTATGTGGCTATCCAGTCTTATAATCCTTACACAGGAGAGCCTATGACGTTTGTCATGGCAGAAGATTTGGTGAAGGCTTATTTGAAGCCGGAAGCTGAGGTGATAGAGGGAGAACTGCCTCCTTATGACAAGGCGAAAAAAGAAATACCTTATAAAGTCATCGGCAAATACAAGGGAACGGACTTGGTTGGTCTCCATTATGCCCAGTTGATGCCTTGGGTTAAGCCTTGCGAAAAGGTTGACGCGCTTTCTCCCGCTTTCGTGAAAGAATACGCCGAGGCGCATCCCGAGAAGGTTTTCACTTCAGAGAATGCGAAGGACACCTTTGTGGAAATGGAGGATCAAGCCTTCCGTGTGATAGCGGGTGATTATGTCACTACAGAAGATGGTACAGGTATCGTGCATATTGCCCCGACATTCGGCGCTGATGACGCCAAAGTGGCGAAGGACGCAAACATTCCAGCCCTTTATTTGGTAGATAAGAAATGCGAGACCCGCCCAATGGTGGATTTGCAAGGTAAGTATTTCTTGATTGAAGAGTTGGATGCCAATTTTGTGAATGCGTGCGTGTCTGTGGAAAAGTACGGCCATCATGCGGGGGACTACGTGAAAAACTCTTATGATCCCAAGTTCAATCCTGGTGGGGTATGGGACAAGAAAGCTAGCGAGAAGGCGGAAGACCTAAATATCGTCATTGCCATGGAGATGAAGCAGGAAGGTTCCGCTTATAGGATAGAGAAGCATGTGCACAATTATCCCCATTGTTGGCGCACGGATAAGCCTGTGTTGTATTATCCCCTGGACAGTTGGTTCATTAAGGACACTGACAAAAAAGAGCGGATGGTAGAACTAAATAATACTATCAATTGGCATCCAGAGTCTACGGGAACAGGCCGCTTTGGCAACTGGCTGGAGAACCTGAATGATTGGAATCTCTCTCGTTCTCGTTTTTGGGGAACTCCTCTGCCTATTTGGCGTGACGAAGACCGTAATACGAAGTGTATCGGTAGTCTGAGAGAATTCTATGATGAGATAGAGAAGTCTGTTTCCGCTGGTTTTATGCAGAGCAATCCTTTGAAGGATAAAGGCTTTGTGCCAGGAGATTACAGTCAGTCCAATTATGACAAGATAGACTTGCATCGTCCTTATATGGATCAGATTGTCTTGGTAAGTGAGGCAAACAAACCCATGTATCGTGAAGCCGATTTGATAGACGTATGGTTTGATTCAGGTTCCATGCCTTATGCGCAGTTGCATTATCCCTTTGAGGGAGAAATGGCAAGCGGCACCGAGGCTGACCGTGAGGCAATGATAGCTTGTCGTTATGAAGGAACACCGATTCCTCCAAAATTCTTCCCCGCTGATTTTATCAATGAGGGAGTTGACCAAACTCGTGGATGGTTTTTCACGCTGCACGCTATTGCCACGATGGTGTTTGATTCCGTGTCGTTCAAGAACGTGATATCTTCAGGCTTGGTGCTTGACGCGAAGGGAAACAAGATGAGCAAGCATGTGGGCAATGTCGTGGATCCATTTGAGATGATAGGAAAGTATGGATCAGACGCTGTGCGTTTCTACATGATGACCAATAGCGAGCCTTGGGATAACCTGAAATTTGATCCCAATGGGGTGGACGAGGTGCGCCGCAAGTTCTTTGGCACATTATATAATACTTATTCCTTCTTTGCTTTGTACGCTAATGTCGATGACTTCGACCCAATGGCGGAACAGGTGCCCATGGAACGTCGTCCGGAGATAGATCGCTGGATACTCTCTTGCTTGAATACCCTGATCAAGGGGGTTACCAAAGAGTTGGAGAATTATGACCCCACCCGTGCGGGCAGGTTGATAGAGAGCTTTGTCAACGATGACCTCAGCAACTGGTATGTGCGACTTAATCGTAAACGCTTCTGGGGTAAGGAAATGAGCGAAGACAAGCTGAGTGCTTACCAGACGCTTTACGCTTGTCTCTTGACAGTCAGCAAACTATTGGCTCCTTTCGCTCCTTTCTATGCGGATGAGCTTTATCAAGATTTGGGCGGAAAGCGGAGCGTGCATTTGGAGGACTTCCCTGTTGTGGATGAAAAGGTTATCGACAGCGAAGAGGAAGAGCGCATGGCCATTGCCCAAAAGGTGACCTCAATGGTGTTGGCACTTCGTCGCAAGGTGAATATTAAGGTGCGTCAGCCGCTGCAGCAGATTATGATACCCGCGGTAGACGAGGTGCAAAAGACTCGTATAGCAGCGGTAGCGGACTTGATTAAGAACGAAGTTAACGTCAAGGAATTGCAGTTCGTTGAGAGCCAGGGCATATTGGTGAAGAAGGTGAAGTGCAATTTCCGCGTGATGGGAAAGAAATTTGGCAAGCTCATGAAGGGAATCGCGGCCCAAATGGAAACCTTGGACCAGACCAATATTGCCCAGCTGGAAAGAGACGGCAGCATCAGTTTACTTATAGAAGGCCAGGAAGTCATCGTGGACTTGGCCGATGTCGAGGTGATTAGCGAAGACATGCCAGGCTGGCTGGTCTCCAACGAGGGCAACTTGACAGTGGCCTTGGAGGTGGAGCTTACCGACGAGTTGCTCAATGAAGGCATGGCTCGCGAGTTGATTAATCGCATCCAAAACATAAGGAAGGATATAGGACTGGAGATAACCGACCGCGTTAAGGTGACAATATCTTCCAACGAGCAGGCTGACGCAGCCGTGGCAACGTTCAAGGATTACATACAGTCGCAAGTGCTGGCTGACGAGATTGTCTTGTCGGACAATGAAGGAGCGGAGGCCGACTTCGATGGCTTTAAGTTGCGTATTCTTGTGGAGAAGAATTAATTGTTTAACCATATAATTTATTGACTATGGCAACAGGAGAAAGACGTTATTCTGATGAGGAGCTGAATGAATTCCGCGACATCATCAATGAGAAGCTTGCTTTGGCTCGCCGGGATTATAAGGAAATGATGGCACAATTGACCAATGCCAATAGCAATGACGTGATAGACACATCGCCCACTTATAAGGCACTCGAAGAGGGCAGCGAGGCTCAGAGCAAAGAGGAAATCATACAGATGGCACAACGCCAGCAGAAGTTCATCAAGGGCTTGGAGGCGGCTTTGGTTCGTATCGCCAACAAAACCTACGGGGTAGACCGCATGACGGGCGAGTTGATACCCAAGGAGCGTCTCCGCGCCGTTCCCCATGCTACGTTGAGCGTTGCTTCCAAGAACGCCAGAAAGAACAAGTAACTCCGTGATGAAAGCATCCAGGCATCTCAACGGTTGGCTCGTCGCGGCATTTATGCTCTTGCTGTTGGTGATAGATCAAGTCATCAAGATATATGTCAAGACGCATTTTTGCCTCGGCGAGTCAGTGCGTGTGACGGATTGGTTTTTTATAGAGTTTATCGAGAACAACGGTATGGCTTGGGGCATAAGCTTTTTCAACAAGCTTACGCTCAGCGTTTGCCGTTTGGTGGCTATCGTGTTTCTGCTGATATACATCCGGATATTATTGCGCAATCAGCGTCGTCCGGCATATATCTTGCTGGTTTCGCTTATCATTGTGGGTGCTATTGGCAACATGATAGACTCAACTTTCTATGGGTTGATATTCAGTGCGTCTTCGCCTTATTACACAGCCTATTTCGTTCCCTTCGGCACGGGTTACGAATCGGTGTTGATGGGCAAGGTGGTGGATATGTTTTATTTCCCGTTCTTCACGACGACGTGGCCCAGCTGGTTGCCTCTCATTGGCGGGAATGAGTTCACTTTCTTCTCCCCGGTATTCAATTTCGCTGATGTCTGTGTCTGCACTGGTACGCTGAGCATATTGGTCTTGATGCGTAAGGAGTTTGAGCTTTCCCTGACAGAAGATTTGAACATAGGAAAGGGAAACAAGAAAAAATAACGAGCAAATATGCGGAAACGTTTCTCTTCTTTACGTTTTGCCTTCCTGTTCATGATGGTGTTTGCGATTGCGCCGTTCTTTCAGTCATGCAAACCGTCTTTGCCTTCCGATGTCTTGTCAGAAGGAAAGATGGAGGAGATACTTTATGATTATCATCTTACGCAAGCGGCCGCCGAGACAGAACGGCTTTCCTCCTCGGACATGTATGCCTACCGGTTGGCGGTATTGCGCAAGCATGAGGTGACGCAAGCGCAGTTTGACTCCTCCATGGTGTATTATACGCGGCATACGGAACTGCTGCAGAAGGTGTATGAGAATCTTTATGATCGCTTGAACAAGGAAGCGGTTTCCCTCGGTGCCACGGTTACTGAATTAGAGAAGTTTGGTGAGCAGTCTGCGAAAGGCGATACCGCCAATATCTGGAATGGTGCACGTGCTATGGTGCTTCCCGCGATAGATCCCTTTAATTATTACTCTTTCTCCATGGCGGCCGATACCAGCTTCCACAAAGGAGACCGTTTCTTGCTGGAGTTTGATACGAAGTTCCTCATCCAGGATGGCATGCGCAATGGTGTCGCCCTGTTGGCGATACAATTCGCCAACGATAGCGTGACCTCCCAAATGGTTCGCCCACAGAATTCGCAACACTACAGCTTGATGGTGGAGGATAGGGATAGCCTGGGCATCAAGAAAGTGAGCGGATACATGATGTTTAATAATCCTGGAGATCCCGCGGGCTCTAAGACCACGTTTAAATTGATGATTATCCAGAACATCCGTCTTATCAAAATGCACGTCAGGGACAGGCAACCTGTGAGAAGGCCTTCTTTCAACAAGGCTCGTCCCCTTGGCGTGGACAGTTTGGGAAAACCTGCCAGCAATGTCTCTTCGCCATCTCCTATGCGCCCGAGTCAGCCTTTGCCCGTGGAGAACGGATCTTTGAGAGGCCCCGTGAAGAAGAATGCGATGCCTCCCGTGAACAAGGGAGTGAAAGCCCCAGCCCCAAAACGGATAACTCCTGCAGGGCCGATAAAGCAAGTGAACACGGATAGATAAGCTGAAAATGGAAGAGGTGCGTAGGTGTGGTGCACACGAGATAGTGGTGGAAGACAAGATGACGCTGGTGAGAGCGGTAGTGGAAATATTCGCCGACAAGGTGGTGAACTACTATGAGTTCCGCGATGAGCTGCCCATGACAGAATGGCTGGGTGGGCGTATTGATATAAAGAGAGATGAAGAGGGCATCCTGCGGGCCTATCATCTGGGACGTAGGTTGAACTCTACGAGATAACACACTGCAAGTTAAACCTAATACGACAAGAGAAAATGTTGACTGTAGACCAATTGGAAGACAAGTTGATAGACTTGTCATTCGCCGAGGATATCGGCGATGGAGACCATACCACTTTGTGCTGTATTCCTGAAGACGCCATGGGCAAGAGCCAGTTGCTCATCAAGGAAGAAGGCATCTTGGCAGGCGTGGAAGTAGCCAAGCGTGTATTCGCTCGTTTTGACCCCACCATGCGGGTTGAAGTGTTGATGGAAGATGGTACGCACGTGAAGAAGGGTGATGTTGCCATGATTGTGACGGGCAAGGTGCGCTCCTTGCTGCAGACCGAGCGTCTCATGCTTAACATTATGCAGCGCATGAGCGGTATCGCCACAATGACCCAGCGTTACGTGAAGCGTCTGGAAGGGACTGGCGCCCACGTGCTGGACACCCGCAAGACCACTCCTGGCATGCGCATGTTGGAGAAGCAGGCCGTGAAGATTGGTGGGGGAATGAACCATCGTATAGGTCTGTTTGACATGATATTACTCAAGGACAACCACATAGACTTCGCTGGGGGTATCGAGAACGCTATTGATCGTTGCCATGCTTACCTCAAGGAGAAAGGGCTTGACTTGAAGATAGAGATAGAAGTGCGTGATTTCGATGAGCTGCGACAGGTGCTTGGCCATGGGGGAATAGATCGCATCATGCTCGACAATTTTACCGTGGCAGACACGAAGAAAGCCGTAGACCTTATTGCCCATCGTTACGAGGTGGAATCATCAGGCGGTATCACGTTTGACACTATCCGTGATTATGCCGAGCAGGGTGTCGACTTTGTGTCCGTGGGTGCTTTGACCCATAGCGTGAAGGGACTCGATATGAGCTTCAAGGCATGCTGAGCGCGCTTTTCGCCTCTTTGGCATTGGCAGCGCAAGTGACTTTCTCCAGTCCCGTACATTACGAGGTTACCTTGGCGGGTAACTTCGGAGAGCCTAGACCCAACCATTTCCATGGTGGTATTGACGTAAAAACGGGCCAGGTAGAGGGAAAGGCCATGCTTTCCATCGGTGATGGTTATGTTTCCCAAGTCACCGTTGGAATGTACGGCTTTGGCAATGCGGTCTATGTGCGCCATCCTCAGGGCTACACTAGCGTGTATTGTCACTTGAAGGCCTTCTCTCCACGCATTAAGGCGGTATTGCGTCGTCACCAATACCTGTCCAGGCAGTCTAAAGGATGTTTTCGTTTCAAACCCTACGAGGTGCCTGTTGCCCAGGGTGATATCATCGCCCAAAGTGGGAATACAGGTGCCTCGCAAGCTCCACACCTGCATTTGGAGCTGTTGGACAATCGTACTTGGGCCAAGCACGATGCCTTGCAGTATATCCCAGGGTTGGTGAAAGACACCACGCCTCCGCAGGCTCATGGCTTCATGGCCACACCTATGGAAGGGGAAGGTGTTTTCAACGGCACCGCCAGCAAGCAAGTGTTTGGTTTCCCGTCCCATCATCTCTCCTCTCGTTTTACCGCTTGGGGAAAAGTGGGCTTTGGCATTTGGGCCAACGACTACAGCGAGGCTACCTATAATAATTATGGTGTGCGTCTCACCCAACTTTTCGTGGACAACCAGCTGGTCTTCCAAAGTGATCTTTCCACGATACCCGCAGGCACTGACTTGCAAGTAAATTATTGGGGAGACTATCAGCATTACCTGCGCTCCAATGTGTGGTATATGCGTTCATGGGTTTTGCCTGGCCTTACGCTTCCCGTATCCAAGACCAATGCCTTAAGGGGAGTGGTGGATTTCAACGAGGAGCGGGTTTATCATCTCAAGTATGTGTTGAGTGATATCCATGGCAATGTCTCTACCTATGAGTTTTCCGTGGAGGGAAAGAAAACCGTCATTCCACGCAAACGACCAGTCAAGCCGTTCAATGTGGTGAGATGGGACAGGCCTAGTGTGTTCCAAGTTCCTGGCGCCCAGCTCTCATTGGGCAGAGGAACCTTGGCGGAGACGGTGGAATTGCGTCCGCAAGTCAAGGTGCGCCGTGGTGAGCTTTCCTACGCTTATCGGTTTACCCATGTCTCTTATCCGCTTCTCAAGCGGGCCAGGGTATCTTTGCGCCTTATGCGAGCGGTGGAAGACAGCAGCAAGCTCTATGTCGTGAGCACATGGGGAACGCCTCGCTATATGGGCGGGGACTATCGTAACGGTTGGGTGACAGGTTCCGCTTTCGACCTTGGAGCTACTTATGAGTTGGCTTATGACGATAAAGCCCCATCCGTTGGCCCTGTGGGTCAAGGTGCGTGGACTTCCAGCCAGCGTGTCACCATCAGTGTCAGCGACAAGGAGTCTGGCTTGTCTAGCTATGAGGGATATATAGACGGCCGTTTCGTGGTGTTTGAGGAAGTGCCCAAAAGCGCATGGGTGAGATGTGACCTGCGTGAGGCGCCAGTCCGCAAGACGGGCAAGACGCATCAATTGAAATTCATCGCCACGGACAATCGTCGCAACCAGAGAGTGTATACCACTACATTTGTATATTAATCAAAAGCATATAGATATGAGTAAGACTTATTTCTTGATTACCGCGCTCTCCCTGCTCCTCTATGTGGGAAGCTCGAGGGCTTGCACCAATTTCATCGTGGGCAAAAAGGCCTCGGTGGATGGGTCGGTCATGTGTACCTACAACGCGGACAACTATGGCATGTTCGGTGACCTCAGCCATTATCCCGCGGGCAAGCATCCCAAGGGAACCATGCGCACGATAAGGGACTGGGACACCAATAAGTACTTGGGCGAGATTCCCGAGGCGGAGGAGACCTACAACGTGATAGGCAATATCAATGAATACCAGGTCACCATTGGCGAGACCACCTATGGCGGAAGGCCAGAGATGGTAGACTCCACGGGACTGATAGATTACGGCAGCCTCATTTATATCGCCTTGCAGCGTTCCAAGACCGCGCGAGAGGCCATCAAGGTGATGACAGACTTGGTGGAGACCTATGGTTACTGCTCCAGCGGCGAGACATTTTCCATCTGCGACCCCAACGAGGCTTGGATTATGGAGATGATGGGGCAGGGCGCTGGTAGCAAGAAAGTAGTGTGGGTAGCTTTGCGAGTGCCCGATGACGCTATTTGCGCTCATGCGAACCAGAGCCGTATCGGTAAGTTTGACATGAAGGACAAGAAGAACGTGATGTATTCCAAGGACGTGGTGAAGTTCGCTCGCAAGCAAGGATGGTTCTCCGGCAAGGATGAGGACTTTTCCTGGAAGTTGGCTTATGCTTTCCCCGATTTTGAGGGCCGCAGGTTTTGTGACGCTCGTGTTTGGTCTTTCTTCAATCATTTCAAGGACATGAGCCCCTGGCTTCCCTGGGCGCTGGGCAAAGACCCCAACGCAGAAGACATGCCGCTTTGGATTGTCCCCAATCGCAAGGTGAGCGTGCAAGACTTGGAGGCCTGCATGCGCGACCACTATGAGGGAACTCCGCTTTCCGTGGCCGATGGCGAGAACATTGGAGGTGGTATTTGGGAGATGCCCTATCGTCCTACGCCTTTGACGTTCACTATTGACGGAAAGGAGTATTTCAACGAGCGTCCCACCAGTACGCAGCAGACAGCTTTCACTTTTGTCAGCCAGATGCGCGCTTGGCTTCCCCGTGAGATAGGCGGTGTATTATGGTTTGGAAACGACGATGCCAATATGGTGGCCTACACGCCGGTTTATTGCGGTATGACCCGCCGTCCGGAGTGTTACAATACGCCTGGTGCCGATGACCTGACCTTTAGTGACAAGAACGCTTTCTGGGTTTGCAACTGGGTGAGCAATATGGTCTATCCACGTTACAACCAACTCTTCCCCTCTTTGCGAGTAGTCAGAGACAGTTTGGAACGTGGTTATTTCGCCCGCCAGGCAGAAGTGGAGAAAGAAGCTATGCGTCTTTACGGGCAAGCTCCCGAGCAGGCCGTGGAATATCTCAACGACTATAGCGTGGAGCAAGCTCAAGACATGCTGGCTTGCTGGAAAGATTTGGCCATCCACCTGATAGTGAAATACAATGACATGGTGGTGAAACCAGAAGCTAATGGTAAATTCATCCGCAACGCCGAGGGATTGGGAGAGACTCCTGAGCGTCCTGGTTACACGGAGAAGTTCGCCCGCGAAATCATTCGCCAGACGGGAGATAAGTATGTTTATCCCGCCAAGTAAACGGCAGGCAGGGATTTATATCAAGGGGAAGCCTCCATCCAGGGGGCTTCCCCTTTTGTTTTACGTGAGTGCGCGGGGCGGTTTCTCAAGGTCTATTTCTTTTTGCCCATGACGGCTGGAGCATCATCGCAAGGTGGCGATATCATGCGCTTCTGGTTGTAGAGACGTGGCGTGCCGCGCCTCCCCGAGCAAGATTGCCGAATTAAAATTGCCGCTTGCGAAGGCCTGGCGGTTTGTTGAGACGCAAGAATGTGTTTCTACCGCTTTCCGTCAAATCAATTGTCGGTGAAAAAACGCAGTAGTACTGAAATTCAATATCAGTAGTATTGAAAACGAATATCAGTAGTATTGAAAACGAATATCAGTAGTATTGAAATCGAATATCAGTAGTATTGAAATCTCAAAGCAGTAGTACTGACTTTTGGGAGCGATATGTGATGGGTGGCGAGAAATGCGGTTGCGGGGGAGTGGGAGTGGATGGGCATAATCAATTCAACTTATTTTGATAAGCAAAACAAGTTGAATTGGTCACCAAAATAAGTTGAATTGCTTAGCAAAACAAGTTGTTTTCATCGGGGAAATAACTTGTTTTGGAAATCATAACGCCTCGTCCTCGGGTTTTCTTACCGAGGGCGAGGCGTTGGTCTTGGGTAAATGTCTTTTCTTGCGAAGCCACTCTTGCTTCCTTTTCTCGTATTGCTCGCGTCTTCGCTCCAGATAGTTGTCTGCCATGTCCGCTTGGATTGGTGGCTATTGCTCAAAGCGGCTGTATACCACGGTCAGCTTGATGGGGTTGGCTTCGGTACCCCTTACCAGCTTGGCCGAGGTGAGCGACATGTCATGGGTGAGCTTGGAAATGACGGTGCCGCTTCCGTAGCCAGAGGTCGAGGTATATAGTTTCACGGGCACTACGATGGCCTTGTTCCAGTCCGCGCTCTTGCCCTTGTTCTTGTACATCTCTGTTATCAGTCCGCCTATGTTGTTGAAAGTGTAGGCGTTGTAGTCGCCGCTTCCTGCGGTGTTCTTGTTGTAATAGGCCAGGAACGAGCGTTGGTAGTTTACCAACTGGTTCTCGTCGAAGAATTTCTCAAGGCTGTCTTTCTGCAAGATGAGCAGGGTGGTCGGCACGTCGAAGCTATAGTCGTCCTTCTCGTTGTTGTAGCACTGCAATACCATCTTGGCCGTGTTGAGCGAGTCTTTCTCATGTCCGTTCATGATATCGTCCACGGGCAGCGTCAGCTCGGTGAAGATGCCCGCGGGTGTCTTTACGTAAGTGCAAGACTTGTCCGCCGCCAGCTGCTTCATTTGCTTCTTGTCGTTGGTCACCTTGTTGATTTGCAGCACTTCCTCGGTGCCGTCTATACGGGAGTAGCCTACGTAATGGGCCACGCTGTCCCTGCCATATTGGTCTTTCTCTATGCCTCTGTAGCGGAAGTAGATATACAGCTCGCTCACGAATACGTTGGCCATGTTGCTCAGTCCGCTGGTGTTTTCCACGTAGAAGCCTGGGCAGACGTTATGCAGGAACTGGTAGAAGGTCTCGAAATTCTCCCTGTGCTCGTAATATTGGCGCATCAAGTATGTGCCGTAGTTATTGTAGGTCACCCCGTCCTTGGTGTAAGGTTTGTTCAGGGGTATCTGTATCATGTCGTTGGGGTGGTCGAGCGTGTAGGAACGGCTGGCGTGGTAGTTGTCCCGGCTGGCGTAACCGTTCTCGAACACGTCAAAATCGGATTTATAGGTGACTCCTTCCTCCAGTGGGCGGGTCAGCTCATAGGCGGTCACCTTCATGGGAGACAGGGTGTCTCCGTAGGTTGTGGTGTAGAAAAGACCTATGTAGCAGGAGTCCGCTATCACCTTGTCCTCGTCGTCCAGGCTGGTGATGTTGTCCAGCTCGGGCAGGGAGTAGTCTCTCAGCGGCACGAACTGCGCCATCATGTCACCTTTCACGTAGGTATTGGTCTCTGGGTCTTTCACCTTTCCCACGATACATTCGTTGTTTCGGGTGGTTACGGCACCTGAGACGACAGATCGAGAAGTTACGTCATAAACGGCATCAGAGATGACCAGCCTGTCGGCTTCATCCGTGAGCGAGAATCCCACGTCGCCTGTGGTGGTGTCACATGCCGTAAATGCCATGGCTGCCATGGCTATCACGGCCACATTCTTCAAATTCATGTTGTGAACTGGTTATGGATATGTTATTCCTTTTCGCCGCAGGTTCGCTGGATGAACTCCAGGCAGGCCTCGACGTTATCTTTACCAGGGTAGTCCAGTGTTGGCACTCCCTTGCTTTTCGCGTAGTCCAGCGTTTCGGGACTTACGTCGCCATCTCCCGCGATGATGCCATCGCTGTAGTCTATGGCTAGTTTGTTCAGCTCGGCGAAGTCAAACTGGTCGGCGTATCCAGCCAGCAGTTCCGCCGTCGCGTCCCTATAGGGCAGGCATTGCTTGAAATTGTCGCCCAGGCTTTCCTTCAGTTGGTTGCCGTAGAGGGTGGTTATCACCTTCGACTCGCTGAATGAAGGTTCTTCCTTGTAGGCGGTCTTTACGAAGAGAGGCACAACGGCGCTGATCCATCCTTGGCATACGATGATGTCGGGCGTCCAGCGCAACTTCTTCACAGTCTCTAGCACGCCGCGGGCGTAGAAGATGGCCCTCTCCCCATTGTCGTCATATTCCTTTCCCTGCTCGTCCGCGGCCATCTTGCGAGAGTTGAAGTAGTCGTCGTTGTCGATGAAGTAGACTTGCAGCCTGGTGACGGGTATCGAGGCCACCTTGATAATCAGTGAGTGGTCTATCTCATCAATGACCAGGTTCATGCCCGATAGGCGAATCACCTCGTGCAACTGCCCCTTGCGCTCGTTGATGGTTCCCCATTTCGGGGTGAAGGTGCGTATTTCGCACCCTGCTTCCTGCGCTTTCTGGGGCAGGAGTTGTCCCGTGTTCGAGACGGCGTTCTCTGGAACGTAGGGGGTGATTTCCTGGTTGATGAATAAAATCTTCTTAGCCATTGTAGTTCTGTGCTTCTTGTAAAAAGTAGATGCAAAGGTACTAAAAAAACTTCACACAGCCGCGCCTTTTCTTGAAAAACGGGTTAAAAGGGCACTCGAATTGGCATATTTTTATAATTATTCTTCCTTATTTAAGAAAAAAGTGGTTATTTTGCAGCCCGATTTACAAACTATATTTCGATAGGTT
The DNA here is from genome assembly GCA_000435635.1 of Prevotella sp. CAG:1320. Classification (GTDB taxonomy): domain Bacteria; phylum Bacteroidota; class Bacteroidia; order Bacteroidales; family Bacteroidaceae; genus Prevotella; species Prevotella avicola. The sequence goes on along the minus strand of FR882115.1, from coordinate 14,325 downwards.
ATGTTAGTCATCAGCAAGAACGTAGAATTGCAAAACGTGTTGTTCCAGGCTCGCAAGCAGGGAAAGCAAGTAGGTCTCGTTCCCACGATGGGCGCCCTTCACCGTGGACATGCGTCGTTGGTGGAGCGCAGCGTCAAGGAAAACGGCTTCACCGTGGTATCGGTGTTTCTCAATCCCACTCAGTTTAACGACCCCGCGGACTTGGAGCGTTACCCCCGTACGCTAGACGCTGACTGTCAGCTGTTGGAGCGTTGCGGGGCGGATGTGGTGTTCGCTCCCAGCGTGGAGGAAATGTATCCCACGCCAGATGAGCGGCATTTCGAGTTCCCGCCTGTCACCACGGTGATGGAAGGAGCCAAGCGTCCCGGCCACTTCAATGGCGTTTGCCAGGTGGTGAGCCGCCTGTTTTACATCGTGAAGCCCCAGCGGGCTTACTTCGGAGAGAAAGACTGGCAGCAGATAGCTGTGGTGAAGCGGTTGGTGAAGTATATCGCCATGGACATCAAGATAGTGGAGTGTGCCATAGTAAGGGAGGCCGACGGGCTGGCTATGAGCAGCCGCAACACTTTGCTGGCTCCCGACGAGCGGGCCATTGCTCCCCAGATATACAAGGTGTTGAAAGCCAGTGTGGAGAAGGCGGGCAGCATGACCGTCGCCGAGCTGCATGACTGGGTGGTGAATGTCATCAACGCCGTGCAGGGTCTTGAAGTGGAGTATTTCGAGATAGTGGACGGCAATACGCTGTTGCCTGTCGCCAACTGGCAAGATAGCGACTACGTGGTGGGTTGCGTGACCGTCTATTGCGGCAAGACGCCCATTCGCCTGATAGACCATATTAAATATAAGGAGGTCAAGGCATGATGATAGAGGTGTTGAAGAGCAAGCTGCATTGCGCCACCGTCACCGAGGCCAATCTCAACTACATGGGCAGCATCACGATAGACGAGGACTTGCTCGACGCGGCCAACATGATAGCGGGGGAGAAAGTGCAAATCGTCAACAACAACAACGGCGAGCGTTTCGAGACCTATATCATCAAGGGCAAGCGGGGCAGCGGATGCGTGTGCCTCAATGGAGCCGCCGCCCGCAAGGTGGTGGTGGGAGACACAGTCATCATCATCAGCTATGCCTTGATGGACTTCGAGGAGGCCAAGACATTCCAGCCCACGGTGGTGTTCCCCAAGGAAGGCAACAAGTTGTAATCTGATAATCCGGTATAGCGGGGTCATCCCCGCCCAGGATTGATTCCATGTCAAAAGAAGCGTGGCGACAGTGAGAAAGGTCGCAGCGCTTTTCTTGTTTTCCGCCGTTCAACTACTATCTTGCATGGCAAAGGGTTAAAAATCCGTAAAAGTGATAAAAGTTTTATGGAGGGGTAAAATAAATACTTACCTTTGTAAAAATATTTAAATTCGGATCGAATGTAATGTAGTTATTAACCTGTATTGACTATGAGAAAAATTTTACTCCTGTTTTCCTTGTTTCTCATGACCCTCGTGGCATGGGGAGAACCTATTGACAGAAACGAGGCTCTTAAGCAGGCCAATGCGTTCTTGAGCTCCAAGGGCATCCCTGTGAGGCAGTCCCTCGACATGGCATACGCCCAGCCTGGCAAGGCCGCCGAGGCGCGTTCGCTGTATTATGTGTTCAACGTGGGAAACGACAAGGGTTTTGTCATCGTGGCCGGCGATGATGCCGTGAGTCCCATCTTGGCCTATGCCGACCGCGGTGACTTCTCCGAGCGGGAGATGGCTCCCGCCGCCAAGGCCATGCTGGATAGCTATGCCCAGCAGATTGAGATGATACAGCAAAATCCGTCGTTGGCGGTGGCTGCCTCCACAAGTTACGCTGCCATAGAGCCTTTGGTGCAGACCAAATGGAACCAGGGAGCCCCCTATAATTATATGTGTCCCACGATATCGGGCGAGGAGGAGCAGTCCGTAACGGGATGCGTGGCCACGGCCATGGCGCAAATCATCTATTACCACAAGTATCCCGTGGAGCAAACGAAGGCCATTCCGGCCTATCAATTGTCTTCTGGGGATGTGATTCCTGGCGCGGACCCTGTCACGCTCAATTGGGATGCCATGCAGCTTTCCTATACGGGCAGCGAGGCTGTGGACGACCCTTCGGCGCTGGCCGTGGCCCAGTTGATGTTGCTTTGTGGCAAGTCTGTGCAGATGGACTATTCCAGTTATGCCTCTGGCGCGGTTTCCGAGTTGGTGCCCACCGCGTTGAAGGAGTATTTTGACTATGATGACGCCGCTCACATAGTGTATAGAGATGAATATGCCAACGCTGATTGGGAGAAGATGATATACGATGAATTGGTTGCCAAGCGCCCTGTCTATTTGTCGGGTACATCGGTCAGCGGCACGAATGTCGTGGGTCACGCTTTCGTGTGCGACGGCTACGATGGAGAAGGTCTCTTCCACATCAACTGGGGATGGGGCGGCATGAGCGATGGCTTCTTCCGCCTTACGTTGCTCAACCCCAGTGACCATGGAACGGGTGGCAACAATGGTTCCGGGGGATACAACCTGGACCAGGGAGCCATTATCGGCATACAACCCAACCAGGGTGGCACTTCTCAGGAAGTGGCGCAGATGACGCTTGCCTCTTTTGCTTCCACGGAGGAGACGGTTACGAGAAATTCCTCTTTCGCGGGGTTTGCGGTGCCTGTGAACGCAACTTGCTGGAACATGACCAGCCAGACGTTTAACGTAGAGGTGGGACTGGCTTGTTACGATGAGTCAGACGAAATGGTAGGAGAACCCAGCACGTTGGCGGTGACCGAGTTAGGACCAGGATATGGTTTCTCTTTTGAAGATCCCTTGACAGTGGGGACTCGCATTACGGACGGTACCTACTATGTGAAGTTTGTTCACAAGGTGAACGGCGCCGATGCGTGGACGCTGATGAAAAACGCGGACAAGTATTACTTGGAGTTGCGGGTGAATGGCAATACCGCCACTGTCATCAATCACACTCCACAAGAGGATTTTGTCGTGAATGACGTGGATGTGCAAGGCAACATGTCTGTTGGCTCCAAGCAGACCTTTACCTACAACATTACCAATACGGGTGATACCTATACTCAAGGGGTGATATTCTTCGTAAACAATGAAATAATATCCCAGATAGGCTTGAACCTCGACCCAGGAGCTACCGATGATTATGTATTCAGCTGGACTCCCACGAAAGAAGGCTCCTTCGTGGTGGGGCTGGCCACGGCAGACGGTACTGAGATCATCACGTCCCAGCAGGTCACCATTGGTGAGGCGAAAGCATACGATCTCAGCGTCTCCTTTGAGATAGATAACTGCACGGGTAACGAGATTGTGGGTTATGAGGTGAATGGCAACGCCATAAAGGGCGTGATGAAAGTCACGAATCTCGGCGAGTATGATTATGTAGACGATATCACTTGCTTGCTTTACTATGATGGCAACGATGGCTACATGTACCTGGAAAGCTATAGCTATATTCCCGCTGAGGTGAAAGCGGGAGAGACAGCCGATGTGCCTTTCGAGTTCGCCAACCTGGATTATTCAAAAAGGTATGCGCTGGTGGTATATTATAATACGGAAGGTCAACTGAGCGAAGAAACAATATCTGGATATTATAAGCTCATAGACCTCTCCACTGGCATCGAGGGCGTAGAGGCAGATGGCGAGCGGAAAGACCAGCCCGTTTACAATCTGCGAGGCATGAGGATGCCTGATGGCGCCAGCCTGCCTAAGGGCATCTACATCAAGGGTGGCAAGAAGTTCGTGGTGAAATAATCCGTTCTTACTGAAATTCCCTAGATACACTTTATCCCCCATTCTTGTCAGTTCCTTTCCCATGGAACGGCGGAGTGGGGGATAGTAGTGTCTGTGTCTATAGGGTCAGGCTATCGGATTCAAGTTGTTTTACTCGCGGAAACAACTTGTTTCGCTTTTGAAAACAACTTGTTTTGTTTTGGGAAACAACTTGTTTTGGGAAACAAGTTAAAACGAAACTAGTATCAATGGCCTGCGAAACTAGTTTCATCGCCCATTGAAACTAGTATCGTGGGGCATCGAGACTAGTTTCGTTTTTTCCGCTTGGGGATGAGATAGGACAATGAATAATACTGTTTCGGGATATTGACGACTACGGCTTTGCGTTTCTCCGAGTTTTGGGCCCTTGCATCTTGGTGAGCGTGGATTTTCCATGGGAGCCATGGTCTTGGTTTCACGGATTTTGATTATCTTCGCGGCATGAACTTGGAAGAAATCAGAGACAAGCGAGTGGCCGTGCTGCTCTCGGGCGGCGTGGACAGTAGTGTGGTGGTATGGGAACTGGCGCAGGCCGGTCTCACGCCCGATTGTTTTTATATCAAGATAGGTCCCGAGGAAAAGGAGGAATGGGATTGTAACAGCGAGGAAGACCTGGAGATGGCCACCGCCGTGGCGGGAAAGTATGGGTGCAGCTTGCGCGTGGTGGACTGTCACAAGGAATACTGGCAGCAGGTGACCCGTTACACCATGGAGAAGGTGAGATCGGGCTATACGCCCAATCCCGACGTGATGTGCAACCGGCTGATAAAGTTTGGGGCTTTCCATGAGAAGGTAGGTTATCAGTATGACCTGATAGCCACGGGGCACTATGCCCAGACCGAGCTGATAGGCGGAGAGAAATGGCTCACCACCAGCCCCGACCCCGTGAAAGACCAAACGGACTTCTTGGCCCAGATAGAGAATTGGCAGCTCAAGAAGGCTATTTTCCCGATAGGGCATCACGTGAAAAACGAGGTGAGGGAAATCGCGGAGCGGGAACATCTCGTGACCGCCAGGCGCAAGGACAGCCAAGGTATCTGTTTCCTTGGCAACATCAACTACAACCAATACATAGAGCGATACCTGGGCGAGCGGCCCGGAGACATCATAGAGTTGGAGACGGGACTGAGGATAGGCGAGCACAAGGGGCTTTGGTTTCACACCATAGGCCAGCGCAAGGGGCTCGGCATGGGCGGAGGCCCTTGGTTCGTGGTGAAGAAAGACGTGGAGCGCAACATTCTTTACGTCAGCCATGGCTATGATCCCGCCACGGCCTACAAGAGTGATTTCCCCTTGATGGCCTTCCATTTCCTGACGGGCGACGCTTTCCCCGCGGAGGAGGTGACCTTCAAGATACGCCATACGCCCGAGTTTCACAGAGGTCGGCTGGAGAACAGGGGCGACGGCACCTACATGATGCACTCCCGTGAACCCATACACGGCGTGGCTCCTGGCCAATTCTGCGTGGTCTATGACGAGCTGCACCACCGCTGCTTCGGCTCAGGGGAGATTACCATATAATATATATGTATAAATGAGAAGGAAGAAACTACTATTCATATGCCTCGGGAACATCTGCAGGTCGCCTGCCGCCCACGCCGTGATGCAACACTTGGTGGACGAGGCTGGGCTGGCCGACCAGTTCGAGATAGACTCCGCCGGCATTGGCGGTTGGCACGTGGGGCAGTTGCCCGATGAACGCATGCGCCGTCATGGGCGGAAGAGAGGCTACAGGATAGACCACAGAGCCAGGCAGTTTTCCGCCAGAAGAGATTTCCCTTACTATGATGCCATTTACGTGATGGATGAGGAGAATTACCGCGTGGTGACCTCCAGGGCGGAAAGCGAGGAGGAGCAGTCTAAGGTGCGTCGATTGGCGGATTATCTAACGGAGCATCGGGCGGCAACCATTCCCGACCCTTATTATGGTGGGGCAGAGGATTTTGAGTATGCCCTGGACTTGATAGAAGACGCTTGCGGGGAATTGTTGCGGCAATTCACTGGGGCTTAGCCCAGGATTTGCCGCATGGGGATGTCCTGCCACAGGGTCAGGAAATCCACCAGTGAGGGATAGAGCAGGTTGGCGCCGCTATCCAGCAAGTCTTGGTCGGGCAGGGGGCCGCTGTTGATGGCCACGGTGAATATCTTGGCCGCCACGCCCGCCTGTATGCCCAGCGGGGCGTTCTCCACCACGATGCCTTCCCATGGCTTCAAGTTCCCCACCTTTCGCAATCCTATCTGATAGGGTTCGGGGTTGGGCTTGCCGTGAGTCACGTCATAGGCCGTGACGATGTGGTCTTCGGTCACGTAGTCGCCGAAGTCTTGCAGCAGCCGGTCTATCAAGGGCCTTTGCCCGCTGCCGGTCACCACGGCCACACGCCATCCGCGCTCCACGATGCGAGCCATCAGCTCTTTGGCTCCGTCGAAGACCTTGGCCTCGGACATCTGGTGAAACAGCTCCGCTTTCACGTCATACATGCGTTGGGCTTCCTCCAACGTGATGTCCTTTCCTTGCTGTTCTTTCACGAACCTTACGATGGTGTCTATGCCTCGGGCTCCCTCGGTGGCGTAGGCGTCAGCCTCCGTCATGTGGATGCCAAAGCGAGCCATGCTCTCCCGCCAGGCGATGGCGTGATGGGGCATGCTGTCATAGAGCACGCCGTCCATATCGAAAAGCACGGCCTTGGGGCAGAACTCCCCAAAGCCGTTGCTTGTTAAGTATTTATTGACGTTGTCTTTTATCATCTCGCTTATTTCTCTTTGGCCAGGCGCTCCTGTATGGCCTTGCTCTCGGCCTCGTATCCAGGCTTGTTGAGCAGGGCGAACATGTTCTTCTTGTAAGCCTCCACGCCTGGTTGGTTGAACGGGTTCACACCCAGCACGTTGCCGCTGATGCCGCAGGCTATCTCGAAGAAATAGATCAGTTGGCCTATGTAATACTCGTTGAGCACTGGCACGCTCACCCTGATGTTGGGCACGCCGCCATCCACGTGAGCCAGTCGAGTACCCAACTCGGCCATCTTGTTGACTTCGTCCACGCGCTTGCCAGCTAGGAAGTTCAGTCCGTCCAGGTTTTCCTCGTCATTGGGGAAGAGCATCTGGTGGTTGGGCTGCTCCACGCTGATGACGGTCTCATAGATGGTGCGCTCGCCTTGCTGTATCCATTGTCCCATGGAGTGCAGGTCGGTGGTGAAATCACAGGAAGCGGGGAAGATGCCCTTTCCGTCCTTGCCTTCGCTCTCTCCGTAGAGCTGCTTCCACCATTCAGAGATGTAGTGTAACTTGGGCTGGTAATTGACCATGATTTCTATCTTCTTGCCAGCCTGCTGGTAGAGTGCGTTGCGCACGGCGGCATACTGTGCGGCGATGTTTTGCTCGTATGGCACTTCCGTGCCCGTTGCCTTCTCCATGTCTTGGGCTCCAGCCACCAACTGCTTGATGTCGTATCCAGCGCAAGCGATGGGCAGCAAGCCCACGGGGGTGAGCACGGAGAAGCGCCCGCCCACGTTGTCGGGGATGACAAAGCTTTTGTAGCCTTCCTTGTCAGCGCAGGTGCGTGCCGCGCCTTTCTTGGCGTCGGTCACGGCCACGATGACGTTTTTGGCCTCTTCCTTGCCCATTTGAGCCTCGCACTGCTTTTTCAGCAAGCGGAAGGTGAGGGCGGTCTCGGTGGTAGTGCCGCTCTTGGATATGTTGATAACGCCGAACTTCTTACCCTTCAGGTATTCGGTAAGTTCCGCCAGGTAGTCCTCGCCGATGTTGTTGCCAGCGAAAAGAATGGTGGGGTTCTTGCCGTCGTTCACCAGCCAGGCGAACGAATTGCCCATGGCCTCAATCACGGCGCGCGCTCCCAGGTAGCTGCCGCCTATGCCTGCCACTACCACCGCCTCGCATTTCTGGCGCAGCGTGTTGGCCACGGCCTGGATTTCGTCCAGGAACTCAGGAGTGATGCTCGTGGGGAGATGCAACCATCCCAAGAAGTCATTACCTGGGCATGTGCCGTTCTCCAATGCCAACTGAGCCGCTTTCACTTGGGGCTCCAAGGCCTTCACTGCTCCCTCGCTGAGGAATTGCTCAGCCTTCGTGATGTCTAGTTGAATACTTTTCATAGTGTTAAATATTAAAGAGTGATTAAAGTTAACGGAAGGAGTCTGTAAGTAGTTTGATTTCTATTTGCGGACTGATGCGCTCATACAGTATGTTGTATACGGCATCCAGTATGGGCATGTTGACGTGCAGGTGGCGGTTGATTTCCTTCATGCACTTAGTGCCGAAGTATCCCTCGGCAATCATCTCCATTTCTATCTGGGCGCTCTTCACGGAGTATCCCTTGCCTATCATGGTGCCGAAGGTGCGGTTGCGCGAGAAGTTGCTGTAGCCCGTCACCAGCAGGTCTCCCAAGTAGACGGAGTCATACATGCTGCGCTCTATGGGGTGGATGGCCTGCAGGAAGCGGAACATCTCTTGCACGGCGTTGGCCATGAGCACAGCCTGGAAGTTGTCTCCATACTTCAGGCCGCCGCAGATGCCGGCGGCTATGGCGTAGACATTTTTCAGCACCGAGGAGTATTCTATGCCCAGCACGTCGCTGGAGGTCTTGGTCTTGATGTACTCGCTGGCCAGGCAATCCTCGGCGAACGCCTTGGCTTTCTCGGTGTCGGCGCAGCCCACGGTGAGGTAGCTGAGACGTTCCATGGCCACTTCCTCCGCATGGGAGGGGCCTCCCACGCATGCCAAGTTCTCGTAGGGCACGTCGTATACTTGGTGGAAGTAGTCGGAGCAGCAAAGATTCTCGTCGGGCACGATGCCCTTGATGGCTGTCACGATGAACTTGTCCCTCAGGTTGGTTTTCAGCTTGCGCAGGTGGTTTTTCAGGTAGGGGGAAGGGGTGACGAACACCAGGGTGTCGTAGGCCTGCACGATGCGGTTGATGTCGCTGGAGAAGTATATCTCGTTCACGTCGAAATGGGCGCCCGTCAGGTAGGCGGGGTTATGGCCCATGCGCTTGAAGTCTTCTATGCGGTCATCGCGGCGCATATACCAGCCTATATGGTGGGTATGCCCCACCACGATCTTGGCGATGGCCGTGGCCCAGCTGCCGCCTCCGATGATTGCTATCTTGCCGCAGTTATACACGTTGTCAGGTGGTGTTGCCGGTGTATGGCTCAGGCTTCCGCCATCTGGCAGGCCTGGTCTATCCATCGCTGGATGTCCTCCAGTGACGGACGCTCGTACCCGAGTTTATATTTCTTGTTTATCTCGCCCAGTTTCTGCTGCAGTCCCTGGGCTTTCTCGTCCTTGATATCCGCTATCAGGTTGAAGCCCGCCTTGCGCAATACGTAGACCCACTCCTCGCTCACGCCCAGTTCAGCCCATTCCTTGACGCTGCTTTGCGGCATCTTCTTCTCAGGCTTCATCTGTGGGAAGAGCATGATTTCCTGTATGTTCTCCTTGCCCGTCATAAGCATTACCAACCTGTCTATGCCGATGCCTATGCCGCTGGTGGGGGGCATGCCGTATTGCAGTGCTCTGAGGAAGTCCTGGTCTATGATCATGGCCTCGTCGTCTCCCTTGTCAGCCAGTGCCATCTGGTCCTTGAATCGTTCCTCCTGGTCGATAGGGTCGTTTAGCTCAGAGTAGGCGTTGGCCAGCTCCTTTCCGTTCACCATCAGCTCGAAACGCTCGGTGAGCCCGGGCTTGGAGCGGTGCGCCTTGGTCAGCGGCGACATCTCCACGGGATAATCTATGATGAAGGTGGGCTGTATGAAACTGCCCTCGCAGAACTCGCCGAATATCTCGTCGATGAGCTTGCCCTTGCCGAAGGTGTCGTCTATCTCCTCCATTTTCAGCTCGTCCTTGGCGATGTGCCGTATCTCCTCTTCTGTCTTGCCAGAGAGGTCGAAGCCCGTTTTCTCCTTGATGGCTTCCAGGATGGGCAGGCGGCGATAGGGTGCCTTGAAGCTCACCACGTGGTCTCCCATGGTCACCTCGGTGGTGCCGTTCACCTCCATGCAGATGGTCTCCAGCAGTCGCTCGGTGAAAGACATCATCCAGTTGTAGTCCTTGTATTGCACGTACAGCTCCATGCAGGTGAACTCGGGGTTGTGGTATTTGTCCATGCCTTCGTTGCGGAAGTTCTTGCCTATCTCGTACACGCCTTCGAATCCGCCCACTATCAGTCGCTTGAGGTAAAGCTCCGTGGCGATGCGCATATACATGTCCACGTTGAGCGCGTTGAAGTGGGTGATGAAGGGGCGGGCGGAGGCACCGCCAGGTATGATTTGCAGCGTGGGAGTCTCCACTTCGGTGTAGCCGGCCTCGTCGAAGAAGCGGCGCATGACGCGCAGCACGGCGGCCCTCTTCTGGAAGGTCTCCTTCACGCCCTCGTTCACCACGAGGTCCACGTATCTCTGGCGGGCTCTCATCTCGGGGTCGTCAAACTTGTCATAGGCCACGCCGTCCTTGTATTTCACGATGGGCAGGGGCTTCAGGCTCTTGCTCAAGAGCGTGAGACGCTGGGCGTGGACGGATATCTCGCCCATCTGGGTGCGGAAGACGTAGCCTTCCACGCCGATGAAGTCGCCTATGTCGAGCAACTTCTTGAACACTTTGTTGTATAAGTCCTTGTCCTCGCCCGGGCAAAGGTCGTCACGGGAGACATAGACCTGTATGCGCCCTTTGCTGTCTTGCAGCTCGGCGAAACTGGCCTTGCCCATCACGCGGCGGCTCATCATCCTGCCGGCGATGGCCACTTGCCTGGGCTCCTCGTCGTCCTTGAATTCTTTCTTTATGTCTGTGCTGAATGCGTTGGTGGGGAATTCCGCGGCTGGATAGGGGTCTATGCCCATGTCTCTCAGCTCTTGCAGGCTTTGCCTGCGGATGATTTCCTGTTCGCTTAATTCTAGAATGTTCATCTTTTTGCTTGCTATGCTATTATACGTTGCAAAAATACTAAAATTATCTGAAACCACGGATTTATTTTACTATTTTTATCACTCCGCGAGAGGTGTACGCTCTCTCGGCGGAGATTTTGGCCAGGGGATTTTTGGTAGGGGGAGAGCGAGGGGCGCTTTCTCGTTGTTTGCCGTGGAATCCATTGAGAGTGGATGCCTCTCTTCGGGGTCTCACGGGGGGATGGGAACGTGCGCACTGTCTTTCACAGGACGCGAAAGGCGGAAACGCCCGAAAGCATTTCCGCCTCTATATGTGTGTGTTAACGCCTGTTCCCGCGCTTACTTGATGATGCCCAGGTCCATGAATATCTTCTTCAACACCTGCACGCCACGCTCCACCTGGTCGTTGGTGTGGGTGGCCATGAGGGCGAACCTCACCAGCGTGTCCGATGGGGCGCAAGCGGGGGGAATCACGGAGTTGATGAAGATGCCGTTGTCGAAGGCCAGCTTCGTCACGAGGAACGTCTTGTCCACGTCGTGCACGTAGAGGGGGATGATGGGGCTTGCCGTGTCTCCTATCTCGAAGCCTTCCTCGCGGAATCTTCTCAGGGCGTAGTTGGTCACCTCCCACAGGCGCTCTATGCGCTCGGGCTCTTGCTGTATGATGTGCAGGGCCTCCATGGCGGCCGCGGTGGCGGCGGGCGTGTCGGAGGCGCTGAAGATGTAGGTGCGGCAGGTGTGCCTCAGGTAGTTGATGGTGTCGCTGTCGCTGGCGATGAATCCGCCCACGGAAGCCAGGCTCTTGGAGAAGGTGCCCATGATGAGGTCTACCTCGTCAGAGAGGCCAAAGTAGTCGCACACGCCGCGTCCTTGCTTGCCGAACACGCCTATGCCGTGGGCCTCGTCCACCATGATGGAGCAGTTGTACTTGTGCTTCAGTTCCACTATCTCCGGCAGTTTCGCCAGGTCGCCCTCCATGGAGAAGACACCGTCTACCACGATTAGTTTCACCGCGTCGTGGGGCAAGTCCTTCAGCACGCGCTCCAGGTCTTCCATGTCGTTGTGCTTGTAGTGCAGCTGGCGGGCGAATGACAGGCGGCGGCCGTCCACGATGCTGGCGTGGTCGCGGTCGTCGCAGATGATGTAGTCACCCTTGCCCACCACGACGGCGAGCACGCCCTGGTTGACGGAGAATCCGGTGGAGAAACACAGGGCCTCGTCCTTGTGCACGAACTCGGCCAGCTCTTTTTCCAGCTGGACGTGCAAGTCGAGCGTGCCGTTGAGGAAGCGGCTGCCCGCGCAGCCGGAGCCATATTTGTCCAGGGCCTTGTGGGCGGCGGCGATGACTCGCTCGTCACCGGTCAGTCCTGTGTAAGCGTTGGAGCCGAACATGAGCACCTTGTGCCCTTCCATTTCCACTTCTGTACCTTGCTTGCTGGTGATAGCCCTAAAATATGGATACACGCCAGCGGCCATGAATTTCTGCGGCTCGCGGTACGCTTTGTACCTTTCTTGTAATTGTCCCATTATATTAAAATAGGTGTATATATACGGTTATTTTTCTACTTCGGGGTGCAAAGATACAAAAAAAAGATAAACCACGCGGATTTTCGGGAAATAAAGTTCATATTTAAGTTAAAATTAGGCGCGGGGCTTTTAATATTCAACGGGAAATGATTATTTTTCAACGGGAAATGATTATTTTCGCGATACATTTCCACACGACAACTTACACATCTATTATGAAGAGAAAGATAGTCTTTGTGATGAACCCGATATCCGGCACTTCCAGCAAGAAGGGCATCCCCGGGATTATAGACTCTACGCTGGACAAGGATTTGTTCGACTATGAGATCAGGATGACGGAGCGTCCCGGCCACGCGTCGGAGATAGCTTCCGAGGCCAAGGAGCGGCACGTGGACATCGTGGTGGCCGTGGGCGGCGACGGCACGGTGAACGAGGTGGCCAGGGCCATCTGCCAGTCGGACACCGCGCTGGGCATCATCCCCTGCGGCTCGGGCAACGGGCTGGCCCGCCACCTGATGATTCCGCTGAGCCCGCGCAAGAGCGTGGAGGTGCTCAACGCCTGCCAGGTGAACAGGCTCGACTATGGCATCATCAACGGCTATCCTTTCTTCTGCACGTGCGGCATGGGCTTCGACGCCTTCGTGAGCAAGAAGTTCGCCGAGGGCGGCAAGCGGGGCCCCATCGCCTATGCCGAGAGCGTATTGCGGGAGGGCCTGAAATACCATCCCGAGACCTACACGCTGGTGGACGAGACGGGGACTCACCAGCACAAGGCCTTCCTCATCTCTTGCGCCAACGCCTCGCAGTATGGCAACAACGCCTACATCGCCCCGCGGGCTTCCATGAGCGACGGCTTCCTCGACGTGATCATCATGGAGCCTTTCGACGCGCTGGAGGCTCCGCAGGTGAGTTTCGACATGTTCAACAAGACGCTCGACATGAACTCCAAGATAAAGACCTTCAAGTGCAAGCGGCTGAAAGTGAGGAGGGAGAAGCCCGGCCTTATCCATTATGACGGCGACCCGGCCATGGCGGGGGAGGAGATAGACATCAGTTTGGTGGAGAAGGGTATCAGCGTGGTGGTGAACCCCGAGGGAGACCGCCGCAGGCGTCGCCCGAACGTGATACAGACGGCCTTCGCCGAGCTGTTCAACGAGTTCAACGAGGTGAGGAGCGACCTTTCGCGCCAGGGCAAGAAGGTGGAGGCCCTGGGCAAGCAGGCGCGCAAGAAGCTCAACCTGTAGCCCCGCTCTCTTCGCGCCCGGCCGCCTTCAGTGCCGCCAGCTCCTCGGGCGAGAGGTAGAAGTCTTTGGTGAGCCGCCGGTACCAGGGCGAGCGCGCGCCGCTGTCGTCGTAGACCGTCTCCTCGCCGCTCTCCGCCTCCCCGCCGTCTCCTTGCCTGGTGAATTCCAGCAGCAGGCGGGACACCTCCTTGCCGGGCTTGGAGCGCAGGGCGAGCTCGCGCGACAGCCGCCAGCCGGCCAGCGCGGCTTCGCCCGCCATCTCGTGGCCCGCCTGGGCGGGTATCACGACCGAGAGGCGGCCGTCGGGGGTGAGCGCCTTCGCCGCGGCGGCGAACAGGTCGCGGAAGGGGAGCGAGTCGTTGTGCCTGGCCATGGCGCGCCGCCTGTCGGGGCTGTGCGGGCTGTCGTCCATGTAGAAGGGCGGGTTGCAGACGATGGCGTCGAAGGGCCGCGGGAAGTCTTGCGCCTGTATCTTCCCCTGCCTCGCGTCCATCCTTTCTGCGAAGGGGCTGGCCGCCATGTTCTCGGCGGCTTGCCGGCAGGCTTCCCCGTCCACTTCCACGCCCGTGACGCGGGCCTCTGGGAAGCGTTGCGCCATCATCAGGGCGACGAGCCCCGAGCCGGTGCCCACGTCGAGTATCCTCCGCCCGCCCCTGGCCCAGGCTCCCAGCAGCACGCCGTCCGTGCCCACTTTCATGGCGCAGCGGTCGTGGCGCACCGTGAATCGCTTGAACTTGAATTCCCCTTTTCCCATTTTCTTCTTGTTGTTGTCGCTTCTGCCTATCATAACGCAGCGGAGGCGGATATATTGTGCCCTCTTGCTTGGGGAGACGTGGCGCGCCGCGTCTCCCGTCATCG
>FR882114.1 GCA_000435635.1 Prevotella sp. CAG:1320 | reverse complement strand
TGCATCCTCTCCTTTTACACCGAACCTTTTCTCCGAACTTTTTTTGTTTACACCGAACTTTCTCTCCGAAGCTCCTCCGTTTACAGGGTACTTTTTGAGGGTACTATTTACCCTGTCGGCCACCTCTTCTACGGAGATTCTACCATTCTCACCCCAATTCAGATTATAGAAAGTGGTGAAAAAAGAGGATGCTTCGGTTTTATAGAGAGGTTCTTTGCCGGGTAAGAAGTTGGGCAGCTTCTCGGTCAGTTCACGCATCTTGCGCAGACCGGAACCACGTTTCTCCATGTAGTCGAGTTGGGTAAACATATCGGCAATGACGGGGTTACGGCGTATAGACGGCACATTATATATGTCACGGTCTTGAATTTGTGTGCCGTCAGACATCGCACCGGGCGATACCAGTTCCACCCGGTCATCGTAGATGTCGATATGCACCTCGCCGTCCAACACAATACAACTCGGGAAAAACAAGAAAAAAACGAATTTCCACATTGAACATCAATCGCCACACTCTGGAACATTGGATACTTTGCGAAGTATCCAATAATAGTTGGGCAAATATCTTTGGATACTTTTTAAAGGCAATAAGACAATGTCTTTTCATCGCCCTCAAACTATGCGGGAGCGAGACTCAAAACAAGAACAGTCTACCCCCTCTTCCTCTTGGCGAAAGCGAGACACTCTTCCAGTACCTGGGCATGAAGAACCTTAAGAGCGCCCAAATAGAGGATGCCCGCCAAAAGGAAACGGGCCAACAACAAGAGCGGGAGAGAGTGTATGGGACGGGTGATCCAATAGGTGAAGGCCATGACGGCCAAGGACAGCAGGCAGAAGGGAAGAAGGTCGCGCAGCACGTCGAGCAGGCGCAGGCCTATGAGACGATGGGCAAACCAATGCCACGCCAAGAGCCAAAGGACGGTGAGCAGGGTGTAAACGGCCACCATCACCATGACGCCATAATGAGCCGTCAACAATACTGACACTATTTGGGAAGCAATCAACGCCAATGTGCACCACATGTAAATGTCGCTCCTGCCGCGGCTGATGACAAGGTTCTGGTACATGGTGTAGAAAGGCAGGAAAGCTCCGCCCACGCAGAGCACCCTGAGCAGGGGCACGCTGTCTATCCACTTATCGGTGATGGTGACCAGGATGAACTCATGGCTCACCATGGCCAAGCCGAACATGGCGGGAAAGGAAAGGAAGGCCGTGAAGCGGAGCATCTTGCGGAAGACATGCGCCTGCCGTCCCTGGTCATCGCGGATTTCCACGAGCACGGGCTGGGCTACCTGGGCCACCGTGCCCGAGATGAAGGAGCTGGCCATGGTGTCCCACTTGAAGGCCTGGGAGAAGTTGCCCACAGTCTTGGCGGGAAACAGGCGACCGAAGATGACGGTCAAAACGTTTTGGGAGAGCGTATTGACGATAGTGGTAATCAAAATCTTGTAGCTGAAGGCGAACATCTCGCGGACAGGCTTGAAGTCGACGCGCAAGGACGGTCGCCAAGAGATGAGGAAGAAGCGACCCACGCTGGTCAGCGTGACATAAGTGAGTTGCTGCCACGCCAAGCTCCAGTAGGCATGCCCGCGCAAGGCCAGCGTGATGCCTACCACTCCTGAGAGCAGCAATGAGCTCACCCGCAAGAGCGTGGTCTCCTTGACCACCATCCGCTTGAAAAGATAGGCGGTGGGAGCAGTGCCCAAAGCGGAAATTGGCAGGGTGAGAAACACCACCCGCGCCAAGTCCGTCAACTCCGATTGGTGAAAGAACGCGGCTATGAGGGGAGCGCAGAGGAACAGCAGGGCGTAGAGCGAAAGGCTGACCAACGTGCTGAACCAGAAAACGGCATTATACTCATTGTCTGTGGGGGCGCGCTTATTGGCCAAGGCGGCGGTGAAGCCGCTCTCTTGCAGCGCGCTGGCTATGGCCGTGAAGATGGCGAGCATGCCCACCAGTCCGTAGTCGGCAGGGGAAAGCAGGCGCGCCAAGAAGATGCCCAGCACAATATTGAGCAACTGCATGGTGCCGTTGTTCATCATGCCCCAAAAAAGGCCCTTGGCGGTTTTCTCCTTCAGTGTCTCCATCGTCAAGCGTTTACGTTTCCCTTGGCCACCAACCGCTGGAATCGCCGCTGGCAACGCTTCTTGTAGTTGATGCCAAAGGCGTGTTTGAGCAGCTTGCGCCAATTGTAGGTCAACACGAAGGGCAGGCGCACCTTCCAGAAAGAGGGATGAGACTCACGGTAAAGCTCGCGGGGCATACGCACGAAATAAAGGTCGGCGATGGTCTCGAAAGCCGAGAAAGTGCGGTGGGGCAACTGGTAAAGCCACACCTCTGAGTAGAACCTGTCATGCGAGATAACCGCCGGATCGAAAGACGGCAGGCGGCGGGCGTAGTCGGAAGTGACCCACCAGAAGTTGCCGGAAAACATAGTGTACGCCTTGGGCGGCCACTGATAGCAGCCATAGGTGTCATAGCCCGCCGAGAGGGCGTTGACCGCCACCTGCCATTCCTCAAAGACGAAATACTCCAACATCTCCCGCCAAGCATTGATCTTGCGCAGGAAGGAGCGGTAAAGGCGGTCGCCCGTAACCACGCTCTGATAGCTGATGCCCTTGGTGTGGAAATAGTAGAGCAGGCAATCTTCCCGCTTCGCCACCCGCCGCAGATGCTCCAGGGCTGGATATTCATAACGGGAAGGGTCTTGGTGGATGGCCACCAGCTCCACCTTGTCACTATTGGCCAGGCGCAGGAAAGCCTCCACGTCCTCCTCGCTAGGGGCGATGATACTGACATACAACTTGCGGGTGGCCGCCAGCAGGCCGCTCTTGCGCAGCGTCTCCAGTTGGGCAAAGACCAGACCCTGCCAGTCCGCGGCGCAATAAACATGGTAAACGCCATAAATGGGCCGAGTGTCTTGAGGAGCGTGTTCCCAAGAGGTGAGGTCGGTCTTTTGATAGACGTGGAAAAAGCTGTCCGCCCAGCGGCGCAACGGGTTACTCATGGGCGATATCCTCCCTCAATGACAGGATAAGACGATGGTACATCTGCCGCAAGTCGTAGTGGGGTCGCCAGCCCAAAGCCTCTATCCGCTCCGTGGAAAGGCGCAGGTGAGTGGTGGGAGAATAACCCATGCCCTCCTTGGGCTCCAGGCGGGGACGGCAAGAGGGAGCGAATTCACGGCAAACGAGACGGGCCATGTCGGCCACGGAAATATAAGTGTCGGGGTTGGCCACGTTGTAGGCCTCGCCATCCTTGCCCGCCAGGAGCAGATAGAGCAAGGCACTCACCGCGTCGGTGGTATAGCAATAGCAGCGGGAAAGCTCGCCCGTGGTGTGGAGGATGATATCCTCGCCCCTCAGGGCGCAACGGGCGAACTGGGCGAAGACCCTGCCGTCATCGGGGGAGACTCCCGCCCCAAACGTCTGCGCCAGGCGGGCTATCTTGACAGGCACGCCATATTCCGCGGCGTAGGCATGGCAGAGACACTCGGCAGCCCGCTTGCCCATGGGGTAACTGGAACGGGCGTCGGTGACGGCCAGATAGCCCTGTCGGTCCTCGGTGAGCGGATGGCTGTCGTCAGTCACTTCGCCATACACCTCCAGGGAGGAGACGTAGACCAAGGAGCGCAAGCAGGCCTGGTGGGCATAGCGCAATATGGCATCGGTGCCCCGCACGCCTGTCAAAAGCGTGTCCACTGGATGGGCAACAAAGTAGCGGGAAGCCGTGGGACTGGCGAAATGGAGCAGTCCGTCCACAGGAACTGGGGGCTGGAAAGGCTTCTCGGCAGAGAAGTCATATATATAATAAGGTATATCCTGGGCCTCCGCGCCAAATACCTGGCGTAATTTCTCCTCGCTCCTCACCACGGCCAGGACGCTTATCCGGGCATCGTGGAGCTGGTTGAGCGCCAGGAGGCAACGCACGGCGCAAGCTCCCAACAAGCCCGTGGCACCCGTGACGGCGACTGTCTGCCCCTGAAGAGATTGCCAAAGAGGGAATCGCTCGGCAAAGAGGCGGATATCTTCTCGCAATACGCTGTTCATGGTCATCGGGAAATAGGTTAGAGTCCGAAGATTTGCTGGTCTTCATGCACCTTCACCATGGCGCGGAACAGGAAGTAGTCTGTGGGCGTGGTAATCTTGATATTCTCCATGGGACCCATGATGGTGCCCAGGCGGTAACCATAGTGGCTCATCAGCGTGCAGGAGTCTATGAAGTCGTGCCTGCCCTCAGCCAACGCCCGCTCGTGCGCCGTCAGGATGTCCTTCAGGTGGAAGCTCTGCGGGGCGCGGGCTATCAGTGAGTCGGCGCGGCTGGGTATCTCCAGCGAACCGTCGGCTTGCCTCACGATGAAGGTCTCCGTGGCGGGAGCGCACGTAATGCAACTGCCACACTCCTCCACCTTGCGCAGATTGTCCGTGATGGTCTGCTCGGTGATGAGCGGGCGCACGCCGTCATGTATCAACACCGTGGCATCCTGCCCTTGGGCATAGTCGCTCGCGGCGCGCAAAGCGTTATAGATGGAGTCTTGTCCCGTCTTGCCGCCAGGCACGACGCTTACCACCTTGTTGATCTCAAACTTGCGCAACTGTTTCTCCAGGAAGGGAATCCAGTCCTCAATGCAGGCCACCACGATGGCATCTATTTCGGGATGGTTGTCGAAAAGCTCCAGGGTGTAGATGATGATGGGCTTCCCGTTGAGTTCCAGGAATTGCTTGGGCCTGGACTTTGTGTGCATTCGGAGACCGGAGCCTCCGGCGAAGATAGCGGCTATGTTCATGTAGGGTAAAAGGGGGTTAGTCTATGAATACCACGTCCACCTTGTGGCGGTCGCGTTTGTCCTTGGGCGGCAAGTCCATGTAGTTGCCATAGGCGATGCGGCAAAGCTCGTCGGGGTCGGCGGGTCCCTCAAACACATGGCCCTCAAAGGTCAAGGGCTTGTGGGGCACCATGGCTCGCTTGGGGTTTTGCTCGTAGAACCACGCTCCGTAGGAGTGAATGTAAAGGTTGGGGTCTCCGAAGAGCTTGCCTGTCAAGCGGAACAACGGGAAGACCAGGTAGTGGAGGGTTCGGTAAGCTACCTCGGCCAGCCAGGGACGCTTGCCCGCCCACCGCAGGTTGACATTCACCGAGAGCTTGCCGGCCAGGCGTTGCAGCCAGGGTATCATGTGTCCCTCGTAGGGAAAGATGTCTATATGGAGTCCCTGGAACCGCTGCGCCTCCACCATGCGGCGGTCTTTGCTGTCGAGGCTGTCGTGGCTCACGTGGCGGCTCTTCAAGTCCCGTAGGCAAGCCCACTCCTTGTAGAAGCCCGGGTCAGTGCTGTGGTCTTGCAAGACATATTGGGGATGGGGATGGCTCTTCAGGTAATCGCAAAGGCGATGGAAGTCCCGGTACTCCACCACAAAGTCCACGTCGTCGTCCCAGGGAATGAAACCGCCATGGCGCAAGGCTCCCAACACGTTGCCACCGTCTAGCCTGCAGGGCACGCCTATCTCCTTGGCCACGTCGCGCAGGTAGAGCGCCATGTCGAGCAAGCGAAGTTGGGCTTTCCGCAGGTCAGAACCTTCGGGATTATATTCCCTGCGCAGGTCTTCCTCGGTCTCGCCCGTGTTGTAAGTCTTAGGTTTCTCGGTGTTCATCATGTCGCGAAAATACCATTTTTATTTCATTCGCCCAAGCTTTCCTCTCTTTATCTCGGGAAATAATGGTAACTTCGCGGCAAAGGAAACCGCCATGACAGCCTACAGGAAAATCATACACATAGACATGGACGCCTTCTTCGCCAGCGTGGAGCAGCTCGACCATCCCGAGCTAAGAGGGAAACCCATCGCCGTGGGCGGAGACAGCGACCGGGGCGTAGTGGCCACGGCCAGCTATGAGGCCAGGAAGTGGGGCGTACGCTCCGCCATGTCCATGCTGGTAGCGAAGAAACGCTGTCCCGCGCTGATAGTCATCCCTGGCAGGCATGGGCGATACAAGGAGGTTTCCAACCAAATACACCGGATATTCCAAGACTACACCGACCTGATAGAGCCTCTCTCCATCGACGAGGCCTTCCTGGACGTGACGAGCAACAAGGTGGGCATGGAGCTGGCCGTGGACATAGCCAAGGAAATCAAACGCCGCATCAAAGAGGAAACGGGGCTGACCGCCTCGGCGGGCGTATCCTACAACAAGTTCCTGGCCAAGATAGCGTCTGACTGCCGCAAGCCTGACGGACTCTGCACCATCCATCCCGACAAGGCGCAAGCGTTCATAGACCAGTTGGGCATAGAGGATTTTTGGGGCGTGGGACCCAAGACGGCCAAGCAAATGCACTACATGGGCATCTTCACGGGGGCGCAGTTGAGGGCTTGCTCCTTGCGCCACCTGGAGGAAGTGTTCGGCAAGGCGGGACGATTGTTTTATGATTTCGCCCGCGGAATAGACAACCGCCCCGTGGAGGCGAGCCACGAGAGGAAGTCAGTGGGCTGTGAAAGGACGTTTGACGAAGACATCTCGCTGCCCAGCACGGTGCTCATAGCGCTCTATCACACGGTGCTGGAGCTGGAAAGGCGCGTCGCCAAGGCGCAATTCGCCGGCCATACGCTCACGCTAAAAGTGAAATACGCCGACTTCACGCAAATCACCCGCAGCCTCACCCAACGGGAATGCCTGGTAAGCAAAAAAGAACTGCTGCCCGCGGCCAAGCGGTTGCTGCGCGTGGTGGACTATGACCTGAAGCATCCCATCCGCTTACTAGGGCTTTCGGTCTCCAATCCGCAAGGCGAAGGCCTGCGGGCCGAGTGGGTAGAGCAGTGGCTGGACTTCCGTGACGACTAGTCTTCCTCCTGTTCCAAGGCACGCCGCAGGGCGCTTAGCTTCATCTTCCTGTTCAGGGAGAATGTGGAACTGTGGGCATCCACATAGTCTAGCAAGCGGAACGCCTTGCCCAGCAAGAGCTCTCGCAACGGCAAAGCCTTGTAGCCAGCTTCCGCGTCGAGCAGAAAAGCCAACATCTCCAGCCTGTCCACTCGCTGCTCCTCGTCCCATTGCTCCTCCGCGTAGGCAAGCGTTTCCTCCCACGAGAGATTGCGCAACACCTCATAGGGGCCTACGTATTGGGCATAAAGCTCTTTCAGTTCTTGGTCTCGCTTGTCCTCTCCCACCTTCTTCTCCAGGAAAAGGCTGAGAGCGACGGCGAACTCTTGGATAATCCGCAGGAAATAGTCTCGTGACAGCATAGTAGTATATATAATAGGTATAGCGCGAAGATACGAAAAAAAAGCAACATGGACTCCTTTTTCCCACGCAAAAATCCCATTGGGGAGGAAAACAAGTTAAACCGGAAATGAAAACAAGTTATTTCGCGGAGCAAAACAAGTTAAATTGAAGAGCAAAACAAGTTGTTTTCCCCAGCAAAACAACTTGTTTTCCTCACGGTCGGAAAGCGCCCCTCCCGCAAGGGATATTTCATGCCTTTTTCATGACACTAGTCTCGATGCCCGATGATACTAGTCTCGACGCTCAACGATACTAGTATCAACGGCCTTCGAGACTAGTATCGTTATCCAGGCTCTCTTCCTCGTCCCCCTGATAGCGTTGGCGGGCGCGCTCCACGTAGTCCCAAAGCCGCTTGTAGAAAGGGTGGCGGGTGAGCGTCTTCACGTCGCCCAGGATGATGACCTTCATGCGCGCCCTGGTGATGGCCACGTTCATGCGGCGCAAGTCTTTCAGGAAACCGATGTCGCCAGCGGCATTGCTTCGCACAAGGGAGATGAGCACGATGTCTCTCTCCTGCCCCTGGAAGCCGTCCACGGTATTGACCGTGATGGCGCGGCGGAAAGGCTTCAGCTCGGGAGTGGCCTTGATGAGCGAGCGCAGATACTGCACCTGCGCCCTGTAAGGAGATATCACGCCCACGTCCACTTGCTCATCCAGGAAGCGCTGCTTGCCCACCTTCTCCAGGTAGTCCCTTAACGTGCTGATGGTGAGATTGGCCTCCGCCTTGTTGACACGGCCAAAACTCTCGCCCACGAACTGCTCATGGTAAACGGGGGAGTCATCTTCCTCTTCCAGCGGGGCTGTGTCTATCCACAGGAAAGGATTGTCATAGTCCAGTATGCCCCTGTGCTTCACTTGCGGTGCGCTCTTCACCTGCCCGCCGTAAAACCAGTCGCTGGAGAAGCGCATGATAGCCTCGTTCATGCGATATTGCACCTTGAGCAGGGTGACCACACTTGGTTGGGTGGCGGTAACGCGCTCCATGAGCGTCACGCCAAGCCCTGCCTTCAGGGCGGCAAGGCTCTTCACCGTGGGCGGCAACTGGCAATGGTCCCCCGCCAATATCACCCGTGAGACGCGGCGCAACGGTATCCAGCAGGCAGCCTCCAAAGCCTGGGCGGCCTCATCAATGAAAAGCGTGTTGAAGCGTTGTCCGTCCAAGAGCTTGTTGGCGGAACCCACCAGCGTGCAGGCTATCACCCGAGCCTCGCCGAAGAGCTGGGCGTTGATGCGCAACTCCAGCTCCGTGGCCCGTGACTTCAGCCTTTCCATCTTTTGGTGGAAGCTGTCGCTCCCCCGCTTGCGGTGTTGCCGCAACTCGCGGATGGCCTTGCGAATGGCCCAAAGCTGCGGATAATCGGGATGGGATTCAAAACGCCGCTCATAGGTGAAGCCCAGCATCTTGTCGTTGACACGGGTGGGATTGCCTATACGCAAGACGTTGATGCCCCTGTCCACCAACTTTTCCGATATCCAGTCCACGGCCATATTGCTCTGCGCGCACACCATCACCTGGCTCTCGCGCATCAGTGTCTCGTTGATGGCCTCTACCAGCGTGGTGGTCTTGCCCGTGCCGGGAGGGCCATGCACGATAGCTACGTCCTTGGCCCGCAGCACCTCGTTGACGGCTTGTTCCTGCGTGGGGTTAAGCCAGGGGAATCGTATTGGCTCGAAAGCGTATCGTTGGGGCTGCCGGTCTCCATGGAATAGCTCGCGGAGATAGGCCAAACGGTCGTTCTTGGCGGCTATTACCCTGTCAAGGGCTTGGAACATGGCACGGTAACTCGTCTCGTCAAAGGAGAGCTGCACGCCTAAAGGTTGAGAGGAAGACTGAAGTTCCAACAGCGGAGCGCTGTCGGGCACGGCCACCACCATGCGATTGCCATCCACGTAGCTCACCGTGGCCGTGAAAGAAAAATAGCGCAACTTGCCGCCCAAGTCCTTGGCATCGGTGGCTGAAAGGAATACCACGGGACGGCCGAACTCGAAATTATGGTCAACATCCTCTTCTTCCCCGCGAAACACTTCCACTACCAATTGGTTGAGCGAGTTGTAATAACTCTTTCCCACACGAATCGGGAACCAGGCATCGCCTCGCTTCACCTTCCTGCGCAACCCCATGGTCTCGGTCTGCTTGCGGAAAGCTTCTTTTTCGGTATAATATTCCAGTTGCAGCAGCAATTTCTGCCTGCACAATTGCTCCAAAGCAGTCTCTTGTTGTCTCATAAGCCGCCGCGAAGTTACAAAAGTTCTGCCTATCAGACCGCGAGATATGGGAAAATTCGCTATCTTCGCGCCATGCGAGAAACTGTTTGGTTACAAAACGCCGCGATAGGATATCGCGAACATGGCGGCGAACGAAAGGTCGCCAGCTCCCTGACAGCGAGTCTTCAGCGAGGAGAACTCACTTGCCTGCTGGGCTGCAATGGTACGGGCAAGTCTACGCTGTTGCGCACCTTGGTGGGGCAACTGCCCCTATTGGAAGGAGATATCCTGTTGGCAAATGACAAGGGAAAGGATAGCCTCTCGGCACTTAGCCCCCGCCAGTTGGCTAAGTTGATAGGTGTGGTGTTGACGGAACGTCCCGAAACAAGCCAACTCACGGTTCAAGAAGTGGTGGAGATGGGACGACAGCCCTACACGGGTTTTTGGGGCAGACTCTCCCAGGAAGACAAGCGGCTGGCGGAAGAAGCCATGCGGCATGTGGGCATCCATGGGCTAAGAAACCGAAAGATAGACTCCCTGAGTGACGGCGAGCGGCAAAAAGCCATGATAGCCAAGGCACTGGCCCAAGACACGCCCATCATCCTGCTGGACGAGCCAACCGCTTTCCTTGACTTCCCCAGTAAGGTGGAACTGCTGCAACTGCTCCGCCACTTAGCCCACGAGGAGGAAAAGACCATCATGCTCTCCACGCATGACCTGGAACTGGCCTTGCGGCTAAGCGACAAACTGTGGCTTATGGACAAAAAACAGGGCCTGCAAATAGGAACTCCACGAGAGCTTGCCGATAATGGCGCGCTCTCCCGATACATAGAGCGAGGAGAATTGCGTTTCGACACCCAGCGGCTCTCCATCTTGTTCCCAGGCTGAAACCTCTTTCAAATAACCAACTATTATTAACATATGCCCGCGAGGTTATGTCGAAGTAAATGCGTAACTTCGCGTTATTACTATAACAAGTGACACACATGGACTTCAAGGAACTTTGCGAAAAGCGCTTCTCGGCAAGAGCATACAGCGGCGAGCCTATACCCGCCGACAAAATAAGTTATATACAAGAATGCGTCAGGCTGGCGCCGTCAGCTTGCAACAAACAACCATGGCTCTTCCTGGCCGTAAAGTCGGAAGAGGCCAGGAAGAAGCTGCGCGCCTGCTATGACAGGGAGTGGTTTGCCGAGGCACCTCTCTATATAGTGGCTTGTGACAGAAAGAGCCAAGCCTGGACAAGGCCGTCTGACGGAAAACACCATGGCGACGTAGACTTGAGTATCGCCATAGAGCACCTCTGCTTGGCGGCAGCCAACGTGGGAGTAGGCACGTGCTGGGTATGCAACTTCGACGTGCCCCGTTGCAAGGAAGCCCTTCACCTGCCAGAAGACCTGGAGCCAGTGGCTATCATCCCCATGGGAATGCCTACGCAAGAGCCCGCTCCCAAGAAACGCAAGCCGGTGGAAGAGATTTGGCAAGAAATATAATCAATATACCTTTATAATATATAAGCTATGACAGAAATGAAAGACCTGAAGCCAGCAGTTATCTGGCGCAATTTCCATGCGTTGACACAAGTACCCCGCCCCTCCGGACATCTCGACAAGGTGCGCCGCTTCCTCTTGGACTTCGCCCAAGAGAAGGGTGTAGAAGCTTTTGAGGACGAGGCTGGCAACATCGTGATGCGCAAGCCCGCCACGCCAGGTATGGAAAACAGGAAGACCGTGATACTACAGGCCCACATGGACATGGTGCCGCAAAAAGAAAAAGGCAGCGACCACAATTTCGAGACAGACCCCATTGAAACCTATGTGGACGGCGAATGGGTGAAAGCCAAAGGCACTACGCTAGGAGCCGATGACGGACTAGGCGTGGCCGCCATCATGGCCGTAATGGAAGCCACCGACTTGAAGCATGGCCCAGTGGAAGCGCTCATCACCGCCGACGAGGAAACAGGAATGTACGGTGCCAACGGACTGCCCGCTGGCGAACTGGAAGGGGAAATACTCCTCAACCTGGACACGGAGCAAGAAGGAGAACTCATCATAGGCAGTGCCGGCGGAGTGGACATCACCGCGTCGCTGGAGTACAAGGAAGCCGAGACCGATCCTGAAGATATAGCCGTGCGCATTACCCTGAAAGGTCTCAAGGGAGGCCACTCTGGCCTGGAAATAGGCGCGGGACGCGGCAACGCCAACAAGATGCTGGTGAGATTGGTAAGAGAAGCCATCGCGGAAGATGACGCGCAACTGGCCAGCTGGCATGGTGGCAATATGCGCAACGCCATCCCCCGAGAGGCGGAAGCTGTGCTCACTCTCCCCCGAGAGAACAAAGAAGACCTCATGGAACTGGTGGCCGACTATCAGGAGACCTTTAACGATGAATACAAAGGCATAGAAAACGGCATAGAACTCACCATAGAGGAAATCGCCTTGCCCAAGAGCGCGGTTCCACAAGAGATACAAGACAACTTGGTAGATGCCATCTATGCCGCCCACGATGGCGTCTGGCGCTACATCCCCAGCATCCCCGGCATCGTGGAAACATCCTCCAACCTGGCCATCGTGGATATCGCCGAGGGACACGCAGAAGTGAAAATACTGGGTCGCAGCTCTAGCGAGACCAAGAAAGACGAATTGGCCACCTCACTGGAGAGCTGCTTCGGCATGGCTGGCATGAAAGTGGAACGCAGCGGGGAATATGGAGGTTGGGAGCCCAACACCTCCAGCGAACTCATCAAACACATGCGGGAAATCTACCAAACACTCTTCAACGAGGAGCCTACTGTACAAGTGGTACACGCCGGGCTGGAATGTAGTATCATCCTTTCCAAGTATCCTGGATTGGACATCTGCTCTTTCGGCCCCACCCTACTCTCTCCCCACACGCCCAACGAGCGCGCTTATTGGCCCTCCACGGAGAAGTTCTGGCTGCTGTTAGTAAAGACTCTCGAGAACATTCCCGCAAAATAAGGCAAAATATGGCACGGGATTTGCCATATTGGGCATATACACTAGTTTTATTCACTAATCATTTCAAGACACATGACAGAAAAAGAATTGTATGAAGCCATACAGCGCGGAGACCAGCGCATGGTAGGCGAAAAGGAGCGTGGACTCTACTCCGTAATGCCCGCCCTGATGAGAAAGGTCTACATCTGGATGACATTGGCGCTGGTCATCACTGCCGTAGCGGCCTATGGAGTAGCCAGCAGCCCTAATTTGCTGACCACCATCTATAGCAGCTCAGGCATTATCTGGGGCTTGGTGATAGCAGAGTTCGCGCTGGTAATCGCCATCTCCGCGGCTATCAATAAACTATCGTTGAGCACGGCGACGTTGCTCTTCATCCTCTATTCTGCCCTGAATGGCGTTACGCTGTCCAGCATCTTCATCCTGTTTGACATCGCCACTATCGGCAAGGTGTTCCTCATTACGGCTGGCATGTTTGCCGCCATGGCATTCTATGGCTATACCACCAAGAAAGACCTCAGTTCGATAGGAAAGATACTCTTCATGGCTTTGATAGGACTGGTCATCGCCACACTGGTGAACCTCTTCCTGCGCAGCGCCATGTTCGACTACGTGCTGAGTTATATCGGTGTTATCGTGTTCACGGGTCTTACCGCGTGGGACACGCAGAAGATCAAGCAGATGCTGCAAACGCAATACGACATGAGCGAAGGAGCGCAAAAGCTGGCACTTCTGGGAGCGTTGACACTCTACCTGGACTTCATCAACCTCTTCCTCTACTTGCTGCGCATCTTCGGACACAAAGAATAAAACCATTATGGGCATGGAACTTCATGGTTCCATGCCCTTTTTCATGCTACACACTAACCTATTAAAACAAAAAACATCATGAAAAGTGACCCTAAAGACTGTCTCTATTGCCAAAACAACGAGACCCTGCACAGCCTGATGCTGGAAGTGACAGAGCTTTCCGTTTCCCGAGTGTTCATCTTCAAGGAGCAAACCTACAAAGGGCGTTGCCTTGTGGCCTACAAAGACCACGTAGATGATCTCAATCTACTGAGTGACGACAATCGAAACGCCTTCATGGATGACGTAGCGAGAGTGACTCGCGCCATGCAAAAACTTTTCCATCCCGACAAGATTAACTATGGTGCCTATTCCGACACGTTGGAACACCTCCATTTCCACTTAGTGCCCAAATACACAGGAGGCCCCGACTTCGGCGGCGTGTTCCGCATGAATCCGCAAAACATCTATCTCACCGATGGGGAATATGCCCAAATGGCAGAAGCCCTGAGAAAAGAACTGGAGTAGGGACTTTTTTTTATACCCTTAACAACTGATGAATAAATATGCAAAAACATCCTCTTTTCGGGGATGTTTTTGCATAAATAGAAGAATTTAGGTGAATATTATCTCACAAAAACCATAGTTTATAAATATTTTTGTATCTTTGCCCTCGTTTTTCACACACCATATCAATAGAAAGCAAAGAGACAAAATGGCTTACACCAGAATAACCGCCGCCGAGGGGGCGGCCATGATCAAGGACCAAGACAATATCGCCCTGAGCGGCTTCACGCCCAATGGGGTGCCAAAAGCTATCTTCAGGGAACTCTCCAAGCGAGCCGTCGCCGAGCACGACGCTGGCCATCCCTTCCAGGTAGGTATCATCACGGGCGCTTCCACCTCCCAAAGCATAGAGGGAGACATGGCCGTGGCCAAAGCCATTAAGTTTCGCACACCCTTTTCCACCAACAAGGACTTCCGCAACCACACCAACTTGGGGGAGATAGACTATGAGGACATGCACCTGGGACACATGGGCGAGCGGTTGCGCAGAGGCTTCTATGGAGAGATAGACTGGGCCATCATCGAGGTAAGCGATATCGAAGAGGGAGAGAATCTTTGCAAGGCTTATCTCACGAGTGCGGGCGGCATCGTGCCCACCATTGCCCGCATGGCCAAAAGGGTGATATTGGAGCGCAATACTTTCCATGACCCCTGCTCCCGATACTTGCATGATGTCTACGAAATAGGTGAGTGCCCTCGACGCGAGCCCATACCCATCCGCCAGGTAAGCGACAGGATAGGCACGGAATATGTCCCTATCGACCCCAAGAAAATAGTAGGCGTAGTGGAATGTGACATCCCTGAAGAAGCGCGAGCCTTCAAGCCCCTCGACCCCATTACGGAACAAATGGGACACAACGTGGCGGACTTCCTGGTCTCTGACTTGAAGAAGGGACTTATCCCGCCAGAGTTCCTGCCTCTGCAAAGTGGTGTGGGAACAACAAGCAACGCTGTGTTGGAGGCGTTGGGGCAAAATCCAGCCGTGCCCGTATTCAACGTCTACACAGAAGTAGTGCAAGACGCAGTGGTGAAATATATGCGCGAGGGGCGCATCAAGGACGCCAGCTGCTCATCGCTTACCGTGACCAACGACACCCTGCGTGACGTTTACGAGGATATTGACTATTTCAAGCACCACCTCACCATTCGCCCCAGCGAGATAAGCAACTGCCCCGAGGTAATCCGCCGCCTGGGCGTCATCGCCATGAACACCGCCATAGAATGCGACATCTATGGCAACGAGAACTCAAGCCATATCTGCGGCTCGAAACTGATGAACGGAATCGGGGGCAGCTGTGACTATGAGCGCAATGGCTACATCTCCATCTTCACCACGCAAAGCACTACCAAGAACGGCTGCATATCGGCCATCGTGCCCATGTGCTCCCACGTAGACTCCACGGAACATGACGTAGACGTGATAGTTACCGAGCAAGGAATCGCCGATTTAAGAGGAAAGGGACCGCTGAAGCGTGCCCGGGAAATCATAGAAAACTGCGCCCATCCCGACTATCGCCCCTTGCTGCGCGACTACTTGCGCATCTGCGAGCGAGGCCATGAGCCTGAGAACATGCGGGCGGCACTGGCTTTCCACGACACGTTCTTGCGCGAGGGAGACATGCGCAAGACCGATTTCAGCAAATATGTATAAGGGAAGTGGAGCATACCGGACTCGAACCGGTCACCTCGACACTGCCAGTGTCGCACTCTAGCCAGATGAGCTAATGCCCCAAGCGTTGTTAAGCGAGCGCAAAGATAACGCGAATATTTCAAATATCACGCTTCCTTGGGGAAAAATTGCCCCTTTTCCATCAAACTATAAGATTTTTTAAGATTTAAACCGTTTTCGCGATGAAGAGAAAGGCCATTCCGTTTGAAGTTCCACTGGGCGCGGACCAGGTGTTGCTACATACTTGTTGCGCCCCATGCTCTTCCGCTATCGTGGAGTGTATGTTGCAGCACGGCGTACGCCCTACCATCTATTATTGCAACCCCAACATCTTCCCCCTGGAGGAATACCTCATCCGCAAGGACGAATGCACCCGCTACGCCCAAGCTCTAGGGCTGGACATCGTTGATGCGGACTACGACCACGAGGCATGGAAACAACAGATGAAAGGCATGGAGCAAGAACCCGAACGAGGAGCGCGCTGCCTTTCTTGCTTCAAGCTTCGGCTTCTCTCCACCGCCAAATACGCGCACGAGCACGGCTTCAAGGTCATCACCACCACGCTGATGTCTTCCCGCTGGAAAAGCCTGGAGCAAATCAACGCCGCGGGCAGTTACGCCGCGAGCCAATTCGACGATGTCACGTGGTGGGATCATAACTGGCGCAAGGGCGGATTGAGTGAGCGCCGCCTGGAAATCATCCGTGAATACGGCTTCTACAACCAGCAATATTGCGGCTGCGAATACAGCATGCGACGGAAAGAGGATTAAACCTTCGCCCCCGCCATTCGTCTAATGGATAAATACACCCCCTAAAACCCATTAGACTATGAGAAGATTCTTGATGATACTATTGGCCACGCTCACCCTGCAGGGAGCCATGGCGCAACTACCAGACAGCCGCAGCTGGCGACTCAACCCCTCTCCCATGTCGCCCAAGGAGCATGTCGCCTATTGGAACAAGTTGTTAGAACTCACTCCCAGCCAGCGTCAACAGATAGAGAGGCTCAACCTGCAATACGCCGACCTCTTCCGCGGGGCGATAACCATGCCCGCCCCGCCTAAAGCCAAGCCCAATGACCCCGCCCGCAAGAATTGGCGAACCAAAGGCAAAGCCCCCGTGCCTCCCAAGGCCTTCGGAAAGAAGCCTGGAAAAGACCTGGAAAAACGATGGAAAGAGTATGAGAAGAGCCTGAAAAAGATCCTCTCCAAGAAACAATACAAGGAGTATGAGAAACGGGCCAAGCAACTGCGCAAGAGATAAACATCCTTCTTAAATACTACACAATGTTTCCCCGCCAACTGGAAGAGAGCGACTCCAAGTTGACGGGGATTTTCATAAAAGGCCAGTATGACCGCTTCCCCGACGCGGCAGTATCTCGCTGGCCATCGCAGTACTGCTCCGTTTCTCGCCCAAGATTTTTATATGCCCATCAAAACAACTTGTTTCGTGAAGAAAAATAAGTTGTTTTGCTCCACAAAATAACTTATCTTGCCGAACAAAACAACTTGTTTTACTTTCCAAAATAAGTTATTTTCAAAAGTGGGGCAAATCAAGCCTCAACTACAACAAAGAAAAGCGAGGCTTTGTTTTGCATTGTCTTCGATTTGCGCGCTTTTCTCCTTCGGAGAGAAGATAGGCTGCATCTCAACAATAAAAACAAAAACGAGGTTTTGTTTTGTATTGTCTTCGATTTGCGCGCTTTTCTCCTTTGGAGAGAAGATAGGCTGCATCTCAACAATAAAAACAAAAACGAGGTTTTGTTTTGTATTGTCTTCGATTTGCGCTATCTTTGCAAACATGATAGACAGGCAGACCATTGACCGCATCATGGAGGCCACCAACATCGTGGAAGTGGTATCGGAGTTCGTGACACTCAAGAAGAGGGGTGTCAACTATATAGGGCTTTGCCCCTTCCATGACGATAGCCACCCTTCCTTTTCCGTATCCCCGAGCAAGGGGATATGCCACTGCTTCTCGTGCGGAAAGGGCGGCAACGCCGTCAACTTCCTGATGGAGCTGGAGCAAATGTCCTACCCCGACGCACTGAGATGGCTGGCCAACAAATACCATATAGAAATAAAAGAGCGGGAACGCACGGATGAGGAGAAGTTGGCGGAAAGCCAAAGGGAGTCAATGCTCATACTGAACGAATGGGCGGCCAACTACTACCACAACGTGTTGCTGAACGAGACCGACGGCAAGGCCATAGGCTTGGAGTATTTCAGAAGCCGCGGTTTCAGGGATGACATCATTGAGAAATTCAAGTTGGGGTTCTCGCTGAGACAACGGGAAGCGTTGGCTTCGGCCGCGTTGAAGCAAGGATACCAAAAAGAATTCTTGGTGAAGACAGGGCTTTGCGTCGAGCGGGAAAATGGCGAGCTGGTAGACCGCTTCTATGGCAGGGCCATGTTCCCATGGATGAGCGTAAGCGGAAAGGTCATCGCTTTTGGCGGCAGAGTGCTGGACAGCCGCACCAAGGGCGTAAGCCAGAAGTACGTCAACTCGCCCGACAGCGAGATCTATCACAAGGAGCAAGCCCTTTACGGCATCTACCAAGCCAAAAAGGCCATCGCCAAGGAAGACTGTGTCTACATGGTGGAAGGATATACCGATGTCATCTCCATGCACCAGTGTGGCATAGAGAACGTGGTGGCCAACTCCGGCACAGCCCTGAGCGTGAAACAAATCAGGATGCTCCACCGCTTCACCAACAACATCGTGTTGCTCTATGATGGCGATGAGGCCGGCATACACGCGGCCCTGCGAGGAACAGACATGCTTTTGGCAGAGGGCATGAACATAAAGGTATTGCTTTTGCCTGACGGCAATGACCCGGACAGCTTCGCCCGCACCCATACGGCATCGGATTTCCGGAACTACATAGAGGAACACCAAACGGATTTCATCCGCTTCAAGACACAGGTGTTGATGGATGGCGTGACAGACCCCATCAAACGCTCGGAGGCCATCAACGACATCATGCGCAGCGTGTCAATGATACAAGACCAAATCGTAAGAGCCACCTATATCAGAGAATGCTCCGAGCGGCTTTCCATGTCGGAGGCGACTCTCATCAACGCGGTCAACCGCTTTATCACACAAGGAAAAGACGAGAAAGAGAAAGCTGAAAGAAGAGTGGCGGGGCTGAAAGAAATCCCCGCCCAAGTCCAGTCCGCACCAAACCCAGGCATGCCCCAGGCTCCAAAGCAGGGCATGGACACCGAGACCATGCTGATACAGGCCGTGATAAGATATGGCGAGCGAATCATTTCCGTAAGAGACTGCGAAGACAACGCCGTCTCGTTGGCCTTGGCGCAATATGTGGCACTCAACCTCGCCAGTGACAACCTGCATTTCACCTCACCTCTCTATGAACGCGTATTAAAGGAGGCTAACGACCATCTGCTAGAGGAAGGCTTCCACACGGAAAGCTATTTCGTCAACCATCCTGACCCCGAAGTGAGCAAGCTGGCCTCTGAACTGTGCGCCGAGCTAGGGCATCTCTCTCCCAGCCTGCGCTATGAGCAAACTCCCGAGCGGCTGCGACAACTGACCGAGAAGCTCGTAATGGAGTTCAGGTATACTTACGCCGAGCGCAAGGTAAACGAGCTATACCAACAAGTGCTGGCCTGCCAGGAAAGCCCAGACCAAATGGCGGCACTCATGGCGCAATACAACGACATGAAACATATCAAGAAATATTATGCCGAGCAACTGGGGAAAACCATCTGAAGCACATCTTTGCCCATGACCTACGTCTACGATATTCTCCTCGTGGCTTACATCGTCATCGTGACGGCCACCATCATCGCCGTACTGCTAGACAACAAACAGCCCGCGAAGACCATCGCCTGGCTCATGGTACTGATATTCATACCCGTGATAGGCTGGCTTCTCTACGTGTTCTTCGGACAGAATGTACGCAAACAACGCTTGATGAGCCAACGCAGCATTGACCAGCTCACGAAACGCAGCATGATGGAGTATGACGTGCAAGGAGATTTGCGACTGCCCGAGAAGGTCGAGCCTTTGGTGAGATTGTTCGCGAATCTCAATGTGGCGTTGCCTTTCAAAGACAACCAAACCCAAGTGCTCGGCGATGGCTACGCTTTCACCTATGCCCTGCTGAAGGCTTTCGCCCAAGCCAAAAGCCACATCCACCTG
This sequence comes from Prevotella sp. CAG:1320, assembly GCA_000435635.1. Taxonomy (GTDB): domain Bacteria; phylum Bacteroidota; class Bacteroidia; order Bacteroidales; family Bacteroidaceae; genus Prevotella; species Prevotella avicola. The sequence goes on along the minus strand of FR882114.1, from coordinate 17,455 downwards.
GAAACTTACATCATAGAGGATGACCCGCTAGGCAACCTCATCGCCGATGCCTTGATAGCGAAAGCCCGGGAGGGAGTGGAAGTGAGGCTCATCTATGACGACGTAGGTTGTTGGAAAGTGAAAGAGCGTTTCTTCGAGCGAATGCGTGATGAGGGCATTGACATCCACGCTTTCATGCCCGTGAGATTTCCCGCCTTCACCAGCAAGGTGAACTACCGCAACCACCGCAAACTATGCGTGGTGGACGGGAAGACTGGATTCATCGGCGGCATGAACATCGCCCTGCGCTACGTGAAAGGGGACGGCAAACAGACTTGGCACGACATCCACCTGCGCATAGAAGGCGGAGGTGTCTACGCCATACAAAGAGCCTTCCTGGTGGATTGGTATTTCGTGGACCGCACGTTGCTCACCCAAAGACGGTTCTATCCCCCCGTGGCCGAGCACCTAAGGTCTGACTGCGTGATGCAGGTAGTTACCAGCAGCCCCATAGCCCCCTGGCCGGAAATCATGCAAGGCTATGCCCGCATGATTTCACAAGCGCAAAAATATGTCTATATAGAAACACCGTACTTCCTGCCCACGGAAATCATCCTCTTCGCGCTGCAAACGGCTGCCCACGCAGGAATAGACGTAAGACTGATAGTGCCAAGACGTTCCGATGCCAAGCTGGCCGAGTGGGCGAGCCGCTCCTACCTGCTGGAAGCCATGGACGCAGGCGTGAAAGTCTACCTTTACGGGGCGGGGTTCAACCACAGCAAGATGATGGTAAGCGATGATTTGGTGGCCACCGTAGGCAGCACCAACGTGGACTTTCGCAGTTTCGAGAACAATTTCGAGGCCAACGCTTTCTTCTACGATGAGGACATGGCCTTGCGACTGAAGTGCGCTTTCCTCAGCGACCTGCAAGACTGCGAACCGCTCACGCCCAATCAGCTGCTCAACCGTCCCATTACCCGCAGGCTGTTTGAAGGCGTGGTGAGGCTGCTCTCGCCATTGCTATAACCGAGAGTCAAGGCTTACCAGCATGCCTCAGTTCACTTCACATGGAAAATACGCCTGAAGAAAGCGCGGGTCCTTATCTTGCGCCAACGGCGGTTGCGCTCTTTCAACATCAGGTAAATGCCCTGCTCCGGGTCTTCACCCACTAACTTGGCGTAAAGCGGAATAAGCGCCGAGAACTGGGGAATGGGAAGCCCCGTTTGATCAAAGGAGGTCATGGCCTCCCGATAAGAAGGATAGTGATTGAACTTCATGCGATTGATGTCCACCAAGGCAAAATGGTAATGCTCCCCGTCATAGGTAACGAGCACGTTGCCAAGATTATAGTCCTTCATATAGACACCCGCTTGGTGCTGGCGATAGGTAAAGTCAATAAACTCATCATATAGCTTATCGCGCTGTCGGGCATCCATGTCCCGCCTCATCAATTCATCCAGTCGCTCTGAGGGATAATAGCGGGAGACATAGTAGCCAGTGTGATACAGCCCCTGCTTGTAGATAGCCATGTAAGCCACTGGCTCTGGGGTGTCGAAGTGAGCCTCACGCAGACGGAAAGCGTTCAAGTAAGACCGCAACGCCTTGTCTTTCCGGATGAAGGTATAAGCGAAACGGTTGATGAGGTGAGGCACCTTGAAGCGTTTCACCACATACTCATGGCTCCCAATGTTTACCCTTACCACTGTATTGCGGTCGCAACAGAATGTTTGCTCCGCGGCGTAACGCTCCTCAGGTATGCGAACCAACAATTCCCTTTCACTCTCGTAGGCTGGATTTATCTCTATCTTCATCTCTTTGGCATTGTTAGGGATGTGGCGAAACCTCGCCATGGCTGCAAAGGTAATAAATATTTCCTTATCAAGGATGGAAAGAGCGAGAAATAGACACTTTTAGAGTTCCCAAGCGTAGGTATCGTAACAGAGAGCGCGGGCACCGAAGCCTTCCTTCTGCGCCAAGAGAGAAGCGTTGAGTTCCCTTCCGTCTCCCACCGTTGACTTCCCGAAATCGAAATAAGCATGACGGGCAAAATCTTGGTGGAGCACCCGCTCAAAGACCGCGTCAACGGCATTCAACTCCTTACCTCGCGGTGAAGAGGAAATATATTGGGAATGCACCACCTGGGGAGTCACATAGAGAACCGTCCCACCTATAGCCTCTTCGTCTTTATAGGCCAAGTATAGACGGATAGACTGGGGGAAACGGCTATGCAACAGCCGTATCTCTTCCAGGCTATGTACGGGAGCGGTGGCATATTTCGACCGCAAATTGTCGGAAAGTATCTTCCAGAAAGTAGGGAAGTCCTGACTTTCCGTCACCTCCACGCCTTGTCGGAAAGCCTTGTTACGTCCCCAACGGCGGTTTTGACTCCAATGAGGAGCATGTGCCATATCTATCGCCGACGAGATATCGCGGCAAACGAGCTTGGCTCTACAGACACGGAAAAGGGCATATAAATCTTCTTCCGCTGGCATCTTGTGGTATATCCAAGGGATGCGCTTATAGGTAACGGCACGAAAACCCTCACCTCGCAACCATTCGTTCATCTCCTGAAACAGCGTTACCACCTCCGCGCCTCTCGCGTCTTCACCCAAGACAAGTCCGCCATAAGTAAGACCAGGATGGGATACAAGCGTGCCTTCCGCGGCATGGGCCGGCAAGAGGGCATAAAGTCGCCCGTCTTTATAGAACATCAGCGAGCAGTCGTGAAACCGAGAGGCATGATAGTCCATATAACCTCTATCCAACAAGAAGGTGGCGTTCTTGGAACTGGCCACAAAACCATTCCATGCCTTTTCTTTTTCAGGGGAATATCTTTGAATGTCAAACATGGTCTGTAGCTTATTCTTGCTGGCGAGCTTCCTCAAACTTCGCCTTCATGGTAGGGTTATTGTGCGTAAGCCGCCGAATAGTCAGGTCTTGCGCCTTATTATTGGCCAGGCGCAGATTATTGGCGGAACCCAAGAGCGCGTCTTTTGTCTTTTGCAAATGAGATATAGACTTGTCTATCTCGTCGATGGCCTCTTGGAAACGGCGGCCTGCCAATTCATAATTTTTCCCGAACTTGTCACGGAACTCGTTTAACTTGGTTTCAAAATTAGTGACATCCACGTTCTGTTGGCGAGCCTCTCTCAATTCCCGCATATAACCTAGGGAGTTGCGGGCCGCCTGCGTCAACAGCGAAATGAGGGGCATGAAGAACTGCGGCCTCACCACATACATCTTGGGGTAGCGATAGGATACGTCAACGATACCTTGGTTGTATAGCTCGCTGTCGGGCTCCAAGAGCGACACGAGCACGGCGTACTCGCACCCCTTCTCCTTACGGTCTTTGTCCAGTTTGGCGAAAAAATCCTCGTTGCGATGTCGGTTGACGGAGTCCTCCATCTCATTTTTCATCTCGAACATGATGGAGATATACTCCATGCCATCGGCGAAGTCCCTGAAAATAAAATCTCCTTTACTGCCATGGCTAGCGTCATTGTCTTTCTCAAAATAAGCGAGTGGGAACATACTCGCACGCACGCTATTGAAAGCGTTGCCGCAGTGAGCCTCCAAGCTCTCGCCCACCATCTTGTTGGAAAGACGAGCCTTTAGGTCTTTGTAGTATTCCACCAACTCTTGTTTTTGTTTCAACTGGGTCGCGTATTCCTGGCGGATGGCGTTCTCACGCAACGCCGCTTGATCTTTCTGCGTGATAAGCTGCGTTTCCAACTGCCGCATTTGATTTTCCATTTGGTGGATGTTATCCTTGGCCTTGTTTTGCTCTTCCATGCGGACAGCGTTAAGCTGGCCTTGCAGGCGGACGATTTCCTTCTCCAAGTCGGCTTGCTTCTCCTTGGCCTTATATCGCTCCTCTTCCACAACCCGCTGCTCGCCACGTTCCTTTTCCGCCAAAGCGGCCTTCAACTGGATAATGGCCTGCTCTTTCTTCATCAACTCTCCCTCCGCCTCCAGTCGCTTTTCCCTGGCGACACTGTCGAGTTGTTGTCTCAGCAACGCAATCTCCTCATCTTTCTTGCCCAACTCTGCGGCTTTCTGTCCCATCCGCTCCTCAAAAGCCTTTTGCGCTTTCAACCTTTCCACCTCCATGACAGCCTGCTGCCTGCGCTCCATCTCACGCATGCGTTGTTCCACCTCTCGCTGGAGTTCCGAGTTTCTTACTTGATTGAGGATAGCGGCATAGTCGGCCTCGTCTACCTGGAAAGCAGTGCCACATTTAGGACAGATGAGTTGTTTCATAGCGGGTTCGTTTCTTTACGCGAATGTACTAATAATATTCCAAAAGAGCGGGATGAAGCACTGTTTTTTCTCGGTTTATTTTGTCATTCAACGAAAAAGCGTTACTTTTGTAGGGTATACATACCTGACTGAGATTTTAAACCTGATATCAACTAAACACTAAACCGTAAAGACATGGAGAGAACCTTAATCTTGCTGAAGCCCTGCACCGTACAGCGGCGACTGATAGGTGAAATCATCAATCGCATTGAGCGCAAAGGATTGCGCATCATAGGCATGAAAATGATGCAACTCAACGAAGCCATCCTGAACGAGCACTACGCCCACTTGGCTGACAAGCCGTTCTTCCCCACGCTGAAAAATGCCATGATGGCCGCTCCCGTCATCGCCATCTGCGCAGAGGGGACAGAGGCTGTGACCGTAATGAGGACCATCACCGGAGCCACAAATGGCCGCAAGGCCGCTCCTGGGACTATCCGCGGGGATTATGGCATGAGCGGACAGGAGAACATTGTGCACGCCTCAGACAGCGTGGAGAACGCGGAAATAGAAATACGCCGTTTCTTTAAGCCCGAGGAGATATTCGAATACCCCGACCCATTGGTTCGTTTCTTCTACAGTCCCGAGTTCACTTAAAAGTTGGAATGAACGTTAGAAAATTCCAGTAGTACTGAAACCAGAAAGTAAGTACTACTAAAATTGAAAAACAGTAGTACTGAAATCAAAAAGCAGTAGTACTGCGTTTTCTATCGTCTCATACAAACAAGAAAACACAGAAGGCATGCGCACTTTCGCATGCTTTCTGATTATGTGAAAGCCTGGTCCCGATAATTTATTCTGCAGGTGCCTCTTCCTCCCTCTCCTCTTCTTTCTTCACGGGACGGAAAAGAGAAAAATTCACGCTGCCATAACTCCTGTGTTCCAAGAAGTCTGCGTGAGAAGAGAAGTCATGCTGCTTGCCATGCTCAAACACCAAGATGCCTTGGCTGGTCAACAGCTCTCTATCCAGTATCAACTGAGGGAGAGTGGGCAGTTCCGGCAGACTATAAGGTGGGTCGGCGAAAATAAGGTCAAATTTCTGGCCACATGATTTCAAGAAACGGAACACGTCTCCACGGATGAGCACATCCTTGTCACAATCTATCTTCTGGAAACATTGGCGAATGAAATTGGCATGGTCTCGATCGGCTTCCACGCTCACGACCCGTTCACATCCCCTAGACACCAACTCCAACGAAATGCTGCCCGTGCCCGCGAAGAGATCCAAAGCCGTAGCGCCTTCCAAGTTGATATAACCTCGCAAGACATTAAAGATGTTCTCCTTGGCGAAGTCTGTCGTGGGACGTGCCTTGAAAGAGCGGGGCACCTCAAAGTGTCTTCCCTTGTATATTCCGGTGATGATTCTCATTTGCGCAAGAAATAAGTAAGCAAGTCAAAAGGCAATTCTTTGACGCGGGTGACAGGAGCCCGGTTGAACTCGGCTACTGGATTCAGCAGAAACACCTTCCTTACATAGCGTTTCAGCTGTTCCAGCGTCTCGGTACGATTGGGCAAGTCCCCCGCGAGATTCAATTCATCTTTATGGGCATCGAACTGCAGTTGCTGCCAAACGTAAAGCAAGAAATAGACGGCATCTTTCCCGTGAGCCACCTCGTAACTGTTGGAGAAACGAAAGCGTTGCTTGTCAAAGCAAAAAATGTCCAGCTTCTTGTCGTGGAAATATCCATAGAGTTTCCGGTTTTGTCCCTGCAGCCCACGCTGTTGGAAATAATTCCATACAGGCATGCACACGGGCGAATAGCGCACCTCTTGGAAATGGTCTTCGATGACCAGCTTGAGGTCTTTATTGATAGGGAATATCGCTACAGCGTTTTGGGCAGGCATCACTTTCTGGATGAGCGTGGAAGAGTCGCCCTTCTCAAAAGTGTAACCGTAGAGGGCTGGCAGGTCTTCCTCCTGAAATTGCTCTACAGGCACCAACAAGGAAGGGGTGTCCAGCAGCACTCCCGCCTTGGTGTATCCTTGGCAAAGAAGTTCACTGTCCAAGAAAGCCTGTCGCAAATTGGCGGCCATAGATATGCCGCTCTTCACCGTGTAAGGCTCATACCTCACACCCTCTTCACAGCTACCGTCCACTACCGAGAAACTCAGCGACTTATATCCCACACGTATCATCAACCTGGCCTTGACCATGGAAACAGGCGAAGATGTTGGATTAACGTTTTCCGTCATTGTCTTTTGGTTTAGTTGCGCTCACCCTTCTTCTCATCAGGGGACACGTCTTGGTTAAAGGTTTGGCCTTTTGGTGACTGCCGTTCATCCAGCATGGACAAGGAGTCGGAAAGTACCTCCAGATTTTCTCCACCCTGGTGATCAACAGGAAGTTCTACGGACTGGCGCACACTGAGATAACAGAGTGCCAGCAATATGAGTACGCATCCCGTCAATATCATCTGGTTTCCTATTCTCAACCTCATCATGCCACACTATTATTTATTCGCGAAGTTACACATATTCCTCGAAATACCGACGCATTAGCGGGGAAAAAGTAAATAAGCGAGCGGATTACCTCAACTAAGCGGTTCAAACATCCTGACCCTATGCGCAGATCTCAAACAAAATCGCCCGCCTATACATTATATATATAGGCGGGCGGATAAGTCTATGGAGAAAATCACATACTAAAGACCGCGACCTTACTCCGCACTCTCAGCAACTTGAGCGGCACGGAAAGCTTCCAGGTCTTCGGCCTTGAGGTTCTTCACGTAAACGTAATGGGCGTTCACCTCAGCCTCAGCGTGGCGCACGTACACGTTGGCACTCTTCTGGAAGAGCTCAGGAGCACGGGTAGCGTCATCAAGAATAAGCAGAGACATGATGATGTCCGCTGTCATCTCGTAGAGTCTGCGCCCCAAGAAATCGTGCAGTTCCTGATTGCCAGCCTCTTTCACCATGGCGACAGCCTCCTCGTACATCTCTACGAGTTTGGCCACACGAGCCTGCAAAGGCTTCAAGGCCTCGCTCACCTCCTGGGCAAGCATCTCCTTGATAATACCCAGATAAGTGCCGTTGGTGATATAGCGGATAGCTGCCACCACCTGCAACTGGGTTGTACCCTCATAGATAGAGAAGATACGAGCGTCGCGATAGAGGCGCTGACTCTTGTACTCCATGATAAAACCAGAGCCGCCATGCACAGAAATGGCATCATAAGCGTTCTGGTTGGCGTACTCTGAGTTCATTCCCTTCGCCAACGGCGTAAAGGCATCGGCCAAACGAGTGTATTTCTTCATCTCTTGACGCTCCTCGGGAGTGAGCTTGCGGTCACGCTCTATGTCTTCCAACGCTTTATAGATGTCCACGTAGCGGGCTGTTTGGTAAAGCAATGAACGCCCTGCGTCCAACTTCGCCTTCATGCGGGAAAGCATGTCATATACCGCGGGGAACTCTATAATCTTCTGCCCGAATTGCTGGCGCTCTTTGGCGTATGCCAACGCTTCATTGTAAGCCTCCTGCTCTACACCTACACTTTGTGCGGCAATGCCTAAACGGGCACCATTCATCAAAGCCATTACGTACTTGATAAGACCCAAACGGGTGTTACCGCAAAGTTCGGCCTTGGCATTCTTGTAGGTCAACTCACAAGTGGGAGAACCATGAATACCCAACTTGTGCTCAATGTGCCTTACGTCTACCCCGCCATCTCTCTTGTCATAAATGAACATAGAGAGACCGCGGCCGTCAGTTGTTCCCTCCTCTGAGCGAGCCAACACCAAGTGGATATCAGAGTCTCCGTTGGTGATGAAACGTTTCACGCCGTTCAGCCTCCAGCATTTGTTCTCCTCGTCATAAGTAGCTTTCAGCATCACGCGCTGCAAGTCACTACCAGCGTCAGGCTCTGTCAAGTCCATACTCATAGTCTCCCCAGCGCAGATACGAGGAATATATTTGGCACGTTGTTCCTCATTGCCAAACTCATAGAGAGTATCGATGCAACTCTGCAAACTCCAAACGTTCTGGAAACCAGCATCCGCGGCGGATATCAGCTCGCTAAGCATGGAGAAAGTGGTGTTCGGCAGGTTCAAGCCACCATAGCGGCGAGGCATGGAAATACCCCAAAGGCCAGCTTTGCGAGTCGCGTCGAGATTCTCGTAAGTTTTGCTGGCATATATCATACGGTTATTCTCCAAGTGGGGGCCTTCCTGGTCCACACTCTCGGAATTAGGCTCAATGATGTTGGCGGCCACGTCACCGGTAATCTCCAATATGCGCTTATAGTTCTCTATGGCGTCCTCGTAGTTTACGGGAGCGTCCTCATACTTGTCCTTGTCTTCGTAGTTGCGTTCCTTGAGGTCCACAATACGTTTCATCAGAGGATGGTTCAAATGAAAACCTATCTCTGGGTGGTCTGTATAATAGTTTGCCATGACGTTACTTAGAATTTTGCTTGTAATATTTGATGAGTTTGGGAACAACCTCTTCCACGGTACCATTGATCACATAATCCGCTATCTTATTGATGGGCGCATTGGGGTCGTTATTGATAGAGATGATAATGCCTGAGTCTTGCATACCAGCGATATGCTGTATTTGTCCAGAAATACCGCAAGCGATATATACCTTGGGGTGAACAGTGATACCCGTTTGCCCTATCTGGCGGTCATGGTCTACCCAGCCCGCGTCTACTGCCGCACGGCTTGCGCCGACTTCTCCATGCAATTCCTTTGCCAATTGGAAGAGTTGGTCAAAGCCCTCCTTGGAACCTACACCATATCCGCCTGCCACGACAATGGCCGCACCTTTCAAGTTATGCTTGGCCTCTTCCACGTGGCGGTCTATCACCTTCACCACATAGTCCTCTACGGGAACATAAGCAGTCACGTCGGGATATACCACCTCTCCTTTGGCTTGGCCTTGGTAGAGTGCCTTCTGCATTACGCCAGAACGCACGGTAGCCATCTGTGGACGATGGTCGGGATTGACAATGGTAGCCACAATGTTTCCACCAAACGCAGGACGAATTTGATAGAGCAAATTATCATAATGCTTGCCCGTTTTCTTGTCATCATAGTCTCCTATCTCCAATTGCGTGCAGTCTGCTGTCAGACCAGATGTCAATGACGAAGAAACACGGGGACCCAAGTCACGGCCTATGACCGTTGCGCCCATCAAGGCAATCTGAGGCTGTTCCTCCTTGAAGAGGTTCACCAAGATATCGGTATGTGGGGCAGATGTATAAGGGAACAAACCCTCACCATCAAAGACAAACAATTTATCAACGCCATAGGGCAATATCTGGTCTTCCACCTTACCCTTGATACCCGAGCCTGCGACTACGGCATGAAGTTCCACTCCCAGTTGAGTTGCGAGCTTGCGACCCTTGGTGAGCAATTCCTGGGAGACCTCGGCAACAGTAGTGCCTTCGATCTCACAATATACAAATACGTTATTCATAAATCCAAGTTCCTACTGATTAACCAATGATCTTTTCATTCAACAATTCTTTGATGAGTCCCTCTACGTCCTCATCTGAGCTGGTCAGCGTACGACTTTCCTTTGCCTGGAAAACAATATTCTGCACCGCTTTCACCTTGGTGGGAGAGCCACTCAAGCCACACTGGCTGGCATCACCATCTACGTCTGCCACGCTCCATTGGTTAAGCGTCAAGTACGGACGCTCCTCATAAAGAGTTGTCCAAGGCTCATTGCCGGTACGCTCCATAGGACATGTGGCATACTTATACTTCATCACGAGCTTGGCGTTGCAAGGACGGCAAGGAGCCGCACTGCCATTCACGGTAATCACCACGGGTAAGGGAGCCTCAACAGTCTCCACTCCACCATCGATATGCCTACGGATTGTCGCCTTGCCATTTTCTATCTTCAAAATCTCTTCGGCATAAGTAACTTGGTTCAGCCCCAATTTCTGAGCTACCTGGGGGCCTACTTGCGCCGTGTCACCATCAATGGCCTGACGACCGCCTATCACGATATCCACATCGCCTATCTTCTTGATGGCAGTTGCCAAAGCGTAAGAAGTCGCCAAAGTGTCAGCGCCCGCAAACAAACGGTCTGTAAGCAACCAACCTGTATCAGCGCCACGATAGAGTCCCTGGCGAATAATCTCTCCCGCACGGGGAGGGCCCATCGTCAACACACCTACAGTAGAACCTGGATTCTGCTCTTTCAATCGAAGAGCTTGTTCCAAGGCATTTAAGTCTTCTGGGTTGAAGATAGCGGGCAATGCGGCACGATTCACCGTGCCTTCTGCTGTCATCGCGTCCTTACCCACATTTCTTGTGTCAGGTACTTGCTTGGCAAGTACAACGATTTTCAAACTCATATTAGATATTGTGTTAAATAAATGTTATGCGCATATACATGGATTTACACCAAAAAGGAATTAATCCGCATGCAAAAATACATTATTTTTGCCTCATGGGCAAGAAATGCTCCCTTAAAATGCGCAAAAATACGGAATTTATGTTACCTTTGCGTAACGATTTCATTATTAATGTATCACCTTAAAACATTGAAAGATGGAAATAGGACAAAGACTACCCGAGATATTGGGAAAAGACCAAGACGGAAAAGAAATCAGGTTAAGTGACTTCGCCGGTAAAAAGCTCGTTCTTTACGCATATCCAAAAGACTCTACACCTGGCTGCACCAGCGAGGCTTGTGACCTGCGAGACAACTATGAGCGGTTTCTCGCACAAGGTTACGCGATAGTAGGCGTCAGCATACAAGACGAAAAATCGCACAAGCGTTTCATAGAAAAATACCAACTGCCTTTCCCCTTGATAGCGGACACAGAACAGCAATTGGTTAACGAACTGGGAATCTTCGGCGAGAAAAAGATGTGCGGCCGCACCTATATGGGAACTTTCCGCACGACTTTCATCACCGATGAGAACGGGATTGTGCAACGCATTTTCACTCCTAAAGAAATCAAGGTGAAAGAACACGCCCGCCAGATACTAGGCGATTAAAACGCAGTGGGAGCGCACTCATAAAGTACGCTCCCACTCCACTCTGGTTATGCTTTGTCTGTTACGTATACCAAATAGAAGAAAGCTCTCGCCCACCACGGCGGTCGTTCTCCTCGTTGTACATGTTCTCGAATTCCAAAGCTTCCGCCTCAAATTCGAATTGATTCCAGCGCTTCATATGCAATCCTCCTGTAGCTTTTAAGATTACAACGCAAATATAGCGAATAATCCGCAGAAACATGTAAGGATTTCGGAAAACTTATTGCGATTATAACATTTTTATACCTTTGGTTCGAAAAAAGATTGCAAATTCTTTAATATTTTAAAAATATCTTATACCTTTGCGCGAAAATCACAAAACAGGAACGAAAGTCATACATGAAAAAGGTAATTTATTTCATTCTCATATCGCTAGCTATGCTTACGAGTTGCGAGAAAAGCATGACAGACATCACTACTGATGATAATGGTTCCACCACAACTCCCCCGACCTCCCAAACAACTGTACCTGTAAGTTTGACCTTTTTCGATGTCAGCACGGAAAACATGGTAACCCCTACGGATAGCAGAGCTGACGAAAAGGGAGAGGAAACAAACGACAGTCAATCCGATCTAAAGAAAGACAACTATTTCACGCAGTTGAGCGTAGCCATCTTCCCCATAGAAGGAGTGGGCGAGGAAAAACAATACTACCAAATAAACTCCCAAGAAGACTTTGGCAAACTGACCGTCGACTTGCCCTTAGGAAAATATCAAATTGTCGCGTTAGCTTACAGGGGAGAGAAGCCCGTGACCATCAAAGGAAAGAACTTGGTTACATTCCCTGGCACCAAGGTTACGGACATGGTAGCTTTCAATAAGTCTGTCGATATAACCAGCCCCTCAAAAACATTCGCTTGTGGCATGGAACGCATCATAACCGCTTTTACGTTGCAATCAACCGACCTTTCCCCAAAAGAAGTAGTAGCCATCAAAGCCACTTTTAAATCGCACTGCAACTATCAATATGACCCCGCCACGGGTTTTATTCCGAATGCCCAAGAATATTCCAGCATTGTCGAACTTGATCCAGACAAGGCGGGGGAAACGAGAAGATTGACTTTCTACACCCTTCTTGGCAATACCATAGAGAATAACGTGGAAATCGCGCTTGACATTCTAGGCGAAAATGAGAAAGCCCTCAAACACCTGGACTTCAAGGACGTGAAGTTGGAACAAGGAAAAAGAACCATCTACACGGGCGAACTTTTCTCGGATAACGCCCAACTGAATTTCACCACTGAGGTCTCTGATGGCAACATCCCTCTTTCTGACGGCAGCATGAACTTTTAATCTTTCACGCCCATGCCAGAGAACAACTCCTGTCAACCTGCCATGCCCTACTTCCAATTCCGGCAAGCCTCCCTGCATGATTTCCCCGCTGTTTGGGAAGTGGTGAACAAGGCGCGTGAAAAGATGTTAGCGTCAGGACGCACCCAATGGTCAGCCACTTACCCTTCTGAGGAAATCATCCGCAAGGACATTGAGAACGAAACGGGATACGTGCTCTGTTCCGATGACACCATTGCCGCTTTTGGCGTAGTGGCATTCAACGGGGAACCTGTCTACGAGAACATAAAAGGCAAATGGCAAAGCGATTATCCCTATGTTGTTATCCACAGGTTGGCAGTCCAGCCATCCTTGCAAGGGCATGGGCTTTCCCGCCTCTTTCTGGAAAACGTGATAGAGATGTGCCAGGCGGAGGGCATCAAAAGCATCAAGGTTGATACCGCCAACGAGAACACGGAGATGATCGGACTGCTTTCCGCCATGGGATTCTCGTTCTGCGGCACCGTCTACTATGAAGGACATGGCAAGCGAGTGGCTTTCGAGAAAGTGCTGGTCGCACCGCTGCTGGATATGGAATAATAAGTTTTAAATTCCCACCCATGAAACAACTGAAATATTATCTCATTGTCATCGCGCTGCTAATCGTGGCCGTAAAGGTCTGTGGCGACCAAGCGGAAAAGGAACCCGAGAACCTTTACACTGAGCAAAGGGAAAGTCACGATGCCGTAAGAAGTAGCGGTGAACACACAGGTTCCCGGGGAAAAGACGAGAATCGACAAGCTGACGACATCAGTGACAAGCTGGAGATTCCCGCCCCAATAGCCAATGGCGATGAGATGATATTGAAGCGCAAGGCCTACACAACTTCTTATAACCCCTCGACAAAGTTGCCCAACTGGGTGGCATGGCATCTCACGGCAAACCATGTAGACGGCAACCACAGCCGTGGAGGCATGAAGTTCCATGAAGATGAGGATGTCCCCGAACCCCGCGCCACGGACAATGACTACAAAGGCTCTGGCTACGACCGAGGCCACATGTGTCCCTCAGGCGACAACAAATGGGACGCGGACGCACAATGGGAAAGCTTTTATTTCACGAATGCCTGCCCGCAACACCATGGACTCAATCGAGGAGACTGGAATGAAATGGAGCAACAATGCCGCAAGTGGGCGCGACAAATGGGAGATATCTATATCGTCTGCGGCCCTATCCTGTACAAGGGGCCGCACAAGACCATTGGCGAGAACCAGGTAGTAGTGCCCGAAGCCTTCTTCAAAGTAGTGCTTTGCATGCGGGGAACTCCAAAAGCCATAGGCTTTATCTATAGAAACACCGACGGCAACAGGCCTAAGGGAGATTATGTAAACACCGTAGACCAAGTAGAGCGAATCACGGGCCTGGACTTCTTCCCCGCTCTTCCCGATGACGTGGAGACCAAGGTGGAAGCGGAGGCCAAACTGGACGATTGGTACTAAAAAACATTAAAATAAGCCCCGGCAGTCAGTTTATACCATATTAATTAGCTAACTTCGCGGCATAAATGACATATCGAGGCTGTAAAGCGTGAAAATAGAAGAGGTAATCCATGCCCTTGAACAATTCGCGCCCCTGCCCCTGCAAGAAGACTTCGACAATGCCGGCTTGCAAGTGGGATTGACATGGGCGAGTGATGTATCAGGGGCATTATTGTGCTTGGACGTAACGGAAGCCGTTGTGGACGAAGCCATTGACAAAGGTTGCAATCTTATCGTAAGCCACCATCCACTCATCTTCCACAAGCTGCGCTCACTGACAGGAGCTGACTACGTGCAGCGCACTATCATCAAGGCCATCAAGAATGACGTGGCCATCGTTTCCATGCACACGAACATGGATGAGGCTCTAGGCGGCGTAAATCACAAGATAGCCCAAAAGCTGGGACTGGAAGACTTGCGCTTTTTTGGCAAGACCAAGGAGGCCGAAGGCGTAATAGGCGGAGAAGGCGTAATAGGCCAATGGCAAAAGCCAGTCTCCTCCCTTGAATTCATGAAGAGGGTGCGCGGCGCTTTCGGCGTGAAATGCATCCATGGCAACAAGCTATTAGAGCGACCTGTCTGCAAGGTGGCTGTCTGCGGCGGGGCTGGCGCGTTCCTGTTGCAAGACGCTATCGCCGCCGGAGCGGACGCTTTCATCACTGGCGAGATGCGCTATCATGAGTATTTCGGCCATGAGCAAGAGATACAGATATGTGTCATAGGCCATTACGAAAGCGAGAAATATACCGCGGAGATATTCCGAGAAATCATTCAAGGCCACTGCCCTGGCGTGAGATGCGTAATGAGCGATATCGACACTAACCCCATATGCTATTTGTAAATCATCAACAATCCTATAAACTTCAAGAACATGGCTAAAAAAGACCCTACTGAAATGTCAGTTGAAGACAAGCTGAAGACTTTGTTCCAACTACAGACAACATTGAGCGCCATCGATGAGAAGCGCGCGTTGAGAGGTGAGCTTCCTTTGGAAGTGCAAGACCTGGAAGACGAAATAGAAGGCTTGAAAATACGCGTAGACAAGCTGAAGACCGAAGTAGACGAGTTTAACTCCGCCATTTCCCAGAAGAAAGGGGAAATAGAGGTGGCCAACGGCACTCTGGAACGTTACCAAAGGCAGTTGGAAGAGGTGGCCAACAACCGCGAATATGACACGTTGAGCAAGGAGATAGAGTTCCAGCAACTGGAAATTGACCTCTGCAACAAGAAGATAGGCGAGGCCAAGGAGATGGTGGAAAGCAAGCTCAAGGAAATAGAGCAAACCGAGACACTCATCACCGAACGCCAAGAAGACCTCAACGAGAAGCGGGGCGAGCTGGACGAGATTCTGCAGGAGACCCGCGAGGAAGAGGCTAAGCTCAAGGAGAAGGCCGAAGACTATGAGAAGAAGATAGAGCCGCGCCTGCTCTCCAGCTTCCTGCGCATCCGCAAAAAGGCCCGCAACGGCCTGGGTATCGTCTACGTGCAGCGTGACGCTTGTGGCGGTTGCTTCAACAAGATACCCTCACAGCGCCAGCTGGACATCAAGATGCACAAGAAGATTATCGTCTGCGAATATTGCGGACGCATCTTGATAGACCCTGAGTTGGCAGGTGTCAAGGCAGACAAGCCCGCCGACGAGGAAAAGCCCAAGCGTCGCCGCTCCATCCGAAAGAAAAAGACAGAGGAGACGGAGCAGGCCGATTAATCCTCCATAACCCATACTATTGCGGGGAGCGCACGCCTGTCGTGCGCTCCCCGCAATGTAAATCCTCATAAAGTACATGACCATGAACACGACAATAATACGCAAGACCTCTTTCCGGGAGACACGGCGAAAATGCCTCACGCTCCTGGCGGCACTCGCCATGGCGTGCCTATGCGCGAATGCCCAGCCACTAACGCCCCAGGCAAACGAGAACGTGGAGCTGATGGGCATCCTGTCCCGCATGGCGGGCTACCCTGAATACCGCATGGATGTAGCGGGCCAATACATCAAGGACATTGACAGCTGTTTCAAAGACTATGCGGAGCATCCGGCCGTCCTGCGCATGAAAGAGCTGCGAAACACATATGGCATCGCTTACGACGCAGTCATGTCAATGGCCATTCACCTACAGAAAAAGGGCAATGCCTTCTCGCTGGTGAATGAAGAGCCCAGTACCCTCGATGCGCGCTGGGACAAAGTGGACAAGGCGAAGTTCCTGGATTTGCTGGCAGACTTCTATCGCGACAGCCGTTTCCACCATTTCTTCGAGAACCACAAAGGAGGTTTACGAGAAAGGAATACGGGCCTACGACGAATAGGTAGCCCGACATCTTGATATCAACTGGTATGAATCGTTCTACGGCAACAAGCCGGAGGAGAAGTACTCCGTCATCATCGGCTTCTGCAACGGCCATGGAAACTACGGGGTAAACCGCCACGCGAAAGGCAAGGAAAAAGAGGTATCCGCCATCGTGGGCTATTCCGTCAACCAGGAAAATCAGCCCCAGTACAGCAAGGGATACCTTTCCACCCTGGTGCATGAGTTCAATCACTCCTTCGTAAACTGCTTGCTCGACGAGCAAAAATATCCCGACCACGTGAAAGAGCTGGAACAGGCAGGCTCCTTTTTATACCTCACCGCCCAGGCACCATGCGCCAACAGGCATACGGCACCTGGCAGACCATGATAAACGAGTCATTGGTGCGCGCCGCCGTCATTTGCTACATGATGGACAAGGGCTATGCCCCAGAGGAAGTGAGAAACGAGCTGCTGGTCCAGATACAACGCGACTTCAGGTGGACACCCGAACTGGTGCGCCTGCTGAGGAAGTATGAGAAGAGCCGGAAGCGGTACGCGAACCTGGAGAGCTTCTATCCGCGCATCATCCGCTTCTTCTCCGATTACGCGGAAAAAGAATACAAGAGACTGGACATCATGGACTAGCCGCCAAGCCTGGCAATCCCTCCGGGAAAGCCAGTACTACTGATATTGAATTTCAGTACTACTGCTTTTCGATTTCAGTAGTACTGATATTGAAAAGCAGTAGTACTGACTTAACTCACAAAACCTAGTCGCGGGCACGAGGCAAAAGGTTGACCTCTACGGGGAAGCCAGTATCTTTCCCAGTACCAGCTAGGTGGTACTGGAGTTTCACTTAACTGGTACTGGAGTACCACATAGCTGACACCGCAGTACCACATAGCTGGTACAGGGGATGGTACTGAGTGCCCGTCCTCCTCATCACTGACACCCTTTAAAATGAAAATACCTTCATCGCTCCGCGAAGGTATCTTCGCAAGCCAACGAAGACGCTTTCATCGACCAATGAAGGTATCTTCATTATTTTGCCTGGTTTCCTTGTGACTATGACTGAATTTACTTCACAGAT
>FR882113.1:61419-81934 GCA_000435635.1 Prevotella sp. CAG:1320 | reverse complement strand
AGGGGGAGCCGCTCCCCCGCCCCGCCGCGGCGCTACCGCTCTATCCTGCCGCCGAGCGAGGTGACGTTGGCGACGATTTCCTCCTCGCCCGCCAGGTTGTGGTCGCCGGGGATGGTGTTCTTGAGGGCGCTGGCGGAGAGGGCGAAGTCGAGGCACCGCTGGTTGTCGTCGCCCCACTTGCCCAGGGCATGTATGTAGGCGGCCACGAAGGCGTCGCCCACGCCCATGGGGTCTATGATGGGGGTGATGTCGTAGACGCGGGCGGCGTAGAGCCTGCCTTCCCGCGTGTCGTAGAGCAGGCCGGAGAGCAGGTGGTGGCTGCTGGCCAACTGGTTGCGCACGGCCATCACCATCTTGCGGCAGCGGGGGAAAAGGCGGCTCGCCCGCTCAAAATAGGCCTCGTAGGCCCCGCGGTCAATCTCGTAGCCCGCGCTGGTGGCCGTGAACGGGATGTGGCGCAGGCCCGTGGCCACCTCCCACTCGTTCTGGTCGCCGAAGATGATGTCGCTGTAGGTGGCGAGCTGGAAGAGCACGTCGCGCGCCTCCAGCCCGTAGCCCCAAAGGTTCTTGCGGTAGTTGATGTCGCAAGAGACGGCCAGTCCGCGCTCCCTGGCTTCCCTGACGGCGTCCATCGTGGTGAGCATGGCGTCGCGGCTGATGGCGCAGGTGATGCCCGAGCAGTGGAAAAGGGCCGCGCCGCCGAGGGTTTTCCCCCAGTCTATCATCCCCTGCTTGAGGGAGTAGAACGCGGAGTCCTTGCGGTCGTAGACCACGAGGCTGTCGCGCATGGCCGCGGCCGACTCGAAGTAGTACGCGCCCAGCCGTTCGCCGCCCCTCACCACGTGGCTCACGTCCACGCCATACTCGCGCAGGTGCATGAGGGCCGCGTCGCCCATGGCGGAGCAGGGCACGCGCGACACGTACTCCACGTCCTCGCCCAGACAGGCCAAGGAGACGGCCACGTTGGCCTCGCTGCCGCCGAAGTTGCCCTCGAAGGCCCTGCCCTGCTGCAGGCGGCGGAAGCCCGGCTTGGACAACCGCAACATGATCTCGCCGAATGTCACTATCCTCTTGTTCATCTTTAAACCTCCTATATATAATGTATAAGGGGCTGGCATCGTGCCAGCCCCCGTTGGAACGTATTGTTACTTGGCGACCAAGGCCTGCGTGTCGCGGGCGATGACAATTTCCTCGTCGGTGGGCACCACCACCACCTTCACCCTGCTGGAGGGCGAGCTGATGACGGCCTCGCGGCCGCGCACGGTGGCGTTCACGGCCTCGTCTATCTCGATGCCCAGGAACTCGAGCCCCCGGCAGATGTCGGCGCGGAGCCCCGTCTGGTTCTCCCCCACGCCGGCGGTGAACACCACCGCGTCCACGCCGCCCATGGCGGCCGCGTAGGAGCCGATGTATTTCTTCACGCGGTAGGCGTACATCTTCAGCGCCAAGACGGCCCGCTCGTTGCCCTCGTTGGCCGCCGCCTCCACGTCGCGCATGTCGCTGCTGATGCCCGTGATGCCGAGCACGCCGCTTTTCTTGTTCAGGAACTCGGACATCTCGTGGGGAGTCATGTTGAGCTTCTCCATCAGGTAGGTGACGGCGGAGGGGTCGATGTCTCCGCTGCGGCTGCCCATCATCACGCCCGCCAGGGGAGTCAATCCCATGGAAGTGTCCACCACCTTGCCGTTGAGCACGGCGGCGATGGAGGCCCCATTGCCTATGTGGCAAGTGATGACCTTGCTGTCGGCCTGGTCCAGGCCCAGTATCTCGCAGACGCGCTTGGACACGTAGCGGTGGCTCGTGCCGTGGAAGCCATAGCGGCGCACGTGGTACTTCTCGTACAGCTCATAGGGGATGGCGTAGAGATAGGCGTAGTCGGGCATGGTGCTGTGGAAGGCGTTGTCGAAGACGACGACCTGCGGCGTCTTGGGCATCAAGGCGTCCACGGCCCTGATGCCCTTCAGGTGGCCGGCGTTGTGGACGGGGGCCAAGTCGCACAGCTCCTCGATGCCGTCCTCCACGCTCTTGTCCACGAGCATGCTTTGGTTGAACTTGTCGCCTCCCTGCACGATGCGGTGTCCCACCGCGTCTATCTCGTCCAGGCTCTTCAGCGCACCCATCTCGGGGTCAAGCAATGCCTTGAACACCACGTTCACGCCCTCTTTGTGGTCGGGCATGTCGTGCATGATCTGTCTCTTCTCGCCGCTGGGCAAGGTCACCTTGATGAAGGCGCCATCCAGGCCAATGCGCTCCACGCCGCCCTGCGCCAACACTTTCTCGCCCTCCATGTCATAGAGCTTGTACTTGATGGAGGAGCTTCCGCAATTCAATACCAGTATCTTCATCTTGTTTTCCTTTTACTTCTGTTTCGATTTCCGCTCGGCGCGCCGTCACTTGGCGGCGCTCTCTTTCAAGTCCTGCGCCTGGCAGGCCGTGATGGCCACCATGTAGTAGATGTCGTCTATCGAGCAACCGCGGCTCAAGTCATTGACGGGACGCGCGATGCCCTGCAGGACGGGTCCGATGGCGATGGCCCCGCCAAGCCTCTGCACCAGCTTGTAGCCGATGTTGCCCACTTCCAGGTTGGGCACGATGAGCACGTTCGCCTTGCCGGCTATCTCGCTGCCCGGGGCTTTCTTCTCGGCCACCTCGGGCACCAAGGCCGCGTCGGCCTGCAGCTCGCCGTCTATCTTCAGCTCGGGATAGCGTTCCTTCGCGATGCGGGTGGCCTCCACCACCTTGTCTATCACCTCGTGCTTCGCGCTGCCGTGGGTGGAGAAGCTCAGCATGGCCACCTTGGGCTCGGCGATGCCCGCCACCGCCTTGGCCGTCTGGGCCGTGGTGTAGGCTATCTGGGCCAACTGGTCGGCGTCGGGAACGGGCGTCACGGCCACGTCGCCTATCACCACCACGCCGTCCTTGCCATACTGGCGGGCACCCGTGAGCAACAACATGGCGCCGCTCACGCAAGTAATGCCCGGCTCACACTTGATGATCTGCAAAGCGGGGCGCAGGGTGTCGCCCGTGGTGCTGAGCGCCCCGGATATCTGCCCGTCGGCTCCGCCCGTCTTGATAATCATGCAACCTAAGTAGAGCGGGTTCTTCACCAGCTCGCGTGCCTGCTCGATGGTCATGCCCTTCTTCTTGCGAAGCTCCGCCAACAACTCGGCGTACTCCTCGCTCTTGGGGTTGTTGAGCGGGTCGATGATGGTGGCCTTGTCAATGTTGTTGAGATCCCACTTCACGGCCAGTTGTCCAATCTCATAGGGGTTGCCTATCAAGATGATGTCCGCCAATTCGTCGGCCAGCACCTTGTCGGCGGCCTTCAGGGTGCGCTCCTCCGTAGCCTCGGGGAGCACGATGCGCTGTTTGTCAGCCTTGGCGCGCGCCAAGATTTTCTTCAATAAGTCCATAGTTTGTTATTTATTTTACGTAGATTTGCCTTACATCTGTGTTTTGTCATATCCGCCTTGCAAAAGTAACACTTTTCAACGAATTACATGAACTCGGACGGCAATTTTTTCCACAGGCATCAAAAAATGCCCTCTTAAGGCATCTCGCTGGCGAGCACGCTCTCCAGCTCCTCGGCCGAGAGCCTGAGCCTGAACTCGCCGCCTATGGCCACGGAGATGCGCCCCGTCTCCTCGCTCACCACCACGGCTATGGCGTCGCTGCTCTGCGAAATGCCCATGGCGGCGCGATGGCGCAAGCCCAACTCCTTGGGAATGTCCAGGCTATGGCTCACGGGCAAGATGCAACCGGCGGTGCAGATGCGCTTGTTGACAATCACCATGGCCCCGTCGTGCAAAGGGGAGTTCTTGAAAAAGATATTCTCTATCAGCCGCTGGTTAATGCGGGCGTCAATGGTCTCGCCCGTCTCAATCACGTCGGTCAGCGGAATGCCCCTTTCTATCACTATCAACGCCCCCACGTATTTCTTGCTCATGCTCATGCACGCCATCACCAAGGGCATGATAGTCTCGCGGTCGGCCTTTTTCTTGTCTCCCTTGCCCGACCGAAAGAACATCATGAGGCGGCGCATGCCCTTCTGCGTGCCCAAATCGTAGAGGAACTTGCGAATGTCGTCCTGGAAAATGACAATCAGGGCGATGACTCCCACGCTCACCAACTTATCGAGAATGGAACCCAAGAGGCGCATCTCCACCACCTGGCTCACGAAGAGCCACAACAGGATGAAAAGCATGATGCCCACGAAGATGTTGATGGAACGGCTCTCTCTCATCAACTTGAAGATGTAGTAGAGCAAAAGGGCTACGGAGATGATGTCGATGACATCCTTGATACCTAGGTCGAATGGCACGGCGGTTAAGGTTTAGGTTGATTGATAATGGTTTCACAGACTACGCGAACGGCTTCCATGGCTTCCTTCACGTCATGCACCCTCAACAGGTTGGCTCCTTTCATCAAGGCCACGGCATGAATGGCGGTAGTGGCGTTGAGGGCGGTGGAGGCATCGCCACCTACCAGCTGATAAGCCATTCGCTTGCGGGAAACACCCACCAAGAGCGGCAAGCCCAGCACTTGCAGGCGATCCATCTGGGAAAGCAGGGCGTAGTTTTGCCTCAAATCCTTGCCGAAACCAAAACCAGGGTCCAAAATGATGTCCCTCGCCCCATAGTCACGCAACTGTTGTACCTCATCGGCAAAGGCGTAAAGCATCTCGGGCAACGTGGGTTTCACGGACATCAAGACATAAGGCACTCGCAACTCACCCACCAGACGGAACATCTCACCCCGCTCTCCTCCCAATGGGACATTGGCAATGCCCGTGAGGCCACCCTCGCTCACGTCGTTGATGATATCGGCACCCCACTCCTCCACGCATCGGCGGGCGATGGCGGGGCGGTAAGTGTCCACGGAGACAATCGCGTCCGGGCATTCCCGGCGCACTACTCCCAAGGCAAAGCGCAAGCGCTTGGCCTCTTCCTCGGCGCTTACCTCCTCAGCCCCGGGACGGGTGGAAAAAGCACCCACGTCAATGATGGCGGCACCCTGCTCCACGATTTCCACGGCCCGCTGGGCTATATCGGCCTCCGTTGTCTTGCGGCTTCCCGCATAAAAAGAGTCGGGCGTGGCATTAAGGATGCCCATCACCCGAGGAACGGAAAAATCAAGCAATCGTCCACGTACTTGAATGGTGTTGTTTGCGCGAATCATTACGCGAATTTACGCATATTAATCGAGAAAAGCGAACTCTTTTTCATAAATTTCAGTATCTTTGCCAAACATTTTCAATATACTATCATGAACATCAAAGACCTATACGCCCTCTACAAAGAGCACCCACAAGTGACTACCGACAGCCGAGACTGCCCCGAGGGCAGCATCTTCCTGGCGTTGAAAGGCACCACGTTTAACGGGAACAAGTTCGCCAAATCCGCCTTGGAAAAGGGCTGCGCCTACGCCATCATAGACGAGCCCGAATACGCAGACCCCGCAGACAGCCGATTAATATTGGTAGACGACGCACTTGTCACCTACAAAGAACTGGCACGGGAGCATCGCCGCCAGTTCAACATCCCCGTCATCGGCATCACGGGCACCAACGGAAAGACGACCACCAAGGAGCTGATCGCCGCCGTGCTAGGAGAGAAATACAACGTCATGTATACCCAAGCCAACTACAACAACGACGTAGGAGTGCCCAAGACCCTCTTCACGCTCAACGCTTCCCACGACATCGCCGTGGTGGAGATGGGGGCGAGCCATCCCGGAGACATCAAACGGCTGGTGGATTACGTGGAGCCTACCTGCGGATTGGTGACCAATGTGGGGCGAGCGCACTTGTTGGGCTTTGGCAGTTTCCAGGGCGTGAAAGACACCAAGGGCGAACTCTACGACTTCCTGGCTGCCCACCAGGCGGAAGTGTTCCTCAACAGCGACAGCGAAGACTTGCGAGAGATGGCAGCCCAAAGAGGAATCACCTGTTCCATCAACTACGGCACTACCCCAGAGGCTGAAGTAAGGGGAGAACTGACAGGTTGCGACCCCACGCTACGCTTCCGTTGGCGGGGAAGCGAGATAAGCACCCAACTGATAGGAGCCTACAATCTCCACAACATGCTGGCCGCCATCGCCGTAGGACTGCGCTTCGGCGTGGCGGAAGAGCAAATCCGGCACGCCTTGGAGAGCTATACGCCTCGCAACAACCGCTCGCAACTGATGGAAACGGCGCACAACCGTTTAATCGTAGATGCCTACAACGCCAACCCCACGAGCATGGCGGCGGCCATAGACAACTTCCGCACCATGGACTCCACCCGTGACAAGATGGCCATACTGGGTGAAATGGGTGAACTGGGCGAGGTGTCCCACGAGGAACACCAACGCGTCGTGAACCTATTGCGGGACAGCGGCCTCAACCAAGTATGGCTCGTGGGCAAGGAATTCGCCGCCATTGAATGTCCCTACCGCAAGTTCGCCACAGTAGACGAGGTAAAGCAAGCCCTGGAGACTGAGCGGCCAGAGGGAATGGATATACTGGTGAAGGGCAGCCACAGCACCCGCCTCTACGAGTTGCCACCGCTGCTCTGACCTAAAAAACATGTTTTCTACTGACATACCCAGAAGGATGCCCCGAGGCGGACAAGCCTTCCGAACCGCGCCCCGCCACTCGCTGGCGGGGCGTTTTCTTGCGCTTTTTCCATCCATCCCTTGGCTTTCCAGGGAATATTCACTATCTTTGTGGGCAAGTCAACCTAATAACTTCCTAAACATTCCTCAAGACTATGAAACTCTCCATTTCCATCCTCCTGTCGCTGACCCTGGGAGCCTGTCCCGCCGCCACGGCGCAGGAAGTGAAGTCCGAGCCCATGGAGCAGGGCAAATACCAACCCACCTGGGAATCACTCTCCAGCTATGAATGCCCCGACTGGTATCGGGACGCGAAGTTCGGCATCTGGGCCCACTGGGGGCCGCAGTGCGAGCCGGAGGCAGGCGACTGGTATGCCCGCAACATGTATTACCCCGGACAGTGGCAACAGGAAGTGCACCTCAAGAAGTATGGCGACCCCAAGGACTTCGGCTTCAAGGATGTCATCCACGAGTGGAAGGCCGAGCGGTGGCAGCCCGACTCGCTCATCCGTTTCTACAAGAGCGTGGGGGCCAAATTCTTCATGACCCTGGCCAACCACCACGACAACTTCGACCTCTGGGACAGCCAGTACCAGCCCTGGAACTCCGTGAACATGGGACCCAAGCGCGACATCGTGGGCGAGTGGGCCAAGGCCTGCCGCAAGTATGGCCTGCCGCTGGGCGTGAGCGTCCATGCCTCCCATGCCTGGACTTGGTACGAGGGCTCGCAGCGATATGACGGCAAGCTGACCAAGGCCGACGGCAAGGGCAAGTGGTGGGAAGGCTACGACCCGCAAGACCTCTACCAGCAGAGCCACGAGCGCAGCAAGAACAGCTGGGACGTGAACGCCATCCACTCCCAATGGGCCTGGGGCAACGGTGCCTCGCAACCCTCGGAGGCCTTCAAGACCAATGTCTACAACCGCACGCTGGACTTGATAAACCGCTACTCGCCCGACGTGCTCTACTTCGACGACACGGTGCTCCCCTTCTACCCCATCAGCGACGAGGGCGTGAGGATATTGACCCACATGTACAACAAGAGCCTCAAGGACAACAAGGGAGAGATGCGCGCCGTGGTGACGGGCAAGATACTGGAGGAAAGGCACAAAGAAGCCATGGTGTGGGACGTGGAGAGAGGCATACCCGACAAGCCGCAGGCCAAGCCCTGGCAGACCTGCACCTGCCTGGGCAGCTGGCACTACGACCGCGCCCTCTATGACCGCAATGGATACAAGTCGGCCGCGCAAGTGGTGAAGATGCTGGTGGACATCGTGAGCAAGAACGGCACGCTGCTGCTGAGTGTCCCCCTGCGGGGCAGCGGGGAGATAGACGAGAAGGAAGTGGCCATCCTGAAAGAGTTGAAAGCCTGGCTGGACACCAACGGCGAGAGCGTCTTCGCCACCCGCCCGTGGACGGTCTTCGGCGAGGGGCCGTTGGCGGAGCAGGCCAACCCCATCAACGCCCAGGGCTTCAACGAGGGACGGCAAGCCTACTCGGCAGCCGACATCCGCTACGTGAAGAAGGGCGAGGTGGTCTACGCCACGGCCTTGGGATGGCCCGACAACGGCGTGGTGAGACTGGAGACGCTGCGCCAGGACTCCCCCTACTGCCACCGCAGCGTGAAGGGCGTGGAGCTGCTGGGCCACGGAGCCGTGGACTACGAGCGCGACGGCACCTCGCTGACCATCTACCTGCCCAAGGAGAAACCCAACCCCATCGCCCCCGTGTTCAAAATCACGTTCCTGGACTAGGGCAAGACAGGACAAGGCAAATCAAAGGGTGGCACTCTTTCGGTGCCACCCTTTTTCGTGGGAATCGTATCTGAGAGGGGCTCATCATGATATCAATAGAATGTCGTCCATACATCATTGGAATGCCATTCGACGGGACTCACTTCAGCTTGTCCTTCATCTCCACCCACTCCACGTGGTTGGGCACGATAGTCCTGCGAGCCACCTTGTGGTTGCCCTCGCGCTGGTACTCGGGAATGAAGGCCACCTTCACCTTCCCGAACTGGTTCGCACTCACCTCCTCGGGCGTATCGACACCCTCCCCGTTGGCCTTGCCCACCAGATAGAACGTGCCCAGCCCGTCCAGCTTCACGGAGTTGCCCATCTGCATCATGTCGCCCAACACCTCGCCTAGCCCCACGAGCACGGCATAGGCATCGCCCAGGCTCACCGTGGACATGGCGGCAAGTCGCTCGGCCACGTCTTTCGTTTCATACTTGCTCGCCGTGATGGAGCGAGGATACCACTTTCCCTTAATTTTCTGTTTCTTGTAATACATGTTTTTTCTTTACTAATCCATTAAAGCCTCTTGTTCTCACCTCTCCGCCTACTTGGCCAGACATAGCCGCCACCTAGACGGGGAATCATCTTAGACCATTCCGGGAATCATGTAAGATGATTCCTAGAATCATCTTACATGATTCCTCACCCACAAAGTTACGAAACATTTCCGAGATGGGCAAAAGTAATGGCAAAAAAGAAGGGGAGCGGCCTTCTCGCGAGACCCGCTCCCCATATCATGATTGGATCTGAAGTCAAAGATGGCGTCACTCTTGCCTTACGATGCTCCACTCACCCGTGATGTCGTTGAGATAGAAGGCATAAGTGCCGGCGCTTACCGTGATGTTATCGCCTCCGATGGGCAGGTAGTAGCTGTCGCCCAGGGGCACGCTCTTGTCAGCGCAGCCCCAGCTGACATCCCAACCGTGGTTGGCGCGGAACTTCAACTCACTGTCAGCCTCCAGCGTCATCACGCCATACCAGTTGTGGGGAGCCACCTCGGCGAGGTCCACCTCAGTGCCATTCTCGTCCCAGTTGTTGAAGCCGCCTATCAGGGAGACAGAGGTATATTCCGTGATGGTGGCGGGGTCGAGCTTTGTCCAGGTATAGGTCTGGGCGTTCATGTCCATGGTGAAGGTGTAATACTCACCCTTGGTGGGAGCCACCATGGAGCCCGCGCCCGTGTTCACCAACGAGCCGCTCTCGTAATTCATGTTGTCTTCCTGCGCTCCCCAGCATACGTCCCAGTTGCCGAGGCTCTTGGAATCCCATATCTTCAGGTTGGCATCGCCCTCCCACAGGGTAGTGTAGGAGTAGACATTGCCGCCCTGGGTGTAGAGCATGTTCTGCGTGGATGCCGCCCAACCATTCATGGCACCCACCAGGTAGTACATGGCCTCGGAGCGTATCACGGTGTAGGTGAAGTTCTTCGCGTCGAAAGTAATCTCGAACGTGCCCTCGCCATTGATGACCAGCGAGTTGGTAGCCGTATAGATGGGGTCGCCTGTATAGGAGAGCAGACCCTGCGGCTCGGCGTTGTCGGCCGTCTCGCTGCCTATCACGCCCTGGTTGATGCTGTCCCAGTCGCCGCTCACGAAGTGGCTACCCATGTAGATACCCCAATAGTTGGCGCCGCTGGTGGCGGTGGTGACGGTGGCCTTGTAGGTGCCATCGCCCTGCGCCTCCATCCATACGGGAGCGGCGGGGTCCCAATTGCCCGTGGTGAAAGCTCCCAACAGGTAGTATCCCTCGGGGTCTTCCTCTGGCAGGGGAGCGGGAGTCACGGTGGCCAGGGTCTTGCCTTTCGCGCTGGTCACGGCATCGCCGTTAGCCAGGTTGATGGAGAAATCGGTGGTCACGTCCAGCGTACGAGGTTCAGAAGCACGAGAGCCATAGAGCTGATCCACGGCCTTGGCCAGTTCGGTGGCATTCACCACCACGTCGTTGCCCACCATCTCGGCATCCAGGGGCAAGGGAGCACCCTCTTCCCCAGCCGCGTTGATAGTGAGGCCATTGAGGGAGTAACCGGAGACTTGCTGGTTGTCGGTGGTGATGCTCACCAATACCACGTCACCATCCTCGGCGGGCATGGTCACGTTGGCCTCAGCCCCAGCCGCCACGGTCACGCCGTAAGCGGCCGCGGCATCCTCCTGGGGATAAGACTGGGGGCTGGCCCAGTCGTCATAGTCGCCAGTGCAGCTGGCGAGCGCGATGCTCGCCAAGGCTGCCATGCTGTATAATAATGTCTTTTTCATCGTTGTAACATGTTAGGGGTTATCTTACTTCGCCAGTGTTGGTGTCGAAATTCACGAAGAGAGCCTGTCCTGGGGTCACCTGCACGGAATAGTCAGAGCCCATGGTCTCAGCCCAGCTGTTGGGGATGTCCACGTTGCGCCAGAAGATTTCCCCGTTGTGGAACGTGAACTCGGTGCGCCACCAGTCATAGCCAGGCACTTTAATATAGGCTCGCAGCTCGCCAGAACCTATGAAGGCGGGACTTGCCCACTCGCCCGTTTGGTCGGCGGGAGCCACCAACTGCCAGGTGGGGTCAGCGTCCAACCAGTCGCCCGTGTAGCAACCAGCACCCGTCACGTAAGCGGCTCCAGGATAGATGTGCAAGTCATACTGCACGCTACTGCCCACGATCTCGGCCTCGAAGAAGAGCACATACCATCCGCCATTCTCGAAAAGGATGTTACCGTCATCGGCCGCACTCACGCCTGCACCAGCCACATCGTCCCAATTGCGTATGCGGTCGTAGCCACGCCAGTCTTGCTCGAAGGTTCCCCACTTGAAGCCCTTGCCAGCGGGCACGTAAATCATGGTGAAGTAGCAACCAGGCATGCCGTAGATTTGTGGCACGACCTTCCAGGTGGTCCAAGGTGTGCCTACGGCATCGCCTACCACATAGAGTTGGGTCTCAAACGTGGCCTCGGGAGCCTGGTAGGTAGCCAGCACGCTGGGCAGGGTAATCACGTTGGAGTAGGTCTCGCCCATGTTGTCGGTGCCATCGATGACAGCGCGTAGCTTGATGTAAAGCGGACATGGCGTGGCGGGATTGGCCGTGTCGGGATTGGCCTCCTGGAAGAGTTCCACCATCGCGTCGTTGATCTCCCTCGCGTCCACGGCCATCTTCGCCGTGGTGTAAGAGGTGGCCAGCTCCCTGTAGGAAGCGAAGTCCTCGGTGAGCGACACTTGCACGTAGTAACGCACCATCAAGGGCATTCCGCCATAGTTGGGCTGCGAGCAGGTAAGCTCCAGGCTGGTGGCGTTGGCCAGGTCATAGGTATTGTTTTCGGCGTTGGCCGGCACGTTGAGCGGGAATCCCTCGCCCACATGGCTCAGGTCAAGCGTCGGGTTGCTGTCGGTGTCTGTGTCGCAAGCGGTGAAACCCAAGGTCACCACGGCGAGCAGCGCGAGCAGCCAACTGATATTGCATATTCTCTTTTTCATGTTGAATTTCCGGTTTATTCGTTCTTAGGATGTTTAGTGTTTCCCCACCCGTCTGTTAGTAGCCGGGGTTCTGGCTCATGTTCTTGTTGCTGGCCAACTCGTCACTGGGTATGGGATAAATGTCGTAGAAAGACTGTACGCCCGTGCCAGTGGGCACGCCCCCCTTGAAGGGCCAAATGTAGCTGGAACCGCTGAAGCGTCCGAAGCGCACCAAGTCGCTGCGACGGCGACCCTCCACGAAGAACTCGCGAGACCACTCGTCGATAAGGAAGTCCTCGGTGATGTCTTCAGTGGACACCGTGGAGGCATGGGCACGGCCGCGCAACTCGTTGATGTCTGGCACAGCCAGCTCGGGGTGACCCAGGCGGAAGTTGGCCTCGGCCCTGGTGAGCAATACCTCAGCGTAGCGGAAGAGGGGGATGTCGGTGTCGTAGTAGTTCTCGTTGTTACCCACGGTGCCATTCGTGCGGTAGTTGGTCCACTTCACGATGCTCAGTCCATTGGTGAAACCCGTGATTTGTTTCTCGGGAGTCAATTGCCTCAGTCCGCCTCCCACACCAGCGTAGAACATGGCGCGGTCGTCTCTGGCGGCGGTCAACATGTCCTCAGTGGAAACACCCAACTGGCCATCCAAGGCTATCACGTCGGCCTCGGTAGCTCCACTGGGCAATTGCGCCACTTCTGCCTCGGTAGCCATAGGCACTTGATTCTCGGGGTCGCCAAAGAATTTGGTCACCAGCGAGCGGCGGGAGAGCATGCACTGCCACTTGGCGTTGCCGTTCAGGTAAGGCATACCGTCGGTGAACATAGAGGCTATGATGTAAGTGGAGTTAGAATAGCTCTGCGTGCGAAGTCCGTCGCAGCGGATGGGGAAGATGGTCTCCTTCATGGCCTGCGCATTTTGGTCGTTGTCGCCCATGAAGAGCTGTGCGTAGCCACTGAAGCCGTTCTTCTCCTGCTTGCTCAGTTCGTAGGCATGGCTGTCGGTGATGGCATCACAATAGTCTATGGCCTTCTGCAGGTCGTTCACTTGTCCGTCGGTGTACACCTGTGAGTTCAGAGCCAAGCGGGCGTGCAGCATGTAGGCGGCTCCTCGGTCGGCGCGGCCATAGTCACTGGTGTTATTATAGGCACCCACCTCGGCCATCAGGGGCTCCACCTCGGTCAGTTCCTTGTCTATCCAGTCATAGAGCTCTTTGCCTCCCTTCTCCTCTGGGTATACACCAATGCTGAACACCGTCTTGAAAGGTGCCTTATGGAAGAGGTCGAGGAAATAGTAATAGTGCAAGGCGCGAAGGAAACGCACCTCGGCAATATAGGCGGGGTCAGCCACACCATCCTGCTCGGTGAGATACTGATTGAAAAGCATCACGTTGAAGGCTAGGCGCTGGTAACACCACTTGATACGCGCCGAGCTAGCATTCCACTGTATGTTGGTCAACTCGGGTATACCCTCGTCGTTCTGCCAGGCCCAGGCCACCTCGTCGGTGCAAAGTTCTTGCAGGTTGAAGAGCGTGCGGTAGAAGCCGCTCTCTCCCTCATCGCCGCTGATATCTCCCTGCCCAGCGGGGCCGCTCTGTCCCGTCACCGACAGGCAAGCGTATTGCTTGGCCAGGAGCTGCATGGGGTCATAGGAGGGATCGGTCTGCGGGTCTATGGAAGATATGTTCAAATCGTCTGCACAAGACACCATGCCCAGGGCCAGGATGCCTGCCAGAACCGTCTTTATCATTGTCTTTTTCATATTCGTATAGACTGCTTAGGAATTAGAAATTGAAGTTTACGCCCAGTTGGAAACTCATAGGACGTGGATAAGCGCTGCCGTCGATACCGGAGGTCACCTCGGGGTCAAGTCCGTCGTAATCGGAGATGATGAAGGGATTCTGCACGGTGAAGTAGACGCGGCCAGAGAAGTACTTCTCGCCAGCGTAGGTAAGCAAGGCGGGGAAGGAGTAACCCAACGTGATATTGGTACACTTCAGGAAGCTGGCATTGCGCACGAAGTAGTCGCTCAGGTAACAAGGCGTTACCGTGGTACCGGTGAAGCCCAGGTTGACGGCCTCCCAAGTGGTGTTGTTGAAGTTCTCGCGCAAAAGTCCACTGGGGCTCACGCCGCTCCTGTTGGCCAGGAAGTCATAGTACACGTAGTTGCCCAAAGAAGCGCGGAAGCTAGTGCTGAAGTCCCAGTTTTTCCAGAGGAACTTCATGGTGAGACCCATAATCACGTCAGGCGTGGGGCTCTTGTAGTAGTAGCGGTCGTTGTCGTTTATCTGTCCATCGCCGTTGCGGTCTACATAGAGACCCTCAATGGGCTTGCCGTTCTCGTCGTACACTTGTTGGTAGACGTAGAAGGAGTTCATGGCCTCGCCCACCTTATTGCGCTGTATGCGGGTGTTGTTACCGCTGGAGATCTTGTTGCCACACCATACCCAGTCAGAGGCACCAGCGGTCAGCTCGGTGATTTCGTTGTGGTTCCAGCCCACGTTGTAACTGATGTCCCAAGAGAAGTCCTTGGTCACGATTGGGCGCACGGTGAAGGCCAGCTCCACGCCGTAGTTCTCCATGCTGCCCACGTTTTGCAGCAGCTCGTCGCCGAAGTTCATGCCCGAGGCAATGGAGACAGTGGCCAGCAGGTCGGTGGTCTTGCGGTAGTAAGCGTCCAGGTTGGCAGTGAAGCGGCCACTTAGGGCACTGAAATCAAGACCCGCGTTCCAGGTGGTGGTCTTCTCCCAAGTCAGGTCGGGATTATAGCGATTGGGGCGCGTGGTATAATAATAGGTATCACCGAAAGGATACTGCGCGTAGGAGTTGCTCACACGGTAGAGGGGAGCATAGTAGAAGTCGTCGATGCCGTTTTGCTGTCCGGTCATACCCCAGCCGGCACGGAACTTCAGCTCGTCGAGCCAGGAGACATCGCGCAGGAACTTCTCGTTGTTGATCTTCCAGGCCAGTGCCACGGAGGGGAAGTAACCCCACTTGTTGCCCTCGGAGAAACGGGAGCTGCCATCGGCACGGAAGGTGGCGGTCAGCATGTAGCGGTCGAGCAAGGTGTAATTCAATCGGCCGAAGTAAGAAACCAGTGAGTTGTGGGTGGCCCACTCCTTCTCACTGCGCAGTGAGGGACTGTAGGCTGCCCCCGTGACACGGTCGGTTCCCTGTCCCTCGTTGTAGCCCGAGCGGTGGTAGTGGCTCTGCTCCGCACCAGCCATCACGTCGATGTAGTGCGCACCCAGTTCCTTGGTGTATTGCAGGTAGGCGTTGCCCACGATGTTATACTTCCAGTAATATTCCATGCCGTCCCATCCGTAATAGTTGTTGCTGTAGGAATAGGGCGATATCCAGTCGCTCTGGTTGGTGGAGGTGTATTGCGCGCCGAGGCTGGCGTGTATATGCAAGTCCTCCAGTCCGTGAATCTTGTAGTCCACCTCCACGTTGCCGCTGAAGTCGCTGGCGTTGGCGATGGTCTTCTTGGTCTCCAGCAACGCCAGTGGGTTTTGCGTGGAGTTGCTGTTGGTGGTGTAGGCCCAGTTGGGATCACTGAAGCCAGGATTGGCCATCAGCGTCTGGTACCATCCACCGGTGTAGTCATATTGGCTGCCAGAGCCATAGACGGGCTGCGTGGGATCCATGCTCACTGCGGCTCCCACGGCACCGCCGCCGTCGGCGTAGCGGTCTTTCTCATACATGTACTTGG
Source organism: Prevotella sp. CAG:1320 (assembly GCA_000435635.1). Classification (GTDB taxonomy): domain Bacteria; phylum Bacteroidota; class Bacteroidia; order Bacteroidales; family Bacteroidaceae; genus Prevotella; species Prevotella avicola. The sequence continues at coordinate 66,400 of FR882113.1, read as the reverse complement.
CAGTGATGTTGAATTGCAAGTGCTCGTCGAGGAACGAGGGAGCCAAGTTGATAGAGGCGTTGAAGCGGCGCATCCAAGAAGTCTTGATGATACCGTTGCCTATTTGGTAACCCATACTGACGCGGTAGGGCATGTTCTTCAAGCCGCCGCTGATGGAGAGACTGTGGTTGGTGGAGACGGCCTTGCGGAAAATCTCGTCTTGCCAGTCGGTGTCATAGTTGCCAAGGCCAGCTTTCTGCGAATCGCTGAAAGCGGGCGTACCGTCGGCGTTGGTCATGTTGTTGATGAGGTTCCTGTACTCGGAGGCGGTCAACATGTCATACTTCTTCTGCACCATGGAGAGGGTGATGTCGCCCGTGTAGGTGAAGGTAGGCTTCTGGCCGGCACGTCCCTTCTTTGTGGTGATAATGATCACACCGTTAGAGGCGCGAGAACCATAAATGGCCGTGGCCGAAGCGTCCTTCAACACGGTGAAGGTCTCGATATCCGTGGGGTTGATCATGGCCAGGATGTTACTCATACCCTTGGCCGTGTTGTTGTCGATGACCAGACCGTCCACTACATAGAGCGGGTCGTTGCTGGCTGTCAGCGAGGCACCACCGCGAATGCGTATCTGCGCTCCCGCTCCGGGGTTTCCCGCTGCCACCTGCACGTCTACGCCGGCTATCTTGCCCACCAACATGTCCGAGGCGTTGTTGGTAATACCCTTTGACAGGTCATCGGGCTTCATGGCGGTGACAGAGCCGGTCAAGTCTTCTTTCTTGGCGCGGCCATAGCCGATGACCACCACTTGCTCCAGTTGCTTCGCGTCATCCTGCATGGTGACGACCACGCTGGGAGCCGCGGTCACTTGTTGATTGACGAATCCTATGTAAGAGACCATGAGCGTCTCTCCTGAATTCGCCTTTACTTCGAAGTTACCGTCGAAGTCTGACACGGCCAACGCCTTCCCGTTAGAGTCGGAAATGGTCGCGCCGATGACAGGTTCGCCGGTACTGTCTTTCACGAGACCTTTGACAGTGATTTGCTGCGCAAAGGCGCCAACAGTCAAGAATAGGCCACAGAGCAGGGCCAACATCCTTGAGGGCAGTTGAAATCTTACCTTCATCATTAGCGTGATTTTAAGTTAAAAGTATATATAGTTTTTAGTTCTGAAATTGCGGTTAGGCGCTTGTTCGGTCTAGGTATCGCCCCATGGTCACGTTTCTGGGGCTTTCCGGTTTCTTGATACAAATGTAGGCCAAATAACGATTGCTTGTTCTCATTTGCGGCAAAAAATCATCGGGAGTTTGCGCAATCGTTTGCGCAATAATCCGCCTTTGGATGAGGGATATAAGCGAAAGATTTCGTATATTCGCGGTATCGGCGGCGGATTGACTTCCCACGGGAACGAAAAATCGCCACCATAGACTAACCAAGCCTATCTTGCCCATGGAAAGACCCCAGCAAATCACCATGAAAGATATCGCCCGCGACCTGGGCGTGTCCGTAGCCACCGTGAGCCGCGCCTTGCGCGACAGTCCCCGCATCAGTCCCCAGCAAAAGGAGCGCATACAAGCCTATGCCCGGGAGCACAACTTCGTCTCCAACGTCTTGGGCGAGGCCTTGCGCTATTCCAAGACCACGCCCATGAGGGTGATAGGCATCATCGTGCCCCAGTTCACCCACTACCTTTTCTCCTCCATCCTCAGTGGCATAGAGCGGGAAGCCAGCTCCCGGGGCTACATGGTCATCGTGGCGCAGAGCGAGGAACAATATGAAAGAGAGGTGCGCATCTGCGAGGCGTTCTACAAAATGAGAGTTTGCGGAGTCATCGTCTCGCAGGCCAAGGACACCTTGCGCTATGACCACTTCCTCAAATTGCGGGCGGGAGGCGTGCCACTGGTATTCTATGATCGCATCTGCACGGGGCTGGACTGCTCCCGCGTGGTGGTGGACGACTATATGGGAGCCTTCAACGCCGTGAGCTACCTGATACAGACGGGGTGCAAGCGGGTAGCCTACTATGGCTCGCCCATGCAGCTGGAAATCTCCAAGAACCGCTACAACGGTTACAAGGACGCACTCATCAAGCACCATATTCCCCTGGACAAGAGCATCGTCTTGCAGTGTGACAACCGCGAGGAGGCCGAGCGGCTCACCCCTGCCCTGCTGGAAAGGGAAGACAGGCCAGACGCTTTCTTCACCGTCAACGACAACACGGCCATCGGCGTGCTCTACACGGCCAAGTACATGGGGCTGAGAGTACCTGAAGACATCAGCGTCTGCGGCTTCACCAACGGGGAGAGCGCCATCTCTTGCGACCCCATGCTCACTAGCGTGGAGCAAAGAGGGGCAGAAATAGGCAAGCGGGCAGCTGACATACTGATAGCCCACGTGGAAGGCGCAATACCTATGGACAAGGCACAAAAGAGCATCGTCCGCACACGCCTCGTCATCAGGGGCACCACCAGGCCCTTGCCCGCGGAGAGACCGGAGACATAGCCGCGAGGCATACTAGTCTCAAAGCCCCACGAAACTAGTTTCGATGGCCTGTGAAACTAGTTTCGATGGCTGATGAAACTAGTTGCGTGACGGAGGGAGTCCGACACCCCCCGATTCATCCAATAATACATGGCAAAGTAATATTGGATACATGGCTAAGTAATATTGGATACATGGCCAAGTAATATTGGATACCTAAACACCCCTGTTTGGGCAAGAAAAATCATTGTCCAAAATGGCCCGAAAAAAGACAGTGCTTCCGTAGGCCCACGAAAGCACTGTCTCTGGCCGATGGAAGCACTGTCTTTTTTGAAGTTCCAAAAATAGGCTCTCAAAGGCCTATTCCTTGCTGTGCTCCCGCATGTATTCACGGGGCGACATGCCATAGAAGTTCTTGAACATGGTGGAGAAGGAGGCGGCGTTGCTGAAGCCACAAGCGTACATCACTTCCGCGATGCTATGGTTGCCTGTGCTCAGCAGGTTGGCGGCCTGTTTTAGCCTGATGTTGCGGATGAGGTCATGTGGGCTCTGGTTGGTGAGCTGCTTCATGCGCCGGTAGAGGTGGCCGCGGCTGATGCCCACTGCTTCAGCGATGGTGTCCACGTTCAATTCGGCGTTGTCGAGGTTTTTGTTGATGACCTCCATGACCTTTTCCAGCAACTTCTCGTCGGGAGATTTCACGTCTATGTGGGTTACCTTGTCGGCTTGCTCTTCCTGCCCGCTGTATTTGTTGCGGAGCACTTGCCGGGCGAAGAGCAGGTTGGCGATGGTGCGTTTCAGGATGTCCAGGCTGAAAGGTTTCACGATATAGGCGTCCGCGCCCGTCTCCAGTCCTTCCAGTTGGTTTTCCTCCTCGCCCCTGCCTGTGAGCAATATGACGGGCAGGTGATTGGTGCCCACGTGCGTCTTTAGTTTGGTGCAAAGGGTGACTCCGTCCATTTTGGGCATCACCACGTCGCTGATGACCAGGTCAGGGGTCTGTTTCAGTATGTTCATCAATGCGTCCGCTCCGTTGTCATATTCAGTCACGCGGTAAATCTTGCCCAGTTCCGTGGCCAGGTAATGTCTTATCTCTTCATCGTCTTCCACGATGACAATCCGTGGGTTGCCCGTTGTGGAAACCCGCGGGCTTGCCTGGTCGTTCCCTGTGTCAGGCTGTTCGTCTACCAATTCTGCCGTGGAGTTGGTTTTCCTGGCTTCCTGTTCCTCGGGCGTGATGATTTCCTCGGGCTTTAGGTGAGCGTTCCCCAGAGGCAGCGTAACGATAAACTCGCATCCCTTTCCGTCCTCGTTGTTGCGGGCGGTGATGGTGCCATGGTGCAGTTCTACGAGTGAGTGTGTGAGATCCAGGCCTATGCCCGTTCCCATCTTGCGATTGTTGATGCTTTCGGTGCTTTGGAAGAAACGTTCGAATATTTTGTCCATCTTGTCGGCGGGTATGGCCTCGCCATTGTCCTTGATAGAGAGCTGGACGTGCTGCTCGTCGTGGGTGACGCTCATGGTGATTTCTCCGCCGCTAGGCGTGAATTTCAAGGCGTTGGAGAGAATGTTTACCACCACCTTGTCGAAGTTGTCCAGGTCTATCCATACGGGTAGCTGCTCGCTGTCGTGATGGAAGTTGAGCTTGATGCCCTTGGCCTTGGCTTGCAGTTGGAAGAGGGAGTAGAGATCGTTCAGGAATCCTATCAGGTTGGTTTCTTGCATGCGCATCTGCATTTTTCCTTTTTCTATCTTGCGCAAGTCCATCATCTGGTTGATGAGATGGAGAATGCGCTCGGCGTTGCGCTTGATGACCTCATAGATGGCCTGCCGCTTGGCGTCTTTGTCGCTGTTCATGAGTGAGAGCAGGGGCGATATGATGAGCGTCATGGGCGTGCGTATCTCGTGGCTGATGTTCATGAAGAAGCGTATCTTGGCCTCGCTCAGTTCCTCGCTGTGGATGTGCTCCTGCAGCCGGAGCTTGTCTTGCGCCTTGCGCCGTTGCGCGATGAATATCCATATGATAGCGGCCAGCGCGAGCAGCAGGTAGAAGGTCTTTGCCCATGCCGACTGATACCACGCGGGATGTATCACGATGGTAAACTCTCGTATGTCGCTCTTTGTCCCTCCGTCAGAGGCTTGCACTTCGAAATGGTAGGTGCCGGGAGGCATGTGGCTTAATGAAAGGCGGTTGTCGCCTGGTTCCAGCCGTTCCCAGTCTTCGTCATTCATCCTATAGGAGAAGGTGATTCTTTCGGGGTTGGCGAACGAAAGCGTGCTCAGCACCATGGTAAAGCTATTGTCCATGGGGCCTAGATGGAAGGTGTTGCTCTCTATCACGGGCTTTTCCGTGATGATATACCCTCCCGACTCCATGCCTGCGCTTACCAGACGGTTGCTTGCGTAAAGGGATATGAGCTGTATGTCCAGCTTCTTTTTCCTGCCTTTTATCTTGTCGGGCTGGAAGAGCGACAAGCCGCCAATGCCGCCAAAGACGATCTCTCCATTGGGTTTCATG